>JAFWAX010000082.1 GCA_017507385.1 Bacteroidaceae bacterium | reverse complement strand
GCGCCAAGCAGTGAGTAACCTGCACGCAAAGGATCCCAATCGCTATGGGGTCCAACGACTTTGCGCACTGTTTGGCGTAAGCAAGCAGGCTTATTATAAACATGAAGAGGCAAATATCCTCAAGAAAGTCGCTCAAGAGTCTTTTGTTCTGGAATACATAAAATGCATCCGTGCAAAAGATCCCGGCATAGGCGGTATGAAACTGTGGTATATGTACCGCCGTGATTTTCAAGGAAACGCCCCTGTCGGCCGCGACCGTTTCGTGGAGGTAGTCGACAGGTACGGCTGAAGGTGCGGAATAAGACCCGTAAGCCAAAGACCACAGACTCGTCTCATGGTCTTCCCACATATCCCAATATAATCAAGGACTTTATTCCGTCAAAAGCCAACCAACTATGGGTAAGTGATATGACGTACATTACCATATGGCTTGATGAATATCACTATGTGTTTTGTTATCTATCACTGGTTATGGATGCTTACACGGAAGAGATTGTCGGTTGGAGCGTTGGGCCGACATTGGAAACCTCTTACCCCATAGAGGCTCTCAAGATGGCAATGAAGCGTATAGAAGGGAAAAATGATATAGAACTTATCCACCACTCAGACCGCGGTTGCCAATACGCCAGTTCGGAATATGTCAGACTGCTCGAAAGGATGAATATAAGGATAAGCATGACCGAAAGCGGAGACCCCAAGGATAATGCCCAGGCTGAGAGAATAAACAACACAATGAAGAACGAGCTCCTTAAAGATATGCGGTTCAATTGTATTGAGGATGTCATGGCTGCCGTATCGAACGCTGTGGACTTTTATAACAACGAGAGGCCGCATATGAGCATTGATATGATGACACCGGCGCAAGCTGCGATGCATAACGGTGAAATCACTAAACGATGGTTCAGTTATAGGACACAAGCAATCAAAAACAATCACTCATCCTTGGAAATAACGGAAAAAGGTTTACCTTTGCCGACGCCTCAAGGGTTTCCTTCCGGGCTACGCCCTCCAGTCAACCCTTGAGCGGGATAAGAACAGGGAAGACAACCATTATCAGGAATAATAAAAACAAGTCAACAAATAACAGTTATAAGTCTAACCAGAGTCAACTTATACCAGGGAAAGGCTCCAAACGGAGTCAACCTAAATCAGGAAATGACAACTCCCCCCGAATTTATAGGTGGAAATGATGCCCTATGGAAATACATTTCAAAGAACGTGAAATACCCCAAAACGGCAAAGAAATATGAAATACAAAGTAAGGTATTAGTTCAATTTGTTGTTTCTGAAGATGGTTCAGTTACAGATGTTAAAATAACGAGGGGTGTGGAAAAGTCACTTGACGAGGAAGCCATTAGGGTTATATCTTCTATGCCTAAATGGAATCCTGGTACAATAAATGGAACACCCGTCAAAGTTAAGTACACACTTCCAATCGTATTTAAGTTGTAATTTATTTATATATTATTATGAAGAAATTTATCACAGCCTATTTAATAGGTGCTTTGTCTGTTCTTGCATTTTACATTGTATTTCCTTTGGTTATGGAAGGAGAAATGTTGGATTTGAGTAGTAAGAAGGTTTTAAATCTGATGCTTCCTCAAATGATGATTGTTGGTGCTGCATTTGGAGTTGTTTTTACAATCATTGGAGCAATATCTCAGGAATAAGAGTAAGCAAGAAACCGAAAAAGCGATGAAAGAATATTTTGAATATCAACTGAAGAAGGAAAAGGAGAAAGAAGAAAGGAAATAAAGGATTCTTAGGTTAACATCAACAGATTTTTTAGCGGGTAACTTTAATATGAAACACAAAAACAGGGACACTTTTGGAGCGCCCCTGTTTATTTATATCTTAATGCTACGTGAGTTCGACGAATTGAAAGCTACATGAATCGACTTGAACAAAAATAAGATTCCCGTTGTTTTAGCATCCACCGTTCGCATTATATTTCAAACACCGCCTACGAAATATTTCAAACACGGTGTTTTAAATATTATGCACACGATAGACACGCTGGGAACGGCATGCTTTATGCGAATTCGTCGAACTCACGTTAATGTTTTTTACTGAAGGTCTGTCACCTTAATGACATCCTTGTCGTTGTAGTCAAGATTCTCTCCTGCCATGCCCCAGATGAATGTGTAGTAGTATGTGGCAGAAGCTGCATGGATTGACCACTCTGGCGACATGATTGCCTGTTCGTTGTGCAGCCATACGATACGGCTTTCTTGAGGTTCGCCCATGACATGGCTGATTGTTTGAGTCTCTGGCAGATTGAAGTAATAGTATGCTTCTATACGACGTCCATGAGTATGTGGAGGCATCGTGTTCCATACAGAGCCTGGCTCCAGCTGTGTCAGTCCCATCTGCAGCTGGCATGGACCTTCTTGCAAAGATGTGTTCACAATGAGCTGATAGATGGTGCGACGGTTTGACTCTTCCAAAGTGCCGAGAGGTCCGGTTACAGTAGCTTTAAGCGACTGAATCTTACCGTTCTTACGCCCATCAAGAGTTATCCACTGAGTTTTGTAATGCTGGTGAGCAGTCGCAGAATTGATGTAGAACTTTGCTGGATTTTTAGGATCTTTTGAACGGAATATAACTTCCTTGTTGGAATCGATGTTCTGTCCTTTCTTGTCTTTTCCAAGGTTCCCGCGACCGATATAGAGCGCCTCCTTTGCTCCGAGAGGATATTCCACACCATCAACGACAACAATACCATCGCCAGCTGTATTGATGATGCCAATCTCACGATTATACAGGAAGTAGGGAGCCTTGAGGGCATCAAAAGTCTCGAGTTTCAGTTCCTTATTCACTGGCATTGCTCCACCAAAGATGAAGCGGTCATACATAGAATAAGTAAGGTTGATTTCATCTGCGACCATGACTTTTTCCATCACGAAACGCTCGCGCAGAGTCTTGGTGTCATAGCGTTTAACATCTTCTGGATGGCATGCTGTTTGAAAGTTCACCTTCACCTGTGCCGCAGCTGACAATGCTGTTGCTGCAAGAACAGCTACAAAGAAAAATCTTTTCATTTTTATGCTAAATATAGTTAATAATTATTTATTTATCCGTTTACGATTCCACACAACAAGGATGATTGTGAGCAGACTTAAAATTCCTGCACCTATGTATTTCAAATATTTCATGCAAGCATAGATAGCAAATGCAATCGGAGACGACGCGAAGTCAAGCGACCCGGCCTTGAAGCCTTCTGGCACTCGTACTGCAGCATCGTCAGGATGAGCTGCACTCACCACATGAGCTGCCGATGTGAAGTTCTCACTCATAAGCGTAACAAAGTAAAGACCTGCTGCCATCACGACAAGACCCACAATGAATGACTTCACTACGTTTCCTCTTGTATAGGGAAGAACCATCACAAACACATAAAACATTCCAGCTAAAGATGCCAAAGGAAGGAACTGATTCCCTGGAAGAGCCACCGCAAGTATTAGTGTAACAGGAATGAGCAGAAGACTGACAATCAACGTTGTAGGATGACCTATAACAAGTGCAGGAGACATTCCTATATAAAACTCTTTTTTCTCTCCAAACTTCTTAGCAATGAGTTCACGAGTCGCTTCGCTGATTGGCTTGAGTCCTTCAATGAAAAGACTTGTAATTCGAGGTATCAGTTCCATCACTGCTCCCATTTTAATACCGAGACCAAGTATGCCAGGAATGCCGTCCACCACTGCATCCCAACTTTCGCAAGCAAAGCAACCGATTACAATACCGATGATGACACCAAGGAAAAGAGGCTCGCCAAAAAGACCGAACTTCTTCTTCATGCCTTCAGCATCAATATTCAATTTATCAAATCCAGGAATAAGGTCAAGAGCCTTTCCTATCAAAATAGCAAAAGGAGTAAAGCCCTGACAGAAAGGTTGCGGAATAGAAATGCCTTCCATTCCCGAATAAAATTGCTGAAATTTCTTAGCTGTCATGTCGGCAAACACCAAAGTTACAATATAGCAAATGATGGCGGCAAAAAATCCCCATCCAATAGAATCGGTCAGAAAATAAATCACTGCACCAATAAAAGCAAAATGCCAATAATTCCACAAGTCGATGTTGATAGTACGTGTACAGCCCAACAACAACAGAACCAGATTCACTGCCAAACAAACAGGAATTATGAAAGCGCCAACTGTCGTATTGTAAGCAACCGACGCAGCCGCAGGCCAGCCCATATCAAAAACGTTGAGCTCTAATCCATAAATTTCCACCACCTTAGAAAGCGCAGGTCCAAGACTTGAAGTAAGCAGACCTGTTATAACACCCAATCCAACAAAACCGACTCCGACATAAAGTCCACTTTTCAATGCTTTGGAGAATTTTATGCCTATACAAACTCCCAAAACGGTGAAGATAATAGGCATCATAACCGCAGCGCCAAGACCGATGATGTAAGCAAAAACTTGTTCCATAAAAGTTAGTTAATTGTAAATTTTCCACAAAGTTACGGATTCTTTTCAAAAAAAGAAAAAAATCTTAATATTTTCCATATTTACACAAGTCCAAGAGAACTGATTCCTGCCAACAAAAACCTTTTTTGCAAACACTGGTACCAAATGGTTTTCACACTTTTCATTACTTGAACACACGACAAAAAAACAGCCCTTTCACAGCTTTTTCAACACAAAACAAAGAACCTCCCCAATTACTTTTTTGCCATTTTTTTCAACCTAAAAGAACATGGCATTTTTTATAAACAGTCTTTTTTATTTTATTTTTTACGAAAAACGTATATACATTTAATAAATATGTAAAAAAAATAACGTATATTTGCAACGTTTTTTTAATGTAGAAAGATAATTAAAATTTCAACAATATGATTACAAATGACATTTACGGAGCACTTCAACTCCTTGTTGTCGGTATGGTCACAGTATTCATTGTACTACTCATCGTGATTTATCTCGGCAAACTGCTCATCTGGGCTGTCAACAAATGGGCACCAGAAGAAACAACTGCAAAGAAAGTTGCACCTGCAGCAAAGGCTATAGCAGATATTGATGCCATCACAAAGGCAGTCATTGATGCAACCATCAACCAGATTACAGGCGGTAAGGGGCGTGCATCAAAAATCACAAAAATGTAGAAAAAGTAAGTAGAATTAAAGTAATAAAATTATAAAGATATGGCAAAAGAAGTAAAATTCTCGTTGGTCTTCCGCGACATGTGGCAGAGTGCTGGCAAATATCAGCCTCGTGTAGACCAGCTGGTCAAAGTAGCTCCTGCAATCATCAAGATGGGCTGCTTCGATCGTGTTGAAACAAATGGTGGTGGTTTCGAGCAAGTCAACCTTCTCTACGGAGAAAATCCCAATAAATCAGTTCGCGAATGGACAAAGCCATTCCATGAGGCAGGCATCCAGACACACATGCTTGACCGTGCTCTCAATGGTCTTCGCATGAGTCCATGTCCAAAAGACGTACGTAAACTTTTCTACAAAGTCAAGAAAGCTCAAGGAACGGACATCACTCGCATCTTCTGTGGATTGAACGATTCACGCAATGTAATACCTTCAATCCAGTACGCTAAAGAAGCAGGCATGATTGCACAGGCCACTCTCTGCATCACAGCTTCTCCAATCCATACAGTTGAGTACTACGTTAATCTGGCAAAAACTTTCATTGAGGCAGGTGCTGACGAAATCTGCTTGAAGGACATGGCCGGCATTGGCCGCCCCGTATCACTCGGCAAGATTGTTGAAGGCATCAAGAACATCAAGAAGGACATCATCATCCAATATCACTCACACGCTGGACCAGGTTTCAACATGGCGTCAATCCTCGAAGTCTGCAATGCAGGTTGCGACTATGTAGATACAGGCATGTCTCCACTCTCTTGGGGAACAGGCCATGCAGACATCATCGCAGTTCAGGAAATGCTGAAAGATGCAGGTTTCAAAGTTAAGGATATCAATATGGCTGCTTACATGGAGGTGCGCACTCAGATTCAGGAAATGTGTGACGACTTCCTTGGCTACTATATCCCTGAACTCAACCACATTAACAACTCATTGCTCGTGAAGCCAGGTCTCCCAGGCGGAATGATGGGTTCACTGATGACAGACCTCGAAGACAACCTCAAGTCACTCAACAAGTGGAAGGTGAAGAACGGTCAGCCAGAATTGACGACTGACGATTTGCTCATCAAGCTCTTCGACGAAGTAGCATACGTATGGCCAAAGGTTGGTTATCCATGCCTCGTTACTCCTTTCTCACAGTATGTGAAGAACCTTGCGCTGATGAACGTAATGCAGATGGAAAAGGGCAAGGCTCGCTGGAGCATGATTGCAGACACCATCTGGGACATGATTCTCGGCAAGGCCGGACAGCTGCCTGGCCCTGTTGCACCAGAGCTCATCGAAATGGCAAAAGAACAAGGTCGCGAGTTTGAGACACAAGATCCACAATCATACTTCCCAGACAAACTTGATGAGTTCCGTCAAGAAATGAAGGAGAACGGATGGGAACTTGGCCAAGACGATGAAGAACTTTTCGAGCTCGCAATGCACCCAGAGCAGTATCGTGCCTACAAGAGCGGAAAAGCAAAAGCTGACTTCGAAGAAGATCTTGCAAAACGCAAGGCTGCCAAGAACGCTCCAGCTGCTGGCGCAGAAGGTCCAAAGAGCGTAACTGTACAAGTTAACGGCATAAACTACAAGGTTGAAATCGCTTACGGAGATGCTGCACCAGCAACTCCTGCAGGGACTCCAGCAGCTGCTGCACCAGTTGGAGAAGGCGAAGACATCCTCGCTCCATTGGAAGGCAAATTCTACCTCGTAAAGGACAATTCTGAGACACCAAAGAAAGTTGGCGATACTGTACAAGCAGGTGACACACTTGGCTACATCGAGGCGATGAAAACATTCAACGCCATCCGTGCTGAAAAAGCTGGTGTAATTACAGCCATCCTCGCTAACTCTGGTGATTCAGTTGAAGAAGATGACCCAATTTTCAAAATGGCTTAAATTCGGCTAAGCGGCTATACGGTTGTACGGCATGCGGTTGCAACGCGCCGCATACCGTACAAACCTCAAAACCGTAAACATCAAAACCGTTAAAAACAAATGGAAGAAATACTCAATAACGTGTACCAGATGACTGCTTTCAGCAACATCATTGATGCCAATGGTACATACCTTATCATGTATTTGCTTGCCTTCGTACTCCTGTACCTTGGTATAGTAAAGCATTTCGAGCCACTGCTCCTTATCCCCATCGCCTTCGGTGTTCTGATAGCTAACTTCCCTGGCGGTGAAATGGGAGTTTATCAAGCAGACGAAGCTGGCCGTGTTGTAGATGCAGCAGGAAATGTGCTCACAGAAAACATTTGGGAAATGTCTCTCCCTGCAATTGCACACGACTTAGGGCTGATGAACTTCCTTTATTACATGCTCATCAAAACAGGATTCCTCCCACCTATCATCTTCATGGGTGTTGGTGCGCTGACAGACTTTGGCCCGATGCTTCGCAACCTCCGTCTCTCAATCTTTGGTGCAGCAGCACAGCTCGGAATTTTTGCGGTACTGCTTATTGCCATCGGTTCTGGTGCATTCAACATTAAAGAAGCAGCTTCACTCGCCATCATCGGTGGCGCCGATGGCCCAACTGCCATCTATACAACAATCAAGCTGGCACCACATCTTCTGGCACCAATCGCCATTGCTGCTTACTCTTACATGGCGCTCGTACCTGTAATCATTCCGCTTGTGGTAAAACTGCTCTGTTCCGAGAAAGAACTGAAAATCAACATGAAGGAACAAGACAAGCTTTATCCTTCTGGACAGAAAATCAAGAACGAGAAAGTTATCAAAATTATTTTCCCAATTGCAGTAACAACAATTGTTGCGCTGCTCGTTCCATCAGCAGTTTCTCTGATTGGCATGCTGATGTTCGGTAACCTCTTGAAAGAAATCGGTTCTGATACAGCTCGTCTGTTCGACACTATTTCAAATGCAGTCATGAATACTGCTACAGTTTTCCTCGGCCTTTGTGTCGGCGCAACTATGACTGTACAAGCGTTCCTCAACTGGACAACAATCGGTATTGTGATTGGAGGTTTCTTTGCGTTCGGTCTTTCTATCGCATCAGGAATTCTCATGGTGAAGATTGCGAATCTTTTCTCCAAGAAGAAAATCAATCCACTCATTGGCGCCACAGGTCTTTCTGCCGTTCCAATGGCATCTCGCGTCTGCAACGAAATTTCCACAAAGTACGACCCGAAGAACCACGTGCTCAACTATTGCATGTCGTCAAATGTATCTGGCGTGATTGGTTCTGCCGTTGCAGCAGGCGTTCTCATTTCTTTCTTGCAGAACATAGCTGTCTAAAACAAATTAACCATACAAGAAAAAGGCTGCTTATTGGCGGCCTTTTTTCATTTGACATCTTTCATTCAACATCTCCCAAGACATCTTCATAATTAACCGAAACTTGATTAGTTTGGCATTAATTCCCACCCCAAAATCGGTGTGCCCCACATCGGTTCAACGGTGTGGGGCACATCAACACATCGATGTGGGGCACACCGATTCTGATCCATAAACTTGTACAAAATTAAAACGCCATGGAATAGGAAAAAGGCATCAGAATGTTATCACCTCTCCGTCATACGCCAAATGGATGCCTGAAGGAAGATTTCTTTCCTCTTCTGCGTGCGGCTTGATGTGATGACTCATGTGAACAATCCAAGTTTCCTTCACACCCAATCGATGTGCAAAGGCTATCGCATCCGTTATCGTCTGATGAGTTGGATGTTCTTTATGACGCAAGCCATTGACAATCATATACTCCACTCCTTCCAGCAAAGGCAATTCCTCTTCTGGAATCGTTTTCATGTCGGTGATATAAACAAAATTCTCTATGCGAAAACCAACGATGGGAAGTCGTCCATGCATCACCCGGATAGGCATCACCTCCACATCTTCATGTTCAAATTCATCTTCTTTGGGTTCCTCTTGCAGAATCTTCATCTTCATTGCATCACTAAGATACTCTGAGGGGATAGGCTTTCTCTCTGCCTTTTTGACGAAGACAGGAACATGTGGTTCTATTTCAACCAAATCAATAGCTGGTACTCCTGGATAACGCTTGTCCGCAGGTGTGAAGCAATACGGGATGCGTTCCTTCAGATGATCAGCGCAATATTTTTCCGCATAGACAGTCACATCGCCAAAAATGCTGTAAGGACGCAAATCGTCAAGACCGCCAACATGGTCATAATGCTCATGAGTGATAAATACAGCATCCAGCTGACGGAAACCGACACGCAGCATCTGTTCACGGAAGTCAGGGCCACAGTCAATCAAAATGTTTTTTCCGTTCTTTTCTATCAGGCATGAACACCTCAATCGCTTATCTTTCGGATCATTAGACGAACAAACCTTGCAAGAGCAACCTATCTGAGGCACTCCACTGGATGTTCCGCTACCAAGTATCGTGATCTTCATCATCAACTTATAAAATTTACTTCCGGATGGATGTCTATACCAAACGTATCTTTTACATCTTTACAGACAGCATTGCAAAGCGCCACAATCTCTTCCGAAGACGCTCCACCAAGATTTACCAACACCAATGCCTGCTTCTCATGCACCCCAGCTCTACCCAGCGATTTTCCTTTCCATCCACACTGCTCTATCATCCATCCTGCTGGAATCTTCACACCATTCTCCACTTCATAATAAGGCATCTGTGGATATGCCAGTTGAATCTTCCGAAATTTGTCGCGAGACACTACTGGATTCATGAAAAAACTTCCGGCATTGCCCAGCACCTTGGGGTCAGGCAGCTTCGCATTTCTTACATCTATAATAAACTGACGTATATCGGCAACCGTCACATTCTCCTTCTCTGACAGCACTTTCATGTTGCCATAGCCAAGTTTTAAGGTCGGATGAACTGCAAGTTTATAGGTAACATAAGTGATGGCATATTGACCTTTCAGCTCATTCTTGAAAACACTTTGGCGATAAGCATAACCACATTCGTCTGCCATAAAACAACGCTTCTCCCCTGTTTTCAGATGAATGGCCTCAACCCGAACAATAACATCTTTTGCCTCAACTCCGTATGCACCAATGTTTTGCACAGCACTCGCACCCACTTCTCCTGGTATTAGCGACAGATTCTCTATACCGCCCCAACCTTGCTCAACAGCCCATGCCACAAAGTCATCCCAAACAACACCTGCACCCACACGAACCAGCATTTCTTCCCCGCAATTTTCCACAACCTCTATACCTCTGATGGCACTATGCAGCACCGTTCCGTCAAAGTTACCCAGAAAAAGAAGATTGCTGCCACCCCCCATGTGGAGAAATTTGTTTCCTAAAGACGGCAACAAACCAATCAGCTCTTCCTCACTATCATACTCCACGAAACGTTTTGTTTCCACATTCATGCCGAACGTGTTGTGATTCAGCAAACTATAATTCGCATATTCCTTCATAAACAAACGCCATTACTCAAGCAACCTCAATACTCAACCTCCATCAGCATCCACTTTTCGTTCTGCTTATTAAACTTAAACTTCATTTGCAATCCATTGCTGACACCTTCAAGCATCAGTATCTTTCTGTTCTGGCTAATACTGGTCTGCCCATAATCTATATTCATCAGCACTTCGTCAAACACGGGTGAGCCTTCCTGTATTTCAAACCATTCATCCTTTGTAATAAACTCTTCCTGCACCTCCTCATCCCCATCGCCTGGCGTCAGAACAACCTTAACAGGTTCAGACAATGCCTCGCGCTGGAAGAGACTGTCTGACACAAAATGTGCATAAAATTTCAAGAAATCGCCATTCGGTGTGTTCAGCCAATCCTCTTTCTTCATATTAGCCAATCTCCACTTGCCATCCATCCTCTTGAAATCATACACCTCCATACGCTGTTCCTGCAAGAAAATCCGCTCCACGAAAACCTCGCTGACAGCCGTATCTTTCAGCAATTCAAGGTCTTGTTCACGTTCATATATTACAAAGAAGAGCCTGCCTATATCAAAAGGGTCTATCAGTTTCCACTCATCCCTTGCAATCTGCCCCAATTCTTCACCATCGCTGCATTGTAGAGGAAATGAGATGCGGCGAAGCCTATACTTCGGATCATCTATGAAAGTAAAGAAAAAATCATCAAAAAGTTTATCTGCAGCAACAGGAGGCAGTTCCTCGTCAAACAGATGGAGCGTATCACCCACAAAAGCTTCGACAGAGTCACAATCGTCCTCTTCTTCTGCCTCAAAAGCATTGGTCATCTTACGATTATCACACGATACAGCAAGACCCATTACTGCTGCCAACAAAACCAAACCTTTTCTCATATTATATATAACACTCGTTACATAAACTTGTGCAAAGGTAGGGAATAATTAGGAATTAGGTATGAGGAATGAAGAATAATTTGCCAATCAAACAGTTTTTTCATAAGAAAAACAACAATTCCTAATCTTCAATTCCTAAATCCTAATAATTTTCACTACCTTTGCAGCGATTTTCGCAATGGCAATCAAAAAAAACAAAAGAGTCAATTGTAAATCATCCAACAGTAAAACAGCATGATGTTAGACAAAATACAAAGTTTACTCCAAGAGGTTGAGAATCTTACAGCCAATTCTGCTGAAGAAATCGAACAGCTCCGTATCAAATACCTGAGCAAGAAAGGTGCCATCACAGCACTCATGGCCGACTTCCGCAATGTGCCAGTTGAACAAAAAAAGGAGATTGGCATCAAAATCAACGAGCTGAAAGACAAGGCACAAGAGAAAATCAATGCCCTGCGCGACGCTTTCGCGGTACAAGAAACCGATGCGAATCACCTCGACATCACTCGCACCGCCTACCCTATTGGTCTTGGTACACGCCATCCGCTCACTATCGTGAAGAACGAAATCATCGACATCTTCTCACGCCTCGGCTTCTCACTTGCTGAAGGTCCAGAAGTAGAAGATGACTGGCACGTGTTCTCTTCCATGAACTTTGCCGACGACCATCCTGCACGCGACATGCAAGACACGTTCTTTGTAGAATCTCACCCAGACATCATTCTGCGTACTCACACCAGCTCTGTACAAGCACGCGTGATGGAAAAACAGCAGCCACCCGTGCGCGTCATCTGCCCTGGCCGCGTTTATCGCAACGAAGCCATCTCAGCTCGCGCCCATTGCTTCTTCCACCAGGTTGAAGGACTCTATGTTGATGAGAAGGTTAGCTTTACCGACCTCAAGCAGGTACTTCTGCTCTTCGCCAAGGAAATGTTCGGCGAAGACACCCAGATACGTCTCCGTCCATCCTACTTCCCATTCACCGAGCCAAGTGCCGAGATGGACGTATCCTGCACCCTCTGCAAGGGCAAGGGCTGCAACATGTGCAAAGGCTCTGGCTGGCTCGAAATCCTTGGCTGCGGCATGGTGCATCCTAACGTGCTCGAAGCTAATGGCATCGACTCTACCAAATACAAGGGCTACGCTTTCGGCATGGGCATCGAGCGCATCACCAACCTCAAATATCAGGTTAAGGACCTCCGCCTCTTCTCCGAGAACGATGTTCGTTTCCTGAAGGAATTTGAAGCAGCTAATTAAACAAGCTATACATACCATTCAGAATAAAGAGGTGCATCCGTTTCCCTGCAAGCGGATGCACCTCTTCTCTTTCCCCACAAAAACAGCCAGTACATTCAGCACTGGCTATCGATTTGTTTATCAGATTCTTTCTTTTTCTTCCTCTACAATATTTATTGCTTCGCACGTTATGTTTCCGTTGCAAATATACAACTTCTTTTTCAGAAACGAGGCCCGAGGGGTGCGGTTAATCGCTTGTCTATTTTTCTGAACAAAATTGCCATGCTAAATCATCGAGCGCACGTTAATCATACGAAAAACTTTCGTTTCACACCATAATGCGCGACAGAAAACGGTCTCTTTGCCTGACAATATCAATCAGCAATTTTCACTTTCTTAATTTTCCACCCGATGGCTGCAACAAGCAGGGTCATGAGGGGACTGATGATGTTGAAGAAGCAATAAGGGAGGTAGGTCAACGTAGGCACCCCAAGGACTGAAGCCTGGGTCATGCCACAGGTATTCCATGGTATGAGCACGGAAGTAACCGTGACAGCATCTTCGGTGGTGCGGCTCAAAAGGCGAGATTCATACCCTTGCTTACGGTAAGCGGAACGGTACATGTCGGCAGTGAGGACGATGGAGATGAACTGGTCTCCCGTGGTGACATTGAGGAACACTCCTGTGCCTACAGTGGCGGACACTAAAGAGAAGCGGCTGCGCACATACTTGAGAACAAAACTGGTGAGGCTCTCTATCATGCGGCTTGCCACCATAACCGAGCCAAAGCACATGGCACACAGTATCAGCCAGACGGTGTCGAGCATGCCGGCCATTCCGCCAGTGGATATGAGGTCGTTGAGCGAAGCATCGCCTGCATCAATGGCTGTTGCGCCATAATAGGTGATAGCAAGCCCCCGAATCAAGGCTGCCGAACCTGACCACTCCCCTTCTCCTGCTATCTGCTCAAGGATGTGGGGCTGCATGACAAGGGCCAATGCTCCTGCCATGAGTGCTGATGAGAAGAGGATGATGGTGGACGAGACACGGCGAATGATGAGCAAGCCTGTCACGATAGGCACAATGAGCGTCCAAAGCGAGATGTTGAAAGTGTCTTGAAGCCCTTGCGTGTACTGCAAGACTTGCAATTCGGTATGTCTGTCAATAGAGAAGCCTGCCACCAGAAAGATGACAGATGTGATAATGAAGGTCGGAACAGTGGTGTACAGCATGTAACGTATATGCACAAAAAGGTCTGTTCTCGACACAGAAGAAGCCAGAATGGTGGTATCGCTGAGCGGAGACATCTTGTCTCCAAAATATGCTCCAGAAATGATAGCTCCAGCAGTCCATGCCTCTGACACGCCCAGAGCTTTGCTGATGCCCAAAAGTGCCACACCTAAGGTCGCGACAGTGGTCCACGAGCTGCCTGAAAGCAGAGAAACCAAAGAACAGATGAGGCAGGTGCAGACAAGAAAGAACTGAGGCGATATAATCTGCACCCCATAGTAAATCAGCGTCGGCACAATGCCGCCAACCATCCATGAGCCAGAGAGCATTCCGACAAGAAGAAGTATGAAGATGGTGACGGAAACGCTGCCAATAGTTTTCGCTATCTGTTCTTCAAAGGCTTTCCATGGTACTTTGTAGAAAACCATGGCTATCGCCACGCATACAGCGGAGCCCGAAAGCAGCGCCATTTGGCTTCCACCACTGAGCGAGTCGCTGCCAAACAGATAGATGACTACGACAAGCAGGGCGATAAGCACAGCAACGGGGATAGCTGCGATGAGCGGATGTGGGAGTTTCATAGAGAAGAGGAGGTTAAAGAAGGGAGGTGTCTGACTTTACTTGCCTTTACGCTGCGATGCCCGGCTTTTCACACGCTGCCTAATTTCAGCTTTGTGCTTGGCTGCACCTGACTTATGGGCACCTGTCTGATAGCCCTTTTTGCGAGCTTTTGTCTTCACTTTCGTCGGGTCTTCCTTCTGCTCGGACCGACCTTTGCCAAAGCTAATGCCATTCATGATGGCATACTGTATTTCCTGGTCTGTTGCCATAGATATTGTCAAAAAATAAGAATTGAGAATTGACAGCCAAGAACAACAATCATGCTGCTGTACACAAGACATGAATCTTCTCGACAATCAATTCTCAATCATCAATTTAGTTGTTTTTAATGATGGAAGAGTCGTATGCCAGTAAATGCCATGACAATGCCGTACTTGTTGCAAGTGTCGATAACATGGTCATCACGGACAGATCCGCCTGCCTGTGCGATATACTGCACTCCGCTCTTGTGGGCGCGCTCGATGTTATCGCCAAATGGGAAGAAGGCGTCTGAACCCAGGCAAACATTCGTGTTCTGCGCAAGCCATGCTTTCTTCTCCTCTGCTGTGAGAGGCTCAGGCTTTTCTGTAAAGAAGTTCTGCCATACACCTTCACGAAGCACGTCCTCATACTCGTCGCCAATATACACATCAATGGTGTTGTCGCGGTCTGCACGACGGATATCGCTCTTGAATGGGAGTGCAAGCACCTTAGGACATTGACGGAGCCACCAGATGTCAGCCTTGTTACCAGCCAGGCGTGTACAATGGATGCGGCTCTGCTGACCAGCACCAATACCGATAGCCTGTCCGTCCTTGACATAGCATACAGAATTTGACTGAGTGTATTTGAGCGTGATGAGCGCAATCTTCAGGTCGCGCTTAGCATCAGCAGGAATGTCCTTGTTTTCTGTAGGGATATTGTCGAAAAGACTGTCTGCCGTGAGGTCTATCTCATTGCGTCCCTGTTCGAAAGTGACGCCGAACACCTGCTTTGACTCGATGGGAGCAGGAACGTAGTCGGGGTCAATCTTGATGACACAGTATGTGCCATTGCGCTTTGCACGAAGAATCTCCAGCGCTTCGGGAGTATAATCGGGAGCAATGATTCCATCGCTCACCTCGCGCTTGATGAGTGTTGCAGTAGCCTCATCGCAAGTGTCAGAAAGAGCAATGAAATCGCCAAAAGAAGACATGCGGTCAGCTCCGCGAGCACGTGCATAGGCTGTAGCAATAGGAGTAAGCGGAATCTTCACATCGTCAACAAAATAAATCTTTTTCAATGTGTCGCTAAGTGGAGCGCCAACGGCTGCTCCTGCTGGACTTACATGCTTGAAGGACGCTGCCGATGGCATGCCTGTTGCAGCTTTCAGTTCCTTGACAAGCTGCCAACTATTCAGTGCATCCAGCAGATTGATGTATCCTGGACGTCCACAAAGAACTTCAATAGGAAGTTCGCCTTCCTCCATATAAACGCGTGATGGCTTTTGATTTGGATTACAGCCATACTTCAATGCTAATTCTTTCATGAAGCTTATGATTTTGAGAATTAAAAAATCTTATTGATAAATTTGTCTGCAAAGATAAGGAAAATTATCGGAAAAAGTCAAATAAATCCTTTTTTTCTCTTACATAATCCCACCCCCAATGGCACCTGAGATACTGCTGTTCGGAAAAAGTTAAATAAATTTGGTTATTCTCTCACTTAATCGTAACTTTGCAGCCAAATTGTTCTAAGCACAAATTTACGCATTATTTATATACGAAAATGAAACAAAAGACAAAGCTGTCGCTTGACGACTTGAACAAGAGCAATGTTTGGACAGTGACTCCAAGCGAACTTAGCCAAATGATTATTGACGCTAAGAAAAAACGAGACGAATTTGCTGAAAATGAAAAGCATTACATGAACATTGTGAAAACAGTGTTTGACATCCAATATCTGAAAAGGGAAGAAGCCGAAAAGGTTAACCAACTGGAGAACTCCGGATACGACATTTATTCCACCCCCGATGAGAATGGCAACAACGCTATCGCCATCAGGAAACGCCCTATCAAAAAGGTGACTGATCTCACTTTGGAGAACATTCAGCATCTGGAGCCATGGGAAGTGCTTGACCTCATTAGCCACAATATGGGCACAGGATGGAAGGGACTGCCACTTGCCATTCAAGACATCATTGAATCGGCCTTTTTCGTTGACTGTACAGTCATGCCCATCAAGACCATGCGCAAGGAAGGCGGAATCATTGACCGAAGAAAAGAAGATGGCTATGATGTGCTTGAAATCGAAAGAGGCGCATGGATTGAAGGCATCTTCATGAAGATGAAGCCAAAGGTGGAAAAAGTACACATCGACTACAGCATCGACGACGAAACTGATGGCAGGAAGAAACGTCGCAAGCATGCCATCGAAGATGACGAAGATTTTGAGGAAGATATCGACATTGAAGAAGAGGAAGACATGGATGAGGAAGAACTGAAGAAACTCGACGGAAATGACGAGGAACTGGATGAAGACGAGGAATTGGATGAAGCAAACATTCAGTTTGAAGACATCGACGACATCGACGACATTTCAGATGAAGAAGATTAGAACAATGAATATCCTCTGCTGGATAACCCCATTAAGACTCACAATCGAAGCAAATCGTTTGTGAGTCTTCTTTTATTATTACAGCACCCCCATACATGCTCACCGCCTGCATAATATTTAAAACACCGCCTGCATAATATTTGGAACACGGTGTTCCAAATATTATGCAGGCGGTGTTTATCAAATGCGCACTTGTCGTCAAGAATTATCACCAAGCCATCCACGGCCGAACGTCATAGCGCTGCGGATAGTCGGCCGGAGCTATACGAACAAGTGTATTGGCGTCTGTCTTGCCCAACAGAAATTTATCAAGAAATGCTTCCACTTCAGGATATTGCGATGGAGGGAGCTGACAATGTCCATGCTGAGCTACAATGGAATAGCCGAAACGGTCTTCGATGCCAAATTTTTCCCACACCTTCAATGCCGCATTGGCAGAAACATACATGGAAGGGTCGGCAAGCCACTCGTAGTCAGGATTGCCAAGAAGCAGCAACGCACGAGGGCAGCAAAGAGCTACAAGCTCATGATGGTCATAAGGAAGATTGCCAACCTTTTCTTCTCCAAAATTCTCTTTCAAACTGTGTTTGAACCAGTTATAATCCGTCTTATCCAAATTTTCAACATTTCCCAAGGTGCGAGAAACACGCCAAGCAGCAGCACCTCCACCTCCAGGCTCTTGAGCAATTGTTAATGCCACACGCTCATCGAATGCTCCACAGAAAAGAGCCATCTTTCCTGCATAAGAACATCCTGTCACCCCAATCCTCTTCATGTCAATCTTTGTCACTTCTGGACCCAGTTTCTGCAAGCCATCAAGGAGGCGGCTGAATCCCCACGCCCATTCGCTATACGCACCATTTTCCGTCAAATCAGGATACAAGCGGTCGAACTCGTAATTTCCTCTTCCCGAAGGCCTTCCAAACTGCGAGTAGTTATTGACCTGACGCTCAAAAAAGACCATCATGGCAATATTTCGATCTTTGAAGAGTTTTGCAGGAAGAGAGTTGTTGCTGGCACCAATCATCAACGGGTATGGAGCCGTGCCTTCCTGAGGATAAAAAATGGGAGTTTTCAATGTCAACACCTCTCCATTCATACGAACATCAACAATCAATGTGTCGCCATTCATTCGTGCATCAATGCTATCCATTGGAACAGATGGCTTTTGTCCAATCTCATAATGCTGAATCTCTTGTGCAATTTCTGCGCGACGTTTCATCCACTGCTTGAATTTCTTCACTTCCTTCTTCCCATCAGAGAAAACGAATGGATTAGGAAGTGTTGAGACACTTGGCAACTGAGAGGGGGCGGCAAAACGTGGAGCATCGTATTTAGCACCAGTATTTTCGACCGAATACACCAAGGGGATTCCTGTTTTTTGTGCCGATGCCTGCACTGCCACGAGCAAGAGCAGAACAACAGTCTGAAAAGCGCGATTTTTTTTCATGTCAATTTATTTTCAGTTAATGTAAGATTTAATCTTTATAATAGTCTATATTCTCTTTAGTCAGCAACTCTATTGCCATGTAGTGGTCACGAGGCAAAGCCATCTTCAGAACACACGAGTTGAACATAGAACGGAAACAATTAAGTCCCTGTGTCTGAGGGTGCTGTGCAATCAAAAAATCCACAGAACCATTCTTAACGCACTCCACATTGGCATTAAGGGCATCGTAACCAAGAAGCGTCACATGAGGATGCTCAGGCATTTCTTGTCTCAGGAAGTCGGCAATGATATGGATAGAGGAGTTGAACGACAAAGCATAGCAGATGTCCGGATTATTGGTAAAGAATTCATGCATGATATCACGCATACCTTGCTTGTCATAAGCATAAAGGTTCAAGTCAACAATCTCAATATCAGGACAATTCTCCTCCATATATTTTCTAAAGCCGACTTCCCTATTCATCTGCTGACGGCTTGCCACACGCCCTTCACCCAGAACCTTGAAAAGAGCTATTTTCTTAGTGTCAGATTTCACAGCCAACGACATGATTCTTCCCGAAAAGGCCCCACTGCGCAATGAATCCTGGCCATAAAAGATACGATGGTTGAATTCTGGCCAGTTTGAATCAAGCAACGCATAAGGGATGCTGCGTTCGTCAAGCCGAGCAGTAAAATTAGCCATTATATTATAATTGAAAATAGGCCCAATAATAACCGTGTCAGGATTCGCATCCAAAAGGCTCTGACATTCATACTTGAACGATTCTGTATTGAAGGGGTCATAGCGAAAAATCTTGAATGATATTTTAAAATCGTTGAATCGACGAACCCCATCCATCAATCCGCTCTCCACACGAGCCCAATAACTGTCAACCTCATGCATCGGAAGAATAGCGGCAAACTGGTGTACATTATGGGAAGCCAACGCAGAAGCATAATGATTGGGAGTGAAATTTATTTCATCCAAAACTTTCTGCACCCTTTCCAAACTGATTGGCGACACATTACTGCTGCCATGGATGACTCGGTCAACTGTACCAACAGAAACTCCGGCTCTTTCCGCAATATCTTTTATCCGAATTTTGGATTTTATCTCCATACGTCCATACAAAACTAAGAACAACTATAATTTACCTTCAAAAAACTCAAAAACCAACCTCACTGAGAGGCAATTGTCCACATAAAACATACAAAGATAGTATTTTTAAAGCATATAAAATTTTAATTAGAATATTTTTTTACAGAATGATGATTTTTTGACACAAAAAGCTTCATTTTCTTACAAAAAATTGTTAATTTTGCACAACATTTCTCAGAATATATAAGAACGTTAAATATCATGGCAAAGATTGTTACAATGGGCGAAATCATGCTTCGCCTTTCACCAGAAGGGAATTACCGTTTCGTACAAGCAGAAAAGTTCAACATTATTCCAGGTGGTGGTGAAGCAAACGTAGGTATAAGCGTTGCAAATTATGGACACGAAAGTGTGTTTGTAAGCAAACTTCCCAAACACGAGATAGGACAAATTGCAGTAAATGCGTTACGCAAATATGGTGTCAACACGGACTTCATTGCGCGTGGCGGCGAACGCATCGGACTTTATTATGCAGAAACAGGTGCAAGCATGCGTCCTTCCAAAGTCATTTACGACCGTGCCAATTCCGCTATTGCAGAAGCAAAACCTGAAGATTTCGACTTCGAGAAGATCTTCGAAAATGCAGATTGGTTCCATTGGTCAGGCATCACTCCAGCCATCAGCGACGCATCAGCAGAATGTCTGAAACAAGCATGCATAGCAGCAAAGAAGCATGGTGTAACAATATCTTGCGACCTTAATTTCCGAAAAAAACTTTGGAGCAGCGAAAAGGCTATCTCCGTCATGCGCCCTTTGATGCAATATGTTGATGTGTGCATTGGAAATGAGGAAGATGCAGAACTCTGCCTTGGGTTCAAGCCCGACGCAGACGTTGAAGCAGGCGTGACCGACGCTGCTGGATATGAAGGCATTTTCAAAGCTATGGCAAAAGAATTTGGTTTTAAATACGTGGTCTCAACGCTCCGTGAAAGTTTCTCTGCAACCCACAATGGATGGAAAGCCCTTATTTACAACGGAAAAGAGTTTTACCAAAGTAAGCGTTATGACATCAACCCCATCATAGACCGTGTAGGTGGAGGCGACTCTTTTTCTGGCGGTCTCATCCACGGATTGCTTACCAAACCAACTCAAGGAGAAGCTCTTGAATTCGCTGTTGCAGCATCAGCATTGAAACACACCATACCAGGTGATTTCAACCACGTTTCAGAAGAAGAGGTCGAGGCATTGGCTGGTGGAAGTGCAAACGGTCGTGTACAGCGTTAATTATTGATTCATAATCACATAAAAAAGTGGCAAAATTCGACAAACTTGCCGTAATGGCAAAAATAGGAGAGACAGGAATGGTTCCTGTCTTCTACCATAAAAACGCAGAAGTTGCTAAAAAAGTAATCAAAGCTTGCTATGATGGTGGTGTTCGCGCTTTCGAATTCACCAACCGTGGAGACTTCGCACACGAAGTTTTCGCTGAGTGTGTTAAATTTGCGGCAACCGAATGCCCAGAACTCGCTCTTGGCGTAGGTTCCATTGTTGACGCTCCTACAGCTGCACTTTACATTCAGCTGGGTGCATGTTTCGTTGTTGGCCCATTGTTCAATCCAGAAATTGCGCCTGTATGCAACCGACGACTCATCCCCTATTGCCCAGGCTGCGGTTCCGTCACAGAAATGGGTACGGCACAAGAACTTGGATGTGACCTCACGAAACTCTTTCCTGGCGATGTATATGGACCAGCCATGGTAAAGAACCTCAAAGCCCCAATGCCTTGGTCAAAAATCATGGTAACGGGTGGAGTCGCTCCTACTGAAGAAAATCTAACCGAATGGTTTAAAGCCGGGGTCTATTGTGTCGGCATGGGCTCCAAACTTTTCCCTAATGACAAAATTAAGGAGGAAGATTGGCAATACATCACAGACAAATGTAAAGAAACACTTGGATACGTTTCAGCCGCTCGTGCATCCATCAAAAAATGATTCAAAATCCTATTAACTAAAAAAATAATAATCTAATGGCTATTTCAAATCTTCAAGCAGCTCGCGCTGCGTATCAGCCTAAGCTTCCAAAGGCTCTTCAAGGTCCTGTTAAAGCAGTAGAAGGCGCTCCAACTCAGTCAGTTGGCAATCAAGCAGAAATCAAGGAACTTTTCCCTAACACTTACGGTATGCCTGTTATCACTTTTGAAGCAGGTGAACCAGTTGAGCTTCCTGCATTCAACGTCGGTATCATCCTTTCTGGAGGTCAGGCTCCTGGTGGTCACAACGTTATTTCTGGTTTGTTCGACGGTGTTAAGTCTCTCAATCCTGCTAACAAGCTATACGGTTTCATCCTTGGCCCAGGCGGCCTCGTTGACCACAGCTACATGGAAATCACTTCCGAACTGATGGATCAGTATCGCAACACAGGTGGTTTTGACATCATCGGATCTGGCCGTACAAAATTAGAAGAAGAAGACCAATTTGAAAAAGGCATCCAGATTCTTCGCGAACTGAACATCAAAGCACTTGTTATCATTGGCGGCGACGACTCTAACACTAACGCATGTGTTCTTGCAGAATACTATGCAGCAAAGAAGTATGGTGTACAAGTAATTGGCTGTCCCAAAACTATCGACGGCGACTTGAAGAATGAGCAGATTGAAACATCTTTCGGTTTTGACACAGCCTGCAAGACTTACTCAGAACTGATTGGAAACATCCAGCGCGACTGTAATTCAGCTCGTAAATATTGGCACTTCATCAAACTGATGGGCCGTTCAGCATCTCACATTGCTCTTGAATGTGCTCTCCAGTGCCAGCCAAACATCTGTCTCGTATCAGAAGAAGTAGAGGCAAAAGCCATGTCACTCGATGATGTTGTGACTTATATTGCAGAAGCAGTAGCAGCACGTGCTGCAGAAGGCAACAATTTCGGAACAGTGCTCATTCCAGAAGGAATTATCGAGTTCATCCCTGCAATCAAGAAACTCATCGCAGAACTGAATGACGTCCTCGCCCTCCCAGCAGCTCAAAACATTACAAGTGCAAATGAACAAATTGAATTTGTAAAAGCACACATTTCACCTGACAATCTCGCTGTATTCAAGTCACTCCCATCAGACGTTGCAGCTCAGCTCGCACTTGACCGTGACCCACACGGAAATGTACAAGTATCTCTCATAGAGACAGAGAAGTTGCTCTCTCGCATGGTTGCAGACAAACTCGCTGTTTGGAAGAAAGCTGGCAAATTCGTTGGCAAGTTTGGCACTCAGCACCACTTCTTCGGATACGAAGGTCGCTGTGCTGCTCCATCTAACTACGATGCAGACTACTGCTACTCACTTGGATACAACGCTTCTCGCCTTATCGCAAACGGCAAGACAGGCTACATGTCTATCATCAAGAACACAACCGCTCCTGCAGCAGAATGGATTGCCGGCGGTGTACCTATCACAATGATGATGAATCTCGAAAAACGCAATGGCAAGATGAAGCCCGTTATCCGCAAGGCTCTTGTGGAATTGGATGGTGCGCCATTCAAATTCTTCGCTGCACATCGCGAACAGTGGGCAAAAGAAACAGCATACGTTTATCCTGGTCCAATTCAATATTGGGGACCAACTGAAGTTTGCGACCAGACCACAAAGACGCTTCAGCTTGAACAAGCTAAATAATTATCGTTGAGGAATTTTCAAAGGTGAAAAATCCACTGGCTATTTTTAGACCATTTGGATTTTTCACCTTTTCATAACCGTCTTCACAGATGTCTACTACTAAGAAAAATAACAAAAAAAATACCACCAGAAAGACAAAGAAGAAAAACGTCAAGAGCAATCCTTTCCGAAGATTTCCTTCTTATATTCTATGGGGTATTCTCGCTTTCATTATAGTTGTTTACATCTATTTTTTTTACAAGACATTTGTCAGTCCCTACTCTTTTAGATGGAAAGCCTTATATGGTAATGTCACCTATCCCAAAGGATTAGTCAGAGGCATTGATATTTCACATTATCAAGGAGATATAAACTGGGATAAAGTACGGAATGCACAAATTCAAGATGCGCCTGTATCATTTGTTTTTATAAAAGCAACTGAAGGAACCGACCTCTGGGATGAAAATTTCAATCAGAATTTTCATAACGCTAAGAAAAACGACATCATTCGTGGTGCATATCATTATTTCAGCCCTCATACATCTGGCAAAGAACAAGCTAACTTCTATTGCAAAATGGTGCAATTGGACGAGAACGACCTTCCTCCTGTACTTGATGTTGAAGAAATAGGCAACTACTCCACCCCCCAATTGCAACGAGAAGTATTGAACTGGATGAATGCTGTAGAGAAACACTACGGAATCACTCCTATACTCTATACTGGCTACAAATTCAAGACGACGTACCTCAATTCTCCCGACTTTGACAAATACCCATATTGGATTGCCCATTATTATGTAGATTCACTTGTGTACAACGGAGAGTGGGCTTTCTGGCAGCACACAGATGTCGGGAAAGTGGACGGCATCAAAGGCTACGTGGACATCAACCTTTTCAATGGGAAATACCAAGACCTTGTTGACATGACCATAAAAAACGATGAAGAAATTCACAGACCATAACCCCCATGCAATACCTTTACGCCAACATTACCATCACCCCCTATTCTGAAGCTGCAGGCGACATTCTTTGTGCACAGCTTGGAGAAATCGGTTTCGATTCTTTTGAACCTACCGAAACAGGCATTAAAGCATACATCTCGAAAGAAACCTTTTCAGAATCAGCTCTTCAAAACACATTAGAGGACGTTGTCATTCCCGACACATCCTTCACCTATAGCATCCATCATTTAGAAAACAAAAACTGGAATGAAGAATGGGAACGTAACGGTTTTGACCCCATCCTCGAACGTGAATTTGGCATACGTCTGAATCCTCGCATGGCATTCGGATCTGGTTCTCACGAAACCACCTACCAAATTACATCATTGTTATGGCAAGAAGACTTCACAGCTCAGCGCGTCCTCGATATGGGTACGGGAACAGGAGTGCTCGGCATAGCCATGGCTCTAAAAGGAGCTGAAAAAATTGTTGCCATTGACATTGATGAATTCAGCGTTAAGAATGCTGCAGAAAATTTCTCTCTTAATAATATTAATAATGTAGAGATTCTATTAGGCGATGCTTCCGCTATCACAGGGCAATTCAATACCATTGTGGCCAACATTCACAAAAACATACTAATAGAAGACATTCCGACCTACATACAACATCTCGAGCCCAATGGCATCCTTTACATCTCAGGATTTTACACAAAAGATATTCCTGAAATGAAAGAAACGGCTTCCAAAAACAAACTTTCCGTTATTGATATAACCGAAAAAAACGACTGGACTGTCATGAAACTCCGCTTAGAACCTTAAACAATATTCACCCTATAACTAACACAAACTTATGAAACTAACATTTACGACTCTCGTATCCCTTTTTCTATTCACACTGCCCTGTTTACTCTATGCACAAGAAAATCAGGAAAACAGGAGACGACCACGCACTTCATTCACGACAACGAATCCCGATGTACACGACCCCGTCATGGCTCGTGACAAAGATGGGAAATATTACATTTTCGCAACAGGCATGGGTGTAAGCATTCTTTCATCAAGCGACATGAAAACATGGAAACATGAAAGATCCGCTCTCAACCCTATTCCTCAATGGGCAACAGACTCAGTCCGAGGTTATCACGGCCACACTTGGGCACCAGACATCAGCTATCATGATGGACAATGGCTCCTCTATTATTCATGCTCCACATTCGGGAAGAATGGTTCCGCAATAGGACTTGCCACCAACAAAACCCTTGACCCACAATCACCTGACTACAAGTGGGAAGACCAAGGCGCAGTCATCGTCTCCCATCAGCGTATAGACAATTACAATGCCATAGACCCCAATCTCATCGTTGACAAAAAAGGAACACCTTGGCTCACATTCGGTTCTTTCTGGGACGGCATACAAATGGTCAAGTTAAAGAAAGACTTCAAAACATTAGATGGGAAGCCTAAAACCATATCACGACGCATCGGAAAGAAACTTACTCTTGCTGAGCTCAACAATGTCGAACATTTCACCATCGAAGGAGGAGACACGATTGAAGCAGGCACAAATGCTGTAGAAGCCCCATTCATCATCAAAGAAGGCAAATATTATTACCTATTCGTCAGCTTTGATTACTGCTGCCGAGGCGAACGAAGCACTTATCGTACAGTGGTCGGTCGCAGCAAAAAAATTGACGGACCTTACATTGACAGCAAGGGACAACCTATGGAAAAAGGAGGCGGAGACATACTCATAGGCCCTAATGCTCAATACTTTGGTGTAGGACACAACTCTGCATATCACTTCGACGGACAATGGTATTTCGTCAGCCATGCCTATGTAAAGTCCGAAAACGGCAAAGCAAAACTATTCATCAAAAAGATGAACTTCAACAAAGACGGATGGCCTGTCATAGAAGACTAAATATCAGATTGTAAAGTCTAATGCAACCTGCAAAATGGACGATTGAACAGAAAAAGCAAGGAGAATTGGAAAATCACCCCGGAAAATTTGTTCAATCATCGGGAAATCACTAACTTTGCAGCCGTTTTGTATGCCCACACTTTGGCTTGGACAAGAATTTTAGATTTTATCAACATAATGTCTAACTTTATTAATTAAAAACAATTTATTATTATGGAAATTAAAGAAATTAAACCGCTGGAAGGTTTCGATTGGGATGCATTCGAGAACGACGGCGTGAGCGCAGCTGACAAAGCCGCTCAAGCAGCTGCCTACGAAGGCACTCTCAACAACGTTAACGACAACGAAGTTGTTGACGGTACAGTTACTGCTATCAACGACCGTGAAGTTGTTGTAAACATTGGCTACAAGAGCGAAGGTATCATCGCACGCAGCGAGTTCCGCTACGCTCCAGATCTCAAAGTTGGCGACAACGTTGAGGTTTACATTGAAAATCAGGAAGACAAAAAAGGTCAGCTCATCCTTTCTCACAAGAAAGCTCGTCAGAGCCGTTCTTGGGAGCGTGTAAATGCAGCACTCGACAACAATGAAATCGTAACAGGTTTCGTGAAGTGCCGCACAAAGGGTGGTATGATTGTTGACGTACTCGGCACAGAGGCATTCCTCCCAGGTTCTCAGATTGACGTTAAGCCTATCCGCGATTACGATACATTTGTTGGCAAGACAATGGAGTTCAAGATTGTGAAAATCAATCAGGAATTCCGCAACGTAGTTGTTAGCCACAAGGCTCTCATCGAGGCTGAGCTCGAGCAGCAGAAGAAGGAAATCATCTCAAAGCTCGAAAAAGGTCAGATTCTCGAAGGAACAGTTAAGAACATTACCAACTACGGTGTATTTATCGACCTCGGTGGTGTTGACGGTCTCATCCACATCACAGACCTTTCTTGGGGCCGCGTAAGCGATCCAAAGGAAATTGTTGAGCTCGACCAGAAACTCAACGTTGTTATCATCGACTTCGACGACGAGAAGAAGCGTATTGCTCTCGGCTTGAAGCAGCTCACTCCACACCCATGGGATGCACTCTCAGCAGACCTCAAAGTTGGTGACAAAGTACAGGGTAAAGTCGTTGTAATGGCTGACTACGGTGCATTCATCGAGATTGCACCAGGCGTAGAAGGTCTCATCCACGTTTCTGAAATGTCTTGGAGCGCACACCTCCACTCTGCACAAGAGTTCATGAAGGTTGGTGACGAAGTTGAGGCAGTTATCCTCACACTCGACCGCGAAGAGCGCAAGATGTCTCTCGGCGTGAAGCAGCTCAAGGCTGACCCATGGGAGAACATCGAAGAGAAGTATCCTGTTGGCAGCAAGCACACTGCAAAGGTACGCAACTTCACAAACTTCGGTGTATTCGTTGAGGTAGAAGAAGGCGTTGACGGTCTCATCCACATTTCCGACCTCTCTTGGACAAAGAAGGTTAAGCACCCATCTGAATTTACAAAGATTGGCGAGCAGATTGAGGTTCAGGTACTTGACATCGACAAGGAAAACCGTCGTCTCTCTCTCGGTCACAAGCAGCTTGAAGATAACCCATGGGATAACTTCGAGACAATCTACACTCAGGATTCTATCCACGAGGGTAAGGTTGCAGAAGTTCTCGACAAGGGCGCTGTGATTGCTCTCGAAGGTGGCGTAGAAGGCTTTGCTACTCCTAAGCACCTCGTGAAGGAAGATGGCAGCCAGGCTCAGCTTGGTGAGACTCTCGAGTTCAAAGTTATCGAATTCAACAAGGAGGCAAAGCGCATCATCCTTTCTCATTCACGCATCTTCGAAGATGTTGCCCGCGCAGAAGCAAAGGCTGCAAAGAAAGCAGAAGCTGCAGCAAAGAAAGCAAGCCGCCCACAGAAGGAGCAGGCTCCTGCAATCAAGAATGTTGCTGCTTCTACAACTCTCGGCGACATCGACGCACTTGCTGCTCTCAAGGCACAGATGGAAAACTAATCCGATGACATTCTCATCACACATACTTCCAAGGGGATGCGCCACAAACGCATCCCCTTTTCTTTTTCCCCTTTTTACACATTATTATATATAAGAAAAAGCACGAAAATCATCAAATCGTTTGTTTTTTCAAACGATTTACAATACCTTTGCAAATGAAAAACTACTTTTAGAAATCTGTATTTATTTCTTTTGACTAATAACTCATGAAAAAAGCATTCATCATTACTGCGCTTTTCGCGCTGGGCACTTCCCTGTTTGCTCAAGAAAACAAGGAAGAAGGATTTCAGTTTACTGTCGTGAAAGAAAACCCTATCACATCAACTAAAAATCAGAACAATTCAGGCACATGCTGGGCCTTCTCCTCATTGGGATTTTTCGAGGCAGAGCTACTCCGCATGGGCAAAGGAGAGTGGGATTTCTCTGAAATGTATCTCGCCCACAAGACATACGAAGACCGCGCCAAAGCATCTGTACGCCTGCATGGCGACATCAGCTTCAGCCAAGGAGGTTCCTTCTACGATGCTGTTTACTGCATGAAGCACTATGGCATGATTCCTCAGTCAGCCATGCCCGAGCCAGGCACTCTCTATGGCGACACTCTGCCAAACTTCAGCGAATTCTTCTCCATTCTTGAGCCACAGGTTGCAGCCATTGCCAAAGGCAAACAGAAAAAGCTCTCTCCAATCTGGTTCAAGTCCATCAACTCTACGCTCGACAACTATCTCGGCGAATGTCCAGCAGAATTCACCTACGAGGGCAAGACCTATACACCACAATCATACATGGCTTCTACTGGCCTGAACATGGACGACTATGTGAGCCTCACCTCATTCACGCACCATCCTTTCTACGAGGAGTTTGTCATCGAAGTTCAGGACAACTGGCGATGGGGACTCTCCTACAACCTCCCACTCGACGAGTTCATGGAAGTAATGGAAAGCGGCGTGAAAAACGGATACACCTTCGCATGGGGTGCTGACGTGACAGAAAACGGATTTTCACGCGACGGCATCGCAGTATGCCCCGACCTGAAGAAGGTAAAGGACGAGAACGGCTCTGACTATGCTCGTTGGTTCGGCACATCAGGAACAAGCAATAAAACAGCCTACACAGCACGCCCGCTCCCTGAAATCACCGTAACTCAAGAAATGCGCCAAGAGGCTTACGACAACTGGGAAACTACCGACGACCACGGCATGCTCATCTACGGCATCGCCAAAGACCAGAACGGCAAGGAATACTTCATGGTGAAAAACTCATGGGGTACCAACTACAAATACAACGGCGTCTGGTACGCATCCAAGGCATTTGTTGCCTACAAAACAATGAACATCCTCATTCACAAGGATGCCATTCCAAAGAACATCGCAAAAAAATTAGGTCTCAAGTAAGAGTTACACATATATTATATATTATAAAGAAGGCATAGAGTTTCCGACCCTATGCCTTCTTTTATACGCTACCAACTCCCTGCACCACGCAAGCCACTCTTCAACTTTCACCTTTACCTGATGCCCACCATCGAAATTACCTTTCGCCCGTCAACGCAATTACGGCTGTGGGCGTACCGTAATTACGTTTCTGACGCTTCCCTTCCAATGACGACACAAAGACACAAGCCCACCATTGCAATCCACGAATGATTGCGTCACTTTTTTCAAAAAATCATCTCCGCTCCACTGCTACGCACAAGTAGAACAGTTTCCATTGCCAAACTGCAAACAAATAATTTTTGAAGGAAGTTTGGCGGGTGAAGGGGAAAGTAGTATCTTTGCAAGTGGAAAAATAGAGATATGGCAAAGAAGAAAGAAAACATAAAACTGGCTGATTTCCCCGAAGAAGTGGATGAGGCAAACGGCGTGAAGGTATATGGCGATTTCTTCATCAATTCTCATTTATCCCATTAATCTCATCATTCTCACTCATACTAAACTACTATGCCAACCGACACAAACAGTTTTCTCGTTCCTAAAGGCGATTACAAAAAGCTAATTGCCTTTCAGAAGTCGGAGTGCATCTACGACTTGACGTGCTATTTCATAGAGCACTACTTACCGCAGATTGGCGACCGTACGGTTGACCAGATGAAGCAGGCGGCTCGTTCAGGGAAGCAAAACATTGCAGAAGGGAATGAAACAGGTACGACATCAACAGAGGCTTGCATCAAGCTGGTGAACGTGGCAAAGGCAAGTTTAAAGGAATTGCAGGAGGATTATGAGGACTATTTGAGTAACCACGGCAACAAGATATGGGATGTGAACAGTCAGCAGTGCAGAAATGCGCGTGAATGGTGCAAACAGCACTCGAAGCCAGCCGACTACATACGAGTGTGCGAACTGAGAGATGATATTACTGCTGCAAATGTGGCGTTAGTGCTGATTCATCAGACGGACTATTTACTGAAGCGGCTTCTGGAAAAGTACAAGACGGAGTTCTTGCAGGATGGCGGCATCAAGGAACAGATGTCGGCTGCAAGAAGACAGTGGAGGGAAGAGCATGGAATGGGCTATCTCAATGGGAGGAATGGGAACTATGGGAATAATGGCAAAACCAATGGGAGCCAGCAATTGCCGATAATGACACCACCAAAGAAATAGGCTATGGCAAAAAACTGGACAAGAGAACAGATAATCGTGGCTTTGAACGTGTATTGCAAAATACCGTTCAAGAATAGCAGCGCAAGCACTAACGAAGCTGGAGGCCAAATTAGCAGAAGAGGCATTGGCTGCGTATTATGAAGAAGTGCTTAAGAAACAAGCTTCTGGGGGCACCATCACCTCACCTTGAACTTGCTGCAATTGAGATTTATAAAATAGAACACTCGGCTTATTTCGTCATCTATAAAACTGTGTTTGAATGATGCTGCCCCCTTCTTTTCTCATTCAACTCTCATAGGCAAATTTTGCACACCAGCATACCACTTGAACGGTGTGGGGCACATCGCTTTATCGGTGTGCCCCATTCCGAATCATCGCTGTGGGGCACACCGATTTTCCAAACAACGCCAAAATCCCACACGGCTTCATTTCGGAATAAACAGGCATTAAAGACGCCTCACAAAGGCTCTATACATAGGCAAAGAAATATTTTCAGAATTTGACGAAAAAAATCGAAAAATCCTTTGCAGGTTCCATAAAAAGTTGTACCTTTGCACTCGCAAAAGCAAAACACTGGTGCGTTAGTTCAGTAGGTTAGAATACATGCCTGTCACGCATGGGGTCACGAGTTCGAGTCTCGTACGCACCGCAAAGACCAAAAGCATCCAAGGTCTATAAAGAAAAGGGGCAACTGGTGCGTTAGTTCAGTAGGTTAGAATACATGCCTGTCACGCATGGGGTCACGAGTTCGAGTCTCGTACGCACCGCAAAGAGAGTTTCAGTTTTGAAGCTCTCTTTTTTTGTATTTCTTAACATTTCTGTTAAACCTTTTGCATTTAAAAGAGTCATATAAAAGTAAAACAAAAACACTAACTAATATGTTCATTTCCAGAAGAACCTTTCTTACATTCATCTTCTTCTTAGCAGCAGCTGCCACCTTCTCACAATCCTTAGTAAAAGGAAAAGTAGTGGACAGCGAGAACGGCGATGCCCTCATGCGAAGCACAGTGATGCTGATGACAGCAGATTCCACACGCATGGTGACAGGCGTGGCAACAGCACAAGACGGCTCATTCAATCTGAAAAACGTCAAAGACGGAACTTATGTTGTGAAAATCTCATACATCGGCTTTCATGACTTTCTGCGACAGATAACCGTGAAAAAGGCCGAGAACAAAGGCACGCACACCATCGGCACAGTCATGCTTGTTCCCAACAGCATAGAGCTGAATCAAGCTGTGGTCACAGGACAGATAAAAGAGATTGAGATGAAGGAAGACACTCTCATCTTCAATGCTGACGCATTCAAGGTGCCAGAAGGAAGTGTACTGGAAGACCTCATCAAGAAGCTGCCAGGCGTAGAGATTACGGACGGCACCATCAAGGTGAACGGAAAGACTGTGAGAAAAATCCTTGTCGGAGGAAAGGAATTCTTCGGGAACGACCAGAACATGTCAATGAAAAACCTTCCAGCCGAAATTATCGACAAGGTAAAGACATACGACAAGCAGTCGGACTTCAGCCGCATCACCGGCATTGACGACGGAGAAGAAGAGACCGTTCTTGACTTGACGATCAAGAAAGGATTCCAGCAAGGATGGTTCGGAAACATAGACGCTGCATACGGAACCGAAGAAAGATATTCTGGACGCGCCATGCTGAACCGCTTCAGCGACACATTCCAGTCAAATGTCATCGGCTCAGGCAACAACACTGGCAGCAACGGCAACGCCACCAACAGGCAAATAGGCGGACGCCTCGTTTTCGACAAGAAAAACATCGATTTCGGAGGAAATATCCAATACAACTATAACAAAACTGACTCACGCACTTACAGCAGTTCGCAAAACTTCATATCAACCAGCGCATCATTCAGCAACAGCCGTAATACCAGCACCAACAAGAATAAAAACTTGAGCAGTGATTTCAGAGTGGAATGGACAATAGACTCCCTCACCACCCTCTTGTTCCAACCACGAATCTCTGGCGGAAATTCAAACAGCACTTCCGGCAGCGCATCCGCTACATTCAACGATGATCCTTACCAGAACGGCATCACAGACCCGCTCTCACAAATAGCAGACATCAACAAAAGAATAAAAATCAACGAGAATGCCTCAAAGAACTGGACAGAAGGAGAGAACTACAACCTGAGCGGAAGCCTGATGCTCAACCGGCGATTGGGCGGAGGACCATGGTTCGGTCCAAGCGCCGTAACAGGCAGCAGCGGGCGCAACATCACCCTGCGCATCAATGGAACACTCAGCGAAAACGAAAGCAAGAATTTCAACTGGTCAAATGTCATCTACCATCAGCGCAATGACTCTACAGACCTAACTTACCGCCATCGTAACAATCCATCCAGCAACAAGAACTACAGCATCAGCCTGTCTTATTCAGAGCCCATACTTCGTAATCTGTTTGCACAAGTAAACTATAGCTACAACTACTCTAAGCGCCACTCTGACGGACAGACATACGACTTCGCAAAAGTAGACTCTATCGGACAAGAATTATGGGACAACTACGGTCAATACGGAATGTTAGCACCCAACTACTTCGAATTCCTCAGCGACTCTCTCTCGCGTTACACTGACAACATCAACAAGACACACAACATTGATGTCACCATGCGCTACACCACAGAGCTGCTGAACCTCAGTGCTGGATTCCGCCTTGAACAGCAGAACCAGAAGATAATTTACCAATATCAAGGTCTAGACACAATTGCCAGCCGCGATATTTCACGTATTTCACCAACACTGAACGCACGTTTCAGATTCACGAGACAACACACATTGCGTTTGACCTATCGTGGAAACTCTAGCCAGCCTGAAATGACAGATCTCTTCAATCTGACCGACAACAGCAACCCACTCAACATTCGAGAAGGCAATCCAAATCTGAAACCATCATTCAGCCACAATATCGGGCTCGACTATAACAACTACTTCGAACTGACCAGACAATCGCTGACAGGAAGAATCTCTTACAATACCACACAGAACAGCATCGCAAACAGAACTGAATACAATGCTGAAACTGGCGGGCAAAGAACACGTCCAGAAAACATCAACGGAAACTGGAGCATTTCTGGAGACATCGGATTCAACACGCCTTTAGGCTGGGATATGCTTAGCTTAAACACTAGTACAAGCAGTTCGTTCAACAACCAAGTCAGCTACATCTATCAGAATCGAGAAACTATCAAGAATAACGTAAAACGTACAACTTTTGGCGAAAGAATCAGTCTCACATTGCGCTTGAATAACTTCGACATCAGAGCTAACGGAAACATTAACTGGTCGAAAACAAGCAGCGAATTGGTAGAAGCCAGCAACCAAAGCACATTCAATTTCAACTATGGTCTTTCATCAACAGGAAACTTCGAAAACGGCTTTGGTTTCTCAACAGACATCAACATGAGTTCACGCCGAGGATACTCATCAGCCAACATGAATACCAATGAACTCATTTGGAATGCCCAGATCAGCTACCGTTTCCTCTACAAGAAACAGGCTACCATCTCACTGCAGGCATACGACATCTTGAACAAACGCAGCAACATCAGCCGAACCATCACCGCCTATTCACGACAAGACCGTGAAACAAATAGCATTTACAGCTACTTTATGGCACACTTCATCTGGCGCTTCAACCTATTCGGAACAAGAGAAGCACGACAAAATCTACGAGAAACACGTGGATTCATGAACGCTCGTCCAGACTTCGGTGGCGGACGCGGAGGCGGCCGTGGCGAAGGCGGCGGTGCCCGTGGAGGATTCGGCGGCGGAGGAAGTAACTTCGGCGGAGGTGGCTTTGGAGGCGGCCGATTCTAACACTTATTCATCTGAAAATTCAAAAGACAGAATCCAACAACAAGAAAAGGCAGGGCGCTCTTCTGTTTGAATAGCACCCTGCCTTTTAATATGCAATCACGCATAAAAGTTAAATATTCTTAAATAAAGAAATATTGTTGTTATCTTTTTTTGAACATTAAAACAAAATACTGTAAATTTGCAACGTGTTTTTCATGGTATTAGATTTATTTTAAGGTTAGTAAAGATTGCTTGTCGTGAGATAAGCAATTTTTTTGTATGAATCACACCACACGGAATAAGCCATTCATTTTACGACTCCCCTCTTGCAGATGAGAGGCACTTGTCACAGACCCTAATTCATTTAATATTATCACCTTTGGTACGAACAAGATCAAAGAGGTAAGTCATCTTGACCATAATTGTCTGATTTGCAGAACGTCCAAAGTCTCCACGCTTGCTATTATCATAGACATCACCTAATCCAAAATAATATCGACCTTGCAAAAGAATATGCCCGATAGGAGACGAGAATTCCATGCCAAGACCTGCCGCTATTCCATAGTCAACCTTGTTATCAGGCTCTTTTCCATACTGATAGACAACACCATTAGGACGAGCAGACGTATTCCATTCTCCCCCCATATATTCCTTTCCCGACAGATAAAGTCCTAATTGTGGACCTGCCTCAAAAACAAACTTGAAGCCACGGCGTTCACGCCCCCAGCCCATCTGCATCAGAACAGGCATCTGAACAAAATGCAGATCCCGCTTATAAGTATTCCCTGAACCATCTTCAATAAGTTCTTTCCAACCTAAATTGTTATATTGCAGCTCCATCACCACGCCGCAAATCGTAGTGAAATATTTCTCGCAGATATAACGTGCAGCCACACCTACCATTGGCGCCCCCTTCATTGTCTGTTTAATCTTGGGCATGAAATCCATTTTGTTCATGGTATATCCACCCGTAACACCTACAGACAAATCATTACGATGTTCGCCAACCTGAGCCGCTGCTTGAAACGAAGCGAGAAAACAGATGGTATATAATATTGTATGTTTTATCTTCATTGCTTTATCTTACAATAACGGAACCATCCATCAAATGCGTTACAATTAGAATAGATTTATTCTGAAAACCCGACCAGGAATTCTTCTTCTCGAAATTAAAAGGAAATTCAAGTGACATATAGGAATAGTTGTGCAAATTCTCATAAAATGATGAACCAAAGTCATTTAACCCCTTGATAAAGTATGCACCGATATCATATCCCAATTCGCCATATCGAGGTATTCCGCTATATTGTTCCTGATGAAACCAATGACGGAAACGAGAATTAAACAGCTGAGTCCGAGACTTATTGCTTCCACTATAAAAAGCCGTAAAAAATTGACAATTGTATTTTTTTAGATAATGTTCATACTTACCAGTAAATGTTTGCCATTCAGGAAATCCGAATAATTGCAATACATATTCAGATGTTAATTCCAAAGCATCCAGTTTCTCGCATAAAATCCCAAAAGCGGAAGAAGTGCCGCTGGACGGAATCAGCACATTTCGGATTCCTGGTTTTAACAAAGCAAGAATCTGACTAAACTCAGAAGCATTTATTTCCTGATAGGGAATAGACATCCCTCGCAAAAATTCTTTGAATCCAGTCATATAGCTGACATTGTCTTCACGTTCACCCATGTGTACAAAAATAACATTGTCGTTCTTATGCATGATTGCAAAACGATTATAGACATGATTGTAAACCAAAGAATAAGGAACATTAATCTGGAAAGTGGTAGGATGCTCATTTACTATATCCGCCCCATTCGCCAATGGCACAACATGAGCAATCTTATTCTGATGAGCAAAATTTGCAACAGAAGAAATGTTCGTTTGACGAACTGGCCCTATTATCAGCTGCATTTCCTTCATCTCAGGCTTACGCAAGATCTCATCAATGGAAGAAAATCCAACAGCCTCATCATAAGCATGAACTTCGACAGAACATCCTCTTTGTTTCAGAGAATCTACTGCCAACAAAAAACCTTGATAAAGATTTGTCATTTTCTGTGCTTCAAGAGTCATCGTATTTTCTTGAAGTGAAAAAGGAAGGATAACAGCAGTCTTGATTGTCGAATACCTCTTAATTTTCGCCTTACGCGCCTCTTCTTCAAGACGTTGCAATTCCTTTTCATACTGAAGATTTTCTTCTTCTGTATATGGGATGTTGATTATGGATCCCTTCTTCAATTTATCTTTTTTTATCTGAGGATTAGCCTCAAGCAGTTGAGTTTCAGTCACCCCATATAAACGAGAAACGGAATAAACCGTTTCCTTCCTTTTTACTTCATGCGTCGTTTTGAATTGTGGACGTTTCTCAACCTGAAACATCTGTTCACCAGGAGTCAGTACACCCTTATTCACAGGTATCACAATCACTTTTCCCGCCATCAGATTTTCAGCTTTCAAACCAGGATTATTCTTCTGCAACAATTCTTCAGAGACATTGTATCGACGAGCTATGCTATAAAGCGTTTCACCTGATTGAACCTCATGCTTTTGCAACACACCTGTTTGTGCATAGGCCACAAAAGCAGCTATAAAAACTACAAGAAAAAGAAATTTTCTTTTCATCATCCTATATATATCGTATTATTTGAAGTACAAAATTAGTAAAAAAAGAACATCAAAACAAATTAAAATTACCCGTTGAGTTTTTTTATAAGAATTTAATGTGAATTTATTGAACGGATTAAGTAAATTTGCATCTAAAAGAATACAATTTATGAAAGAAAGAGGGATATATTTGTTCGTTTTCTTGCTCATACAAATGACGTTGCCATTTACAGAAGCAAGAGCACAAGAAGCAGAACCAATTGTGAAGTTTTACTCTATAGATGAAGCTGGGAACATAGAAGTTACACCTGGAGAATCACAAACAGCACAAGCCCCGCTGGACATAACAATGGTCTCAAACATCAACAACCCTGATAATTACGATTACATTTGCGAATGGAGGATTTGGAGTGCCAATGAAAACGAATTTTCTCCTATCGTTACTCGATTTGAAGAAGAAACGATGTACACTTTAACCCAATCGGGTGGTTATTATGTCAAACTGTATGTTACATTCACACAGGATTCTGACACCATCGAGTATGAAAGTGAACCTATCAGCATTGTCATCAGCGAATCCAAGCTTGTTTGCCCCGACGGGTTTTCGCCCAACGGAGATGGCATCAACGACTATTTCAGAATAACAGCTCAATCGATTGTAAAGCTAAAGGCAACATTTGTCAACCGCTGGGGACAAAAAGTCCACTCTGCAACACTTGAGAATGCAGAACATGCGGAAGATGAGCCCAACAAACTGATTCTTTGGGATGGACGGAAAAACGGAGAATATGTCAAGGACGGAGTCTATTTTCTTAATCTCTATGGTCTTGGCAGCGATGGTTTAGAATACAAAATTAAAAAAGCAGTAAATGTTCTGAAAGGCTTTCGCGAAGGAAGCGAAACTGCAGGAGGAGGTTCATGATAAAAATTGAAGGTGCGAGAGTGCATAACTTGAAAAATGTAGATGTAGAGATTCCTCGCAACAGTTTAACGGTAATTACAGGATTGAGCGGTAGCGGCAAATCCTCATTGGCGTTTGACACTATTTTTGCTGAAGGCCAGCGGCGATACGTTGAGACCTTCAGTGCGTACATCCGTAACTTTCTGGGAGGGATGGAACGTCCTGATGTGGACAAGATCAGCGGCCTGTCTCCCGTCATTAGCATTGAACAGAAAACAACGAATAAAAACCCGCGTTCAACCGTTGGCACTGTAACAGAAATATACGACTACCTACGTTTGCTTTATGCGCGGGCAGGAGTGGCTTTCAGCCATCTGACAGGCGAAAAGATGGTGAAATACACAGAAGAAGACGTGATGAGATTGCTATCAGAAAACTACAATGGCAGACGTGTTTTTCTTTTAGCCCCTGTAGTACAGAGCCGTAAAGGACATTATCGAGAGCTGTTTGAAAGCATTCGCAAAAAGGGATATCTGTATGCTCGCGTGGATGGTACAATCATGGATGTAACGGAAGGCATGAAAGTTGACCGCTACAAGAACCATGACATAGAAGTGGTTATTGACAAGCTCGCTATCAACGCAAAAGACGAAGAACGTTTGAAAAAGAGCCTCGAAATTGCCATGAAGATGGGTGACGGACAAGTAATGATAGTTGATAAAGACACGAATGAGTTAAAGCACTTCTCAAAAAGATTAATGTGCCCTTCTACAGGACTTTGTTATCGTGATCCTTCTCCCAATAATTTTTCATTTAATTCTCCCCAAGGAGCTTGTCCTCACTGCAAAGGGTTAGGTGTAGTGCCTTCGCTTAATATCGAAAGTGTTGATTATCAAGAGATGGCGAACTATATACATGCCCTCGGCATCGAAGAGCAGAAAGAATGGGCACAGAAATGGACAGAGAGCATTGACAAGATGGTGGTATGCCCAGAATGCAACGGCAAGCGCCTAAACAAAGAAGCTCTGCACTTCCGCATCGACAACAAGAACATTTGTGACGTGTCAGATATGGAATTGCAATCACTCTACGATTGGATTACCCATGTAGAGGAGAGAATGGACACAAAACAACGTAAGATTTCCCACGAAATCATCAAGGAAATCAGCACTCGTTTAAAATTCCTTTTAGATGTCGGGCTACATTACCTGAGCCTCTCACGTAGTTCGGTTAGCCTCAGCGGCGGTGAAAGTCAGCGCATACGTCTTGCCACACAAATTGGCACGAAATTGGTAAACGTATTGTATATTCTTGACGAGCCAAGCATTGGACTCCATCAGCGTGACAATGTACGGCTCATTCGTTCTCTGAAAGAATTACGCGACGAGGGGAACACGGTCATCGTCGTGGAACACGACAAAGACATGATGCTCAATGCCGATTACATCGTTGACATGGGGCCGTTTGCTGGCCGCAAAGGAGGCGAAGTCGTCTATCAAGGAACACCGATGGAGATGCTAAAAACAGACACTTTAACATCCCGTTTCCTCAACGGAAAAGAAAAAATAGAAGTGCCCAAGGAACGAAGAGAAAGCAATGGGAAAGTCCTCAGAATCACAGGAGCGAAAGGAAATAATCTGAAAGATGTCAATGTAGAGATTCCATTGGGAATGTTTGTTTGTGTAACAGGAGTAAGTGGAAGCGGCAAGTCCACACTCATCAACGAGACATTACAGCCTTACTTAAACAAACATTTTTATCATTCTAAAACAGAACCACTTGCATTTAAAAAAATCGAAGGAGTAGAAAGCATCGACAAGGTTGTAAGCGTTGACCAATCCCCTATAGGAAGAACCCCACGTAGCAACCCTGCAACATACACAGACGTTTTCACAGAAATCCGTAAACTTTTTGTCGAAATGCCAGAATCGAAGATGCGTGCTTACAAACCAGGACGCTTCTCGTTCAACGTAGCAGGCGGACGTTGCGAAACTTGTGGCGGCAATGGCTATAAAACCATCCAAATGAATTTTCTCCCCGATGTGTTGGTGCCATGCGAGACTTGCCATGGCAAACGCTATAATCGAGAAACATTAGAAGTACGTTTCAAAGGGAAAAGCATTGCCGATGTACTTGACATGACCATCAACCAGGCAGTAGATTTTTTCGGGAATCAGCCTAAAATACTTCAGAAAATAAAAGTTCTGCAAGACGTTGGTCTTGGCTACATCAAGCTCGGGCAACCATCCTCCACCCTTTCTGGCGGCGAAAGCCAACGCATCAAGCTCGCCACAGAACTATCGAAGAGGGATACTGGCAAAACGCTTTACATCCTCGACGAACCCACCACCGGACTCCATTTCGAAGACATTCGCACCCTAATGGCCGTACTCAACCGCCTTGTTGACAAGGGAAACAGCGTTATCGTCATTGAACACAACCTTGATGTCATCAAACTCGCCGACCACATCATCGACATGGGGCCAGAAGGCGGCATGCAAGGGGGAGAAGTCGTCGTCACAGGCACACCCGAAGCAGTTGCCCTAAGCAACAAAGGCATCACTGCGGAATTCCTAAAAAAGGAACTCTAATTCCCCTTCTTGTACCACAGATTTGTATTCCTTCTGCAATAACCATTGCTGCGACAGACTCCTTGAAACTCTTTTGCGCCCACTTCCACACATTCTGCATAAAGACCATACCCCTCGGGTCCGCCACGTCGGACCCGAGGGGTACGGCATATCGGACCCGAGGGGTTCGCTTTCTGGGAACTCTCAGAAAGACATTCGATAAAATCTGCACGCTCAAAACTTCCAAACAACATGTAAATTCCATGAAAAAAACACCAATGCGAACAAAGAAAGGCACCCACGTTCTACAATACAAAATGAAAAAGGGCTTTTCATTTTGTATTCTCCCCACTTATCCGTACCTTTGTACGCATCAACAACACCTACTGGAACTTTGATTTATCCGAACACATACGAACAAAAGATTGGCTTTGACCAAATCAGAGAACACCTCACAGCACTTTGTCTATGTCCTTTAGGCGAAGGAAGAGTGCGTGAAATGGCGTTTTCCACGAACTTTGACAACATCCGGCGTCAAGTGAAACAGACAATGGAGTTTGTTCACATCATACAAGAAGAAGATTTTCCAGACCAGAATTTCTTTGACGTGCGTCCTTCCCTCAAACGCATCCGCATTCAGAACACCTGCTTGGAGGTAGAGGAACTCTTTAATTTGCAACGTTCGTTATCCACAATACACCAGATTGTACATTTTCTTCATCGTTGTTCTGACGAAGAAAACACAATACCGATATATCCCTACCTCTATGCTTTGACTACAGATGTAAAGACCTATCCACAGATGGTCAAACGCATCGACCAAATTCTTGACAAGTTTGGACACGTAAAGGATACAGCATCGCCCACACTGCTGATGATTCGCCGCGAGTTGGCAGCCACGGCTGGCAGCGTCTCACGTGCTTTGCAAAACATCCTTAAGTCCGCAAAAGGAGAAGGGCTCGTGGACAAAGACGTTTCCCCTACCCTCCGCGACGGACGCCTTGTTATTCCTGTAGCTCCAGCCATGAAGAGGAAGATTCGTGGTATCGTGCATGACGAATCAGACACAGGACGCACGGTGTTCATAGAGCCAGCCGAAGTTGTGGAGGCAAACAACAAAATCCGTGAACTTGAAAACGAGGAACGAAAGGAAATCAACCGTATCTTAATGGAGTTCACTCAAATAGTGCGTCCTGAACTGCAAGATATATTATTCAGTTATGATTTTTTGGCACAAATCGATTTCATTCGCGCCAAAGCAAAGTTTGCAATCATCACGAACTGTACAGAACCACAAATGGAGAACAAGCAGATTCTTGACTGGTCAATTGCAGTGCATCCACTATTAGAACTGAAGTTTAATGCCTACAACATGCAACATCCAGAGGAAAGCCCTCGAAAGGTCATTCCTCTGGACATAGCACTCACTCAAAAGCAACGTATTCTGCTCATTTCCGGCCCCAATGCAGGCGGAAAGTCCGTTTGCCTAAAAACAACAGGGCTACTACAATACATGTTCCAGTGCGGCATGCCGGTGCCTGTTGCCAAGAGCAGCGTTTTCGGGATTTTCCGCAACATATTCATAGACATCGGCGACGAACAAAGTCTTGAAAATGACCTTTCCACCTACTCTTCCCATCTCCTCAACATGAAGAACATGATGAAGCATTGCGATGGGGCAAGTCTTATCCTTATAGACGAATTTGGAGGTGGTACCGAACCTCAGATTGGCGGTGCGATGGCAGAAGCGATGTTGAAAATTTACAATAAAAAACACGCTTTCGGCGTCATCACCACACATTACCAGAATCTGAAGCACTATGCACAGGAAACGGATGGGATTGTAAATGGCGCCATGCTCTATGACCGCCAACTCATGCTTCCATTATTCCAACTCTCCATCGGAAACCCTGGAAGTTCATTTGCTATTGAGATTGCCCGAAAGACAGGCATTCCCGATGAAGTAATCCAAGATGCCAACAAGATTGTAGGCAAAGATTATATCAACTCTGACAAATACCTGCAAGACATTGTACGAGATAAACGATATTGGGAACAGAAACGCCAAAACATCCATCTGCACGAGAAGCAGATGGAACAAACAATTAGAAGATACGAAGAAGACATCCAGAAATTGCACGACGAACGCAAAGCCATCATAGCACGTGCCAAAGAAGAGGCTGAACAGATCCTCAAGGAATCAAATGCCAGAATTGAGTTGACAATCAAAGAGATAAAAGAGGCACAAGCAGAGAAAGAGCGCACACGGGCGATTCGCCAAGAACTTGCAGATTACAAGCATGAGATTCAAGAGATTGACCCCAACATTGCAGACGAAAAGATTCGTCGGCAGATGGAGAAACTGATAGCACGACGCAAAAGGAAAGAGGAGAAGAAAGGCAAAGAAAGAGAAAAGCCGACTCTCCCGCTATCAGCCAACGTTTCCGCCCCTACCAACATGGCAAAGCCATTGGAAGCAGGATCTCATGTCCGTTTGAAAGGTCAAAGCACCATTGGACAAATCCAAAAAATTAGCGGAACAGAAGCCCTTGTCGTCTTTGGGCAAATCACTACCAACGTGAAAATGAAGCGTCTCGAACCTTGCGAAGCACCCAAGAAAGACAAAAATGTGGCAGCCACTTTTGTCAGTGTACAGACACAAGACGAAATACGCAACACAACCCTCAATTTCAAAGAACAGCTTGATGTGCGTGGCATGCGTGGAGACGAAGCCATTCAAGCCGTTACCTATTTCATCGATGATGCGCTTGTAGCACGAGCCTCTCGTGTGAAAATCTTGCATGGAACAGGAACTGGGGCACTAAAAACCGTTATCAGGCAATATCTCAACTCCATCCCTCCTGTAGCGAACTTCTATGACGAAGACATCCGTTTTGGAGGAGCGGGCATCACTATAGTAGAACTTGTATAACCAGCTCATGTACAGGGCTATTTCAAAATAAAAAATATGAAGACAATCATAACACTCATCGTATGCGCAACGCTGACTTTCACCGCTCAAGCACAAACTGACAGCATTGCACCAGAACCAATAATACCGCCAACCTATCCTTACCTGGTCTCCCTTCCTGTTGCAGAAGATCTCCAAACTGACATTTTAACATATCAGTTTGACAAAGCTGCTGCTGCTGCAAAGAAACTCATCGCTACTGCCAAGCGCAGACGTAAGCCCACAACTGAATACGAAAACATCGTGGAAATCTGCAAAAAAGGAGAAAGCGGACTTCGAGGCGTAGACAAAATTATCATTGTAGACAGCGTAATAGTTAACAAGGAAGATTTCCTAAAAGCTTATCCATTATCCGAAGATCTCGGCACACTAACCATCTCCGAAAAAGGTGACATCGTACAGTATCAGACCCAACTCAACGGTATGGTACTCTGCCCTGTTAGTACATCTGATACCACAGCACTTCAAATAACTCGCTACTATCTTGAAAAAGATAAACTTACAGAGGGAGAGGTCATTGAATGGCTTGGCATCGAAGGGGACATCAATTACCCCTTCCTCATGCCCGACGGACAGACTTTTTATTTTGCTGCACGAAGCAACGAAGGCTTTGGAAACTATGACCTCTATGCTACTCGCTACGACTCCGACTCCAAACGTTTCTATCAAGCAGAAAACATGGGGTATCCCTACAACTCCTATGCCAACGATTATATGTTAGTTATTGACGAAGTCGCCAACCTCGGATGGTTTGCCAGCGACCGTTTTCAACCCGTTGGGAAAGTCTGCATCTACACCTTCATTCCCAATGAATCGCGACAGACAATAGATTACGCAACAACTGACATTGAGACGATTCGTGCTGCTGCCTCTCTTCGTTCCATTGCTTCTATTGCCCTCACAGATGAACAAAAGCAAACGAAAGCCAATGCTTCTCGACGTCTGAAGCAACTCTCATCCACAGCATCTGCAACAATTCACAAAGATTTCGAGTTTGTTCTTAACGACACAAAAACATGCTATACGCTCAATGATTTCACTTCTGCAAAAGCCAAACAGTTGTGCCGAGAATGGTTGCAAAAAACAAAAAATCTTTCCGCCCTTAACGAGCAATTGCAACAGACACGTGAATCCTCTCCTGCAGCACGCCAGCAGATTCTCAATCTTGAGGGACGCGTTATGGAACTGAAAGACGAGGTACATCGCCTCGAGAAGAACATCAGGGCAAACGAACTTTCACCACAGCAATAAACACTCATATTCACTTTGATACGCCTCATGAAGACATTCCCTCCTACGGAACTCATCATTAATGAAGACGGCTCCATCTTTCATCTACACCTGCGTCCAGAGCAGCTGGCTGACCGAGTCATTCTAGTCGGAGACCCAGCCAGAGTTTCTAGTGTTGCCTCTCATTTTGACAGCAAAGAGTACGAAGTGAGCAGTCGCGAGTTTCACAGCATAACAGGTACTTATCAAGGCAAACGGATAAGCGTTGTCTCTACTGGCATCGGCTGTGACAATATAGACATTGTCATGACAGAACTTGATGCCTTAGCCAACATCGATTTTTCCAATCGAACAGAAAAGGAGGAACACCGTACACTCACCATTGTGCGTATCGGCACCTGCGGAGGCTTGCAGCCTTTCACCCCCACGGGCACCTTCATCGCTTCAGTCAAGAGTATTGGTTTCGATGGGCTTCTCAATTTCTACGAAGGACGCAATGAAGTGTGTGACCTCAAGCTGGAAGAAGCCTTCAAACTGCACATGAACTGGTCGCCAATCAAAGGATCTCCCTATGTCGCTATAGCCGACCCTTCCCTCATCGAGCAGATTGCTCAAGACGACATGGTACGTGGTATCACCATTGCCTGCGGCGGCTTCTATGGTCCGCAAGGTCGACAGCTTCGTCTCCACATCCAAGACCCCGACCAGAACAAAAAAGTGGAAGCTTTTGAATATGAAGGGCTGCATATCTGCAACTATGAGATGGAATCGTCCGCATTGGCAGGCATGTCCTCTTTGCTCGGCCATCGCGCCATAACCTGCTGCATGGTCATTGCTAATCGCTATACGACGGAGATGAACACAGAATACAAAAACACCATCGATACGTTAATCCAGAAAGTCATTGAACGAATATGATTACAATAGAAATGGGTATATATCTTGGCTTTGCTATCCTTTTTATCATTCTTTCCGTCATTTTCATATTAGGAAAAGGAGATATGCTCATTGCCGGCTACAACACAGCCAGTGAAGGAGAACGCAAAAAAGTAGATATTAGCAAACTGCGCAAGCTTATGGCCATCCTATCTATCATCGTTGCCGCATTTCATGGCCTGATTCCCTTCATGGGAAGCAACATCATAAGGCTAGTTTCCACCTGTATTCTCATTGTGATAATATTAATCATCATTATCCTAGCCAACACCTGGGCCACCAAGAAATAACAGGCTACAAATTCTCGTTCTCAGCCATACCTACTTTGAACACTAATCAACAGAAAGTGCAACAGAAATCCATAGAACAACGAATACAGAGGCGCTTCAACAAAGCCACCGTTAACTATCAGCTATTGGCTGATGGGGATCATGTGCTGATTGCACTTTCGGGTGGAAAAGACTCGTTGCTGCTAACCGAACTCATGGCCAAGCGTCAACAGATTCATTGCCCCAGCATCAAAGTCAGCGCAGTACATGTACGAATGGAAAACATTGCCTATGAAAGCGACACTCAATATTTGGAAGAATTCTGCAGAGAAAGAGGCGTGAAGCTGTATGTGCTCACCACATCATTCGATGATTCCACAGACAAACACCACACACCATGTGTTCTTTGTTCCAAAAACAGAAGAAACAAAATATTTCAACTCGCAAAAGAACTTGGATGCAACAAAATAGCTTTGGGGCATCATCAAGACGACATATTGCATACAGCGTTAATGAACATCACTTTCGAAGGCAGCTTTAGTACCATGCCCGTACTGCTCAAAATGAAGAAAATGCCATTAACACTTATCCGTCCATTAGCACTATGTAGCGAAAGCGATATTAGTGCTTATGCGGAAAAATATAACTATTTGAAACAAAAGAAAAAATGCCCTTATGAACAAATAACTAAAAGAAAAGCTACTGCAGAGCTATTCACTCGAATTGAACAACTTAACCCCGAAGCCCGCCATTCTATTTGGCATGCGCTAGAAAAAGCCAACAAACTGATTGAACAATAATAAATACACATAATTTTGAGAGTATGAGTACAATATGTGCTATATCTACAGCTAAAGGAGGAGCCATCGGCATCATCCGAACTTCAGGTCCTGACGCAATCAGAATTACAGATGCCATTTTTCAAGGTAAACACAACCTCACAAAAGCAAAACCCTACACAATGCACTTCGGTGAAATTCGCGACAACGACACTCTTATCGATGAAGTACTCGTATCCGTATTCCACGCACCTCATTCTTACACAGGAGAGAACTCCACCGAAATTTCCTGTCATGGTTCTGCCTATATTCTACAACGCATCATCGAATTGCTTTTAAAGCATGGATGCACTATGGCGCAACCCGGTGAGTACACACAACGAGCATACCTAAACGGGAAAATGGATCTCTGTCAAGCCGAAGCTGTAGCCGACCTCATTGCTTCCAAAAATGCCTCCACCCACAAAATAGCTCTACAGCAAATGAAAGGAGGATATAGCACAAAGCTCAAAGAGTTACGAAACAGGCTCTTAGAAATGACCTCATTATTGGAACTGGAACTGGATTTTTCTGAAGAAGACGTAGAATTTGCAGACCGGCAGAAACTCATCCAACTGGCAGAAAAGATTCACCTCGAAATCGAACGTCTCACAAACTCCTTCCATCTCGGCAATGCCATCAAAAATGGTGTACCTGTTGCTATCATCGGCGCCCCTAACGTAGGAAAAAGCACCCTGCTCAATGCGCTATTACATGATGATCGTGCCATCGTTTCCGACATCCAAGGTACGACTCGTGATCTTATCGAAGATACCATCACATTACACGATACCACATTCCGATTCATCGATACTGCAGGCATCCGCCATACCACCGATACCATCGAACAAATGGGCATTGAGCGCAGCATCAAAGCCGCCCAAAAAGCACAAATAATCCTCCTCATGACAGAACCGGGTGTTGATTTTCCCAACATTCCCATACGTCCAGATCAAACTGTCATCAAAATCATCAATAAAACAGAGCATTTCCAAGCCCTTTATCATATTGGTATTCAAGAACTCGAGGAACAACTTATTGCATCCGTCCATCATGACAACAACACCCTTCTCGTCACCAACATCCGCCATTTTGAGGCTTTGACCAAGGCCAATACAGATATCCAAAGAGCCCACGAAGCCCTAATGCTCAACATTTCAGGTGACCTCGTTGCAGAAGACCTACGCCAATGCCTTATTCATCTAGGCGAAATCCTCGGACAAATCACTTCTGACGAAGTATTAAGCAGCATCTTTTCTCATTTTTGCATCGGCAAATAGCCTCATTTTTAGCAACTTGCACTAACTTGTACTAATTTATAATAAAGTATTGAAAGTCACCCACTTAGGGTGGCTTTCTTTATTTTAACACTTTCCAGTTAGTATTTGTTTTTACTAGTTTTTCACACTAATTTTGGCTCAAATTTCGTTCCTGTCCCTCCAACGTGCGGT
>JAFWAX010000081.1 GCA_017507385.1 Bacteroidaceae bacterium | reverse complement strand
ACCGCATCCATTGCTCCGACCAAGCCACTGTCGCTGCGACGTGGAAGGTCCACCTGTGTAACATCGCCCGTAACGATAAATTTGGCATTGCGGCCCATACGGGTCAAGAACATCTTTATCTGCGAAATGTGTGGCCAGCGAGTGTTGCGTGGTTCACCTCGATGTTCACCTTGAAGTCCTTCTCGAGGTTGTGAGCCTTGAGGAAGCCAATCACTGTTTCTGTGTCAACGTCATACTGGTGCTTTGATGGCTCCATTGGCTTTGGCTCGATGAGGAATGTGCCCTGGAAGCCCTTGCTGCGAGCGTAGTCGCGAGCCATTGTGAGCATAGTTGCCATGTGCTCTTTCTCACGCTTCTGGTCTGTGTTGAGAAGGCTCATGTAACCTTCGCGACCGCCCCAGAATACATAGTTCTCAGCACCGAGCTTGATACCTGCGTCGATAGCGTTCTTGATCTGAACGATTGCGCGAGCAACAACGTCGAAGTCTGGGTTGGTAGAAGCACCGTTCATGTAGCGGCCGTTGCCGAATACGTTAGCTGTTGACCAGAGGAGCTTAATGCCTGTCTCTTCCATCTTTACCTTCAGGTAATCTGTAACAGCAGCGAGGTTTGCTTCATATTCTTCTACAGAGTTGCCTTCGCTTACGAGGTCAACATCGTGGAAGCAATAGTAAGGAATGCCAAGTTTCTGCATGATTTCGAAACCTGCATCTACTTTCTGCTTTGCAATTTCAACAGCGTCAGCACCTTCGTTCCATGGGAACTTCTTTGTGCCGCCACCAAACTGGTCGCCGCCTTCTGCGCAAAGTGTATGCCACCATGCCATTGCGAAGCGGAGCCAATCCTTCATGGGCTTGCCCATGATTACTTTTTCTGCGTCATAGTAACGGAAAGCCATTGGATTCATTGAATCCTTGCCTTCAAACTTGATTTTGCCAATCTCTGGAAAATACTCTTTAGCCATAACTTTAATTTTTTAAAAACTGATTATTAAAAACTTGCTAAATATTTTGGTTGTTTTTTACGCATTTTTTGTTTCTTGGACGTCGGAACTGGTAGTATCTGGCAGCTCGATGATTCACGCCATCTTCTTTTTCCTCCAATGGAATCACGTATGGCATGGTGGCAATCTTTTTGTGAAAATTCTTCACGTCAAGCGCAATTCCCTGCACAGTCTCCATGACAACTCTTAACTGTGCTGCTGTGAATTTTCGTGGCAGAAGGTCGAACAGGAGAGTGGGGTCAAGTGTGGATTTCTGTCTTACCGATTCTACCGCTTCGTGCACGATGTCGTTGTGGTCGAATGCCAGTTTGGGCAAATCTCCTATCGGAGTCCATTGTGCTTCGTAGCCACCCTCCAGCTTTTCCATTTTTCGGTCAATTCGCAGCAGAGAGGTGTAGGCGATAGTAACAATTCTTTCAATGTGATGGTCGAGGTGATGAAAACGCTCAAGCCAAACACTGTCAGAGGGATTCTGCAAGCGGTCAATTCCACCGAAGGCCTTGAATTGCATCATGTTAACTTGTACAAGACCTGTCAGCTGCTTTAGCACACGCTGTGCCGCTTCGTCCAAATTCTCATTCATGTATATTAAACTGCCGGGCAGCTTGTAATTGCCTGTGCTGTCTTCTCCTCCAGCACCGCTCTGTCTGACAATGAGTACATTCAATTGTTCCCCGTCAAAACCGAGAAGCACACAATCTACAGATACGTATGGATTGACAGCTAAGTCCATTCTTTACATGATGATACTTTTGTAGTTGGCTACAAAGTTATTTTTTATTTTTTTACTGGCAAAGAAAAAAATAGACTTTTTACATAATTCTATAAACTTTTTTATCAGCCAGTTACTTTTCTTTCTTTTTACGATAAGAAAAAGGGAAAAATTAAAGGACTATGCTTAAAAGAGCACTTTCTTTCCTTTATGTACATATATCCCATGCGTAGGTGTGGTAGTTTCCACACCTTGCAGGGTATAATATGTGTCATCTTCTCCTTTGAAGAGATGATTTTCGGTCACTTTATTGATTGCTGTAATGTCGGCTGTTGCTTGTATGCCAATCTCAGAAGCGGATGTCCATGCATTGTTGTTGACTTCTGATTTAGCTACGAATTTGATGTAGCGGCCTGCGGTAGGAGTTGCGAGCTTGGCAATCTGCATGGCGCTGGTCTTCTTGAATTCGCCTTTTGCAACAGGTTTTCCCCATTCTTTACCATCAAGACTCAAATACACTTCGTATGCTTTTACCATACCATTTTCGTTTCCGTCATTACGTGCTGTGTAAGTGAAAGCAGTCACTTCATAGATTTTGTTCATGTTGATAATGATGGTATGTGGGCATTGGGGCTCGTTGCTTCCCCATGAAGTATGCCAGAAAGTAGAAGGATTGTTGTCGAATGCCTTTGTTGCTTCATTGCCACTATGTTGGCTGTCAACGCTGACAAGTCTCCATGCACTTTTGTTGATGAAAAGTTCAAGGTCGTAAGACATCATCGGGCTTTCCAGCAGTCCTTCTGCTGTACAGTAGGTCTTGATGTTGCAGGCGTTATTGAAAGTGATAGCGCTGGAATATTTTTTCCATTCGCCTTCATCGATACTGTAATAGATAGTGGCATTGGGTGTTGGTGTAGTCATGCTGATGCGGCCGTTGGTGTTACGTTTGCAGTTAACAGGCTGGCATACAGGCATGTCAACGCGTGCCATCTGTGCGGCATCCATTTCTTGAGTGAGCGGCATGATGAAGAAGCGGAAGTTTGTGTTTGCTGCCTTCAGTTCATACTTCTCAAGTACGTCAGGACCGCAGCTGGCATTGCCAAGTCCGCGAGTTGCAGCATCGAGTGACACGATGGTGTTGTCGCAGCTCTTGAACTGGTATGGGTGACGGCTACGGTTGTTGCGATCGGTGTAGTTGTCTTCTGGGCGGAAGTGAACAGCTGATGCCGCCATCTGGTCGGGTGCAACAAAAAGGAGACCGTTGCCATCGTTGTTGGAGAGTGAAATCCAACGTACTTCCTGTTTGGTACCATGTTCCTGTGGTAGGATATACTCCTCGTATTGATCGGTTACAGTGCTTTTGTATATAGCTGGGAAGCAAGCTTCCTTACGGTCGCGGTAGCTATCCCATGGACCTCGACCAAACCAGGATAGCTGTTCCATCTCTGCTGGCATTTCTAAGCGGAATCCGATTTTTGGGATGATGGCACCTGTGTTGAGTGGGCTGATGAAAGAGTTGACCATCATTACGCCGTTAGCACAAACAAGGAATGTCATTTGTACATCGAAAGCAGTAGAATTTTGTCCTGTGTAGTGAGTGTTGAGCGTGACGCTTATGGTTTTGCCGTCAGCGCTTTTCTCGAACTCTACTCCCTTGCCGCGTGCAGAGAGATTTCTCAGTCCCATGTTGTCCCAGCTTCCGCTTTGGCGAGTATCGTTGTCGGTAGGCAGACGGAACGTGTTCAGTTTTATTGGCTTCTCAATCAGTTTAACTCCATTGTAGGAATAGCTGTTCAATGTTCCTGTTATCTTGCTGAATACAGCTTCGAACTTAGAGTTGGACAGCGTGAGTCTGCTTGTGGCATCTTCTACGATGATTTCTTCGCAATCATTCAGTTGAGCGAGGTCGTACATAGCCTTTGTTGCGCTCTTTATAGCTAATTTCTCTTCTGCGACAACATATCCAGCTTCTGCCCAAAGCGTTTTTTCTTTCTGTTTTGCAGTAAATTGGATGAATGCTTCTTCGTCGGCTGGAAGATTGTTGATTGCAGAAAGGTCGAGTGTGATGGTGCTGCTGTCGTTTGGAGCGACTTCAAGGTCGATGATGCCAGCATAAAGTTGCTTTCCTTCCTCGTTGAGGAGTTCATAGCTAACATCGTAGGTTGTACTAGGCAAGAAGTCCAGCTTGTTCTTGATGAGGAAGGTGTTTTTCTTCCCTTTTACGGCCTTGAATTCCAGTGGCTGGTAAACTTTCTTGGTGTTATAAGACTTTGATGTCAAAGACCAGTCTGGACGTACAAGACCATTGCAGCAGAAGTTTCCGTCGTTAGGATTGTCGCCAAAGTCACCTCCGTATGCCCAGTAGTCTTGTCCAGCAGTATTCTTGGTGAGCAATCCCTGGTCTTTGAAGTCCCAAATGAACTCACCTGTCAGGCAAGGATACTTTTCGTAGAGGTCAAACATCTCGCGCACATTGCCCATGGAGTTGCCCATAGAGTGGCTGTTTTCGCACTGGATGTGAGGGCGGTTATGCTGTGATGAGCCAATCCAATTGATGGTTTCGTAGCTGCCATACATGGTTGAACTGACATCAGCATAGTCGCTGTTGCCTTCATAGTGTGTGAGGCGGGTTTTGTCAAGTGCTTTGATCGCATTTGATACATACTGGAAGTTGTTGCCTCGTCCTGATTCGTTACCAAAAGACCACATGAAAATAGAGACATGGTTGCGCATCCATTTTACATGATTGTGAGAACGTTCTACCATAGCGTCACGGAATTTCTCTACAGATGAAAGTCCCATGTCTGCGTGGCATTCTACGTTGGCTTCTGCCAATACGTATAAGCCGTACTTGTCACACAAATCATAGAAAATAGGGTCATTGGGATAGTGTGATGTGCGCACGGCATTGATATTGAGGCGCTTCATGGTAATGATGTCCTGCTCGATTTCTTCTGCAGTGATGGCACGTCCGTTGACAGGTGAGAAATCGTGGCGGTTAACACCGTAAAAGACCATGCGCTGGCCGTTGATGAGAAGCGCACCATCGTTACGGATGCTGACTTCTCGGAAACCTACTTTTCCACCACGCATGTCGATAACTTCGCCATCATCGTCTTTGAGTGTGAGTACAAGGTCGTATAGGTTTGGAGTTTCTGCAGTCCATTTCTTTGGATTGATAACATCCATATCAAAGCTCAGTTCTGTTGCGTTGTCTATTGCCTTGGAAGCCTGAGCAATGGCTGTACCATTCTCAGCGATTTTCACTTCTACAGTTCCGCCCTTTACGGCCTTGCCCGTGAGGCTTACTTTCACATTTGCTTTAGCGTTGGTGTAAGTTGCGTCGAGATCGGTGGTGAAGAAATAGTCGCGTATTTGGCTCTTTGGAGCTGCCCAGAGGAAGCAAGGGCGGTGAATTCCAGTGAGTCGCCAATAATCCTGACACTCCAAGAAGGAACCGCTGGTGAAACGATATACTTGCAATGCGATGGTGTTCTCGCCCTTCTTCAAATAGTCAGTGATGTTGAATTCTGAAGGAAGGTATGAATCTTCGCTGTAGCCTACACGTTCTCCGTTAATCCAAAGGTAATAACCATGTCCAACCCCGTTGAAACGAACATAGATGTCACGTCCTTTCCAGTCTTCTGGTATGGTGAACTTGCGGCGATAAGTACCTACAGGGTTTGTCATGTCGCCTTTGTAGGTGAACCATCCTGGGCGATCTGCCATGACACTATAAGTGTTTTTGTCGTAAGAGAATGGGTATGCGACGTTACAATAGAGCGGCTTATCCCAATTTTTTCCGTGGCGGATTCCGTAAACCTGCCAGCTGGAAGGAACGTCAATGTCGCTCCATGCGGCATCGTTATAGTCTTCAGCACACATGGCCGACTGTGCCTTGCTTGGGTTGGATGCCCAATAGAATTTCCATGTCCCGTTCAATGATTGGTAATAAGGTGATGCAGCGATGTCATTTTTTATGATTTCTGCTTCACTTGACATTGGGATGGCAATGGTATGTGCCTCTTCGCGATTGACGCTGGTCACATTTGTGTTGTCCCATTCTGTTCCGGTTTGGGCATTGGCTGTTGCCATGCTCATGAAGATTCCCATGATTGAGACTCGACCTATCAGTCTTACAAGACGTGAGATTGTTGTTTGTTTGTTTGTTGTCATAATATGGATGTTTTTAGTTGAATTACGTTAATAAAAGAAACTTTATTGTTGCAAAGATACCATAAAAAAAGCAGAAGAGATAACTAAAATGATACTTTCTCTTTAACTTTGGTAACATTAGGATGTTTTGTGTGTATTCTTTATTGTTGCAGAGGAATAAAAGAATAAAAATAGAAGGAGTTGTGCTTGCTTAGGCACAACTCCTGATGGGAATTTTATGATTGAAGGGTGAAGTCGAAACGTTAGATTTAATAGTGCCAGGACATTTTCTGTACGTGTTTCATTTGATGGCTGGGTTGACTTCTTTCTGTTTTTTTGATGAATCCTTGGTGAGGTTGCTGATGGACAGGAGGATGTCGCCAGGATAGAGTTCCAGTTTGCCATTGGGAACGATGAAACTGTTTCCGCGCTTTATCATCATGACCAATGTGCCATTAGCGAAATTCATGTCGGCCAAGTGGTTGCCGTTCGCTAAGTCCTCTTCTTTCAATGTCTGCTCTTCCAGTTGCGAACCTAATTCGTCAGGCAGTTCAACGCCGAATTCATTGCCTTCTTTAGGCGCTGGTATGTCAAGCTTCAGTTTGCGTGCAAATGTGGCAATGGTTGTGCCTTGCAGCAAGAGCGAGAGTAGTGTGATGACAAAGACAACATTGAAAAGCACATGGGCGTTTTCTATGTCGGCAATGACAGGGTAGGTGGCGAAAATAATGGGCACCGCTCCACGAAGTCCTACCCATGAGAGGAATACCTTGGCGCGGGTGGGAATGCGGAATGGTATCAATGTGAGGAATACGGCAGCAGGCCGTGCTATGAACATCATGAACAATCCTATGGCGATGGCTGCAATCCACACCGTGAGCATCTCGCGAGGATTGACTAACAGTCCGAGGGTGAGGAACATTACAATTTACAGCAGCCATGTGATGCCTTGCATGAAAGTATTGGTTTCACGGCGATATGAAAGGCTGCTGTTACCTGTGACGAGTCCTGCCACATATACAGCAAGGTAGCCGTTCCCTTTGGCAAAGTCGGTTAATGTGAATATAATCAGGATGAAGCTCAGCATCAGCACAGGGTAGAGCGATGGGTTGGGCAAATTGATATGGTTGATGACCCAAACCAGCAGGCGGCCGCAGACATATCCCAATGCCGCACCTACTGCCAGCTGCACAATAATATTTCCAATGACTTCGATGATGGAAAATTCTCCTGTCGAACCGATGAGTCCGATGAGCGCAATGGTCAGCATGTAGGCCATTGGGTCGTTGCTACCACTTTCCAGTTCGAGTGTTGGTCGCAGATTGTATTGCAAGCCAATTCCCTGACTTCGCAGGAGGTTAAACACGGAAGCGGAGTCGGTGGATGAGGTTGTTGCGGCCAGAAGCAGGCAAAGTGGCAGAGACAGCTTAATGCCCAGATTGGTCCATTCCGATAGGTAATAGATGAAAAATCCTGTAATGAAAGTTGTAAGAAGTACTCCCACTGTGGACAGCAGCACACCTGATACGAGGATGGGACGGATATCCTTAAACTTTGTGTCCATGCCGCCTGTGAAGAGGATGACGCTGAGCGAGACCATGCCGACAAGCTGTGCATCTTTGTGGCTGTTGAATTGCAGACCCAATCCGTCGCTTCCAAACAGCATGCCTGTGAACAAGAAAAGCAGCAGGGTTGGAACACCAAAACGGTAGCCCCATTTGCTGATGACAATGCTCACAACGACAAGCACTGCACCCATGAAAAAGATGTTTTCAGGTGTAAAAACCATTTTTTTTTGAACAATAATAGATGTAAAAAGAATTCCTTGTCAAGCAAGGAGTCATATTTCTTTGCAAAGATAGCAAAATAAGATGAGAAAAAGGTCTTTTTGACTCTTTTTAACGAGAATGAAATGAAATCATCAAAGAGGTTTTTTTCTGCATTTTCTCAGAAAATGCTTGGAAAATCGATGTGCCCCACATCGATTCTTCGGTATGGGGCACATCGTCATTTCGTTGTGGGGCACACCGAAATGAAGGCTGTTTGTCAGTCGATTTCATGGTATAATTATGATGTCAATGTTGCATCCAAGCATGAATGGGATAAAATGCACGGTTGGGACAAAATTGATGCTGTTATCAGTAAAAAAAGAATGATAAAACGTGAATTTGAGTTAATAAAAGTTAAAAATGGGGGGGTAATTTCTGCTGGTTGAATATTCTTACCTTTGTGGCGAAAATTGAGCAGTTCCATGGTGGAAGTTGAGTTTGTGGGGCTGCTCGAAGGATACAAGAAATGAAAGGATAGAATACTCTAAAAAATATTGATGATGAAAAATGATTTTCTTCTGATTTTTATGTTTCTGATAAGTATTCCCTGTTTTGCTCAGGATTTGACAGAATTGGAACAGATGCTGTTGACACGTGGGTTGACGAAGGCTGTGAAGGACTGGAGTGAAGAGGAGCGTGTGGATATAGAGGAACCAAGGATGGCAATGGTAAACCTGACAGGTTTTGATAACATGCCGACAGCCAAGAGTGAGGAGCGGAAGGGGTGGATGGAGATGTGGGACGGCGAAGGTAATTATTTCCGCAAGCCTGTGATGTTGCACGGGCAAGGTGGCTATTCTCTGAAGTTCCCTAAACGCAATTTCTCTCTTCAACTGTGTGATGGCCTTTGGAATGAAGATGGTGGGGCGGAGATGCGGATTGGTGACTGGGTTCGGCAAAGCTCGTTTCATTTCAAGGCATTTTATACAGACTTTTTGCGTGGGCTTGGAGAGGTAGGCTATAAGGTGTATGGGTTGATGATTGCTGACAGGCTTCCTTTTTGGGAACGTGCGGGTTATGTTGATGAGAGCCGTGCCCGTTGCTTTCCCGACGGTTTCCCTTGTGCTGTTTATTTGAATGGAGCCTTTTATGGAGTCTTCGCATGGCAGCTGAAAAAGAGTCGCAAGAACATGAATATGAGAAAGAATGAGGTTGGGCACATTCATCTTGACGGCAACCTGAACGATGCGAATCTCTTTGGAGGGTGTGTCAAATGGAATCAGTTTGAAGTACGTAATCCGCAGCAGCTATATGTCAAGAATGGCTCTCTTTACGATGGTAATTATCCCAAGGAACTGTTGGATGATAAATGTGCCGCTTTTTCTCTTCCCGATGATACGGAGGAGATAAAAGAAGAGAAGCGTCGTACTCACGAGGTGAAGCAAAGCATAATTCGTTTGAGTCAATACAGGAAAGAACTGGAGGTTCTGGAACAGCAAGGGGTGAGTGAAAAGGAAATGCGGCAGGAGATAGAACAACGTTACGAGATTGGGAGCCTCATCGACTACTATTTGCATTACGTATTGACTTACAACTGCGATGGGTCGTTGAAAAACTGGCAGTGGTTTACCTACGATGGACAGCGATGGATGGTTACGCCTTACGACCTTGACCAGACCTTTGGCGTCAACCTCTATGGCGTGGTGCGTCCTGCGACTTTGCCTATGGAACGACTTACGTCGGGTCCTTTCCGCTGGATAGACCATTACTACCAGGAAGATATACGGCTGCGGTGGCATGAGTTAAGAAGTCAGGGCATGATTACGGCAGAACGTATCGTGGCATTTGCTGACGACTGGCATGAGCGAGTTGGCGAGGAGTTTTATACAAAGGAGCGGACACAATGGTCGGAGAGTCCTTGTTACAATGATGCTGAGTGCAATGCGGGTTGGGAGGTGTGCGACGATTGGAGCGTTTACGGCGAAACAGGTGCTTACCATGCTGCAGCTTACTATCATGTTGGTGACATCTGCAAGTATGAGGGGCGGCTTTGGCGTGCTACGGCTAATGTGACGGGGGTGAAGCCCTATCGACGAAATGCCAACATTGACACCCTCGAACGGCTGCATGCTTGGATTGCAGAGCGCATAGATTTCTTAGATTCCTTATGGGGGTATGAATCTCGCCCTAATGACATGAGTGAAATAGCGGACGTTTCGTCTTCTCGCCGACGGCTTGTTGGTGTTTTTACGTTGTCGGGTATGAAAGTGGAAAGCCCTTCCTCTGGCGTGTATATATATGTATATAGTGATGGAACAACAAAAAAGATGCTGATTCGATGAGAATCAGCATCTTTTGATGTCTATATGAATCTTCTTTTACTTTCCGAGTCGCTCAACCCACAGCTTGTATGCAGCCTTGTAAGGTTCGCAATCAGCCTCAGGCTGGATGGTTGCGATATGCTTGAGCGTCTTGAATGCCTCGTCGCTGTCCTTGTAGATGCCAGCGCCGATGCCAGCACCATAGGCCGCACCGACGGAACCGTCAGTTTCGTACAATTCGATGGTTGCACCTGTTACTGCTGCAAGAGTGCGGCGGAACAGAGGTGATAGGAACAGGTTTGCATGTCCGGCCTTGATGGTCTTGATTTCCATTCCCATTTTAGCCATGATGTCCATGCCGTAAGCAAAAGAGAAAGCGATGCCTTCCTGTGCTGCGCGGAGCATGTGGGCTTTGTTGTGGATGTTGAAGTTGATGCCATGAACAGATGCGCCAGGGTTTTCGTTCTGGAGCACTCGTTCTGCGCCGTTGCCGAATGGGATGATAGAGAGCCCTTCTGCACCTACTGGAACGCTTTCTGCCAAGTCGTTCATTTCTCCATAGGAAATGCCTTCGGGGGCAACGGTGCGCTTCATCCAAGCATTGAGGATGCCTGTTCCGTTGATGCAGAGAAGAACGCCGAGGCGTGTCTGGTCTGCCGCATGATTAACATGTGCGAAGGTGTTGACGCGTGAGAGCTTGTCGTAGTTCACCTCGCCAAGCACACCGTACACAACACCGGAAGTGCCGCCTGTGGCAGCAATCTCTCCAGGCTTCATTACGTTGAGCGAGAGTGCGTTGTTAGGCTGGTCACCACCGCGGTAAGAGATAGGAGTGCCAGCTGGGATGCCGAGTTCGTCAGCAATGGCTTGGCACACTGTGCTCTGTACGGAGAAGGTAGGAACGATTTCTGCGATGATGTCATCGGAGAATCCGAAGTGGTTCATCACATCCTTGCTTACTTCGTTGTTCTGGAAATCCCAGAACATGCCTTCTGAGAGACCTGATATGGTTGTTTTTTTGTCACCGCCTGACAACTTCATGGCTATGTAGTCGCCCGGGAGCATGATTTTGTCTATCTTGGCAAATAATTCAGGCTCGTTCTCCTTCACCCACGCAAGTTTTGCTGCGGTGAAGTTTCCTGGAGAATTGAGGAGGTGCTGAAGGCATTTTTCGCCGCCAATAGTTTCGAAAGCCTTGTTTCCGTATGGAACGGCTCTTCCGTCACACCAGATGATGGATGGGCGGAGTGGAGTGCCGTCCTTATCAACGCACACAAGTCCGTGCATCTGGTAAGAGATGCCAATGGCTTTCACGTCTGCAAGAGAACCGCCTGCTTTTGTAGCCACGCGTGCTGTTGCTTGCTTGAGTTCGTCCCACCACATTTCTGGTTCCTGTTCTGCCCAGCCTGGTTGTTTGGCAATGATAGGTGCCTCTGCATCAGGGTATTGTGCACTTGCGATGGTCTGTCCGCTCTGCGCATCAACGAGCGATGCTTTGACAGATGAAGTGCCTATATCGTAACCTAATAAATACATATTCTTATTGATATTTAGAATTTTGATTCATGATTTAGTCCAATCCTTCAATTGGCTGGATGCTGCCGTCTTCGTTGTAATGGAGTTCACAAACTTTGAGTGAACGGAGCCAAGTCTTGTCGTTTGATGGCACACAGTCATGATGGAAAATATACCACTTGCCTTTGTACTCTGCGATAGCATGGTGAGTTGTCCAACCTACAACCGGAGTCATGATGACGCCTTGGTAAGTGAAAGGACCATAAGGATTGTCACCAGTAGCATAGCAGAGGAAGTGGCTGTCTCCAGTAGAGTAAGAGAAGTAGTACTTACCCTTATATTTGTGCATCCATGAAGCCTCAAAGAAACGATGTGGGTCGCCTGCTTTCATTGGTTCTCCGTTTTTGTCGAGAATGAGAACCTGTCGTGGTGCTTCAGCAAACTGCATATCATCGCTCATCTTAACCACAGCGCTTGGGAGGGCTGGAGCATCAGGTTTTGCAAAAATCTGTGTCTTTCTGTCGGCAGCAGGACCTAAGTCAATGAGTCCATTCTGATCGCCGTATTTGCCGGGGATGGGTGCATTCCCCTGAGCGAGAGGCTGCCACCACTGCAGTTGGCCTCCCCAGAGTCCGCCGAAATAAGTGTAGATACTTCCATCCTCATCTTTGAAGACACAAGGGTCGATAGAGAAAGAACCACGAATTGGATGTTCTTGTGGAATGAATGGACCTTCTGGCTTGTCTGCTACGGCCAAACCAAGACGGAACACGCCATCGTAGCCTTTAGCAGAGAAAACGAGGTAGTACTTGCCGTCTTTTTCGACTACATCGCTGTCCCACATCTGCTTTTCTGCCCATGCCACTTGATCCACATCGAGGATAACACCGTGGTCTGTCGCCTGTCCGTTCTCTAAGTCGTCGAATGAGAGGACATGGTAGTCACGCATCTGGAAATGTCCACCATCATCGTCTTCGCATTCACCAGCATCCCAGTCATGGCTGGGGTAGATGTAAAGACGGTCGTTAAACACATGTGCCGATGGGTCGGCCATATAATCGCTGGGATAGAGATATTTTTTTCCTTCCATAATGTTTATTTTAGTTTTTGTTGGACTTTTTTTCTTTTTTATTTTTCTTTTCCAGAGATTCAGCCATGTCGATGAGCTTCTGCACGGTTGGCTTAGCTTTGCTTTGGCGATCCCATAGTGTGGCGTAATCTGTACGTCCCTTGATTGGGAAGTCGTTCTTCCATGATTTTGCATCGTTGAAGCACCAGAATGTGGCTCTCAGAACGTTCTCCTTGTTGTCTATGAGCATCTGGAAGAAGTCGAGCCAGAACTGGTCGAACTGTTCCTGCTTTTCTTTGGGCAGACCGTCTTGATAGGGATCCATTGCCTTTTTGTAAGCAGCCTGGTCGCTGATGTTTGCGCCAGAGAATCCAAATGGGTTAGGAAGCATTGTGAGGTCAAGTTCTGTGAACTGTGATTTAAGTCCGATGCTTGCAATGGTCTTGATGGAGTGGGTGTATTGTTGCACGTAGTCACCATCGCCGTAAATCATGTGTCCCTGCATTCCGATAGCATGAATAGGGAGACCCTTTGCTACCAATGGGCGGAAGAAGTTCACTACGCCTTCCACCTTGGCTGGCTTATTCATGGAGTAGTCGTTGTAATAAAGCTCGATGGTCGGGTCTGCTTCATGAGCGTATTGGAATGCCAGTGGGATGAAGTCTTCGCCAAGAATCTGGTAGAACTTGCTGCGGCGAAGCGAACCATTGTCCTCGAACGCTTCATTGACAACGTCCCAGCCTACGATTCTTCCGCGGAAATGGCCGAGGATGGTGAAGATGTGGTCACGCATGCGCTTCTTCAAAACCTCTGCTGACACTTGCTTCCCTTCTTCGTCAACAAAGAACCAAGGTGGGCACTGAGAATGCCATATTAAGCAGTGGCCTATTACTTGCTGCCCGTTGGCTAGAGCTTTGTCTACAAGCTGATCGGCAAGCGTGAAGTCGTATACTCCTTCTTGAGGGTGTATAACTTCGCATTTCATGCAATTTTCAGGGACAACCCAGCCAAAATGTTGGGCTATCTGTTCGTAATCGGCAGTTTGGTCAAGACTGACTGCGCCTGAATAGCTGATGCCTTCCTTGATTTCCTTTTCTGCCTTAACTTCCCATTGATTGACGCTGACTCCAACTCGAAAATAGTCTTTGTAAGCCTCCTGAAGTGATTGCGCGTTGGCCCATTGTGCGCTGAAAGCGAGTCCTGCCAATAAATATAATGCTTTTTTCATCTTTCCAGTATTTTATTCTGAGCGTGCTTCAATCGCCTTGTTGATTTCGTCAAGCTTTTCATCTGTAAGAGGATACTTATAAATAAGGAATCCTACAACAATGAGAAGAACGGCTGGGATGATACAAGTGAACCATAGAATGGCATTTTGTGCAATTTCTGAATAATTAGCCAGTTTTGTATAATAAGCATTTACTGGTGCACTGATAAATGATGCCAAGAACACAACAATGAAGATGCTAAGCACTAATTGGAGGCACTTGTTTGCCTTGAACTCTGCAAACATCTCGCCATAAGTAACAGGTTTTTCTGGTGTTGTGGCAATTCTTTCTTTACACCCCATGAAGCAAAGGGTCAAAAGGGCAAAGCCAACGAGGGCAAACACGCATGTAACAGTAAACCAAGCATCTGGATTGATAGGCAGAGCAGAGTCCTCTGTAGCCAGGTCAAAGCCAATCATGCCCATTACCAATGGAGTAATCCAGCCAGCTAATGAGAAACCAGCCTTGAAGGCAACGCCAGCAAGGGCGTTTACTGTAGCGGCAGGTCTGTTTCCTGTACGATATTCAGCCTCTGTAATAACTTCAGGAACAAGTGCCCACATCAGCGAACCCACGAGGAGTCCAACTCCTGTCATTACTTTTGCAATCTGAACGATGGTATTGCAGCCTTCCACATCAAAGAATTTACCAATGATGAACAATACTGCAAATCCGATGAAACCGATAGAAAGAAGCAGGTAATAAAGGCCTTTCTTGCCCAGCCAGCTCTTCAATAAAGGCAAAGATGGCAAGATGATGAAAGCAGGAATTGTGCCAATAGCCATAAATGTTGCCTGATTCCAGTCAATCACGGTGTGAGCAACCATCGCAAGTCCGATAGGGAAGCCGGCCTGAACGACAATCTGGCCAATATTGGCACATACCATTCGTGTAGATGTGAGCTTGAGCACTTCATCGTTGTCACGGGTCATACTTGCCATGATGGAGCCATAAGGAATATTAACTACAGAATAAATCATGCTCAATACGGTATAGCTGACTGTAGCATAAATAGTCTTCATGGTTATGGACCAAGTAGCTGCTTGAGGGAGCATCAACAAGCAGGCAGCGACAGTAAGAGGAATGCCGCCGTAAAGAAGGTACGAACGGTACTTTCCTAATTTGGGGTTGTGGTTATCGATATAACGCCCTACTACGGGACTCCAGAAACAGTCAATGAGTCGAACTACGAGAATCAAGTTGCCGACAAAAGCAGGGCTGATTTTTAAGACTGTAACTAGGTAAAGCATTAAGTAGCATGCTACTGTTTGAAAAATAAGGTTCTGAGCAAGGTCTCCAGATCCGAAGCCGATGCGCTGAAGCCAGCTCAGCTTGTAGAAGCCTTTAGCTTCTTGAGTTAAATTTTCTGTTGCCATTTTGATTATAGACTTGTTAATGTTGGCTAATAAAAGATAGTTTCCGAATGCAAATTTAACTTTTTTATAAATATGTAAGTCACACTTTTGTAACTTTTTTTTGTATTTTAATTTATTTGGAAGGGAAAGTGAATGGTGATTTTGATGGAAAGTTGTAAAAAAAGCCGATTCCATCGATGTTTTTACACTTATTTTGGTTCAAAGGCATTTGATGGGTGTTTTTTTGCAAAAAGGAGATTCTTTTGATGTGAGCAACAGAAATCGTCTGAAACGAGACATTTTGGATTCTTTTATTGTTTTATATGTGGAAGAATGTTTTTTAGCAGGTTGATGCCCTTTTTCGTGCGCTGATAAAGATTTTTACGCAGGTGTGCTATATATGTCCTTCGTGCACATAATATTTAAAACACCGTGCGCGAAATATTTCGTAGGCGGTGTTTTAAATATTATGTGCACGGTGTGGGCGTAGTGATGAGGCTAAAGTGTAGCTTGCTGCTGGGAAGTGGAATTTAGTTTGAATGTAAATGGATGTTTTTATTATTTTTCTGAAAATTTACACATTATTATATATAAGGAATAAAAAAAATATTTACCTTTGCACCCGATTTGCCGAAAAGCCGTTGGGATAAGGGCTTCATGAGGTGAAGTTTGATGTGAAATAAAGATGTAAATATATTATGCAAAAGAATTTGGTGATTGTCGAGTCTCCTGCGAAGGCAAAAACGCTGGAGAAATTTCTGGGAAAAGATTTCAAGGTGATGTCTTCGTATGGACATATTCGCGACTTGAAGAAAAAGGAGATGAGCGTGAATCTTGATGATTTTTCTCCAGAATACGAGATTCCATCGGATAAAGAGTCGGTGGTGAAGGAGCTGAAAAAAGAGGCAAGTGCAGCCGAGACAGTGTGGCTTGCATCCGATGAAGACCGCGAGGGGGAAGCTATCAGCTGGCATCTGAGCCAGGTACTGGGCATTGATCCCAAGGCGGCAAAAAGAATTGTTTTTCATGAAATTACGAAGACGGCCATTCTGAAGGCGATAGAAACTCCCCGTACCATTGATATGGGGCTGGTGAATGCTCAGCAGGCTCGTCGTGTGCTCGATCGTATTGTGGGCTTTAAGATTTCTCCAGTCTTATGGAAGAAGCTGAAACCTAGTCTTTCCGCAGGACGCGTGCAGAGTGTTGCCGTTCGTCTTATTGTGGAGCGCGAGAGGGAGATTGAGAATTTCAAAAGCGAATTTTCATATCGTGTCAGTGCCATCTTTGTGATTGAAGGTCAGGAGATAAAGGCATCTCTGGGTCAAGGCTTCAAGACCGAAGAGGATGCGGAGAAGTTCTTGGAGTCATGCAAAGACAGGGAGTTCTTCATCACAGACATAGAGAAAAAGCCTGTCAAGAAGACCCCGGCGCCACCTTTCACAACTTCTACATTGCAGCAGGAAGCAGCCAGAAAACTGGGTTTTACTGTTTCGCAGACCATGATGGTTGCTCAGCACCTGTATGAATCGGGACACATTACTTACATGCGAACCGACTCGGTCAACCTTTCTTCGCTTTGTATCAATACTGCTAAGGAGGAAGTCATTTCTATGCACGGCGAGAAGTACTCCAAGCCTCGCCAGTTCCATACCAGCTCTAAAGGTGCTCAGGAGGCACACGAAGCAATCCGTCCGACTTTCATCTCTGAACACGAAATTGCGGGCAATTCGCAGGAAAGGCGATTGTACGACTTGATATGGAAGCGTACTGTGGCTTGCCAGATGGCAGATGCCGAAGCTGAAAAAACTACAATCACGATAGGAATGAAGAGCTTGTCTGCTGATGAAGATTCGACAGTTTCCTTTACTGCAACAGGAGAAGTGATTACTTTTGATGGTTTCCTGCGTGTTTATCGTGAATCTTATGATGATGAAAATCAGGTGGAAGAGCCTGAAGGATTGCTGCCTGCTGTGAAAGTGGGCGAAAAGCTGCAGATGAAGGAAATGGTTGCCGTTCAGCGTTTCTCGCAGCATCCATTGCGTTATACAGAAGCCAGTCTTGTAAAGAAACTGGAGGAACTTGGAATAGGCCGCCCTTCTACTTATGCCCCCACCATCTCGACCATTCAGCAGCGCGAGTATGTGGAGAAAGGCGACAAGAAAGGAGAAGAGCGCACGTTTGGCATCATCAAGCTGTCGAAGGGAAAATTGGAAAAACTCTCGAAAAAAGAAGTTGTAGGCAATGAGAAAGGAAAGCTTCTGCCAACCGATATCGGTACTGTGGTGAACGATTTCCTCATCAACTCCTTCCCTGAGATTATCGACTATAATTTTACTGCAAATGTAGAGAAGGAATTCGATGAGATTGCTGACGGACGCGAGAATTGGCAGTCGATGATGAGAGAGTTCTACGGAAAATTAGAGCCAATGGTGGATGCCACCCTTCAGGAAAAGAGCGAGTATAAGGTCGGTGAACGCTTGCTGGGCGAAGAACCTGGCACAGGAAAGCCTGTCAGCGTAAAGATTGGCCGCTTCGGACCTATGGTTCAGATTGGTGTTGCCAATGAAGCAGAAAAACCCCGTTTTGCTCAACTGAACAAGGGACAAAGCATTGCAACCATTACGCTTGAAGAAGCGTTGGGTTTGTTCAAGATCCCACGCACTTTAGGGGATTTTGAAGGAGAGACAGTTACTGTTGGAACAGGCCGTTTCGGACCCTATGTGCTTCATTCCAAGAAATATGTATCCATCCCCAAAGATGTTGATCCGATGGAAATCACTCTTGAGAAAGCGATCGCCCTTATAGATGAACGCCGCAAGGGAGAAGCGGCAGCGCATCTCAAGTCTTTTGCTGAAGATGCAGAATTGGAAGTGATGAATGGCCGTTTCGGACCTTACTTGAAATATAAGGGGGCAAACTACAAACTTCCGAAGTCGGTAAAAGAGCCTGCAAGCCTTACTTATGAAGAGTGCATGGAAATCATTAACACTCCGCAGCCAGCCAAGGCTCCTGCTAAACGTGGAAGAAAACCTGCATCGAAAAAAGCATGACAAGAATATTTTTGATAGGCTACATGGGAGCTGGTAAAACCACTTTTGGGAAGCCGCTGGCTCAGAAACTGGGAGCAGCATTCTGCGACCTTGATGATTATATTGAAGAACATTGTGGCCAGACCATTTCTGAGATATTTGCAGAAAAAGGAGAGGAAGCTTTTCGGACAATAGAGCGCAATATGTTGCAAGAAGTGGCTGAGTTAGAGAATGTTGTGGTTTCTTGCGGCGGTGGAACTCCATGCTTCTTCGACAATATGGACATGATGAATGCTTGTGGCGAGACGGTTTTCTTGTCAGCTTCGCCAGCAGTGCTGAAGGAGCATCTGTTGATGGGAAAGAACAAACGACCGCTCATTCAGGGCAAAAAACCAGAAGAATTGGAGAATTTTGTCCGTGAATCCTTGAAGGGAAGACTCCCTTTCTATCAGAAAGCGAAAAATGTGATAAATATAGAAGTTGTTCATACAGATGAAGACATTCAACGCTATGTCAACCAGATTGTTGAAATGGTTCGACAGCAATGATTCTTTTTTCTTTACTTTTCACTCTAAACTAAAATGAGAAAATGGCGTATTGAAGACTCCAACGAACTTTACGGAATCAATGGTTGGGGCGTTAACTATTTTCATATCAATGAGAAAGGAAACGTGGCAGTAATGCCGCGCAAAGATGGTGTAGAGGTTGATCTCAAGGAAGTGATGGACGACCTTGCCTTACGAGATGTGTCGGCACCTGTATTGGTTCGTTTCCCAGACATCATCGACAACCGCATCGAAAAAACATCTACTTGTTTTTCGAAGGCGGCAAAAGAGTATGGGTACAATGCTGAAAACTTTATCATATATCCGATTAAAGTAAATCAGATAAGTCCTGTCGTTGAAGAAGTTATCAAGCACGGAAAGAAGTTTAACCTTGGCCTTGAGGCTGGTTCCAAGCCAGAGCTGCATGCCGTTTTAGCAGTAAACATGAACAGCGATTCGCTGATTGTGTGCAACGGGTATAAAGATCAGGACTACATTGAGTTAGCGTTGCTGGCACAAAAAATGGGGAAACGCATTTTCATAGTGGTAGAGAAACTGAACGAACTCGAGACCATCACTCGTATAGCCAAGAAGATAGGCATACGTCCCAATATAGGCATACGCATCAAATTAGCGGCATCAGGGTCAGGAAAATGGGAGGAAAGTGGCGGAGATGCCAGCAAGTTCGGATTGACATCAGGTGAGCTTCTGGCAGCTCTTCAGTATATTGAGGAGAACGACATGAAGGATTGCCTGAGATTGATACATTTCCATATCGGTTCGCAAATCACCAAGATACGTCGCATCCAGAATGCTCTTCGTGAAGCAAGTATGTTCTACGTTCAGCTTCACAAAATGGGCTATGGTGTTGAATTCGTGGACTGTGGTGGCGGACTTGGAGTTGACTATGATGGAAGCCGCTCAAGCAATAGTGAAAGCTCGGTCAATTATTCCATTCAGGAGTATGTGAATAATTGCGTTTATACCTTTGTCGATGCAGCCAATGCCAACGACATTCCTCACCCTAACCTCATCACGGAAGGAGGCCGTTCTCTCGCAGCTCACCATTCTATCTTGATAATGGAAGTGCTTGAGACAACAGAGGTTCCAGCCATGCCAGACGAATTTGTGGTGGGTGAGGATGATCATGCTTTGGCAAAAGATTTGTATGAGATTTGGTGTAATATCAATATGCGGAACATGCTTGAGAATTGGCATGATGCGCAGCAGATTCGTGAGGAAGCCCTCGACTTGTTCTCGCATGGCATGCTTGATTTGCGTACGCGTGCAGAAATAGAGAAGATGTATTGGGCGGTGGCACGAGAGATTAACACACTGGTTCATACGATGAAGCATGTTCCAGAAGAGTTCCGCTCTCTCGATAAGCTCTTGGCAGACAAGTACTTCTGTAATTTTTCCCTTTTCCATTCGCTGCCTGACTCTTGGGCTATTGACCAGATATTCCCTATCATGCCGATTCAGCGATTGAACGAGCGCCCTAATCGTAATGCGACGATTCAGGACATCACTTGCGATTCTGATGGAAAAATTGCTGATTTTGCCACTGAAACAGGCATTAATCAGTTTATACCTCTCCATTCGCTCGACAAGAAAAAAGGATCTTATTACATCGGAGTATTTCTTGTTGGAGCCTATCAGGAAATTCTGGGTGACATGCACAATCTGTTTGGTGATACCAACGCAATTCATGTCACAACCGACAAAGATGGTTATCACATCAAGAATATTATTGATGGTGAAACAGTTGCAGATGTGCTCAGCTATGTTCAGTATGAGCCAAAGAAGCTGGTAAGAAGTCTCGAAGTCTGGGTAAAGCAAGCCATCAAGGACGGAAAAGTAACTCTGGATGAAGGAAAGGAATTCCTTGACACTTATCGTTCAGGTCTTTACGGATACACTTATTTGGAATAATAATGGCAAATTTTAAGGCTCTGGCCAAAGACACGGCAATCTATGGATTGAGCAGTATAGTTGGGCGTTTCCTCAATTATCTGCTTGTGCCGCTCTACACCAATTGCATGCCCAAAGAGTCGGGCGATTATGGTGTAAGCGTGAACATCTATGCTTATACGGCATTGGCATTGGTTGTTCTTACCTTTGGCATGGAGACAACGCTTTTCCGTTTTGCCAACAAGGAGGGAGAAAAGCCTGACACCGTGTTTTCCACTGCCATGACAGTGGTAGGTATTCTTTCTGTCATCTTTCTTGTGGCCATCTTTGGTTTCATCGCTCCAATCAGTGATTTTCTTGGTTATGCCGACCATCAAGAGTATTTGCTGATGATGGCTGCTGTCGTTGTGCTTGATGCGCTTCAAGCCATACCATTCAGTTATTTGCGTTTCCAGAAAAGACCAATCAAATTCGCCTCTCTGAAATTGTTGTTCATACTCTTTAATATACTGCTCAATGTATTCTATTTCATTGTCTTAGGAGAAACAGAAATCTTTTATGTTTTCAGCATAAATCTCTGGTGTACAGGACTCATCACCTTTTTCTTTATCCCAGACTTTTTAAAGGTGAAATGGCAATTTGACTTCTCCTTGCTGAAGCGCATGTTCAGCTATTCATGGCCTATTCTTGTACTGGGTGTCGCAGGCATTCTGAATCAGACAGCCGACAAGATAATCTTTCCTCTTGTCTATAAAGAGGCAGACGGTACAGCGCAGCTCGGTGTCTATGGAGCCTGTGTCAAAGTGGCAATGATTATGGCAATGATAACTCAGGCCTTTCGGTATGCCTACGAACCTATCGTCTTTTCTAAAGCGAAAGAGAAGGACAGCAAGGACTACTATGCCCATGCCATGAAGTACTTCGTCATATTCACTCTGTTGGCATTCCTCTGTGTGGTAGGTTATATGGACATTCTCAAGTACATCATAGGCGAGGATTACCGCGAGGGGCTTCGAGTTGTTCCTATCGTAATGGCTGCCGAAATCATGATGGGCATCTATTTCAACCTTTCCTTCTGGTACAAACTCATTGACAAGACGATTTGGGGCGCCTTCTTCTCCCTCGCGGGTTGTGCGGTTCTCGTTGCTGTCAATGTGCTTTTCATTCCAGGCTATGGTTATATGGCATGCGCCTGGGGCGGTTTTGCTGGTTATGCGACAGCCATGCTGCTCAGCTATTGTGTTGGTCAGAAAATCAATCCGATTCAATATGACCTCAAAGGTATTTCTTCCTACATCCTTTTTGCTGCAGTGCTGTATGTTGCGATGCGTTGCCAGCCAGAAACGTGGAGTAGTTGGGTGCGTTTGATTCTCAATACAGGTCTCATTGTTATCTTTCTGATAGAAGTTGTCCGAAAAGATTTCCCATTGCGCAGCTTGCCCGTTATTGGAAAGAAATTTCAAAAGTAATCATTCCGCTTGCATTCTTGCGACAGCATAAAAACATTAAAATCAATACAGATATGAAAAAACTTACTTTCATTTTATTGTTTCTTCTCTCCCTTACCACTCGGGCTGACGAGGGTATGTGGGTGATGGGCAATATTTCAGAGAAAACGGATTCGGTTTTACGAAGTCTTGGACTTGAACTGACTCCCGAAGAGCTCTATAGTACAGAACAGCCTTCACTCAACAATGCCATCATACAGTTAGGTGGTTTTTGTTCAGGCGTTGTTGTTTCTGACGAAGGATTGGTTTTCACCAACCATCATTGTGGATTCAGCGCCATTCAGACTCATTCCACTCCAGAGAACGATTATCTCAAGTACGGCTTTTATGCTAAAGAACTTGAGGACGAACTTCCTAACGAAGGCTTGTATGTGCTTTTCCACATCAAGACAGTTGATGTCACAGACTTGATTCTTGCCGCTGTGCCCGATGGGGCTTCAGGAACGGTCAAAGATTTCGTCGTGGATTCTGTTTCAACCCGTTTGAAGGAAATGGTTGATTACAGCGGCAACGGTATTCAGAGCGAGGTAAATCCTTTCTACAAGGGAAGCAAATACTTCTTGTCTGTTTATCAGCGGTTTGATGACGTCCGCTTGGTCTATGCCCCACCACAATGCTTGGGCAAGTATGGAGGTGATACCGATAACTGGATGTGGCCCCGTCAAACCTGCGATTTTTGTGTTTTCCGCATTTATGCCGACAAGAACAATGCCCCAGCTGAATACAGCGAAGACAATGTTCCCTACCATCCTCTTCAGTATGCTCGTGTCAGTACACAAGGCTATCAGGACGGCTCGTATGCGATGACGCTGGGCTATCCTGGCAGCACAGATCGCTATCTTTCCAGCTATGGTATAGAAAGTACGATGAGAACGCTGAACGATGTGCGTTATCAGGTGCGTGGTGTGAAGCTCGATGTGCTTCGAGAAGTTATGCAACAGAGCGATTCTATCCGTATCATGTATGCGTCTAAATATGCCAGCAGTTCCAACTATTGGAAATTCTCTCTTGGGCAGAATCAGGCACTTGACAATTTGAAAGTTGTTGAGGAAAAGCGGCAGTTGGAGCAGCAGCTGAGAGAATGGTCTGCAAAAGACATCGATAAACGCAGTAAGTACATCAGCGCCCTTGATTCTCTGAAGTCCATCTACAATACAGAAGCTTCTGTCTTGTATGGCAATAACTTGTGGATGGAATCTTTCTATCGTGGCAGTGACATCTTGGGCTTAATTCTGAAAAATGCAGCGAGCTTTAGACGCGGCAGTGAAGATGAGAAATTTCAGGAGAAGGTGGAAAATGCCTACAAGAACATTGATGTGGAAACCGATAAAAAAGTTTTCCTTTCTCTGTTGAAAAACTATGTTAAGCAGGCATCCGAGACCAAGTTCCAGATAAAGGAAATTCTGCATGAAATAGACTCTGCATGGAATGGCGACTATAGCCGTTATGTGGAAAACCTTTATGCGACTTCTGTTTTTGCCCGTCCCGACGAGATTCGTCAGGTTTATTCGTTCCGTGAGGTGATAGATGACCCAATGGCAAAAGCTGCAGGACAGCTGTTAGATGTTTATGTAAGCCAGTTGTCGGTAAGCGGCAACGAGCATGAGTACGAGCGTCTTCTTGGCGATGGTATCCGTGAAATGAATCATGACCGTGAATATTATCCAGATGCAAACTTTACCCTGCGTCTCAGTTATGGTCTGTGCAAACCTATCGAATTTGCGCCAGGTACAACAGGACTGAAGGAAGAGGCCACTCAGCTCATCACAAGTCCTCGTTCTTTCCTCAACAAACATGAACAGAATCCGGACAATTACGATTATCGTCTCATTCCATCCGTCTATAAATGGATGAAAAAAGGAAAGTTCTCTTCGCAGTATATTGATTCTGCAACAGGCGAGCTTCCCCTTTGCTTCCTTACGACCAATGATATAACAGGAGGAAATTCTGGTTCTGGCGTGTTTGATGGAAAAGGACGCCTTATCGGTCTTGCTTTCGATGGAAACTGGGAAGCCATGTCGGGTGACCTCAAGTTCGACAACGCCTTGCAGCGCTGCATCGCCGTCGATATCCGTTGGGTCCTGTCAGTGATGGACGACTACAGCAACGCCAAGCGAATCATTAAAGAATTGGAAATTGAAGATTAATCGTTTTTTCAGAAGAGAATATCAAAAATCGTGAGATTATCCTCTAAAAAAGTGCTTCGAAACGTTAGTTTTGAAGCACTTTTTTTAGAATTCCTCAAAAATAATGTATATTTGTCGGATGAATAATTACTCATGTTAGATTAACTATATTGAACCTTATGAAAAAAAACTTACTGACATTTTCTTTTCTTGTATGTGCCGCTTTGGGTTATGCTGATAAAGTGACATATACGGCAAACATCACTCGCGATGCGGAAAAAACGCCTGAAACTCCTACAGTTATGCGTGTGAGCACCAATGTGTTGGTCGATATATTTGACCGTTCTTCCGCTGAAGCTTTAGAGAAAGGAATCTCTGTGGGCACCATCCAGTTTTTGGCGAAACAGGGAAGTACAAATAGCACCTATAGCACAAAATCCTATGGAACAGGCTATTGGTTCACCAAGAGCGGTGTTGCATGTACTGCCCAAAATGCCAATAGGCGTGTGGCGTGCAAGTATGATAACGGCTTTTTTAAGATTGTTCACAACAACGAGAAAGTCAATGCGGGAGATAGCTTCTCTTTCGTGGAAATGTTCATTCAGGATTCAGACACAGTGCAGTATGTGTTCAATGTGACCATCGGTTCATTTGAGAGTGTAGAATCTGACCAGCCAGAATATGTGGAAACGATAGAGCATCGCACGGACGAGATAGATCTTTGGTCATTGCAGCCACTTGTGCGCCAGAATGATGGAGAGTGGTTGTGCCAGCACTATATACAGGTGATGGAAGGTGACAAAATTTCTTTCAGTTGTGCAGATCGAGACCATAACAGCGTTTATCGTGTACGTTATAAAGACAAGCGGGGGGAACAGCTTCGGGGCTACAAGGCAGACCCTGAATTTGTGCTGACAGAAAGTGCAACAGCAGAGCATTCAGGTTATTACCTTTGCTCGATGATGTATAAGGATGCAGATGGACAGACGAAGACTCAGACAGATATGCGCATCTATGTGGATGTTCAGTCCGCTCCGCTTGGCACTCCCTTCTCTTGGGAAGGCCGTGTGCCCAAGTTCTCTCACGACTGGTCAACCGACGCTAAGTTCAATTATGGGAAATTTGAGACGCCTACCAAGAATCTGGGTGATGTTTCTGCCACCGACCGCAATGGCAAGCCTGTCAACCGTGTTGATGGTGAGTGGTGGACTGTTGTTTGGGGCAGCAATCTGAACAAAGAATGTGGTGCTTACGACTCTGATGAGGTGAAGAAGTGTGCACAGAACATGATTGACAAATACGAAGAAGACTTTGCCTATATTCGCAACAACATGGGTTGGCCACCAGATCTTCGTGCCCGCAATGGATATCGGTCTCTCATCTATATCTTTGGTTCTGGACTCAAGAACGACAATACTCCTAACACTGAAATGGGTGGCTATCAAGGCGCTATCTGGTATGAAGACAGGGCTACGGGCATCTCTGCCAGTTGGCCATGCGTGTGGGCATCTTATTATCCATTCTCACGCTTCCGCGATGATGCCGACACGAAGTGGAGCGATGGCGATTACCAGCGTGAGGCTATGATACACGAAGGCATTCATGCTCTCTTTGCCGATCTCGGTTCGTGCAAGAAGTCAAGTTGGTTCCATGAAGCAGGAAACACTTGGCTGCAAAGCGCCATGGCTACCGAACGCGACAACAAGTACGGCACGCCTGGTTTCCTTGATGCTTGTCCGTTTGTGGCTCCTTTCATGCCTATCGAGTGCTATTCAGGATGGCTTCAGGATGGTTCGTTCGGAGGACCTACTGCAGAAGGTGTTAATATGTATAACGCTGAAGGAAATCAGGTCTGCACATGGCGCAACCTGTTGGGTGGAACACAGTACGGTAATGCCTTCCCAATTATTCTGGGTGAAATCTGTGGTAAAGGTAGTATTCCATGGATTTGGCGCAACTGTTCCGACTATGTCCTCAAAGGAATCGGAACGATGCTTGGCGAAGAAACCATGCGCCAGCTCATCCTTCAATACCGTTCACGCATGGCCACCTTCGACATCGGCGGATGGAAAACAGGCTATCGCAAACTGATGAACGACAATATTGGCGTGGTGGTAAAAGCCGAATGGGAGCCTTACTGGATAGATGTCGAGCCATTCAGAGTGACTCCATATCAGGGGCTCAAAAAGAATTCGTTCGACAACTGGATGGCACCCGACACCATCACCAATCCCGGCTGGTCGGGCTGCAACATCATTCCTATTCACGTCGATTCAAAAGCCAATTCGGCAACAGTGGAATTTCTTCCGCAAGACACAGAGATGCGTGCGCAGCTCTGTTATGTAACTAAGGCCGGAAAGAATTACTATTCACAGCCCGTTCATTGCGGAAAAACGCAGATTGACCTGACTGATCGTCCTGCCAACAATGTCGTTTTCCTTGTTGTGGCTAATACAGACTATATTTATACCAACGACAACAATCAGGCGCAGCGCAAGCACCACTACGACTATCGTGTTCGTCTGCTTGACGGCGCTCTTCAGGTGGCAGACCTCTATACGCCATGGAGCTACAACGAGCAGACACTTACCGATGCGTCTTACGACGAAGACACTGCACGTGATGAACAGAAAGATTTTCTTGTTGGCATTGAGGACGTTGAAGCTCCTTCCACTTACACCCCTGGCAGTAACGGCGTGCGCCTCCTTTCAGGACTCCTGACACCAGGACGTCCTGTCTGTGTGCAGTTGGCCAACGGCATCTCTCCTGAAGATGTGCATGTCAGCATGCTTGGACTTTCAGGCATCATTGCTGATGAGGCTCCCCTTCAGGGCAATGCCTACGTGCTGCCAGCCAGCCTCGCTCCAGGAGTTTATTTCATCAAGTTTACTCAGAATGGAAAGACAGATACCTATAAGGTGTATGTGAAGTAAGAATATAGCTCCGGGGTCATCGCGACTCCGGAGCTATCCATAAAAAACTAACCAATATTATGATGTTGTAATAGAGAAGCTAAAGGCCAAAATGTGCATCTCACTTAATCAATTTATCGTCTGTAAGGTCTGTGGGCAGGCGGTGGGGGTGGTGGACCTGGTGCCACGTATGCTGGATGATGATGTCTGTGAGGCGGAATCATCGCATAGTGTCCGTAGAAGCATGATTGGCAGAGCAGCGAACCTGCTATCACAGTGAGTATCAGAATCATCGTTTTCATATACGTCCTTTCTTTTACAGGGTTTAACATGCCTTTTCTTTTGTTTCTGATGCAAAGATACAGCATCTTCTTCCATGAAAAACTAAGGCAATCCCTAAAGAGAGAAGAGATTTTCCTAAACGTGGAGGATTTCCCCTATGAAGGCGTACCCCTCGGAGCCGCTGACGGCTTCGAGGGGTACGATTTGTTGTGATAATGCAATTTTTGCTTTTGTTTTGGTGAGTTTTGTACTGATGAGATGTGACTGTGTGTTAAAAAGTGCTGTGTTTGTTTTGCGTTGTGTTCAGTTTTCACTACCTTTGTAGCCGAAATCCGAGGTGGCTCGGATGGTAATTTGGAATGTGGACAGATTTGGGCTGCTTGCAACCACAGTAAAAAATGCTAAAAGATAACGGTGGCTCTTGGAGCCGTTGTCGGTGCATTCCCCTCTCCATTTCTTTCCCATTCCCCTGTATGGATTGTATTTTATTATTATTTATTAGGTTATGGGATATTTGTTTACTTCAGAATCTGTGTCGGAGGGTCATCCAGACAAGGTGGCTGACCAAATCAGTGATGCTGTGCTTGACAATCTGCTGGCGTATGATCCGGCATCGAAGGTGGCGTGTGAGACGCTGGTGACGACGGGGCAGGTAATTGTTGCAGGAGAGGTGAAAAGCAATGCGTATGTGGACCTTCAGGAGGTGGCTCGAGAGACCATCAATCGGATTGGCTACACGAAGTCTTCTTATAAGTTTGATGGTGAGAGCTGCGGCGTGCTGAATGCTATCCATGAGCAGAGCGGTGACATCAACCGTGGCGTGGAGCGCGAGTCTCCTGAGGAGCAGGGTGCTGGCGACCAGGGCATGATGTTTGGATATGCAACTAATGAGACAGAAAACTGTATGCCATTGTCTCTTGACCTCTCACACCGCATTCTGCGTGTGTTGGCTGACATCCGCCGCGAAGGGAAGGTGATGACGTATGTGCGCCCTAATGGCAAGGTGGCGACTTACTTGCGCCCGGACGCTAAGAGCCAAGTAACCATCGAATATGGCGATGATGGGAAGCCACAGCGTGTACATACGATTGTGGTGAGCACTCAGCATGACGAGTTTGTGCCTGTGGATGGAGTCCATGCTGTGACTCAGGATGAGGCTGACGAACAGATGCTGGCACGCATCAAGGAGGATGTCGTGAACATCCTTATTCCTCGTGTGATAGCAGAAATTGGCGACGAAAAGATTGCTGCGCTTTTTAAGGATGACATTACTTATCATGTCAATCCAACTGGGAAGTTTGTGATTGGCGGTCCTCATGGTGACACGGGGTTGACAGGAAGAAAGATTATTGTTGACACTTATGGTGGGCGTGGAGCTCATGGAGGCGGTGCTTTTTCTGGGAAAGACCCCAGCAAGGTTGACCGTTCTGCTGCTTATGCGGCTCGTCACATTGCCAAGAATATGGTGGTGGCAGGTGTGGCAGACGAAATGCTTGTCCAGCTCAGTTACGCCATCGGTGTGGCAAAGCCTGTCAGCATCTATGTAAATACTTACGGCACTTCCAAGGTGGCGATGTCGGATGGCGAGATCGCTGAGAAGATAGATGGAATTTTCGATTTGCGTCCTCATGCGATTGAGGAGCGTTTCGATTTGCGTAAGCCAATCTATCAGGAGACAGCATCTTATGGACACTTCGGCAGAAAGACGGAGAAGGTGCTCAAGAAGTTCACAAACCGTTATCAGGGCGATGTGGAGATGATGGTGACGCTTTTCCCTTGGGAAGAGACTGAAACATATCAGGCGAGCATAAAGGAAGCGTTTGGCATAAAAGGCTGAAAGCTTAGCGTGAGTGCAGTGTAGCCATCATCGTCCATTCTTCATTTTTCATGAATTACGACAGTATTCTGACTGCTATTGACTCCAGCGTCATTCATAGGACGGAATTTTACAAGGAGGGCGTAGCCTTGCCTGATAGCACCGTGCCTATGGATGAACGTGTGTATGCCGTGTGTGAAGATGGCTATGTGGTGGCTGCGATGATGCTGGCTGGCTTGATATTGGCTGTTGTTTTGTATTATTTCCGTGGGGCATATCGCCATCGTCTGAAAGACTTTTTCACTGCTAAGCGCCTGTATGTGGAGGATGGTGTTGGCGACAATGGAGGGGAGACTGCCAGTGTCTTTTTGCTGATAATGGTAAGTGCATTTTGTTTGTCGGTGGTGTTTTTTAATGGTGTTGTTGAACAATTCGGAGCCGTTCCCGTCATGAGCGTTCCGTATTGGCTTTATGCCGTCGGAATGCTGGTGTGTTTGTGCTTTGTCTATTTGAAGGCAGGGATATATTCTGTGGTCAATTGGGTGTTTTTTAATCAGGAATCCGCATCGAGATGGATGCAGGGATACGTATTTTTGACGGCATTTACGGCTTACCTTTTCTATCCTATAGCATTGATTGACACCTATTCTCCATCTTTGGGAAAAGTTGCAACTGCATGTGTCATTTTGGTAGTCTTTCTCTATGAAATCTTGTTGTTTTATAAGCTACTTGTTAACTTTAAGGCAAAAAGAAGCGGCTATTTGATGATTTTTTTGTACTTTTGCAGCGTTGAAATGTTGCCGGCCCTTGTAATGTGGCATTTGGCAACATTATTTAATGGGAATATTATAGTCAAAAACTTTTTATATTGATGACTGCAAAGATCTTAGTATCTCAACCTAAACCTCAAACAGAGAAGTCTCCATATTATGAGGTGGCGAAAAAATATGATGTAGATTTGGTTTTTCGCCCTTTCATCAAAGTTGAACCGATGTCTGCGAAAGATTTTCGTCAACAGAAGGTGTCCATCCCCGGTCATACCGCTGTTGTGTTCACGTCTCGCCATGCGATTGATCATTTCTTTGCATTGTGTAAGGAGCTTCGAGTGACAATCCCCGATGACATGAAGTATTTCTGTGTATCAGAGCAAGTTTCTTTGTATATCCAGAAGTATGTACAGTATCGTAAGAGGAAAAATTTCTTCCCAGAAAGCGGGCGTATTTCAGACCTTATTCCCATTATGGTCAAGCATCGTTCGGAGAAGTATTTTGTTCCACAGTCGTCTGTCCACACTGACGAGATGAAGAACTTGTTGGACAATGCAAATCTTGACCACGATGAGGCGGTGATGTATTATACTGTGCCTAATGACTTTGCTCCAGACGAAGCATTCGACTATAATATGTTGGTGTTCTTCTCGCCAGAAGGAATCAATTCCCTCATTAAGAACTTTCCTGATTTTCAGCAGGGTGACATCAAGGTTGCATGTTTAGGAACGAAAACCATCCAGGCTGCTGAAGGTGCAGGAATACGTGTTGACTATCAGCCAACGCCTGAGCTTCGTTCTGTTCCAGCACTTATCGAAGCATATGCGAAGACATTGTAAGTGACTGTTGTTCATCATTTTCTCTGCTTATGGACAACACGTTTAAGAAATCAGAGAGGCTCTGTAGCCAACTCGTGATAGACAAACTTTTTGCAGGAGGAAATGCGTCTATGGCTGCGTTTCCCCTGCGAATTGTTTATATGAAGCAGAGCATTGGTGCTGAAGTGGGCTGCGTGGACGTTCCTCCGGTCTCGGTTCTGATTTCAGTACCCAAAAAGCGTTTCCGCCATGCCGTGGATCGCAATCGCATGAAACGCCTGATTCGAGAAGCCTATCGCACGAATAAGCATATTCTTTGGGAGATGCTGAAAGATAAGGACTATCGGATTGTCTTGGCTTTTGTTTGTATCACAGACAAAATGCCTTCTTATGCCATGGTCAGAAAGAGTGTATCAAAGGCATTGACCAGAATATCAGAGAGTTTAGGTTGAATTTTATTCCCTTTTCAATGCTTATGAGAATCTTCTCTTTCTTGTTGTCGTGTGTCAACTCAGCCTTCTCCTTCCTTTTGCTGCTTCCCATTCGTTTCTATCGTATGGCGATTTCCCCGATGTTGCCTCCCTCGTGCCGTTTCACTCCGACGTGCTCTCAATATGCAGTTGATGCCATCAAGATGCATGGCCCATTCAAAGGATTTTATCTGGCTTGTCGCCGTTTGTTGCGTTGCCATCCTTGGGGAGGGAGCGGGTTTGACCCCGTCCCTCGTAAGTTTCACTGGTAAATAACTTGAATTTGATGAATTAAAAGCAGCATGAATCAACCTGAACAAAATACGATTCCCATTTTAGCATCTACCGTTCGCATAATATTTAAAACATCGCCTGCGAAATATTTCACACACGGTGTTTTAAATATTATGCGAACGGTGGACATGTAGGGAACAGCATGCTTTATATAAATTCGCCGAACTCACGTTCGTTAAATACGAACCTTGTTTTTTTTGAATCTCATGTTTGATTTTCATACCCATATTATCAGTTCTGCACCATCCCTTTTGAATGTGCCTCTGTCGGAGACGTTGATGTCCTATCCTGAAGGTGTGAAGCTATCTGTAGGCTTGCATCCATGGGATGTGGAAGCGCATTGGAGAGATGCAGTAGATTGGGTTACGAGCCATGCGAGAAGAGCAGATGTGTGGGCTATTGGAGAATGTGGATTAGACAAAGTGCGTGGAGCTGAGTTGACAGTCCAGATAGCAGCTTTCCGTGCTCAGATAGCTGTGTCGGAGTTGGTGGGTAAACCTATGATAATCCATTGTGTAAAGGCTTTTGATGAGCTGCTGTCGCTTCGTCATGAACTGGAGGCGGAATGCAGGAGAAGGGGCGCTCAGCCACAACCGTGGATTATTCATGGCTTTCGCGGAAAGCAGGAACAGGCAAAACAATTGATGGCCAAAGGATTCAGTTTTTCCTTCGGCCACCAGTATCAAGTTGAAACGCTACGCTTCGTCTTTACTTCTTCTCACCCTTTTTTCCTGGAAACGGACGACTCCAGCCTTTCGATTCGCCAAATTTACGAGCAGGCCGCTCTCCATCTCGGTGTGGACGTCTGTTATCTCGAAAGTCTTTGCGACCCTCGCCAAACGATTTTTCGTTCCTTGGTTTCTTAGCATCGCCTTTGTTCGCGAAAAATTCTTTTCTTGCCTCTTGACGAGCTTCTCTGCTTGTGAAGCGCTCTGTGCGTTCCTCTCTCTCTCCTCTTGGTCCAAATTCTCTTTTTGAGTCCTTGCGGTCAGATGGCTTGTTGTTTCTGTTCGCATAGACCTTCCTGTCTCCCCATTTCCCGAGATGGCGGTTGATGATTTCAGCCTCTTCTTCATCCGCAGCTTCAAACATCATCATTCTTCCTGAATTAAGGGGTGTCCGGCCCTTTGTGATGTCTTTCGATGCTTTCTCTTTGAAAGGCTTTGATTTGAAGTAATGTGCTTCGTCGTCAGTCTTTCTCTCGTCTCCCCATTCTCCATCTTCGTTCTTCTTGTGGGGCTTGAATTTCAGGTTGTGCCTGCGTTCCTCTTCCGTCTTGATGTCCATGCCTTCTTCACGTCTTTCCTTGAGTTTCCCGTCGAAAATCTGGTATTTGCGGAATTCACACTCAAGAGAGCCGTTGAAAAGCGCATATCTTGTTGAGGGGCGGAACCCTATTTTGGCGAACAATTCTTCGTGATGTGTAATGATCCATGCATCGTTGCCAACGAAATAGCGCTTGAGGTTCTTGCCTATTGTTTCGTATAGGTCGAAGATGTCATCTGTTGTGATGCGGTCGCCGTATGGCGGATTGGTAATCATGATAGCTTTTTCGCGAGGCTGTTCAAACTCGTAAAAATCACGCTGTTCGATGCTCACAATATCTTTCACGCCTGCATTCAGCACATTGCCATTTGCAATTTGTACAGCTTGCCGGTTGATGTCGTAGCCGTATATCTTGTGGTCGAACTCGCGTTCTTTGCTGTCATCGTTGTAAATTCTGTCGAAAAGCTCAGCATCGAAGTCCTTCCATTTTTCGAAAGCGTATTCTTTGCGGAAGACACCCGGATACACGTTCAGCGCAATGAGAGCCGCCTCTATAGCTATAGTTCCAGAACCGCAGAAAGGGTCGATTAAATCGCATTCTCCATCCCATCCGCTTAGCATGATGAGACCTGCTGCCAGCACCTCGTTGATGGGGGCGGGAACATTGGCGGTTTTGTATCCTCTCTGATGCAGACTCTCTCCCGATGAGTCAAGCGAAATGGTAACAACGTCTTCTGCAATATGGATGTTGATGCGGATGTCAGGATTACTGATGCCCACATTCGGACGGTCGCCAGTCTTGTCTCTCCAATAATCTGCGATAGCATCCTTTACGCGATAGGCAACAAACTTGGAATGACGGAAGTTTTCGCTGAAAATAACGGAGTCAACCAAGAACGTGCTGTTCATGTCCATGTATTGCTCCCAGTCAATGTTCTTGACTTCGTCATACACCTCATCGGCATCCGTAGCCTTAAATTCTTTGATGGGCTTCAGGATTTTTACCGCTGTGCGTGTACAGAAATTGGCTTTGTAAAGCATTTCCTGGTCGCCAGTGAAAGCCACCATCCGTCTGCCAATTTCAACATTGTTGGCACCTAAGTTAATCAGTTCTTTTGCAAGCACTTCCTCCAATCCTTGGAAAGTCTTTGCTATTATTTTGAATTCTTGCATATTATCTTTTCTGCGTTATATTTTCTCCAGCTTTTACATCTTGTGTCACCCATACGTTGCCGCCAATAACAGCACCTTTTCCGATGGTAATTCTTCCTAAGATAGAAGCGTTGGAATATACAATAACATCATCCTCCAAAATAGGATGGCGTGGAATGCCTTTGATGGGGTTTCCGTTGTCGTCGAGCGGAAAGCTCTTTGCTCCTAGCGTAACACCTTGATATAATTTCACGTTTTTTCCGATGATACAGGTCTCACCAATCACAACGCCTGTACCGTGGTCTATTGTGAAGTATTCTCCGATTTGTGCCCCCGGATGGATGTCAATGCCCGTTTCCGAATGCCCCATTTCAGTCAGCATTCGTGGAATGAGCGGAACGTTCATGTTCCATAGTTCGTGGGCAATGCGATACACTGTCAGTTCCTTGATGACTGGGTAGCAGCTGATGATTTCGCCGTAGTTCTTTGCGGCAGGGTCACCATTAAAAGCTGCCACGACATCAGTAGCAAGTACACGGCGGAGTTCAGGCAATTTGCTGATAAATAGCTCTGCATACTGTTCTGCCTGATGGCGTACTTCCGTTTCAGAATGTGACTGGCAAGGTGAAACAAATTCGGAGGATGGTATAGTGTCCCCGTTTGTGTTTGAATACGACAGGCCCGCCTGAATCTGTGTGACGAGTAATGAATAAAGTTGCTCGGTATCAACTCCCAGATGATACTTCAGCGTATTGGTATCTATGCACGAGCGGCCATAATGTCCTGGAAAGATGATTCCTCGTGCAAGGTCGACAATCTTCTGCAGCACTTCGCCAGAGGGTAGTGGAACTCCATCTTTGTGCTCATGGTAGAGGTTTTTGTATGACTCTGGCCGTGTTAGTTCATCGACAGTCTTTGTCAAGGTGTTTGCAAACGTCCTTGTGCTCATTTTTTTGAGTTGAATAGCTTTTTGCTGCAAAGGTAATTATTTAATGGCAATTGACAATTGATAATTGATAATTTTTCTATCTGTTACGTGAATTGTCAATGGTGAATTGTCAATTATCAATTTAAATACCTATCTTTGTGGCAGAAATCAAAAAAACATTCAAAAAAGATGAAATTACTTTTGCTTGGTAGCGGCGGCAGAGAGCACGCCTTGGCTTGGAAGATAGCACAGAGCCAGAAGATTGAGAAACTTTTTATTGCGCCTGGCAATGCCGGTACAGTAGATGTAGGCGAAAATGTGCCGTTGAAGGCAGATGACTTTGTGGGAATCAAGGAGTTTGTGCTTGCCAACGGCATTGATATGGTTGTCGTCGGTCCAGAAGATCCGCTGGTGAAGGGCGTTTACGATTTCTTCAAGCAAGATGAAAGTCTGAAGGACATTCCCGTGATAGGTCCCAGCAAAGCTGGCGCCGTGCTGGAAGGCAGCAAAGACTTTGCCAAGAGTTTCATGCAGCGTCATGGCATCCCGACAGCAGCCTATCGCTCATTCAACGGTACCAACATCGAAGAAGGCATTGCTTTTCTCGAGACGCTTCAGCCACCCTACGTGCTGAAGGCCGATGGCCTTTGCGCTGGTAAGGGCGTTCTGATTTTGCCCACACTTGACGAGGCAAAGAAGGAGTTCCGTGGTATGCTCGATGGCATGTTTGGCGAGGCAAGTGCAACTGTTGTTGTTGAGGAGTTCCTTTCTGGTATCGAGTGCTCTGTGTTTGTGCTCACCGATGGCAAGAACTATAAGATTCTGCCAGAAGCAAAGGACTACAAGCGTATTGGCGAGGGCGACACGGGCTTGAACACAGGTGGCATGGGTAGCGTATCGCCCGTTCCATTTGCCGATGCTGAGTGGATGAAGAAAGTTGAAGAGCGCATTGTCAAGCCAACCGTCGAAGGTCTTGCGGCTGACGGCATTGACTATAAGGGATTTATCTTCCTCGGACTCATCAAGGTTGACCGCGACTACGCATACGCCAAGGCTGGCGACCCTGTTGTCATCGAATACAACGTGCGCATGGGCGACCCCGAAACCGAAACTGTCATGTTGCGCATCAAGAGCGACCTTGTTGACTTGCTCGAAGGTGTGGCAGAAGGCAATCTCGACACGAAGACACTTGAGTTCGACCCCCGTGCAGCAGTTTGCGTCATGATGGTCAGCGGCGGTTATCCTCAAGACTACAAGAAAGGTTTTGAAATTACGGGTATAGAAGAAGTGAAAGACTCCGTTGTCTTCCATGCAGGTACAGTACTCAGGGATGGCAAGGTTGTCACAGCTGGTGGCCGCGTCATTGCTGTCAGCTCGTATGGCGAAACGCAGAACGAGGCACTTGTCAAGTCTTTCACCGAAGCTGGAAAGATTAAGTTTGAAGGGAAGTACTTCCGCCGCGACATCGGTCAGGATTTGCTGAAATAAGTGATAACAGAAGAGAGAAGAGGTACGAACACCACTTCTCTCTTTTTCTTTTATCCCTTATGATTGTGACTCCGACGAATTAAAAAGCTGCATGAATAGACTTGAACAAAAATAAGATTCACGTTGTTTTGGCATGCACCGTGAACATAATATTTTAAATACCGTGTTTTAAATATTTTACAGGCGGTGTTTTAAATATTATGCACACGGTGGGCATGTAGGGAACGGCATGCTTTATGCTAATTCGTCGAACCTACGTGGTTTTAAGTGTTCACTATATTTTCTCCTGCAAATATATGTATTCTTTTTTACACATACACATTTGACAAGGAAAATTGTGTTGTCATCTACTTGCACCACATTTCATCACCTCGTAGTTCAAGGGGGTAGCCTCCGATGTTGTTTTCGTAGATTTGTCCTGTGCCGAGCCCTTGGGGCATGATGGGCTGGTATTGTGCCACCCAGTGGGCAATGGCGTTGAGTCCGACATTGCTTTCGAGAGCTGAAGTTGCCCACCATTGTATGTTGCGTTGTGTGGCGAGGTGTATCCACTCGTCACAACCAGACAGTGCACCATGAAGTGAAGGCTTGAGGACGATGTATTGAGGGCGGATGGTGTCGAGCAGTTGGGTTTTGTAAGCAGTTGTGTAGGACTCGAATGATGTGGGGATGAGTTCTTCGTCGAGTGCAATGGGCAGCGGAGTGTTGCGGCAGAGGTGTGCCATGGTATCCCATTGCCCGGCACGAATGGGCTGTTCGATAGAGTGGAGGTCGAATTTTGCCAGTGCATCGAGCTTGTGCATGGCGTCGCTGGGTGTAAATGCTCCGTTGGCATCGACGCGCAGTTCAATGACTTCGCGTGGATAGCGGTTGCGTATCTGCTTGAGGAGTGCTATTTCTTCATCGAAATGGATAGCTCCGATTTTCAGTTTGAGGCATCGGAATCCTGCCGCAATCTTCTCTTCGATGCGTTGCTGCATGGTGGCGTAGTCGCCCATCCAGATGAGTCCATTGATGGGTATGCCCTTCTCGCCGCGAGCGAAGGGCGTGTCGCTGAGTTTCAGCGTCTGTCGGTCATAGTGCCACAGTGCCGTTTCATGGGCAAAGAGCATGGCCGATGCCGTGTCTGGACTCAGGTCGGGCAGGGGGGCGTATTCGCCTATGCCGATGTGGGCAGGGTTGTTCTCGTCGGAGATTTCTATATATTTGACTGGATGTTCGGTGTAGGTGCCTCGACTTGTGCCTGCCAGAAACTTGAATTTCAGCGTGTAGGGTGTTATTTTGCTAATTCTTGGCATATTCGGTCTTGAAGGTCGCGTGCTATTTTGGAGCTGAGTACTCCGTTGATGAAGATGGAGAATGCGAGTTGATGTCCATTTGAAGCCTTGACATAGCCGCACAATGTGATGACGCCTTTGAGTGTGCCCGTTTTTGCCCGTACATTGAAGTGGGCGTTTCCTGTCTTCATGCGTTCGCTGAGTGTGCCGTCGGCTCCTGCGATGGGAAGGGCAGGGTAGAGGTGCTGGTAGATGTCTTCGTTCAGGAAAGCATAGCGCAGCATGGCTGTCATGGCGTTGGGGCTGATGTAGTTATAGAGAGAGACGCCGCTTCCGTCGGCTACATTCAGATAGGTGGTGGCAACTCCTGCTTGTCTCAGTACGTTCTCAGCCTGTCTTGCTCCGTCTTTCCATGTGCAGTGACGTCCGCTGTTCAGGTTGGCGAGTTGGAAGAAAAGGGCTTCGGCATGGAGGTTGTCGGAGTCTTTCAGCATCTGCTGCATCACCTGCTCGATTGTTCGTTTCTTTGTGTAGAAGTTTTCGCCGTCGTGGGAGTATTCCTTCATGGCGTAACTGACAGGTGCAATGCCGTCTGCTGCTGTGACGTTCAGTTTGTGCAGTTCTTGGCTGAGCACATACACGAAATGTTCAGCGGGATGGAAAGATGCTTCTTCTGAATATTTCTTGAAGTCGGGATAAGTGGTGCCTCGTTCGAGCATGAGCGCACAGAGAAAAGGTTCGTTCTTGCTTGGCACATCGTCCCAGCACCATCCGTTGCCGTAGAGGTCGGGGCTTTTCATGCTGGCATCGGCATAGATGGTTCCGTCCACCCGTTGTATGCCCATGTCTCGGACGCTGCGTGCTAATTCGCACAGGTCGGCGTATGAAAACATGGGATCGAAATCGCCCACAATATAGATGTCTCCCTTCAGCGTGCTGTCAGTCGTGAGCTCGCCAGTATAGAATCCACGTGTTCTGAGTTCGTGCTGTGCACCCAGTATGCTGAGAGCAGATATGGCTGTGACGACTTTCTGTGTGGATGCTGGGCGCATGACTTTTTGCCCGTTGTAAGACCACAGCAAGGAGTCGCTGGTCAAATCCCACACACAAATTCCTGTGTTGAAATAGGTGTTTTCAGCCTCTGCTGCAAATTTGTCAAGTTCGCTTTTGGTCCGTTCTTCCCATGAGGGTTGGATTAGTGCTGTGGCGAGTGAGTCGTGAGAAGCGGAATCGTTCTGAAGGGTATTGCCGTTAAGTTCCTGTGCATGGAGCGGAAACAGCAGGGCAAGGAGTGTGGCAATGAGCCACATCCGTTTGCCAGTGTCTATTCGTCGGTCTCTTTTTTCTTCTTTTTCTGAATGATACATTTGATGAAATCTTCTTCGTTTCTGGGGGTGATGTAATATTCTGTGTTGTTTTTTAGCACGATGGCAAGATAGGTGTGCAGGGGCTTGTTGCCTATTCTGTACCGTTTGATTTGGTCTATCCGGTCAATGTCATCCAGCTGGATGGCTTTTTCCTTGGAAAATCGCCCTTGTCGGATAATCAGTGTGTTGCTGGATGTGATAGTGTAGGTGGTGTGAATCATCCGTTCAATCACAATGACCATCAGTAGCAAAACGGCTGCCATAAGAATGCCGCATCCTTGATAGGAAAGCATTTCGGTGTGCCATACGAAATAAATGGCTACCGACAGCAGAACTGCCAGTAGCGCATAATGTTTGATTGAGATTTTTGCTTGGAATTGTCTATTCATAGGGCTATTTATCCATTGGGCTTGTCATGCCCACTTCGATGCAGTTGCCGCTGTTGAAGATGTGCTTTGCCATCTTCTGTATATCCTTCACCGTTATGCTGTTGACGGTCTTTACATATACAGCGTTATCATCTTTCTTGTAGGTTGCATAGTTCACCATCTCGTTCAGCCAGTAGCTGTTTGACTTCAGGTTTTCTTCGTGACTGCGGAGCATATATTCCTTTACTTTCTGCAAGTGCTCCTCCTCGGGTCCGTTGTTGACCATGTCCTCCACTCCCTGATAGATGATTTCAGTCATCTTCTCCCGTTTGTCAGGCGAGGTCTGCAGCTGAATCTGCATCGTTGCCATTTCCTGCGGATAGCGGCTCAGCGATGCGCCAACAGGGATGCCGTATGCGCCGCCTTCGTCCTCACGCACAGATTCTGTATATACCATGTCCATAATCTGTTCCATCATGCTCAGCACAAGCTCATTCTTCAGGTTCTTCTTTGTAGGAGCATGGTAGATGAATTGTACTGTAGCGTTGGGAGTCTCTTGATGCTTCTCAAACACATTCTTTCGTTTCCCCTCAGCCATCTTCAAGTCTATGGTCTTGTATTTTTCCTTGCCTTTCAGCGTAGGAAGTGCACCCAGATACTTGGCAAGAAGTGGAGCGATAGAGTCGGCATCGCAGTCGCCAATGATAAAGAACTCGAAGTCGTCAGCATCAGCAAAGCGTTCCTTGTAGAGCTCAATAATGCGGTCGTAGTTCATCTTGTCAAAATCTTCCACCTTGGCACGCAATGCGCGGATGTTGTTGTTATAGACAACCTTGGCAATGGTGTCTTGCAGAGCGGTTGTTGGTTGCAACTCCCGATTTTTCATGCTCGCCTTGTTTCGCTGAACGGTAGCGTTGAAGGCTTCGAGGTCTTTGCGAGGTGCAGTAAACTTTAGGTAAGTGAGCTGCAGCATGGTTTCGAAGTCTTTCTTCACACAGCCGCCAGATACCATTTCGCTGTTTGAACTGACACTGGTCATGACGCTCGCTTGAATGCCGGCGAGTTTCTTGTTGAGCGCTGTTACGCTGAAGTCTCCCCAGCCTCCAACAGTCACCCAGTTGATGTTATCCGTCTGGTAAAACTCGTCAATGCTGTAGAGCGATGTGCCGCCCCAGCTTTGTGCATACATGATGATTTGGTTCGGAGAGTAGTCTGTCTTCTTCACGTGAACTTTGATGCCGTTGCTGAGGGTGATGAGCTTAGCCCCGTATTTGTCGCTCTTGATGCTTTTCACCTTGCCTCCAACAGGCATATTCTCGATGAGCGGCTTGTTGTTGTCCTCCTCCTTGATAGGCTCGATGTCTTCCTTCTCCACCTCTTTCATGAATCGGAGAATGTCCTCCTTGCTTGGCAGGATGTTCTCCTCCTTGTCTGTAGCCCACATGGTGATGACCAGGTTGTTCTGAGGCATCTGCGCGATGAACTGATTCACCATCGACACGTTCAGCATAGGGATGATTTTGTTCATGTTCTCATGCTCCCACTCAATGCCAGGCATTGGCTCGTTGTCGATGAAGTTGCGGATGCATTCCTCCACATAGCTGCCGCTGGACGTTTTGTCTCGGTGCAGGTACATCCTTTCGAGCTGAGAGATGTACTCAGACTTGAAACGCTCAAACTCCGCCGCAGTGAATCCGTGCTTCTGGGCGCGCAGAATCTCGCGATAGAGCGCCTTGATGCCCTGCTCGTACTTGTTCTCCTCGCAAGTGACCGTGCCCGTGTATGCCTCCTTTGTCTTCGAGATGAAGAAGTCGGTGTAGCCAAATGCAGCATTGATGAACGGCACATTCTCCTTTTGCAGAATCTCTCTGATGCGCTCTCCGAACATGCTCGCCATAGCGCTCTTGATCAGGTTGGCAATCAGGTAGCTCTGGTCATTCTTCAGCTCGCGAGGAAACGGCGACTTCGTTTTCCACATGAAGCGGAACGAATTGTTCTGCTGTTCCTTGTCCTTATTGATAGAAACAATCGGCTCCTCATTGTCAGGCACAGGGTAAGACTCAAACTTTGCAGCGTCTGGACCAGCAGGCTTGATGTCGGCAAACACCTTCTGAATCTTCTGTTCCATCTCGTCCACGTCCACGTCGCCGACTATCACGATGGCTTGCAGGTCAGGCCTGTACCACTTCTGATAGTAGCTGCGCAGCGCCTCGTAAGGGAAGTTCATCACCACCTCCATCGTACCGATGGGGAGGCGGTGTCCATATCTGCTGTTGGCATAGATTTCGGGCAGAGCTTTCTCATACATGCGCATCATGGCAGAGCTTCTCATCCTCCATTCCTCATTGATGACGCCACGCTCCTTGTCAATTTCCTTGTCCTCGAGCAGGAGATCGTGGCTCCAGTCGTGCAGGATGAGCAGGCAAGAGTCAATGGCTCCCGCCGTCTCCACGTTCACATTATCTATGTTATACACCGTTTCGTCCAGCGACGTGTAGGCATTCAGGTTCTCTCCAAACTTCACGCCGATGCTTTCAAGGTAAGTCTTCAGGCTGTTGCCGGGGAAGTTCTTCGTGCCGTTGAAGCACATGTGCTCCAAGAAGTGAGCCAATCCACGCTGGTCATCTTCCTCCTGAACAGACCCCACCTTCTGGGCTATGTAGAAGAACGCACGCTTCTCCGGCCATTCGTTATGTCGCAGATAATAAGTCAGTCCATTGGGCAGCACTCCCTTGCGCACAGCAGCATCCATAGGGATAGCCGTGTCTTGCGCCAGAGCGGAGAAGAGCAGCGAAAAACTAAAAATTAAAAATGATAGTATCTTTTTCATAAGAGTGATTCAATATTTGATATTATTTCTTCTTATCCAGAGCGTGCTTAGCGTAGTCCACCGTGTAGTGAAGTCCGCGGCTTTCCTTGCGCTCCAGCGCCTGCCGCGTGATGAGATACCCCACGTTAATCATGTTGCGCAGCTCGCAAATCTCCTTTGTCGGCTTCACCCTCTTGAACAGGTGCTCCGTCTCTTCAAACAGAAGGTCGAGCCGCTCCCAAGCGCGATGCAGACGCAGGTCGGAGCGCACAATGCCCACATAGGTAGACATAATCTGCCCCACCTCCTTGATGTCCTGGGCAATCAGCACCTTCTCCTCGTTTGTCATCGTGCCCTCATCGTTCCACTCGGGCACCTTCGTGTTAAAGTCATACTGGTCAATCACCTCCAGCGAGTGCTTGGCAGCAGCATCGGCATAAACCACTGCCTCCAGCAGCGAGTTGCTCGCCAGCCTGTTGCCGCCATGCAGCCCAGTGCATGAGCATTCGCCCACAGCATACAGGCGCCTGATGCTTGACTGGCCGTCAAGATCCACCTTGATGCCGCCGCACATATAGTGTGCGCTGGGTGCCACAGGAATGTACTCCTTTGTAATGTCAATGCCGATAGAGAGGCACTTCGCGTAGATGTTCGGGAAGTGGTGCTTCGTCTCCTCTGCATCCTTGTGCGTCACGTCCAGACACACATGATCTAGCGCGTGAATCTTCATTTCGTTGTCAATTGCGCGCGCCACGATGTCTCTGGGCGCAAGACTCAGTCGCTCGTCATACTTCTGCATAAACTCCTCCCCGTTTGGCAGACGAAGAATGCCGCCATAGCCGCGCATCGCTTCCGTGATGAGGTAAGCAGGGTGCGTCTCCGCAGGATTGTACAGCACCGTTGGGTGAAACTGCACAAACTCCATGTCCTGCACCTTCCCCTTGGCACGATACACCATCGCAATTCCGTCGCCCGTGGCAATGTTCGGATTCGACGTGGTGGCATAGATAGCCCCCGTGCCTCCAGTCGCCATCAGCGTCACCTTCGACAGGTAGGTGTCAATCTTTCCAGTCTTCGGGTTCAGCACGTATGCCCCATAGCATACAATGTCAGGCGTGCGGCGCGTCACCCTGATGCCCAGATGATGCTGCGTGATGATTTCCACTGCGAAGTGGTGCTCCAGCACATCAATGTTAGGATGGTTGCGCACAGCCTCCATCAGTCCCCGCTGAATCTCCGCACCCGTGTCGTCAGCGTGGTGCAGAATGCGGAACTCTGAATGTCCGCCCTCGCGGTGCAGGTCAAACGACCCGTCCTCCTTCTTGTCGAAGTTTACGCCCCATTCCACCAGCGCCTTGATGCAGTCAGGACCGCCTGTCACCACTTGCCTCACCGCCTCAGGATCGCTAATCCAGTCACCCGCAATCATTGTGTCCTCAATGTGCTTTTCAAAATTATCCACGAGCAAGTTTGTCACGGCGGCAATGCCTCCTTGCGCCTTCGTCGTGTTAGCCTCCTCCAGCGTAGTCTTGCAGATGATAGCAATCCTGCCCTTGTTAGCCTCAGCCACCTTCAGCGCATAACTCATACCAGCTACACCCGAGCCGATAACGAGAAAATCATATTTGTGAGTCATTTTTCTAAGTATTTGACATGCAAAGATAAGGTAAATATTCCGTTCAACGAACAAAAAGAAAACCTTATTCGACATGAAAAACATTTTTTAGGGGAGAAAGGAAGAAAATCTTGAGTAAATGTTGTATCTTTGCGATGTTCTTGACGAAGAGGATGCATTCCTCTATTGAAGGGGAATTGTAATTATATTAACTTGCAGAATAGCGTTTCTGTTCATACTTATACATATAGATTGAGCTTTTGCTCTTGTTCTTTGAAACTGAATACCGCCAAAACATTCATAATGAAAGAACAAGCAGACAGAAGGCTCACGTCTGTTAGGCGTGAGCTGTTCTTGCTTGTTTCATTATAGGTCTACTTGGCGGTAACCGAGTTTCAGATAAGCATCGAACAGTTCCGCCTTTTGTTTTAAAACTTATGAAAATGAAAAAAGTAATGTTTGAAAAGACCTCGAAGAATGTTTTTCTCTTGAACAGCCTTTTGTTCTTGTGCATCTCTTCAGTTTCTTGTAGCAGTGATGAGGGAGGTGAAGAACTTCCACCGGCAAGCTACAATGTTAGCGGAAAAGTAGAAAAAGGACCGTTTGTCAGCGGCTCCACTATTACAGTGCAACCGATGAATGAGCGTCTGCAAGTAACGGGTGAGATGTACAGCACTACTATCAATGATGATTTGGGCAATTTCACGTTGGGCAGTAAAGAATTTCAATCCCCTTATGCAGAACTGATGGCTACTGGATACTTTTTCAATGAAGTGGAAGGTGCGCTTTCTGATGGTACATTAACTTTGCGGGCTCTGGCAGATTTGTCAGATAAGCAGACGGTAAACGTCAATGTGCTGACCCATCTGAAATACACTCGCATGAGGAATCTTATCTCTTCGGGCAGCAGGTTTGAGTCGGCTAACAGACAAGCGCAAGAGGAATTGCTAAGGCAGTTTGGCTTAGAGAAATATACCTCCAAGGATGCTTCGCAATTCTCCATCATAGCAGGGACAGGCGAGTCTGCAGCATTGATAGCCATTTCATCTTTATTGCTTGTGGACAGAAGCGAGGCGGCTTTGACAGAATATCTGGCAAAACTGAGCGAAGAGTTTGGCAGGACAGGAACCTTTTCAGAGGCAATACGTTCGCAGATAAGAAAAGATAAAGGAAAGCTTGTTGGCGAACTGGCAGACATCAAAGAAAATATAGTTGAACGATATAGCTCGTTAGGTATTGATGTGAGTGTAAAAGACCTTGTTTCTTTTGTTGACTGGAATGATAATGGCATCGTGGGTGATGAAGTGATGAAGGAGGGTGAAGAAGTGAGGTTGGATTGTGCGGAAATCTCTGTTCCCAACGAGGGCGGAACATACACCATTCAGATAAATTCTCCCGTGCCTGTTTATTTGGAGCAACAGATTGGAGATGGTGATTTGGAGTTTGTTGGACCAAGTGATATTGTGACGGAAGAGAAGTTCGTCGATTTGTACGATAAGTACGACCCTTCTGCTTTCAGAGATGGGGAAATAAATCTTACGAAGTCAATAGAGAACAATACGTTGAAAATAGTTGTATCTCCTTTAACTTCCAAAAGAGAGAAGAAGAAAAGCGTTTTGCTCTATGATTATATAGGCAATGTGGTGGCAACAGTCACCCTGACACAAGAGGCTGGCGTGGTAAAGATTCCTGTTGAAGACGTGCCTTTGCTTGGGCATGAAGGAAAGTATATAGTGGGTAATTTGGCAGATCATCTGCTGTCTGGGATGCAGAGCTATTCAGTTTTGGAACAGAACTATTGGAACAACAAAGAGGCGAATACTGTTGCTAACATCACGCCGGAAGATCGTTATGTTGAAAATGCGTGGGAGCGCTTCTATAGCGCCAACACACAGTTGCTGCTGCTGAAGAGGATGGACGAGGGGATGCTGAATGTATATAGCGACTTCTGTAATGTGTTGAGTGCTTTCTGGTACTCGACTCTTCTGTACGGATGGGGTGGTGTTCCCTATCTGACTGATTATAGCCAACTGGACAATGCTATGTCGGGTGTTCCGCGCACATCGGAGAGATTCATCCTTGCCGATATGCAGGAGAAACTGCTGTCTGCTGTCGAGAATTTGGAAGAGAAGAAAAACGAGTCGCTTGAGGGGGCTGATGGATTCTTCTTTGTGTCGAAGGATGTAGCTCGTGTGCTTCTTGCCAATCTCTATATGTATGAAGGGCGATACGATGAGGCTATGCCATTGCTCCGCTCTGTGATGGATAATGGATTCTATCGTTTGGATGCCTCTACGAACTTCGCCCCATCAATAGACTTGGAGTCCTCTTACGTTTCTGTGGAAAACAGCACGGAGGTCATCTTTGCATTGCAAAATGAGAGGGTCACACGCGCAACGATTGTTTCTCCCCAAGTGACGCCTTATATCACCCTTAGTGATGTGTACCTGTCATTGGCAGAATGCTGCTACCATGCAGGCAGAGCTAGCGAGGCAAACAGTCTTGTTGAGGCAGTGGCTCAAGCCAAGTCGCTCGTGCTGGCAGAGGGAGATGTGCTGTTCCGTATCAAAGAACTGCGTGAGCATCTTCTGCTTTACAGCGGTACATACTTTGCTTTTCTCAAGCGAAACGGGTTGGCGCAGGATGTGTGTGGCATAGAAAATAATCGCTTACTTTTGCCCATTCCTTCCTCGGAGATGAGGTTTAATATGATGTTAACACAGAATCCGGGATATTAGAAGTTCCGCCTCTATCTACATCCGCATTGATGCAGAAACCGCAGACCAATAGTAAGTCCTCTCCGCAATTTGCTTGTGCTCAAGAAATTATGGAGAGGGCTTTTTATTGTCGATGTTATAACACTGCATGAGTTACATTTGAGGTGAGGAGAAAATGATGTTATTCGTTGGTGGAATTAATTCAGTGCGTACTTCATTCTGCCAATAGGTTTACTCTGATTAGAAATGAGAGTAAACGAATACTTTTAACTGTGTTTTTCATCTGTTTTCCCTTGCAAAGATACAATATTTTTTCGCCAAAGCTGACGCCTTTTTCTAATCGCTTCAGTTTTAGGGCGATGCAATCCTTCTCTTCTTTCTGGTGAATCAATATGCTTGTTGTCGCCCAAATCGTACCCCTCGGGTCCGATGCACCGTACCCCTCGGGTCCACCTTGGCGGACCCGAGGGGTACGGTATATTAAGGCATGGTCTTGAGCAGGGGAGAAAAAAAGTAAAGCGGATTCAATTTTCCTCTTTAACGTGAGTTTGACGTGAGAAAAGTTCTCCTGTTGCGCCAACATGCTCGTGCGGGCTTATTGCTTGCAGCTTGATGACTAAGAAGCCTGAAATGGATGCGGAAATCATTGACAAAAGCAGGATTATTGCATCATCATTACGTCGAACAGACGTTATATATTGTTAATGTCGCTAGAATTGAATGAAATATCCGTATCTTTGTACATGAAAATAGAATTATCAGCAATGAAGAAGAAAAGAATGTTGTTGTCGTGGCTGATGGCTGGTGCAGCTTTGTGCATGCAGGCGCAGCAGACGGCAGTGAAGGCGGTGGCGGACGGCCACTACTATGGCGCAAAGCAGCAGTTGACGCGCTTTTTGGAAGAGAAGGCTGGCAGTGCGAGAGAACGGCAAGAGGCGGAAGCGCTCAGCCTGGTTTGTGACTATGTGCTGGACACTCCGGGGACGCTGGACAATATGGGCGAGTGGCTGAAGGAGAATCCTCATTCGCCCTATGCGGATGTGCTGGCTGTGCTGAAGCGGAATCTGCACATCAGGAACGAGCAGGTGGACGAGGCGCTGGAGATGTTCTTCGGCGCGGAAGGGCAAGTGGTGGAAGTGGCATATCCGTTGACGGATTTGGGAGCGGAGATGAGCAGCTATAATGACGTGTTGTATAGATTGGCTGGTGAGCGGCTGTATGATGAGGGGCAATATCAACGAGCTGTGCCTTATCTGGAGGCAGGCGAGAAGACACGCACCTCTCAGTATAAGCTGGGCATGTGCTACTATAATGGAGGTGCGCTCGACAAGGCTTATGCCATGTGGGTGGCATCTGCTTCGGCGGCGTCAGTGCCTGACGAGATGAGTCAGAATGCTTGGCTGCATGCCGGTGTTGCTGCATTGCGCAAGGGGAAAAGGACTGAAGCGCAGAGGGCTTTTCAGACTGCCGCACAGATGTCTGTCATTCCAGAGCTTCGTGAGCAGGCGTTGTATAACTATGCACTGATGCAGCATGAGCAGTCTTCGCCCGGCACGATTGCTGTGATGGAGCAGTTCTTGAGCGAGTTCCCATCTTCTCGGTATGCTGCTTCGGTGTCGCAGTGCCTGACAGGTGTCTATATGACCAAGAAGGACTATTCGAAGGCGCTTGATGCTATCAGCAAGGTGCAGGAGCCGAATACGGCTGCTCAGGCAGACAAGCAGAAGGTGCTGTACAATCTGGCTTTTGAAAACTTGAATGGCAACCGCATTCAGGAGGCGCTGACGTATGCAGGGCAGGCTGTGGCGTTGGGCAATCAGGATGCAGAGGCGTATGCGGAATCCTACTACATCAAGGGTGACTGCAATTATCGTCTGGGCAACTATGCTCAGGCTGCCAGCGACTTGAACACGGCCATTAACTTGGGCGCTCGCACACAGAGTGGAACGCTGAAGAATCATGCTTATGCTGTGTATAGCTTGGGCTATGCTCAATTCAAGCTGCAAAAGTATAATGCGGCCATAACGCAGTTCCAGAAGCTCGTTGCCTTAGACGATGCGAACACCTCGATGAAAGCTGATGCCTGCAACCGCATGGGCGACTGCTATCTGAACATGCGCAGCTATGACGAGGCAAATGCTCAATATACCATTGCCAAGCAGACGTACTATGCGTTGGGAGACTATTCGATGCTGCAGCAGGCTTACATCGAAGGTTTGCGGGGAAACTATGAAAAGAAGGTGGAGCTGATTCAGCAGATGAATGCGGAGTATCCGGCATCAAAGTTGGGCGCTCAGGCGCTTTATGAGCAGGGGCGTGCCTATGTGCTGTCTGGTCGAGAAGACGAGGCAGCGGCTGTGTTCGGCTCTATTGCCATGAGGTATCCCAACAGCGAATATGCCAAGAAGGCGAGTGATGAGCTGACCAACATGGCGACAAACATTGCCATTCAAGATTCGATAGCTGCTGCTCAGGACTCTATTGAGACGGAGGCGGCAAAGGCGCCTGTGGTGGCAGCGCAGGCTTTGTATGATGCGGGGCAGTACCTGGAGGCGGAGCAGCTGCTCAACAAGGCGATAGATGAAGGCATTGGCAGGCCGTATTGGCTGGCGCGTGCATTTGTCTTGCTGAGCGATGTCTATAAGGCGCAAGACCGTTTGGTGGAGGCTAAGCAGACGCTGGAGTCGCTGAAGGCAAATTATAAGGAGGAGGATGACATCAAAGTGCTGATTGATGCGAAAATGGAAGGATTGGAGAACTGAAACACTGAAGTGATATGAGATATTTGTTAACGATGCTGGCAGCGGCGATGACCATGCCAGTGATGGCGCAGCTGGACAATACGGTGGAGGTTACAAACGAAGTGAAGCCTGTGGTGTCAGATGCGAAGAAAGTGGAAGTGAAGGCTAAGGCGGCAGAAACGAAGGTGCAGCAATACACGATGGAGTATGCGCTGCAGAGCCAGCCGCTGCAAAGTTTCGTGGAGTCGCCAATCGGGGACTACAGAAGCGATGCGGTCAAAGAGGGAGACTCCAGAGGGTATGTTCATCTGGGAGGCGGAAGCCATGGCAATCTTGACGGGCAAATAGCCTATCAGTTTGACTTTACCGACAAGGATGCGCTTGCGCTCGACCTGTCGTTGAAGGGTTTTAATGGAAAGACTCGTGAGAATGACTGCTTTGGTGTAGAGGAATGGAAGAGCCGTGACTATAGGAACAGGGCGGCGCTGAAGTACAGCCATCGCTTTGCCAATGGGGCAGACTTCTATGTGAAGGGTGCTTTTGAAAACCATCTGTTCAACTATCTGGCGTATGGGGGAGATACGGATAAGCAGCACAATGTGCTGGGAAATGCGGTGATTGGCATTGACCCTTATAGGACGGGAGGACTGACGGTGGGCGCTTCGGCTGGGGTGAAGTTCTTCCAGCAGAACTACTTGACGAGTCTGCAAGAGAAGCTGGGCGAGATGCTGATTCATGCCAATGCGGATGTGGCATATCAGCTGGACGATGTGCAGCGTGCGGGCTTGGGCGTGGAGTTTGTGAACTCATCTTACAAGACTGACGGATTGGAAGGCGCTGCACGTTTCCGTTTCACCCCACATTATATATATAACTCGGATTTGATGAGGCTGAAGCTCGGAGTGTTTGCCAGTGCTGAGGGGCGGGTGGCTCCCGATGTGGAGTTTGTCTATCGTCTTGACGGGAACAGCGATGTGTATGCCGAGGTGCGAGGTTATGAAAAGGACAATGACTTCCGCAGCTTGTCAGGGCTGAATCCTTATTTTGTCTTGAACAATGTGCCTGCTGATGTGGAGGCTGAGTTTCATCAGCTGGATGCAAAGATTGGATACCGCTTGAAGGGAATGGCTGGATGGAATGCTGATGTGAGCGGTGGTTTTGATATGGCGGAGCATCATGCTGACATGGGAGGATTTATGGCGTCGTTGAGAGATTACGTTTATCCGCTGATGGAGTTCAGAAAGAGCAGATGTTTCTATGTGAATGCCGATTTCACTTACACTTGGGCAGACATACTGCGCTTGGATGCGAAAAACAGGTTGAACATCGAGAGCAACAAGCATGGTGATGAGTGGATAAAGGGCTCGTATGTACGCCCGGTGTTCAGCATGGACTGGAAGCTGGATGTGAAGATGCAGCAGCTGGTTGTGGGGCTGGATTGGGCTTTCGCTTGCTACAGCGAACCTGATGCGCCTGTTGTCGGCAGCTACAGCTATGAGAGGAGCAACACGATGAATCTCGGTGCCAGTGTGCGCTATACGCTGCATCCGCTCACGCTGTTTGTCAAAGGCGATAACCTCTTGAACCAGAACTATGACCGCTATTTCGGCTATCGTAACATTGGTGCAAATTTCCTTGCTGGTTTTGCCGTGAGTTTCTAAAAAAAAGTGTGAAAAAGTTGTGTGGTAAAAGAAAAAGCCGTACCTTTGCAGACGAAAAAGATTGGAAGGGTTCCGACATCAGATGGTGTCGGGATTCTTTTTCTTTTAGTCCGCTGATTGGAGCAGGACGAAAATCTATGCTTTAATACTAAAATTTAACTAATTAAAAAAGGAAATATTATGGCTTATATGTCACAGGAGGGCTACGACAAGCTGCGTGCCCAAATTAAGCAGTTGGAGGAGGTTGACCGTCCTGAGGTAATCCGACAGATTGCGGAGGCTCGTGAAAAGGGCGACCTCTCTGAAAATGCAGAATATGATGCAGCTAAAGAGGCGCAGGGAAAGCTCGAGACAAGAATTGCAGAATTGAAAGCAACTCTTGCAGAGGCTAAGATTCTTGACCCTTCAAAGCTGACAAAAACAGATGAAGTTCAGATTCTTTCAAAGGTGGAACTCAAAAATATCGAGAATGGTATGAAACTTGCTTACACGATTGTGAGCGAAGGTGAAGCTAATTTGCGTGAAAACAAGATTTCTATCAAGACACCAATTGCTCAGGGACTTCTGGGAAAGAAAGTTGGCGATGTAGCAGAAGTAACAGTTCCCCGTGGTGTGATGAAGTTTGAGATTATGAACATCTGTTTCGGATAACAGAAAATAGAAAGTTATTATGAGCATTTTCTCTAAGATTGCAGAAGGGGAGATTCCTTCATATAAATGCGCGGAAAATGAGGAGTTTTACGCTTTTCTCGATATCAATCCACTGGTGAAGGGCCATACACTGGTCATCCCTCGCCGCGAGGTTGATTATATCTTTGATATGGAAGATGATGAACTAGCTCGTTTCGAGGTTTTTGCCAAGAAGGTGGCAGTTGCTATCAAGGCTGCATTTCCTTGCGTGAAGGTAGGACAGGCGGTATTAGGTCTTGAAGTACCTCATGCTCACATTCATCTCATTCCTATGCAGAGCGAGAAGGACATGAACTTTGCTAATCCGAAGATGAGTCTTTCTGCTGAGGAAATGAAGGAAATCGCCGAGAAGATATACAAGGAGTTCTCTAAGTAGGTCGTTTGCTGATGGGCATGAGAGAATGATGACCTACCAAGACCCTGATTTTGGAACGGTAACAGTGACCGTCAACCCCAGAGCGCGCAGCATCATTATGCGTCCTGAGGTTGGCGGTCTTCGTGTTACAGCCTTTCGAGGTGCGTCATTGGCCTTTGTCAGAAACACGATAGAGCGCTTCCGTTCTTCGCTGTTGGAAAAGCAAAATATGCTGAAGGCGAATCCTCCGTTGAATGCTGTTGATGTGGAGCAGATGCGTAAGGAGGCAAAGGCAAGCCTGCCTCGTCGAGTGGCAGAGTTAGCGCATTTGTACGGATTCAGTTATTCGAGTCTGACAATCCGCGATTCCAAAACGCGTTGGGGGTCTTGCTCGGCTTTGAATTCCATTAGTTTGTCGCTCTATCTCATGCAAGTGCCTGAACATCTGCAAGACTATGTGATTCTGCATGAATTGTGCCATACTGTCCACCATAATCATTCTGTACAGTTCTGGGCATTGATGGATGAGGTGACAGATGGGAAAGCACATGCGTTGAGAAAGGAACTGCGCAAATACCATACAAACTAAAGAACTCAAAAACTTATAAACTTAAAAACTTACCAATTCACATTTATGTTAACTCAAGAAGAATGCGACTTTCTCCATTCGCGGATGAGGGGAACGCTGATAGAGACTTTGGGCATTCGTTTCATCCCGACGGAGGATGAATACGCTGTTGCTGAAATGCCGATTTCTCCTGCAACTCGCCAGTATTTGGGAGTGCTGCATGGAGGAGCCTCGTTGTCGCTCGCTGAGACCATAGCCGGTGTTGGTTCGTTGCATATCAATCATTATAATGAAGATTATGCAGTGTGCGGCACAGAAGTGAATGCCAGCCATGTAGCTATGTCGGCAACCGAAGGAGTGGTGTATGGCAGGGCGAAGCTTGTTCATGCGGGCAAGAGCACTCATGTCTGGAATGTGGATATTGTGGGAGAAGACGGTCGGGTGATTTCGGCTGAGAGAGTGACCAACAGAATCATCAAAATCAAGAAATAAGGGAAGATGATAGCGTTCGGGAAGTATGTCGCGTATGCGCTTTATCGGTTGCCTTTCAGGGATGAGGTGCACATCGTGTGCCAGCATTCGCAGAAAGGTGCGGTGTGCATGGCTCCAGAACTGGTTGATGAGGATTGCCGTGCTTTTGTCATGCTGCCGTTTGATGGGAGGGCGCATCCTGTTGTACGTGTTCGTCCTGATGATGAAATGACCATCAAGACGGCTATGCTGAAGATTGCAGGGGGAGGGAGGATTTCGGAAGTTGAGGAGAATGAGGGTACATACAGAGAGGTGTTTGAACGTTTCCACTGTGTCATACCTTCTCAATTTGAGAAACTGGTGCTTTCACGTTCTGTCTCCGCCCGATATGACGGTTGTCCGATGGATGCGTTTCTTCGAGCTTGCGATGCTTATCCACGGACGATGGTGTATCTCTGCTACACTCGTGAAACAGGTTACTGGATAGGTTCTACTCCCGAAATCCTTTTAGCTGGTTCAAAATCGCACTATTGCACGGTGGCTCTGGCTGGTACAATGCTCACAGATGGAGACTGGTCGGACAAGAACAGGAGGGAGCAGTCGCTGGTGGCTGATTATGTGCGTGATGTTATCACGCCATTGAGTCGTGTGGTGGAAGAGGCTGGACCCTACACTTCTCGTGCAGGTAATTTGTATCATTTGAAAACTGAATTTCATTTTTCGCCCAAGCCTTCTGTCACTGTGATTGATTTTGTGAATCGCTTGAATCCAACGCCTGCTGTATGTGGCTTGCCTAAAGATGCTGCAAAGGCTTTTATTGCAGAGCATGAGGGGTATGACCGCAGTTATTACTCTGGTGTGGTGGGAATGCTGGACGTTCATGGTGAGACCAACCTGTATGTGAATTTGCGATGCTGCCATCTTCATGACCAAGGCGACCACTATGGCTGTATGCTCTATGCCGGCGGCGGCATCTTGCCTGAGTCAACACCTGAAACGGAATTTCAAGAAACAGAAGAAAAACTCAAGACAATATGTTCAGTACTAAATCCAACATCCAGCAACTGACGGCATTGCTCCTGAAGGCGGATGTCAGGCAGATGGTTGTATGTCCTGGCAGTCGCAATGCGGCTCTTGTCCATAATTTCCAGATGGCAGGGATGCAGTGCTACGAAGTGACAGATGAGCGTAGCGCAGGTTTTTTTGCCATAGGCTTGATGGAAGCCAATGGAGGCGAGCCTGTTGCCGTGTGTGTGACAAGCGGTTCCGCAGTGCTCAATCTGGCTCCAGCGGTTAGCGAGGCGTACTATCGTGTGCTGCCTTTGATGGTGATTTCTGCCGACCGTCCGCAGCGTTGGGTGGGGCAGATGGATGGCCAGACGCTTCCGCAGCAAGGTGTTTTCGGACTGTTGTCTGTTAAGAGCGTGACTTTGCCAGAGCCTGATTCCGACGAGGATTTGTGGCATTGCAATAGGCTGATCAATGAGGTGCTGATAGAGATGCTGAAAATCAAGCGTCCTGTTCATGTCAATGTTCCGATTGCAGAACCCTTGTTCGATTTCAGTGCAGATCGTCTTCCCGAAGCCCGACTGATGCAATGGACAAATGGTTCAGACGGCAAGTTCCAGCTCTCGGCCGATATGCGCCAGATATGGGAACGTGCAGAGCGTGTGCTCATCCTTGTGGGGCAGATGCTGCCAAGCGAAATGGCTGTTTGTGCTCCGCTTCTGTCGCAGTTGGCAGAAACGCATTGTCTGGTGTGTGCAGAACATCTCTCAAACATTCAGACTGCTGATGAGCCACCTCGTTACGTATGCAATTGTGATGAGATGCTGCATGCCCACGCCTTTGATGCCCCCGATTTGCTGATTACCCTTGGGGGGCATATCGTTTCAAAGTCTCTGAAACAGCATCTGAGAGAAAATCCTCCCGTATGGCATTGGCACGTTTCGCTTCAAGGCGATGTGGCAGACCTGTTCATGTGCTGTACCCATCTTGTAGAGGCATTGCCACAGACTTTGCTTGCAGCCCTGTCTCGGCAGGATTCTGCTGTGATTGGCAAGCGCAAGGAGTATCAGCAGACCATGTTTGCAAAGTCAGCATGGGTGCGAGAAAAAGAATCTTGGGGAGGGGATTTCTGCGACTTAACCGTGCTGAAGACCGTTCGGCAGCGTTTGCAGAGTCTTTGGCATATACAGGTGGCAAATAGCTCGATGGTAAGGAATTGGCAGCTATTTGACGGAATGCCCAATCCTGTGCATGGCAATCGTGGCGTGAATGGCATTGAGGGTAGTGTTTCGGCAGCTGTTGGCTATTGGGTCGGTTGTGAAGAACCTACGCTTTTGCTGACGGGTGACCTCAGTTTCTTCTATGACAAGAATGGGCTCTGGAACAAATACGTGAAAAATCCATCCGTTCCTTTCAGGATTCTGCTTCTGAACAACCATGGCGGACAAATTTTCCACCATCTCCCGAGTCTTGAAAGTCCATATCTGGGTGGCAGCATTTCAGCACAGCACGACACGAAGGCAGAAGGAGTAGCCTTGGAGTGTGGAGCCAAGTATTTGATTGCCAAGAATGCAGTAGAATTAGAACAGATGTTAGAAGATTTTTTAGATGCAGAACCAGTTGTGAAAATTCTGGAAGTCGTGACAGAACGAGAAGTGAATGCGAAAGCTCACAAGGAGTTCTATTCCCATCTGGCTCGTCGATAGAAGCGTTTGGGAATTTTGTGGCTCAGCGGATTTCATCAAGCTGTTTGAGAGAATGAGAAAAGATAGGGGGTGTGTTTTATGACGCACCCCCTATTGTGTTAAAATAACACTGTGTTTGTTTTTTAGAGAATTGGAGCCTCCTCCAATGTTGCGCCTCCAGAGCATGCTCCTTTGGCAAAAGGAATTCGAGCTTCGCAGCTCATCCCTCAATAGGTTTTGGTTTAGTTAAGCATTGATTTGTTTAATATATATTTATGTAAAAGCAAATTTCTCATTCTGCTGCTCCTGTTACTGAATCCCGTCTGTAGTCGTGATTCCGATGATAGAGTCATTCTTTGGTTTGGTCTTCGCCTGACTGACATCCTTGATGCGGATAATTTGCTGAACCTCACTCGCTTGAGTGTATGGACTGATGGCCGTCGCATTGTTCTCCTCCGCCTCTTGTTCCCCTATGGCATGTTCTGCTGCGTTCCCGATGGTAATCGCAATGGCTACTACTGCCGCAGCTTTGAAGAATGGAACAAAATGGCGAGTTCTCATCCTGATGGCACAAGTTTTCTGTTTTTCGTCCTGTGCAATCAGGTTCAGCATGCGCTGGTCAAATTTCTCGTCCAAAACTTCCTCTTTTGCTTCAACTTCATACTTGAATAGGTCGGCATATTCAGCAAGATGCCCAGGCACATCCTCTTGTGAGAAGAAAGAGCGTAGAATCTGCTCCTCCTGCAGTGTCGTGCGGCAGTCAAAGTAGCTTTCCAGCAGCTGTTCTATGTACTTGTAATCCATGTTTGAGTGAAGTTTCTATATATATGACGGGTGAAAACTGAAAAAGTTACAGAAAAAGAAGTTTTTTTTGTATAATTTTTTCCTTAATCTCGTTTCGGGCACGGAAGAGCGATACTTTAACGTCTGATTCTGTGATGTTTAACATGGTCGCAATCTCTTTGTAAGTTTTCCCCTCAATGTCCCTCAATTGCAAGATGCAGCGTTGTTTCTCTGGCAACGAGTTGATGGCATTAGCAATGAAACGGTCCTTCTCTTGCGCCATCAGCAAGCTGTCGGCATTAGGCGATTCTTCGTCTGTCTGGTCGTGTGTCCGTTGGTCAAGAGTTACATGACGGTTATCCATCTTTTCCTTTCTGTCAATGGCCAGATTCCTTGTCATTGTGAGCGCGAATGCTTCCAGATTCTCCACCCTCTCCAGTTCCCTGCGCCGTTCCCACAGCTTCAGCAAAATATCCTGCACGATGTCCTCCGCCTCCTCCCTGTTCAGGACGATGCGCAACGCCGTGCGGAAGATGATGTTCTTCAGCGGAAGTATGTCGTGCTGGAAATCCAACATGCTCAGCTGATGATAGTGCCTCGTGAGCCGTCAATGGCATCAGCCTTTGTGATAATCACCTGCTTCACACCAGCCTTCACAGCTTCCAGCGCATTCTCAATCTTCGGGATCATGCCTCCGCTCACCGTGCCGTCGGCCTTCAGTGCCTCAAAGCTCTCCGCATCGATGTGCGGAATCACCGACCCCTCGTCCTCAGGGTCAGTCAGCACTCCCGCATGCTCAAAGCTATAGATGAGTGTCACATCGAAATAGGCTGCCAGTGCCTTCGCAGTCTCCCCCGCAATGGTGTCAGCGTTCGTGTTCAGCAGATGCCCTTCCCCGTCGTGCGTCAGCGGTGCCATCACAGGCACAATGCCTTCGTCAATCAGCGTGGCAAGCATCCTGCCGTCACACTCGTCCACATCGCCCACAAAGCCAAAGTCCACCATCTGCTCCGTTCCGTCCTCCATCTTCACCTTCTTCAGCGGACGCTTGTGCGAACGCATCACATTCATGTCGGCGCCTGTCAGCCCCAGCGCATTGATGCCGCAAGCCTGCAGGCGCGCCACGATGTTCTTGTTCACCAAACCGCCATACACCATCGTCACCACGCCGAGCATCTCCGCATCCGTCACTCTTCTGCCGCCAATCATCGTACTCTCGATGCCCAGCTGTGCCGCCACCTTCGTAGCCGAGCGGCCACCGCCATGCACCAGTACTTTTGTGCCATCAATAGCGCTGAAATCCTTCAGGAGCTGCTGTAGAGAAGCTTCGTCCTCCACAATCTTACCTCCAACCTTAACAACTGTCAGTGTCTTCATTTTCTTGCATTTACTAATTTTTTTGCAAAGATACGGCAAAAGAAACAAACCACAAAAAAAGAGCAGAGAAGAAATGTGCCCCTCCGCTCCCTTCGATGCCGTTCCATCGTCTCATCCGACCACCCTCCACAGCTGTGAAACGTGTGGCGGCACAGAACGAAAAATCCCGATTTCAGTCTCTCGACTCCCTCCACGTGGACATCAGGAACTGAAACACATCCTTCATCCGACCCTCCCAGACCTCCTGAGGAACAATCTCCCTCAGCGCCTGCTTCTTCAGCAATCTTTCCTGCACGAAGTAGTGCACACATCCCTCCTCCGTTGCGTGCTGCCTGAGATAGTTCTTCAGCAGTTCCTCCGTCTCCTGCACAGTGCGGTAAGGACGGGAGTTCTCGGCAAAATCATCCGCATTAGCCCATTCCTTATAGAATTTGCTTCCGTCCAGATTAAATCGTCCGTTCATCACCTTCACCTCCACCGTCTCATTGGGGACGAACGGAAGGCGGACACAGTGAGAGCACACAGACCCATCAGGGAAAGTAGCGGTCACATCGGCCAAGTAAGGCTTGTCAATATAAGTCTCGAACGAACATGTCTTTCCCGTTGCAGAAATATCAGCCACCTGTCTCTTCGTAAATCCCTCATGCTTGTTGTACAGCTCAACTATATAGCCCGTATCGTCAATGCCTTCCGTAATCTGAATGTTCATTTGGAAATTCGGCTTCCTCTTCTTCTGCTTTTCAGCCTTCTGTACATTGCTGATGATGACACTCTCCCCTCCGTATGAATCAGGTGCGAACACATCAAACCTCTTGACATCCTTAGGCAGCGGTTCAAAAGCGCAATATACGCCATACGTCTTTCCCTCTGGGCCATTGTTTTCATCCAGAGGCTCCCCATATACCATGCGCTTCAATCCGTATTTGTTGCCATGTTCGTCTTTCAGAAAAGTCCCCTTCTTCACAATCATATTGTAGAGAGGGCTATCGCTTGTGAAGCGCAGCACCGTCTCATCTTTAGCAAAAATCACATCCTTGACATCAAGGGATTCATGCGAGACATGAGCAACATCCTTCCATACCTTCCCCTTCAGTTTGGGCAGATGGGGCGACTGCCATCCAGTTGCTTCTCTTGCAGCATGCAGACCCCTGCGAACTTTTCTACTATAGGAGTCGGGATAATCCCAGTTATAATATCCGTTGCGGACGGTCAACTTTATCGTCTCGCCAGGAACGAAAAAGAGTTCAATCGATGCTGAACACAGTTCTCCGTTGGGAAAGATGCAGCGGATGCGTCCTGCTGTTATCTTGTCGAGCGGAACGGAATAGGTGAAACGCTTGTTGACGATGGGCACGGTAGCGACAGGCTCATCGCCCTGTATGTTGAAATACTCGTCGCCAAGATAGATGTTGTAGCACGAGTCAGCTATATTTTCATCTACATAACCGTCGATGGTGAACACTTGCTGTGCATGAACAGCAACCACATGAAGGCATAATACCATTAAAAGCAAACTAATCTTTCTCATGATGTTAGTTTTTTATTGTTAATAGAATTATAAAAGTCGATGGTGTTTGTTTTTTACGGTTGTCAGGTTTTTCGGTTTGAGGTTATTCGGTCAAGCGCAGCACCGTACACCGCATGAAACCGCCAACCGTAAAACCACAAAACCGTAAAAAGCCTTACTCGTTCACCAGCACTTTCCCGTCTTCCGTCATGCCCTCCACGCTGATGTACATCTCCTCGCAGGTCGAGTTGTTGAAGAACTCCACCTTCGCCTTGCCCTGCGCGTCCGTCTTCACGTCCGGGTTCCAGTAGATGGTGCGGCGGAAGTCTGCCATCGGAGGAATGACGCTGTAGTCCTCCATCTGGAACGTGGAAGGCTTGT
>JAFWAX010000080.1 GCA_017507385.1 Bacteroidaceae bacterium | reverse complement strand
GTTGTAGGTCAGTTCGCCTTGTGGCAAGTCGTTGCGCAGTCCGCCGCCATTCAGCAGGGCGATGTCGGTGCCGGCCATTTGGCGGAAAGCGTCGGCGCAGAAGTTGCCGATGGCGGTTTCCTGAATGCGCACCAGGCGGTTGCCTTGTCCGTCGTAGATGGAGAGCGGCTGTGCATTCGTGCCCACCACCCGGTCGCCCGACGATGTGTTTTCTTCTTTTATTTCGTCAACAAAACTTTGTATCTCGCTGTCTGCTTGGAAGTTATCAAGCCCTACAAGGTATGTGGAAAACGTTCCCTCCTTGTTCAGCACCAGCACTCCGGCATATTCCAGCTGCGTGCCTGTCGATGCCAGCAGCACCGGTTCGCCATTGCGGTTGAGCACCGTCGAGTCGCTGATGACGTGGTGGTCGTGCCCGTCCAGCGCCACATCGATGCCGGTGGTGTTGGCTATGACGCTCACCGAGCTGGGATGCCCCTCATCCCAGTCCACATCGCCCAGGTGCATGAGTGCCACCACATAGTCGGCACCTGCCCTCCGCGCCTCGTCTACTGCCCGCTGCGCATAGCTGTACAGCTCTTCGCGAGGCGAGAACGTGTAGGCGATGCTGTCGCGCTCGTCGCGGAAGGTCGGCCCCGTCACGTTGGTGGTTGTGGTGGTCAGTCCCACAAAGGCGATGTCCACCTCGCCATAGCTTATCATGTGGAAAGGGGAGAAGACCGGTGCGCCGGTGCGGCGGTCGCGGAAGTTGGCGCACACGATTTCTGCCTCCAGCCTCTGGTCGAGCATGCGCAGCTGCTCCATGCCGTAGTCGAACTCGTGGTTGCCCGGCACCACCACGTCGTAGCCCACGCGGTTCATGATGTCAACAATGGCTTCGCCGCGAGTCACCGAACCCACTACGCCGCCCTGCACGAAGTCGCCGCACGACACGGTGGCGACATAGGGCGTCAGGGCATACTGGCCGCTGCGCACCGCTGCCAGCCGCGCATAGCCATCGACGGCGCAGTGCACATCGTTCTCAAACATGATGATGACTGGCTTGTCCGGGCGGTCGGGCCTGCCGTAGCCATTGCAGCTGTCCTCGCAGCCTGTCAAGAGGATGCAGAGGAAGAGGCAGAGCTGGTATGTGAAACGTTTTGCCATTTTGGTTTTTTACGGTTGGAGGTTTTAGGTTTTGAGGTTTTCGGTCGCTTCGCTTTGGGGGTTGGAGGTCTTTCGGTTTTTCGGTTGCTTCGCTTTTACGGTAGGCGGTTAAGTTTCTGAGCATCAGCCGCCCCACCTCAAACCTCAAAAGCGAAGCGACCGAAAACCGTATCACCTAAAACCGGAAAAATCAAATAATGTTATTCTTGATGACCTGGTCGAAGACCATCGGGAAGTGGCGCATCTCCAGTTCGTGCACCTTGTCGGCAATGTCGTCGGGCGTGTCGTCGGGCGACAGCTCGCAAGAGAACTGTGCGATGTGCTCTCCCTCGTCGAGCTCGGCATTCACGAAGTGGATGGTGATGCCCGAGCGTGTCTCGCCGGCCGCCTTCACAGCCTCGTGCACATGGTGCCCCCACATGCCTTTGCCGCCGAACTTGGGCAGCAGGGCAGGATGTATGTTGATGATGCGGTTGGGGTATTCGGCAATCAGGTACTCCGGCACCTTGGGCAGGAAGCCCGCCAGAATGATGTAGTCGCATCCCTTCACGGTCTTGAGCACCAGCTCGGGGTTCTCGTTCAGCTCGGCACGCGTGATGACCGTCGCCGGAATGCCCAGACGCTGGGCGCGCACCAGGGCGAAGGCGTCGGAGCGGCTGCTCACCACGATGGGAATCACCACATCGTGGCGGAAGCGGAAATAGTTGATGATGTTCTCGCAGTTGGTGCCGCCTCCGGTCACGAAGATGGCAAGCCTGATGGGCTTAGTAATCTCAAAGTCTTCCATGTTCTTCTCTTCTTATTTCTGTTCCAGCCGCATGGGCGGAATCTCTTCAAATTCAATGTCTTCAATGTCGTCCAGCGCATCCTCCGCCGCCTTTTCCGTCTCCTCCTCCTTGCCGCGCAGCGCCAGATGCTCCCTGAACTTGTCCAGCTCGCCGCTGAACTTGTGGGTCGCCCACAGCAGGATGGCCGTGTCGTCAATCAGACCCGTCACCGGCCAGAAGTCGGGCATCATGTCGGCAGGCGTCAGCACATAGGCCAGCGCGCCCACAATCATGACGAGCGACCAGCCGCTGTAGTCCTTGTAGCTGCCTGTGAACACTTCGCGCACATAGCGGCAAACCAGCAGAAACTCACTCTTCACCGTGCGCAGCCCTGCCCTCGAAGCATACTTGCGCGCCTTGGCCAGCAGCTCCTTCAGCTGCTTCGGATGGGTGGCATAGTAGCGTCCCATCTTTGCCCATCCCTTTTTCGTAAAGAAGTTTGCGTAGTTCATCTCTGTCAATCGCGTTTCGGGTTTGAATTGGATGCAAATATAATGAATTTCGCCCGTAAAACAAAATTTTTCTGCCCTTTTTGTAGGAGGGGGGGAGTTAAGGAGGAGAGAAGTAGTTGAAGTAGTTAAGCCGATACTTGGGTCGGCGGCAATACCATGAGTCGCAAGCTATGTCTGTATGGAAAGGGCATGCCGTTTTAGCGAACACCGTGTGCATAATATTTAAAACACCGCCTGCGAAATATTTCACACACGGTGTTTTAAATATTATGTAGGCGGTGTTTTGAAGGAGTTAAGTATTTGAGAAGTTAATTTGCAGTTAAGAAGTTAGGTAGTTAAGCCGATGCCAGAAATCGCGGAGGCATGACGGAACAGGCATACGGCTTAACTTCTGTCCGCAGGACGAGCGGAGCGATAACTACTTAACTACTTTAACTCCTTAACCACTTCTTAACTCCCCAACTACCAAGTATCGGCTTAACTACTTAACTTCTTAACTTCTTAACTACAAATTAACTACTTAACTTCTCTCCTCCCCCTTAACTCCCCCAAAAACAAAAAAGTGTCGCTTCATCACGAAGCAACACTCCCGAATTTGTTAGATTAGCTATATTAATGAAAAACTTACTTCTTATTTTCGAGTGCAAAGGTACGATTTCCTCCGCAAACACACAAATATTCTCGCCATTATTTTGTTACAAAAATTTCAATTCTGGTAAAATCGTCCTAAACACGCTCCTGAATGCGCCAGAAAACAGGGAAAGAATGCAAATATTGTCCAAAAAAAGACAAAAAAAGTGCCAAGGCGAAAAAAACATGAACAAACTGTTGCAAGTTTCAATTTCTATTGCTACCTTTGCTAAACGTTGTGAAACGTGCGATTGTAAATAGAAAATTATTTTTTCAATTTTTGTTGTTGAAAAAAGTTCGACGATTTAACTAACTACTAATTATTTAACCTATTAAGCTACAACAAGACCCGAGGACACGCCGCAGCAGGCAAGAAGAGAAGGCAAGAAACAGAGAGCGAGAAAGAACAGCAGGGAAGCAGAGGGGCGGCGGATGCGCGAGAGAGGGCAGAAGAAAGGAGAGGATGCAAATAAAGGTGCCGGAGGAAACATAACAGACCCTCCCCGACAAGAAAGCCCGAACCCCGGCGGCAGGACAAAGAGGGGGGGAAGGAAAAAATAATACCGCAACAAAGCCCATGCAGGGCCGAAAGCGGCAAAAAAGAAGACCGAATCACCGTTAACCGCAAAATCGCAAAAAACTACACATTAAATAATTATTACTAACTCAAAAATTTTAGCTATTAACATTATGAGAAAAATTTACACATCTCTCTTAGCGCTCGCCATGACCATGGTGAGCATGGTGGCTAACGCACAGTTCAAGGCTGAGCTCACTACCGACCCGGTAGAAGGTTTTGTAGCAGGTTACGTGAACTTCGACCCTGTAGAACTGGCAACAGCACTCGCAACTGACACAGCAACGCTCCACGCAGCAATCGACGCTATCAGTAAGGAAAATGCAGAAAGCGTATTCTATCTGAAAACTGCTGATGGCAAGACTAACGTTTACACAGGCAATGCAGGCGAATTCTGGATGAACAACGAAGGCGCGCCAGTAGCTTGGGGCGATGGCAACACATGGTTCTGCGGAATCCTCTACAAACCAGCAGGATCAGACCCAGACTCTGGCGAGACCTGGAGCGAATCAGTTAGCATCTCAATGGGCCAGATGCCTGACACATTCAAGAAGATTTACACAGACTCTAAGCTCACAGCAACAGCTTACCTCGTTATTGGCGACAAGGAAGTGTCTTTCGAAATCATACAGAACATCAACGCAGCTCCAGAGCCAACACTCGAAGCACCTGTAACAGAACTCTCTAAGCTCAACATCGTGAAGGAGTACACACTCGAGATGCCATTCGTGGTAGGCAAGGAAAACGAGGGCAAAACATGCACAGCTACACTCGAAGGCATCTACGAGGCACTCGGAGTAAGCCAGGCAGAGCTTGACGCAGTAATTGCTGACTATGTATTCTCTGAAACTGTAACAGTCACTCCTATCATCGTTGACGGCGTGGAATCTGACGAAAACATCTATGCTCTCTCAGGCGAACTCGCACGTCCTGCTGAAGCTGCTGGCGGCGCATGGTACGGACGTTACTACAACTATGACGAAGCATCTGGCGAAGAAGTGCCACTCGCTATCAGCGCACCAATGACTTGGGGCTCAGGACACAACACCTTCTACACTCAGGAAATTACACTCGCTGAAGGCGTGTACTCTATCGTTTGCGGACAGTATAAGGACAAGCTTGCCATGGGCGACACAGACTACACTTACCACTACATCGTAGTAGGCGACAAGGCTGCTAAGATTAAGCTTCAGGTGAAGATGGAAGAGCCAGAGAAGGTTGAAGAAGTTCCTTTCGACCAGATGGTGAAGGTCGGCGAGCTTAACCTCGAAGCTTCTGACTACCCAGGCGACTATTCTGTTTGCAACCCTACATTTGACATTGCAGAGGTGCTTGCAGCATTGGGTTGCGAGGACGCTACAGACACGAACATCAAGCACTGGAACTTCAACGCTGAGGGAGGCATTGAAGACCCATCTGACTATGCTGCTCACGACTACTGGCAGGGCGAAGACGGACTCATCGGCTCATGGAGCGCATCTAACGCATGTGCAAAAGTTACTGTTTCGTTGCCTAATGGTGAATTTACTGTTATGCAGAAGAATGGTAGATATGCAGGTATCACTGAAAATGCTGGTCCATTCCCATTGAAGTATGTTGTTTCTTACGGCATGAACTATTTCGTATTCAACATTGCTTATACAGTGAAAGTTGCCGGCTCTGGTGATGACGACCTCCCAAATCCAGATGATAACTTCGACATTGCTGCAACAATTCCTGTTGTGATGCAAATCAAGCCAAGCGCAGCTTACTATGGCGACGAAAGTGACGAAGTGAAAGCACTGATGCAAAAGAACCTCGATTTGGAGTACATCAAAACACTTGTAGGTGAGGGAACTTACGAGTTCTACGGCGTAACCAACAAGGGTACTGTAGCTACAGGAACAGGCTATACCCCTAACGCAGGCTTTACTAGCGGATTCTGGATGGGCATGCCTGCTGATGAGTTCACTAACACTGTTTACACCAGCAACTGGGGCACAAACTCATTCGGCATCGAATGGAATCTTAACGATGCAATCATTGGCTTTGACCAGATTCCAAACCAGCGAGCTGTAGGCGACAACTACGAGGCAACATTCTACTGGGTGAACAAGGACAACAACAAAGCTATCAAATACGTAATCAATGTTATATATGTTGAAGAGTTTGAAGCAGTTACAGAAATTGTTATTGCTGATGAGCAAACAGCTGCCGTAACTGATGCAATGTGGAATGAAGACGGACTTCTTTCATACATTGTTGATACAGAAAAGCTTTATACCGCTCTTGGCTTGACTGACGAATTGCTCGAAAGTGTTACATTTAGTGCTGCTCAATCTGCTCTTCTCTATAACGCTATCGACCCAGGTACAGATGTCGTGTTTGCAGCAAACGGCTACACTACTGAAGAAGAATCAGAAATGGCTGTAGTTTCAAGCATCAACATTGATGGCGGACTGAACATCATTGTCGATCCACTCATGATTCCATTCGAAAAGGGTGATGAAAGCACAGCTAAGGTAACTTACGCCATCGATTACGACGGCAAGCGTGCATTGCTCACTCTGGTACTCGTTTCTGAGGATTCTCCACTCACCAGCATCGAAGGCACTACTTCAGCAGCAGTTCCAGTAGCATTCTACAATGCAGCAGGCATCAAGGTGGCAGCACCTCAGAAGGGCCTGAACATCATCCAGATGTCTGACGGCTCAACCAAGAAGGTATTGTACTAATTGAATGCACAAATTGAAACGATTCTGAATCAATTGGACAACACCAAATCAATTGAAACAGCTCTAAATAGAATAGGCGAACCTTTCCGGGTTCGCCTATTTTTTTAGCCAGAAAAACAGAACAAGAAAACGGAATCCCACAAGAAAATCTTGCAAGATGCGCGCAAGATGCCAGTAGATGAAAGCCAGCAGAAGACGGCTAAGGAGGATGGAAAATGCCGCCACTCCCCATCCGTCCATAACGGGTGTTATGTTAAATAGCAAAAATTTCCAGCATCCCCTTTCCTCCCCTAAGTGCTTGACAATGTTAGCTATTTCTCTATACCTTGTTTTACCTCTTCGATTTGGGCAACGGCATACATTGGACAAATACGAACATGCCTGACTTCGCCATTGTCCTCGTTATCTACATAATCAAACTTTCCAAAATTCTCCATTGAGCATCGAATGGCATCATGAAGCTTCTTGTCTCGCATAAAAAACCAGAGGCTCTTCATTCCACCTTGTGTATCAGCTTTAACTTCAACAGGAACAACCACTTGCAAGTAGCTGGATATGTAATCGACCTCTGCCTGTGAATTTTTTGCATGCCTTACCCAATAGTATAGGTCGTGGCGGATATTCGGACTCAGATGATGCAGCAATTCAAGTCCTACCACCAGTTCTGCCATCGGTCCCTTGTTTGCTAAATCAGCAGCACTTGCAGTCAGAATCTGTGTGGTCAGGTCAGATATATCACCTAACGACATATTCAATAGGCGAAGCAATAGCCCTGTATCAAGTAACAGCATTTTTTGATATGACTTGTCCTCTTCGCTACCTAATGGCAAACCATTAGCGTCTGTGTGTGTCACAGGATGCAAGATGCCTGCAAGAGCCAACAACTCTACTGCTTTTTTCACTTCTGCAGTCTTATATCCAGAACCTACTTTTGAGTATATGAACTTTTTCGTGACTTGAACTGCTGCACTTCGTAAAGTCTGGCGCAGCAATACGGGATCTACATTTTTCTTGTACTTGGGGAAATCATCTTCGTATGTCACAACAATGTCATCTTGAACTTCTTGGCACCTTACATAGTCGTGATGCTCAACCCAAGTCTTGACCACTTCAGGCATTCCTCCGACAAGCATGTATGTACGAAGAAATTCCACTAATTTATCATGCAATGGTTCTGGAAGAGGATTGTCTATTGATGCCTGATTGCGGGCTTCAATGAGCAGCTGCTGCCCATTTGCTTCAAGGAATTCATCAAAGGTCATTGGATACATGAACATTGAGTGTATTCTTCCGACTCCGAATGTGGGAAGTTCCTTCAATGCAAATTCAAGGAGCAATGCGGAAATGCCCCCGGATGTCTTTGAAGAACTTTGCGGGTATCTATGTGCTAATGGGATAAAGAACCTCAAAATAATGGGCGGGGAGCCTACAGTACACAAAGATTTTCTACGGATTATCGACATTGCAAAAAAGTTCTTCCCGAAAATAGCAATCTTCACAAACGCGCTCAATGAGAACATTCACAAGGTGGTGTTGCGTGAGCATGATAGCATTGTATACAATTTTAACTTCGCTTCAGCATTCACCAAAGACAAATTTGTGTTGCAACAACCAGGATACAGATCCTTGGAGGTCCAAGTTCGCGTTGGTACTGATGAAAAACATCTTTTGCAGAAACTTTTAGAAATTTTGGATTTGGGGAAGGGGCGTCTGGCGACGGCTTTTACATTAGATTGCACCTCGAACATTCTTCAAGCCAAATCACTACTGTTGCAAAAGTTGCGATTTCTCACCGAGAGTTTTCTGAAAAACAACATACCGTATTGTTTTGACCACACATTGCCTTTGTGCTTTCTGTATAAGGCAGGGTTCGCTGTTGGAAAGACAAATGGGTTGTGCCACTTCGGGGATTGTGGATTGATTGATGCAAGTTTAAATCTTCGATTTTGCAACCAATATCCAGATAGACTCATATGTCTCAAGCAGAATGGACAATTTATTCCATGGTCAATTGTTACAAACCGATTGCTTCAAAAGTTTTTCCAGAATCAAATAGCCGTCCTGTCAAAGGCTTGCAAAGACTGTACATTCTACGGAAGCAAATGTAATGGCGGGTGTTGGATGGGTAAAGATCTTATGTCGGAGAATGATGTTTATGAATTTTCTGGCTTCCCCGTCAAGAAGAAAGAGATTGCAAGCGAAGCGATCAATCTCAGGTTTGAATGTGATCAGAAGACATGATTCTAAGGCTTGTCTCTCAAAGGCGATTTACAGGATGAGAAGAGTTTGTTACTGTAACATAACATATAAATGCAACAATAACTGCCAGTGTTGCATATCTTACAATGTAAGAAAGGGCACCAATAGAAATATGGGTCTTGATGATTATTCATTTTTTCAGAAGAAGTTTTCATTGAGTGCCAACGATGTTTGGACGATAAGCGGGGGAGAGCCAACACTTAACCCAAGTTTTAATGACATAATTTCATTCTGCCACAACTATTCAAAGCATATTATTGTTTATTCAAACGGTCGTACATTGTCAACAATTCCCAAGGAAATCTTAAGCAGAATAGAGCGAATAATTGTTCCAATCTATGGAGATGAAGCAACGCATAATGAGTATGTGCGTAGTAGCAATGCCTATAGAGAAACGATTGACTCTATGGTGAAAGTATTGGACTACGATAAAAACAAGCTTGATGTAAAAATCTTATTTATCGACCAACAAAAAGGACTCAAGTTCATAAATAGCTCTGAGTGGAGTGATATTATTGTCAACCATCATTTCTCTATCTCACGCGTGCTAAAGAATGGGCAACAAGAGAATTGCCAAAACATCTGCTTTGCCGCCAGTGATGTAATTGATTCGCTGTTGGATATTAATAAGGTAGTTCGTATTTATGATCTTCCTTTGTGCAAATTGAAATCAAAAACTTCATCAAGAATTCTAGGATCCGTAAATTTGACG
>JAFWAX010000079.1 GCA_017507385.1 Bacteroidaceae bacterium | reverse complement strand
CCCATCAGCTCTCCGCACAGGCTGTCGGTGCACTGGATGGTGGCGAGCATGCTGTCGCTCACGGCATCGAATGTCAGGGCGCATCCCTCCCCCTGCACTTCGGGGAGAGAGAAGAACTGAACGCCTTTCTTTTCCGATTGCTTCAGGTTCCTCATCTGGAAGGTGAGCTTCCCGCTGCCTGGAACGAGCTCGAAGAGCCCCCTTCCGAGCGTGTCTGTCTGTACGGAGGCGAGCACGTCGCCTGCCTCATTCAGCACAAACCCCTCGCCCTGATAGGGGTTGCCGTTGTCGTCCACGGCGAGCATAGCCACGCGGCACTTCTTGCCCCTGACGAGTCTGCCGCCCTCGGGGTAGAACTGCACGCTGATGGTCTTCATCAGGTCGCTGGTGTAGATGCCCTCATCGATGGCCTTCTGGTAGAGCGAGTCGGAGCGGTCGCGGTTGTTGGGATCGCGGTGCTTGTAGAGGCGGGTCTTGATGGTCAGGTCATCGTACTTGCCTTCTTCGGCGGGAGCCTTGAAGACGGGGAAGACTCTGGAGAAGACGGCATTGACGCCCCAGTTGGTCATGTATCTCGTATAGGCGCGCACTTCGTAGAAGCCGGATCCGAAGAGGGTATCCATCTTCATCTCGCCATGAGCCTGTCCCAGCGAATCGATGGGGTACTTCAACGTCTGCAGCACGTCGCCGCTGGGGTTGAGCAGCTCCACATAGAGCACCTTGCTCAGGTCGCTGAACTTTCCGTTGTCCGTCCTCGTCACGTATGCTTTGAACCACAGAGTCTCGTTCTCGAAGTATCCTGTGTTGTCGAAGTGCAGATACACCTTCTCCTGCGGAACGACCTTGTTGAAGTTCATCGTCTTCTGGAGGTAGGACAAGATGGAAGCGGCTTCCTCGCTCTGCTGCGCATGGAGAGGAAGGGTAAAGAGGCATAGCGCCATCAGAAAGGGAGTGACTTGTTTCATTGTTCTGTATAAATTCAGGTTGGTGTCGGATTGTTCCATTCTCTATTCTATAATAAAAACGAACAGCTTGGAAAAATTAAACGGGAAATTCCCTATTTTTTGTTGGCAATCATATAAAGTATGATCTTGGTTGCAAAATTACTAAATTAAATCATAACAGCAATGGCTGAGGTGTGGAAAAGTAATTTTGAAGAAAATGACATGTTAAGACATTGGGAATAAAACACTTAAATAACACCTTGCGAACTTTTTGCGAAAAACAGGTGTGGAAATCTTTCATTTTTTTATGCAAAAATTGTCCAAAATACAAAAATATCGAACTTTTTGGGGTGTTTTTTGCGGTTTTGTGGTTATTTGGTTGTTCGGGAAACCGCATCACCGCACACCGCATGAAACCGAAAAAATAAAAATTACTTTAGCACACACCGTGCGCATCATATTTAAAACACCGCCTGCGAAATATTTAAAACACGGCGGTTTAAATATTATACAGGCGGTGTTTGTTTTTGCGGTTATTCGGTTGTTAGGTTATTCGGTTTGCGGTTGTTCGGAAAACTGTATCACCGTACACCGAATGAAACCGTACACCGAAAAAAAATCATGTTACTTTAGGGTTAGTCATTTAATTCATTCCATCTGAGTCAGATGACTAACCCTATATTATTCTAATGTCGCGACATCCCAACAAACATACTTAAATTCCAGTTCATCACCCGTCGGTTTCTAACAAAGAAGACGGCCATTCTGCTTGTATTGCTGAATAGCCGCCTTATCTTTCTTGTCAATGACACTTATTTCTTTGCACGAGCTTCATTGAGGAAGTTCACCATCTTCTGTAGATTCTCCTCTGAATACATGCCCATGCCGTGACCACCTTCAGGCACGAATGTAGCTTCAGTCTTCACGCCAACTGCCTTCAGCAGTTCATAGAACTTCTTTCCCTGACAGCATGGCACCACATTGTCCTTATCGCCATGGAAAATAATGATGGGCACATCGTTCTTGTCCACATAGTTCGTTGCGCTCAATCCAAGATATTTATCAGGCTCGTCTGCCAATTTCGTACCGCCCAGCAACACATCTTCAGGGCTGGAATCTCCAAATGCCATGTGCTCACCGCAATCCATATTTGTAAGGTCAACCGGACCAGACCAGTCGCATGCGGCATTCACTTCGCTGCTCTCCTTGGTGTATTTGCCCAAAGAACCTTCAATGTCCACTTCCTCCTTGCCTACTTTTGCCACCTTAACACCGTTGGTTGTACCGCACACAGATGAGAGATGACCACCTGATGAGAAACCTGATGTTGCGATGAAAGAAGGGTCAAATTTGTAAGTCTTTGCCTCGCCGCGAATGAAGCGAATGACAGCCTTGATATCGTTAATCTGTGCAGGCCACTTGGCATCGCCGCTTGAACGGTGATTAGGACAAACCACAGCATAGCCGGCATCGAGGAGAGCCTTCACGATGGTGCCCAAGTCGGCAGCACCCTTGCTGTTATTGGAGAACCATGCACTTCCATAGATGTGCACAACCACAGGATATGATTCTTTCTCCACTTTTGGAAGATAGATGTCACAAGTGTGATAGGCCTGATCATCGCCCACATAGTTCACATCCTTCCATTCCTTAGATGTTTCAAGCTTTATCTGCTGCTGGAATCCGCCAAATCCGCCGAATCCACCACCAGGTTGAGCCATCATGGCTGTCGTACTCATCAGTGTTGCGCCGAGTACAAGCGACTTCAGAAAAGTTTTCATAAATAAGTCTGTTTTTATAATTTTACTATTGATTAGATAGAATGCCAATGGGCAATCTCTCAACTAACGGCATGAATAAGATGCTGTAACACGGAAAAGGTTTAATTTCTCTCCTCTTTTTTTCTTTCAGCCCTATCAAATCAAGCAAGGAAATCCATCCATGCTACTTCTTGTTGAAGTGCTTCTCCAGCCTCTTATATTCTTTCTTCGTCAATCGCATGAAACTGCCATGCTGCGGACCTGTCACACCCTGAATATCAACAGGATCGTGAAAGTTCGACAAGTTCTCGTCTGCCTGACAGATGCGGTAGTGCTTCGGACGGTCGCTGTACTGGATATAGGCAACGCGCCATCCCTTTTCGCCCTCAATCTGGAATGCGCTGCTGCCCTCGCACTTCTTCTTTCCCTCAAAATTCACAAAATCAGCCTCATCTGGTTCAGGCCATGGACCCAGCAGATGATCAGCCTTTGTATGGAAGATACCAGGATGTCCACCTTCCTTCTTGATCAGCATGTGATACTTTCCATCACTCTCCAGAAAGTTGATGTCTGCGTCTATCGTGGCATAGCCCCAATCAAAAAGGATACGTGGCTTCGTCAACTTCGTGAACGTCCTGTCAGCATAGCTGTAAACCATACGGTCATAATTGTCGCCTTCGTTCGAACTCCAGATGGAGTAATAGATAAGGTATCCTCCTTTGCTGCCATCAGGCCACACATGATTAGGGTCCCAAAATATCTGAGGGGCCCATACACGATTGATTTTACTCCAGTCAGCTATCACATCCGGACTTTCCGGATCGCAAAAGATTTCATTGCCCTTGCGGAAATCAAAAGTGGTTGAAGTCCAATGAATCAGGTCATCGCTCTTGAGCAGATTGATGCCATAGTTAAACCACTGCTTGCTTTTTGCCACACACATATCGGTAGTCACCATCAGATACCCTTTTCCGCTATCCGACTTGCGACAGATGTAGGCATCGCGCTGACCCCCCTCAATGAGTGCCAGCTCCTTAGGATCCATGATGGCCTTTCCGCCGTTCAGGTCATGATAGTTCAGACCATCGCGGCTCAGAGCATAAGCCGTAAACTCTCCCATGTCACTCATGTGGCAATACAGATACCCATAAGTACCCTTCTGCAAGTTCTGTGCAAAAGCAAGCGATGCTGGCAACAATGCAAGAAGACCCACCACAAAGCCTTTCATTCCAATCAGTCTTTTTCTCATATCATCTCATTTTTTGCAAAGTTCGTCTTTTTTCTCTTTCAAAACAAGAGAACAGGCAAATTATTGACATCCCAGCCTGCTGTTTTCTCCTCTTGAGCCTGACACAAAAAAAAAGAAAGCCGCCCATCACAAATGTTACATGCCATGTGTAACATTTGCAGCACGAGATGCACCGCATCATCCACAAAGGGCGAAAAAGCGTTTTTGCAGAAGTTCAGAAAAAAAATGATTTTCACGATAGTTTTTTTCGCCCATTTCTATCTATTTTTTCTTGAAAATCACTACCTTTGCATCCTCTTTACAAGACGGAAATACTACAAACATTATAAATAAAGGGATTATGAAACAAGACATGATTGTCATTCTTGACTTGGGAAGCCACGAGAACACAGTGGTTGCCCGTGCTATCCGCGCACTCGGCGTATATAGCGAGATCTATCCACACGACATCACAGCCAATGAGCTGAAGGCGCTGCCAAACGTGAAGGGTATCATCATCAACGGTGGTCCCAACAACATCATTGACGGCGTTGCTATTGACGTGCTGCCAGAGATTTACGAGGCTGGATTCCCTGTCATGGCGGCAGGACACGACAAAGCGCTTTGCGATGTGAAGCTGGAACAATTCGCAAACGACGAGGAAGCAATCAAGGATGCCATCAAGTCTTTTGTATTCGATACTTGCAAGGCTGAAGCAAACTGGAACATGAAGAACTTCGTGGCTGACCAGATTGAGCTGGTGCGCCGCCAGGTTGGCAACAAGAAGGTGCTGCTTGCCCTCTCTGGAGGTGTGGACAGCTCTGTTGTTGCAGCTCTTCTGCTGAAAGCAATTGGCGAAAACCTTGTCTGCGTACATGTAAATCACGGACTGATGCGCAAGGGCGAGTCAGAGAACGTCATCGAGGTGTTCAAGAACCAGCTGAACGCCAACCTCGTCTATGTCGATGCAACAGACCGTTTCCTTGGTCTGCTCGAAGGTGTTGCTGACCCAGAGAAAAAGCGCAAGATTATCGGCGGCGAATTCATCCGCGTGTTTGAAGAAGAAGCACGCAAGCTCGCTGGCGGCATCGACTTCCTCGGCCAGGGCACCATCTACCCAGACATCGTAGAGAGCGGAACTAAGACAGCCAAGATGGTGAAGAGCCACCACAACGTAGGCGGTCTGCCAGAGGATTTGCAGTTCCAGCTTGTAGAACCATTGAAGCAGCTCTTCAAGGACGAAGTTCGTGCCTGTGGCGTTGAGCTCGGTCTTCCATACGAGATGGTATATCGTCAGCCATTCCCAGGCCCAGGTCTTGGTGTACGCTGCCTTGGCGCTATCACTCGCGACCGCCTCGAAGCGCTCCGCGAGAGCGATGCCATCCTCCGCGAGGAATTCGCAAATGCAGGTCTCGACAAGAAGGTTTGGCAATACTTCACTGTTGTGCCAGACTTCAAGAGCGTTGGCGTGAAGGACAATGCACGCAGCTACGATTGGCCTGTCATCATCCGCGCTGTCAACACCATCGACGCCATGACTGCCACCATCGAACAGATTGAATGGCCAATCCTGCTGAAGATTACAGACCGCATCCTCAAGGAAGTGCCAGGCATCAACCGCGTATGCTACGACATGTCGCCAAAGCCAAGCGCTACGATTGAGTGGGAGTAAACATCCATACTTAAACATAAAAAGCAAGCCTCAGCCTCACAAAAGGTTGGGGCTTTTTGTTGCCAAGAACATCGTCACAGCATTGCCACTTCACAGGTTCTTTTTTCGGAAGGAAAATTTGTACCTATTTAACATTCTGCTACCATCAAGATGACAAAGGAGAGGAAGTTTAGCAATTGTATAAGTTTTTTCTCTCTTTCATTAACACATTTCCACAATCAATCATTAGAAGTTTACAAAAATGATTAACTTTGCCGTTAAACATAAGGGAAAAGGTTCATATTATTCTAAGACTGAATTGGGGGACTGTGATTAATCAAGTTTTTCATACATAAACCACACAATATTAATATAAAAAAAATGAAAGTCTCTAGAACAAGAATTGCTCTGCTTGTGCTAATCTGGATAGTCACATCCTTTCCAGCATTTGCTAATGGAACTTTTTGTGTAAACGGATTTATATATAAAGCGCTAAAGGATAGCAGTTCTCTTGCGTTGACGGGTTATCAGACTTTTCATGATGCGGATTATTCTCAACCGCTTCATATTCCAGCCACTGTAATGTATAAGGGAAAGGCTTATTCGGTAAAAAGAATAGAATCTGAAACTTTTAAGGGACATACAGAAATCCTATCAATTGTAATAGAAGAAGGAATAGAGATGATTGGCGAGAATGTCTTTGAGTATTGTACAAACTTAAAGTCTGTGTATATCCCCGCTTCGGTAGAGAGTATAAAGGAAGGACTTTTCGGCAGTTGCTATAATCTGACATCTGTTGTGGTGGCTACAAACAATGAAATCTATGATTCGCGCGATTGTTCTAATGCCATTATAGATTCAGACACCGATGAGCTTCTAGTGGCTTGCTCTTCAACCCAAATACCTCCTTCTGTAAAATCTATTGGCGATTTTGCATTCTATCATTGCAACACGATGGAGGAATTGGTTGTTCCAGAAGGAGTTGAGAGAATTGGGAACTTTGCCTTCTTTGGGTGCAGCAATCTAAAGAAAATTTGTTTGCCAAAATCGCTAACCGAATTGGGAGCAGATGCCTTTCAGGGCTGTAATTCTCTTGTATCAATCAATATACCAGAGAATGTGATCAAAATCGAAGAGGGCAATATCTTTGCAGGATGTAATAATCTTACATCCGTACAAGTTGATGGCGCTAATCCGAATTACGATTCACGTTCTAACTGCAATGGAATTGTCAGGAAATCCGATTCTGCATTGATTGCCACCTGCCGGACCACACAGATAAGCAGCGACATCTCTATTTTAGGCGATTATTGTTTCGATGGAACTATCATTCATTCCGTAAGGATTCCAGAATCTGTAGTATATGTTTCCACAAATGCTTTTTCCGGTTGTAATGAGATTGATGAAATTATCGTTTCACCAAACAACCCCAAATACATCTCTCCTAAAGGTTCCAATGCTTTATTGACCAAGGATGGCAAAACGCTTTTATTAGGATGCCGCACTACGGCTATTCCTTATGGAGTGGAAAAGATTGAATACAACGCATTCATGGGCAGATATTCTAAACTCGTGCTCCGTATGCCAGAAACAATAAAAGAAATTAGTCCGTTTGCCTTCAGTCATTGCAACGTTCTGCACGAAGTGATTGTACCACAATCAGTACAATTAATAGGACCTTATGCTTTTGAAGGTTGCACGAACCTTGTCGCTGTACAGATTCCGTCTTCTGTGAAGAAAATCGACATCAGCACTTTCTCTAATTGTTACAATCTATCTACAGTTAGTCTTACTGAAGGTCTTGAGGAAATTGCGAGGCATGCTTTTCTTAACTGCAAAAATCTGAAGCATGTCTATCTGCCGGCTTCTGTTACGAAAGTTGATAATTCGGCATTTGAGAACACTCCGTTTTCTGAGGAATGATTGAGCCTTAAATGACGACCCTGATTCTTCGCGAATGCCTTCAGTACCTCCACAGAGGTATTCGAGTACCGCTTACGAGGTACTGAAGTACCTCTATAGAGGTACAAAACAGGTACTGCAAGCTTAGTTTTTGTTGATGAGGAGGCTTCTATCTCGTGTCGAACTCACGTTATAAACAGAGGGTAAAAAATATTATAAACACTGAGTCCACTTACGGGAAAATGCTTTTATGGGGAGAAGAGGGTTACCAACAGAAAAAGGTATTGCATGAAGCCTATGACGATTCAGATTGCAAAATATTCATAAAATGTCATAATAAGAAAGCCAAACAGGAAACTTCAATCCTCCAAATCAAGAAAAATGAAAAAAAAAGGAACTTTTTGCATCTTATAACATTTTTTATTTCTATATTTGCAGCGCATTCGATTAAAACCGATTGCAAGACATTTGAAAATTTTGCTCAAAGCAGTCTGAATCACCACCTCGGAACCACAACGAGCAAAGCAATCCTTTTGAGAGCTAGCACATTAGTGCAGGCTTTCACGTATAGGATTGTGGCTTGTGGTGAGCCAAGACTGCGTATGACGAAAGTCTGCGCTTTTCTTTTTATATAGTCAGTGCGGACATTGAACGAGAATTGCGATATTGCAAGAACTATAAAAAAACAAAATCATGAAAAAACAATTTCTTGTTGCAGCATGTATGGCACTGGCTACCTCTTTCGCCTTCGCTCAAAAAAGCGTAACAGTAAAAGCGGGTACAATTGTACCATTACAAGCTGTAAAACAAATTAAAGCAGCAGATGTCAACGAGGGTGAAACCGTCGATTTCCGTGTAGCGAATGACATCATTGTAGACAACAACATCGCCATCCAAAAAGGTACAATTGTAAAAGGAACGGTTAATGAAGCTAAGAAAAGTTCTATAGCAGGAACAAAAGGACGTCTTGTCATCAATATCAGCAACTTGATTCTCCCATCAGGAGAACAAATCTATTTCTCCAATACTGCTGCAAGAATCTATGGAAAGAACAGAACTCCGTTAGCCGTTATCACTGGCATATTTGTTTGGCCTTGTATTTTCATACCAGGTACCAAAGCAGTTATGCCAGAAGGATATGAGATACAGGCGACTGTAGCATCAAACACAGAAGTAAAAATCAATTAAAAAATTCATTAATAGATATACAGAAGGGGATGTGGTAAACCCACATCCCCTTCTGTATATCATTATCCTACATTGTCAACGCCTCTGCCACAACAAGGTCGAAAGGTTTTGTAATCTTGATATTTTCTCGATTTCCTTTGACAAGTGCCACGGAATGACCGAAACGTTCCACTACAGAAGCATCATCCGTAAAGAAATCTGTGTATTGCTGCTTGTAAGCCTCTCGCAAAAGAGTGGCACCGAATACCT
>JAFWAX010000078.1 GCA_017507385.1 Bacteroidaceae bacterium | reverse complement strand
CTCATTTGACTCCTTTTTATGTGGTTTTACAATCAATTTCATGCAAACCGCCACGGAGTGAACTTTCGTCAATCATTGACACCCATTGTCAACTCATTCCACGATGTCACGTTCTTCAAATGAGGTCACTTCCTTACTCTTTTCCCTCTCGTTCATCAGTCAACCGTTGTACACTCTTGTCAACCTTTGTCAACCCTGTCCACGAGATGGCAAAATAAAAGCCCTCAAAATTCTCCGCGGTAGAAATGCGTTGCAAAGGTAAGCGGATTTTTGAGAACCACCAAAAAGCAAGTCCGACGTGTTAAAATCTAAAAGTAGTTGAGATACAGAGATTTATCTCTATGTATTTTTCGTTGTTTATGGTCGTTTATAGGTCTCTAAATACAATCTACGAAAGCATAGATTCCTATGCCCGTTACGCTATTGGGGATGGTGATGGAAGTCAAGTCAGAGCATTGAAGGAAAGCATAGATTCCTATGCCCGTTACACCATAAATATCTCCTTCATAAATTACAAAGCTTGGAATGACCACATTCCCACTATATGCAGCATCATAAGTCACTCCCCCTCTATATGTCACCTCAACAGTTTTATCCTCTGTTGAAGAAATTCTGTAATAGATTCCGTCCTCTTCAAAATCATGAGCGGAAATGGAGCAGCAGCATAACATGGCTATGAGTGCAGTCAATGTTTTTAGTTTTTTCATTGTTTTTTGTGATTCTTTTTTTGCCTCCGCTCCTCCCCAACTTCAGCGATTAACAATAAAATATGCGGATACAAAAAAGACGTGGGAGAATGCTCTTGCGCTTATCCCACCTCTTAGGCCTTCGCATGCCCTTCTACCGAGATAAGCAACTTAGCCAGCCCACGCCGTCGGGTATTATAGATAACACATATCGTCAGCCAATGGTGGCTAACGGACATGCGGGTATAATACACCCCACGTGGACGCTTCGTTGCGATACCTTCTAGTAGAAACAGAGTTGCGAAGTTCTGGATGTAGAAGATAACGTTTGAAAACGTCCTTTTTTTGATGCCTTTGCGCCATGCGGGCGCACCAAGATGCGAGCACATCGCTCCGGCATCATCCATTATGTAACGACCCGCCCTCCCTTTGGGGTGGCTAAGTCGCAGCAAAGTTAATAAAAGTTTTTGAAATTGTGAAAGAATGAGGGGAGATTTTGTGTGTTTGAGGAGTTGAGAACAAGATCCTTTTCTGTCAACCGCAGCATGCACCGTGCGCATAATATTTAAAGCACCGTGTTTTAAATATTTTGAAGGCGGTGCTTTAAATATTATGCGCACGGTGGGAACGGCATGCTTTATGTTAATCCGTCGAACTTACGTCAACAATCTACTTTTATAACTCAAGGAGGTGTTGCGATTGGATATTAAGACATGATGCCATTTCTGCAAGTGCGGCTTGCAAAAATGGCATCATGTTTTTGGAACAGGTACTTTTACTGTTTCTTGGGGCTTGTCTTGAGGTTTTGGTTCCTCTTGATGATATTGTATGCCTGATAGATTCCAAGCTCTCCGGCTTTGGATAGGTCGGGGATGGCACCGGCAATGTCGTCGGAAAGCAGCTTCAGCAGTCCTCGGTTATAATAGGCTTCGGCAAATGAATCGTTGATTTCCAATACTTTGCTGAATCCCTCGATGGCATCGGTGATGTTGCCTTCCTGTGCATCTTGGAATGCTTTTTCGAAGCAGGTGAGAATACTGTCTCGTCCAGCCTCTCTATATATATTATATGTGTTTTGAGTTGGAAGAATCAGTTTTGCGCTTTGTTCGCGGTTCTGTACTTTGCCTCTGTATTCGCTTTCGTAGGTCTGCTCTTGTTCGCTATTGTCTTCTTCTACAAGTTTGTTGTAATCTTCGATGTTGAATTCTGACTTCTTTCGGGTTTTGTTTTTCTGACGAGATGTGGTAGTCGCGTAGCCGTAGCGTTGTGCTATTTGTTCTTTTAGCACGTGGTCTTCGTCTTTCATGGCTCCTGCTACGTCGCCCATTTTACGTCGTGCGGCTGCTCGGCGCTCGTAGCCGTATAGGAACTTGGGATATTCATCTATGACGGTTGTATAGTCTTGTATGGCTCCTTGATAGTCGCCAATGTTTTCGAGCAGCGTTGCTCTGTTGAAGGTTGCCATCATGTCGCTTGGGTCGATGGAAAGTATGAAGTTGAAGTCTTCGATGGCAAGGTTGTCCGCTCCTACATTGGCACGCAGCAGCCCTCGGTTGTAGTGGCCGATGAAGTTTCGTGGCTCAAGATTCAATGCCTGGTCGTAGTCGTTCATGGCATCGTAGTACTTGTTCAGATGGTAATGGCACAAGGCTCTGTTGATGAGCGAACCTGCTTGTTTGGGATTTAGCCTCAAAGATTCGGTATATAGTTTAATGGCCTCTTCGTATTGCTGGTGGCTCATCAGTATTCCTGCCTTTGCGTTGAGGGCGTTGATGTTGTATTTGTCTGTTTCGAGGGCTTTGTCGATGAGTGCTTCGGCTGCTGCAGTATCTTGTTTCTGCATTTGTATCTGTGCCTTGATATTGTATCCATCGGCATGCTTTGACCATTTTTTGATGATGATGTCGCTGATGCTGTCGGCTTGGTTGAGGCTATCCAACTGCATGTAGCAGAGGGTGAGGTTGTGCCACAGCGGCCGGATGTCGGGAGCAAGTTCTGTGGCTTTCGTGTAGTCGTGGATGGCTTGCGAATATTCGTTTTTGTTGATGTGGGCAAGCCCTCGCAGTTCGTAGCTGTTATGGAAGAATGGGTTGCGCTTGATGGCTTCGGTGCAATCAAGTATTGCGCCGGAGTAATCGTCGAGGTAGAACTTCGCCACGCCGCGGTAGAAATAGGGTTCGTACAGGTGTGGCTTGTAGTTGATGATGAGGTTGAAGTAGCTGATGGACAGAACATAGTCGTCATACGCAAGCGCATTTCGGGCTATGTTCATCATGCGGTCAGTATTGATTTGGGCAAATGAAACTAAAAACGCACAACTTAAAGCTAAAAGTGATAATGTTCTTCTCATCATGTGTTGTGAAGTTCAGAGGTTTTTTATCCTCAGTTTCATCCTCGGTTGGGCTTGCACTTGTAGTGTGCGGTGAACTTGCCTTTTGCCATGGCGAGGAGCTTGGATTTGATGATTTGCTTGCGGAATGGTGATAGGTGGTCGATGAACATTTTTCCTTCGAGGTGGTCATATTCGTGTTGGAATACTCGTGCTTCGAATCCTTCAAGCCATCTTTCTTGCTCTTCGCCGTTTTCGTCGATGTAGTTGACGAGGACTTTTTCTGGGCGCTTTACGCTTTCATTGATGCCTGGTATTGAAAGGCAGCCTTCCGACATGGATGTCGTTTCTTCGCTTTCTTCGATGATTTCGGGGTTGATGAAGGTGTGAAGATAGCCTTTGTATTGAGGTTCGTCTTCAGCAAGGACATCGAGGTCGATGATGAAGAGGCGGATAGGGAGTCCTACCTGTGGCGCAGCAAGCCCCACGCCTTCTGAACGGCGGAGCGTTTCAAACATGTTGTCGATGAGTTCTTTCAGGTTGGGGTAGGTCTCGTAATCAATTTCTTCGGCAGTTTTTCTGAGTACTGGCTGCCCGAATATGTACATTGGTAGTATCATCTTGTTATGTTGTTTTAGTGATTTTATTGAGCGTGATTGAATCAAGTGCTCTCTGGTCAGAGTCCCATGGCCTTGCTTTGCATGTAGTCTTCCAGAATGATGGTTGCGCTGATTTTATCGACTAAGGCTTTGTTTTGACGCGCTTTTCTGCCGATGCCGCTTTCTCTCATGGCTTGGTGGGCAAGTGCAGATGTGAAACGTTCGTCGTAATACGTCACTTCCTTGTCTGGAAACAGTTTCTTGAGGCGGTGGAAGAACGGCTCTATGCGCTTCATGTTCTCGCTGTTTTCTCCGTTCAGCTGTGTTGGCTTTCCTACAACGATGGTGCAGACATCTTCTTTAGCCACATAATCCAAGATGAACTTCTCCAGTTCCTTCGTCTCCACTGTCGTAAGTCCATTGGCAATCATTTGCAGCGTGTCTGTTACAGCGATGCCCGTCCGTTTCTTTCCGTAGTCTATTGCGATGATTCTTGGCATTCTTATCTTCTGTTTAATACCATTGGATAGAGCCTGAATAGCTCGATTTCTTGTCATATTTGAGCGCATCCGTCAGCGTGCTCGCATTGGCGCGCAGCGAGATGTGGTAGCTTGTGTAGAGTCCGAAAACAAGTCCGCATGATATGTTGAAGCAGTGCATGTCTCTGGAGATGTTGACCGTTGTCATGGAGATGGCTTTGTTGGTGAAGTCCCATCCTGACGAGAAGCTGCAGTTCCAGTTCGTCGCCAATTTGAGGTTGCCGGAGAAGTTGAGGTTCTGTGTGAACTTGTATGGATAGCGCATGTTCTTCACATTGATTTCCTTGCTTCTGTCTTCTGCCATAGTGATGCCGTATGATATGGAGAAAGACCATGGCATCTGGAATTTCATATAGCCGTCTTCATCCAGACCGTCTTCAGAGCTTTCCTTCTTCTTTCCTGCATTCGCATTGGGGTCGTCGATGTTCGTTTCCAGATTTTCGGTTCCGTCAGCTTCTTCGTATTCGTCATCGCTCAGGGCTTCGTCTTCTGTGTCATCCTCCTTTCCGAGCAGGCGCCGAATGCTTTTTTTGATATTCCTGATGCTTTGGTTGTTGAAGGTGTAAGAGAGGTTTTTCGACATGCCTTGGAATCGTCCCCATCTTCCGTATGACCATTCTGTGCGGTCGCCCACAACGACGTTTCCGTTCTTGTCAAATTCGTAGGCGTAAGTCTGGAACACGGCATTCATGTTGAAGGTCGTCTTGCCCCATTTCAGTCGCAGGCGTGTCGAGAGGTTTGACCACGGCTGCCTTTTAGCCGCCATGTTGTAGGACAGCGATGCTCCCAATTCATCGATGATGCTGATTTTCTTGATGCTGTCGTCCTTGTTCTTGATTTTAGCCTCTATGTTGTTTGATATGTCAAAACTTATAGATCCTGTTTTGCCTTTCGAGGGCACGCCATAGAGCGAGCCCGCATAGGGAGAGTATGAGACAAGCGACACGTTCCCCTCTTCGTCGGTCTTGGTGTAAGTTTCCCAATACCCCCATTTCTCGTCGCTAAAGTCGGGCGCATAGCTGAAGCTGATGGAAGGCGTGAAGACGTGTCGCACCATTTGCAGCTTTTCGCCAAGCACCTTAGGGTTGGGCTTGTAGAATCCATACAGCTTGGTGTTGGCTGATAGCGTCAGGTTGTAGTCAAACACACGATTGAATCCATAGATGGTGTCTCTTGCCACCTTCTGGCTTGCTTCATCCCAGCTCTGCACCACCTTGTTGGTGTACCACCTTTCCGTATAGTTCAGCGAAGGAGTCACATTGATATGCTTCAGCACATTAAACGATGCCGCAATAGGGATATTGTGCTTCATGCCGTTCTTCCAGTCTTTGAGCAGCGAAGAATGCATCAGCTTGTCCTCCTTTGTGCTGATGGAGTTTGACAGCGTTCCTGTATAGTTCATGCTGATTTTCTCATACCATCGCTCCTTGCCAGCAGCATGCTTGCGCTTGAAAGGGTAGAAGCGCGACAGCGATATTGACAATGAAGGCATGGTCAGGGCAAGGGTAGAGTCGCGCATGTTCTGCGAAATGTTGAACGAACTGGACAGCGACAAGCCAATCTTGGGAAACGAACGTGAATAGCTGATAGACGAAGTGCGTGTGCTCTGTGAGTAAGAGGTGGGGTTGTAGAGCGACGTCAGGTTGTTCTTCTCATACGACTGGGTGGCAAAGTTCACGCTGGCCGAAAAAGAGCTGTTGGGCGACGCCTTCGGGTCTGTCCTGTGGCTCCATTGCACTTTGGAGTTCTTGGTGACTCCATAGTCAGGCATGTTCTTCTCGCCAGTTTTCGTCACCTGATAGTTGAAGTAGAAATTGCCGTTGTACTTGTAACGCTTCCTGTAGGTGGTCTGTGCGCCAACTCCCCACGAGCCTTTCGTGAAGATTTCGCCAGTCAGCTTCAAGTCCATATAGTCGCTGATGGCAAAGTAGTAACCGCCATCGCGCAGATAAAAGCCACGCGTTGACTCATCACCGTAAGTCGGCATGATAAAGCCGCTCGAATACGTGCTGGTGATGGGGAAGTAGGCAAACGGAATCGCCAGCGGAAGCGGCACATCCTCCACAACAAGCCATGCAGGACCAGAAAACACGCTTTTCCCAGGACGCACCTTGCCGCGCGACATGGCAATGTAGAAATGCGGATGCTCCTCGTCACATGTCGTGTAAGTTCCCTTCCGCATGTAAATCTCATTTTCAGCACCTTTCTTGGAGGCCTCCGCACGCAGGAACCCATCTTGCTGAGCCGTATAGACATTGTGGATGAATCCCTTCTTCGTGTCAAAATTGTATGACATCTTCTCTGACTTGTATTCTTCGCTTCCCTCCTTGAAGACAGGCAATCCAAACTTTTCGCCAATAGAGTCCAGGCCATATACCGCATGCACAATCGAACTGTCCATGTTCATGGTCATCTGTTCCGATGCCAGCTCGATGTTCAGGTACTTCACATTGGCATCGCCATAAAGAAAAGCATTCTTCGTGTCCATGAACACAGTCATAGAGTCTTTAGCCTCATACACCACAGGAGCCTCAAGTGCGCTCTTCTTTTTCGTCTTGCGGATAGAGTCCTCCACCGCTGCAATAGAATCGTTCCATTGCAGCGCACCCCCACCTTCATCAGCCTTAATGCCATGCTCGCGGTCGAACTTTACCCTCATGGAATCCAGCATAGCAGACAACGAATCGGTGGCAGCCACAGCAACAGAATCGCCCATTGAACTCATCGCATCAAGCAGTGTGGCGGCAGAATCAACATCACAACAGTCGGCAGTTCCTTCAGACTTGCCGACCTTTGTCATATTGAAAGCCGTCACAGAAAGTGCTGCGATGAGCACGAGCAACGATACAGTGAACCTTTTTATACCCATAAAACGACTGCAAAGTTAATCATTTTTCAGCAAATAAAACGTATGTTAGCTAAGGAAAAAAGCGGTTTGAACTTCTTCACATCCTTTCTTCCCCCTCAAACGCAAGTTCGGCGTAGCCAATTCTCAATTTTCAATTATCAATTCGTTAAGGTGAAATCGTTGTGCCCCACACCGCAATTTCGTGGGGCCCCACATCTACGAATCGGTGTGGGGCACAACGATTCGATAGTGTATGCACTATGCCCCAATGCTTGTTTAGGACAAATAGTATGATGCGCGTTGTAGGATAAATATTTTGATGTGAATTCGTCGAAATCGGGTTGCTTCAATAATCAGTTAACTGTCGCATATCAGAACTGATTATTATCTTGTGGCAACAGAAAAATCATAAATCATAATTTGTAATTCATAATTATTTCTTATCTTTGCCACGTCTTCACGCCGATGAGTTCCATTTTATTGGGACGGATAGGGTGGGGATAACATAAATATTGGAAAGGCGTTTACTTGACGCTTTGTTCTTGACTCCTGAAATCTGGCAGTTTCAATCCCGTCAAAAACAAAGCAACGGTGGATGCCCATGGGGTATGTCAACAGTACATTCTCCCGAGCACCTGTACAAATACAGGTGCTTTAGGGTGTCATATACAGACATATCGGCGTGGGGTTCAGGCGTTGCTCGTTTCGACGGGAGGGCAATGCCAGAGCCTCAGGAGTGGGACGAGTGACGAGCACAGACACCCACGCTTTTTTATTATCTATGTGCTAAGAAAAACCAAAACAAAATCTGTTAACAACATCGGACTGGGGTGTTCGCCGAATACTAAAATGGTATAACTATGAAAAAGTTTACATTTTTGGCTGCGCTCACTTTCGCGGCATTATTGAGTTCATGCGGTGGCTCGAAACAAACGGTTTATGCTCCGATAGCAGCCACTACACCTGTCAACAACAATCAGATTCCTCAAAATGTGGCTGTAGCCAGCGAACCTTGTGACGATTACGCATTTGAAGCTCCAGCAAAAAGAGCATCAGGTGTTGGCACACATTTCAAAGAAGCGACGGCTACAAATTTGGCTCAGTTGAATGCTCGTGCCAATTTGGCAAAAGCATTGCAGCAATGTGTTGAAACAGCGACAAAAAATTATGCAGATGCCAAAGAACTCTTTTCGGCAGATGAAGCTTCAAGTGCTTATGTTACAGACCAATCGGTTGGTGCTGATGACCGCGAAGCCGGATGGGCTAAAGAGTTGATTAAAGGTGCTCCCGTTGTCAAGAAGACACGTTATAAAACTCCTAATAACCAATGGGAAATACATGTATGTGTGGAATATCAGGAGAGTGTAGCAGAAATGGCAGCTGAGATTACGAAGGTATTCAATGAAAAGTTGACTCAGGAGCAGAAAGCACGTATAGACTTCAATGAACAGAAGTTCTTGCAAGAGATGAAAGAAGCGATGGGGGATTACAAGGGTGCGACAATGCAGTGACAAGCAATGAAGAACTTTGTATATAAAATGGGTGTACTGTTGCTGGTAATGGCAGCAGTACCCTTTACCGCTTTCTCTAAAATAAAATCAGACAGAGTAAAGCCTGCTTGGGTAAAAAATACCCCTCAAGCACTGAATGATACCTACTCCTTTAAGGTTGTTTCCGTCGATAATGGACAGGATTTGAGTTCGTCGCAATTGCTGGCACGTGCAGAATTGACACGCTATATTAAGAGGGAATTCAATATTCAGACCTCAGAGGAGTTGCAAAGCGTGTCCAATACGAATATTTCAGGTGGAAATATAAGTGATTATTCAGAGAACGAAACATACGTATTGTATGTGAAGTCTGAGGACGAAAAAGTAGGAGTCTATTGTGAGAAAGTGGATGAATATTACGAGATTTACACCGAAGCGGGTGTCAGGGTGTTCAAATTATACACTTTGTTTGCCGTGTCAAATGTGGGAAGCAATGCTCACTTTGATGATTTCCGTCGCACAACACAGTACGGAGCACGCGGATTATGGCGTTCGGCCATCTGTCCTGGTTGGGGGCAAATGTACAAAGGAAGCACAGCCAAGGGTATAGCAATCCTTGCTGCTGAAGTGGCTGCCATAGGAGGCATTGTTTTCACAGAAAACGAGCGTGCCACTTACGAATCCAAGATGCGTAGCCAACCCAATTTTGCCAAGCAATACAAAACCAAGATGGACAACTACGAGACGGCTCGCAATTGTTGCATCGGCGCAGCTGCGGCCATCTATGTCTATAATCTGATTGATGCGATTGTGGCACCAGGTGCCCGTAGGGTAGTGGTAAAGCCACGTAATTTGAACTTTGTCCCCGTGGTCTCCAAGAACTTTAGTGGATTGACACTTAGTTATAATTTCTGATAGAGAGTCTCTATACCATACTGTATATAAAAAGAACGAGAATATGATACGCAGTCGTAATATCACAATGCTTGCCACATTGCTTGTTTTGGAGATGGCGATTCATGATGTACAGGCGCAGAATGACCGCGAAGAGTTTGATGCTTATGTCAAGCGTCAGCGAAAGGAGTTTGCTCAATACAAAGCTGGGCGCCAAGCAGAGTTCAACCGCTATCGTGAACAGTACAACCGAGAGTTTGCCGAGTTTCTGAAAAAGGCATGGAAGCAGGTCAGGCCAGAAGAAAAGGTGGCTCCTCCTCATCAACCAAAGCCGTTTGTTCCCAAACCGACGATTGATGACGTAAAACCGCTGCCCAATGTTCCCAAGGAAATGCCGATATTGGACATTGTAAAGCCCAACACAGTACCACCGGCTCCCAAGCCCATCGTTATCGAAAAGCCTAAGGAAGATTTGTCTCAAAGAAAAATCCGATTAGACTCTTTCTATGGCAATGATGTTACCTTGCGTTGCAGCAACAAGGTGAAAGTCTCCATTGCAGACAACTCGCCATCAGCCATTGCCGCTGCTTGGGAAAACATTGCTTCTAAAGAGTTCGACCCGCTTGTATATGATTGTCAGCAGACAAGGGAACTCTACAGCTATTGCGACTGGATGTATTACCTTTTTGTTAAAGAGGTTGCTCATGTGGTCACTCAGACGGCTAAGGGTTCCAATGAAGAGACGCTCCTGACAGGTTACATCCTTGCCCAGTCAGGAGTTGATTTCCGTTTTGCTCGTACAGGAGGCTCTTTATTGCTGGCTCTTCCTTTTGATACTCAAATCTATAAGTATTGCTATTTTACTCTTGGAAATAAGAAATACTATGTAATAGAAAAAGATGTACAAGAGGCTTGCTATTTGATGGACCGTAGTTTCAGCAAGGAGGCGGTTACACTGAGTCTCCGTATCTCTTCACCCATCGATTTTGGAGGTTCCGAGATTGAAACGAAAGTGTTGGCTTCCAAGAAGTATCCAGAAATGAGTGTGAAGTTGCCAAGAAACAAATCGCAGATGAATTTCTTCCACAGCTATCCTCGTATGGATTGGCAGGAATACGCTCTTGCTCCATTGAACGAAGAGGTGTACGACTGCATTGTTGCAGCCTTCCGCCCCGTTCTTTCTGGAAGAAGTGAAGAGGATGCTATAAATATGATTCTCAACTTTGTACAGACGGCTTTCACCTACGGTTACGATGACGAGATTTGGGGAAGTGATCGTCCTTTCTTTGCCGACGAGACCCTTTACTATCCTTATAGCGACTGTGAAGACCGTTCCATCCTGTTTTCTCATTTGGTTCGTAAGTTGACCGCTCTGGATGTGGTTCTTCTCCACTATCCAAACCATTTGGCTACGGCGGTTCGCTTCACTCACGATTTGTCAGGCGACTTTGTGATGGTGGATGGACAGAAGTATCTCGTTTGCGACCCTACTGGATACAAACCCATTGGTAATGCCTATGACGAATTTAAAAATGTACAGGCAAAAGTGATAAAAATAGAATAACGAAAAAATTAAAATTTTGAAATTAAATTGTAAAATGAAAAAAGTATGTTTGAAATGCCTATACCTGCTCATTGGATTTGCAGTTGTAGTGGCATGTACGAAAGATGAAGAGGTGTTCACTGGAAACATCCTCGGTAAAGTGACTGATGCCGTAACAGGCGAAGTATTACAAGGTGTAACTGTAACCATAACTCCTGGTGGACTGTCACGTACAACGGGTAGTAACGGTTATTTTGAATTTCGCGACTTGGAACCAAAGCAATATGAAATTCAAGCACGGAAGAGTGGTTTTAACACAAACAGCAAGACCGTGACCGTTGTGACGGATCGTGATGCATCTGGCGATATCCAACTGACTCCAGTTGTACAGGAAGGCAAATTGGAACTGAGTGTCAGTTCGCTGAATTTTGGCAGCCAGAACTCTTCACTCTCTTTCAATATCTTAAATAAAGGCAATAATTCTTTCAATTGGAATATCAGTGGGTTGGACAAAATTGATTGGTTGAGTGTGAGTCCTACTACTGGTACCTTGGCTGCAGGCAAGAGTAATGCTGTGACTGTGGCATTGAAGCGAGAACGCATTACAGAATATAAGGAAGCCACCCTTATTGTGAATGCCAATAACGAATCAGTCGCACTCAAAATTACAGCTGAGGTGGAGAACAAAACTTCAAAAATATCATTGAGCAGCAGTGTGCTAAACTTCGGTGCAGAGTATACCTCTTTGGGCTTTGATGTGAAGAATATTGGTACTGCTGGTGATGTGAGCTGGGATATTACAGGTGTTGATGTGGATTGGATTAAGGTTTCTCCCATGACAGGAACGACCGCCATGGGCAAGAGCAGTGCTGTAAAGGTGGACGTCGACCGCAGCAAGCTGACTGCAGGCCAACATACGACTACTATTTTTGTGAATGCCGATGGCGAATCGCTCCGTGTAACTATCAATGCAGAAAAGGGTTCGGAGCGTTACCTTGAAGTGACTCCCAGTGCATTGATTCTTGGCACAGATGATTCTGCCACATTTGCCATCATGTCTCATAACGGAGCTACCATGTATGAGTTGTGGGGAGATGGTGAATTCGGTTGGGCAAGTTTCAGCGAAGTGGAGGGTGTCATTCCTGAGTACAATTCTTCTGATATCAACTCCATCAAAAACATTGCTCTTTATGTAGATCGTACAGGACTCGCTGCTGGTACCTATAGCTTCACTCTTATTGTTCGTTCAGATCTTGGCGACTACAACATTCCTGTGACCATGACGGTAGAGGAGGAACAAGAAGAACAGCCGAGCGGAGATGAATTAGTTGTACCTTATGGCTTATACACTTATTATAAATTTGAAGAAAACTTTGATGATTCATCGGAAAATATGCTTCATGGTTTTGGAATGAATTCTCCTACCTTTGTTGAAGGTATCACTCCTGAATCTAAGGCTATAAAATTCAATAGAACAAATAATTCTTCATTTGTTGTTCCCAATCCTATTATTGACTCTCGTGAAATGAGTATTAGCTTTTGGGGACAAAATTTCTCTGATGGCAATATTTTTCATATGATTTCATCAAAACAGTCACAACCGATTTTTACTCTTAGTATGAATGGTGGCCAATTAAAGTTTATCGTTACCAGATATCATAATGGCTATCAATATGCAAATACCGGAACATTCATGCATCCAACTCTTACCGATGGCAAATGGCATCACATAGTGTTGACTTCTGATTTCAATAAAACTACTTATGCTACAATCACTACTACACTTTATATTGATGGTCAAGCTGTAGATGTAGTTACAGAAGATGCAAATCCATTTTCTGAAAATGATTCAATGAACAGAACATATGGAACTGGGGTAAAATTTGTAATGGGAGGAAGTGCAAAATTAGGTAGCAATACAACATTGAATGGAACAAATATGGCTGTTGACAATTTCCGTGTTTATGATACTCGTATGATTACGGCTGATGAAGTTCTGACTATTTATAAAGCTAAACAGTAATCGACAAAAAGGACTTGTAGTTCACTGCAGCAAGTCCTTTTTCT
>JAFWAX010000077.1 GCA_017507385.1 Bacteroidaceae bacterium | reverse complement strand
GTAAAAATCAGCAGAAAGAAAAGATTGAAATTTAATATGCTGATGTGCTATTGCATTGGAATGGCAGCGAGCAAAATCAAAGAATTTTATATGCTTCCCGTGAGTGGCAAGTTGATGCAGTTCGATACTATCGCAGTAAATACCATCGTTGCTAACAGCGCTGGCGAAGTAAGTTCGTGCGACCTCCCATTCAACGACAATTTACAGCAATTCAGTAATGATTATCTACGCTTAACTCAACAAGTAGCACAGAGTTGTACCAACCACGACCTTTCACATCAGAGCATGGTGATAGGCACTTCAGCATTGGCACAATATGAAATTGATGGTGCAGTAGGTATGTATAGTGGCATTTTCAACAATCCGTTTATGATTTGGGGCAAGTACAAACGTAGGTGGCTCAAAATCACTCTGACCGTTTCTTTCCAATTTCACCATACTCAAATGGACGGAGCACACGCTGCACGGTTCTTGGGTTATATTCAAGAAGAAATTTACAAGATGCGGTGAGGAATCTTCAATGTGTTATTTTGTGCAGATAAAAAGTTATGCAATTCTTTTTATCTGCATTTCTTTTTGTACCTTTGCATCATTAGAGTTATCACATTGAAGCATAATAATGAAGAACTTAGAAATACGAACGGTTGCTATCTCGTTACCCAATTTTCAAGCACTCCGACCAACCGATTTATTCTAAGCGAGTTATCTTTTCTCGCAAAAGTTACACAAATATTCTGTATTGCAAACCATTTCCTCCTAATTTTATCAAAATTGCGGTCAAACTCGTTTCAGTACACACGCCACAGACTCTAACAAAAGAATTGAGATTTGGTTTTGTCAATATAAAAACGTAACTTTGCAATTGTATAGAAGCTATTCAATGAAAAATTAATCTATGAACAAACATCGCATCTCAAGATGAAAAAACTCATGAAACACTGGATTACAGGAACATTACTGTTCACGACATTCCTGCTTTCTGCTCAAGCCAGCAACAAACAGGAGAAAAAAGAAAACTATGCAGGCTACTTGTTTGCCTACTTTGAAGGAAGTGGAGACGGACGCTGGCAAGAGCATCTGCGCTTTGCCATCAGCGAAAATGCTGTCGATTGGTATGCCTTAAACAACAACCGCCCCGTTGTCAGTTCGGACACCATCAGCCAAAGCGGAGGTATGCGCGACCCGCATATCCTGAGGGGAGAGGACGGATATTTTTATATTGTCGGGACAGACATGTATGTACACAAATACGGCTGGAACGACAATCCCGGCATTGTGCTACTGAGGTCAGCGGACCTTATCAATTGGACACACTCAAAAATCAATCTCTCCAAAGACTTTCCTGAGAATTTTGGTGACGCTTACTGGGTATGGGCGCCACAAACCATCTACGACAAAGATGCTGGCAAGTATATGATTTACTTCACCTTGCAGCGCAATGACCGCAAGTCGCTCATCACCTACTATGCCTATGCCAACAAAGATTTTACAGGCTTTGAAAGCGAGCCTCGTCAACTCTTTTCTGCCAAGTTCGGTTCGATAGATAATGACATCATCTACAAAGACGGGCGCTACCACCTCTTCTATAAAGGCAACACAAAAGACGAGAATGGAAGCGAGTACATCAACGGAATCCAGCAAGCCACATCACGCAAGATTCACGGACCTTGGAAAGAGGATTTCAAGTATTTGGACGCTTACGCAGGACGTACTCCCGTGGAAGGTTCAGGTGTGTTCAAGCTGAACGGACGCGAAGAATACGTACTGATGTACGACCTCTACACCAGTGGACGCTACGAATACCAGACCTCTACCGATCTGCGCCATTTCACGAAGACTCCTAAATCTTTCCGCAAAGACTTCCATCCTCGCCATGGAACTGTCTGCTCTGTGACAGCAGAAGAACTGGAACGGCTCCAGCAGAAATGGGGACGAGTGCTGAAACACGAGTTTGAAAGCAACGGAAATCCTATCATCCGGCACACGCACACGGCAGACCCTGCGGCTCATGTTGAAGGCGACACGCTTTGGCTCTTCACCGGACACGATGGCGGAGGCAACCTCTCAGGTTTCCAGATGCGCGACTGGTGCGTATTCTCTACTACCGACATGAAAAACTGGACACAATACCCCTGCCCTCTACGCCTGTCAGACTTCAGTTGGGCACGCGAGGGGGATGCATACGCTTCGCAAGTCATCAAACGCAACAACAAATACTACTGGTACATTTCCACCAACCGCTGCGGCATTGGCGTAGCGGTATCCGACCGTCCAGAAGGCCCTTATACCGATGCTTTAGGAAAGCCTTTGCTCACCAACGACAACTGTGCAGCATCCTCGCATTATTGGGCGTGCATCGACCCGACTGTCTTCATCGACGATGATGGGCAAGCCTATCTCATTTGGGGCAATTTGCAATGTTACATTGTCAAGCTCAAGGAAAACATGATTGAGACAGAAGGCGAAGTACGCCAGATTCACTTCCCCAAGGAATACCCCTTCACAGAAGCGCCATGGATACACAAGTACAATGGCAAGTATTACTTAACCTACGCTTGCGATTTCCCTGAACGCATCGCCTACTCCATGGCCGACAACATCTATGGCCCGTATGAGCACAAAGGAATTATTTCCGAAATAGCAGGCAACTCTGCCTCCACCCACCCTTCTATCGTACAGTTCCGCGACCGATGGATTTTCTTCACACACAACGGAGCTCTACCCGACGGCGGCAACTACAGCCGCTCTGTTGTGGCAGAGCCTATGCACTACAATCCCGACGGCACCATCCAGAAGATTCACCCTTCCACAGAAGGATTCAAGTTTGAATAACTACTTTTACATTTATATATATTGCAGAACGAATATTTATATCCCCAGCCAACGAAAACCAATCCTGCGGCTGGGGATAATTTCGTTACAAAGCACAACGTAATTACGATGAAAGAACCAACGTAATTACGATGAAGGGTACAACGTAATCACGATAAAAGATGCAACGCAGCAAGGGCACAGCAATCACTATAAAATCGGTGTGCCCCACACCGACTCATCGATGTGGGGCACATCGCCATGCCGTTGTGGGGCACACCGATTTTCAAGATTTTCACCTGCCCCAAATGTAACAAACAGGAGCCCGCCAGCTTATCTTACCGACGGGCTCCTGTTTGTTTGTGTATATAGCGTGTGAAAGCGAAACGCTATCAATAGATTTTGCCGCGCAGCTCCTTGATATCGTCGCTGTGAATATAGTCGTCGTACTGCATGAGCTTGTCGATATGACCTTTAGGACCGAGCTCGATGATGCGGTTGGCTACGGTCTGGATGAACTCATGGTCGTGGGACGCAAAAAGGACATTGCCCTTGAACTGCTTGAGGTTATTGTTGAATGCCTGAATGGACTCGAGGTCGAGGTGGTTGGTTGGCGTGTCGAGTACGAGGCAGTTGGCGTTCTTGAGCTGCATACGCGCTATCATGCATCGCATCTTCTCGCCTCCAGAAAGAACGTTGACTTTCTTCAGCACTTCTTCGCCACTAAAGAGCATGCGGCCGAGGTAGCCTTTGAAGAAGACGTCGTTGCCTTCGCCATACTGGCTGAGCCATTCGATGAGGTTCTTCTCGCTCTGGAAGAATTCGGTGTTGTCAACAGGGAGATAGGCAGTAGTGATGGTAACGCCCCACTTGTAGGTTCCAGCCTGTGGCTCGCGGTTGCCGTTGATGATTTCGAAGAGGGCGGTCATCGCACGCGGGTTGTGGGAGAGGAAAACAACTTTCTCGCCTTTCTCGACGGTGAAGTTCAGGTCCTTGAAGAGTACGGTTCCATCATCTTCGATGGCTGTCAGGCCTTCTACTTCAAGTATCTGGTTTCCAGCTTCGCGCTCCATGCTGAAGATGATGCCGGGGTATTTGCGTGTGGATGGGAGAATCTCATCTACATTAAGCTTTTCGAGCATCTTCTTTCGTGAAGTTGTCTGCTTGCTCTTTGCCGCATTGGCAGAAAAACGGCGGATGAACTCTTCAAGCTCACGGCGCTTCTCGTCGGCCTTGGCTTTCTGATTCTGCGCCTGCTTGAGAGCTAGCTGCGATGACTCATACCAGAAGGAGTAGTTGCCGGCAAAGAGGTTGACCTTGTTGTAGTCGATATCAACCGTGTGTGTGCTGACAGCGTCAAGGAAATGGCGGTCGTGGCTCACGACAAGCACCGTATGCTCAAAGTTTGCAAGGAAGTCTTCGAGCCACTCGACGGTTTCGAGGTCGAGGTCATTGGTAGGCTCGTCGAGCAGCAGGTTGTCTGGGTTTCCGTAAAGTGCCTGTGCCAGCATGACGCGCACTTTCTCTTTACCTGTCAGCTCTGACATGAGCTTGTAGTGCAGGTCTTCTTTAATGCCCAGTCCTGAGAGAAGCTGCGCTGCATCACTCTCTGCGTTCCATCCGTCAAGCTCGGCGAACTTTTCTTCCAGCTCTGCTGCGCGGATGCCGTCTTCATCGCTGAAGTCGGACTTTGCGTAGAGCGCATCTTTCTCCTGCATGATGTCCCATAGCACCGAGTGCCCCATCATCACCGTGTTGAGCACGGTGCAGTGATCGAACTTGTAGTGATCCTGCGAAAGGACAGACAGGCGTTCGCCCGGTCCGAGCGTGATTGTACCCTTTGTCGGCTCCAGTTCACCGCTGATGGCTTTGAGCAGCGTGGATTTTCCTGCACCATTGGCGCCTATGACTCCATAGATATTGCCGTTGGTGAACTTCATGTTGACATCTTTGTAGAGAACTCGCTTGCCAAACTGTACGGCAAGGTCTGAAACTGTAATCATCTTTTCTTTACTTATTAACTATTTACTATTTGGATACAAAGGTACGAATAAGTGTGCACAAAACAAAGGGTTTTTGCCTTTTTCCCCTCTTCAACGCCCTGCTCTCACATAATCTTCGGACGCTTTACCTCCTGCTCGCAAATTTAGTCCTCGCCTATGTATTTACTGAGAGGAAATGGCGAGGGAAGAGAAAACGAAAAGGGCACTCCCGAAGGAATGCCCTTGAATTATAATCTAACGACGGAAGATTAAGCGTTAACCTTAGCCATGTAAGCGATAAGCTCGAGAACCTTGTTAGAGTAGCCAATTTCGTTGTCATACCAAGATACAACCTTAACGAATGTATCAGTAAGAGCGATACCAGCCTTAGCGTCGAAGATAGAAGTGCGAGTGTCGCCGAGGAAGTCAGCAGATACAACGTCTTCGTCTGTGTAGCCGAGAACACCGTTGAGGTAAGTCTCAGAAGCTTCCTTCATAGCTGCGCAGATTTCAGCGTAAGTAGCTGGCTTAGCGAGGTTAACTGTGAGGTCAACTACAGATACGTCGAGAGTTGGAACGCGGAATGCCATACCTGTGAGCTTGCCGTTGAGTTCAGGAATAACCTTACCTACAGCCTTAGCAGCACCAGTAGAAGATGGGATGATGTTGCCTGCAGCTGCACGGCCACCACGCCAGTCCTTCAGAGATGGACCGTCAACAGTCTTCTGAGTAGCTGTTGTAGAGTGTACTGTAGTCATGAGACCGTCAGTGATGCCCCACTTGTCGTTGAGAACCTTTGCGATAGGAGCGAGACAGTTAGTAGTACAAGAAGCGTTAGAAACGAACTGAGTGCCCTTAACATACTTGTCGAAGTTTACGCCGCATACGAACATTGGAGTGTCGTCCTTTGAAGGAGCAGACATAACAACGTACTTAGCACCAGCCTCGATGTGAGCCTGAGCCTTGTCCTTAGAAAGGAAGAGACCTGTTGACTCAACAACGTATTCAGCGCCGATTTCGTTCCACTTCAGGTCAGCAGGGTTGCGCTCTGCAGTTACGCGGATAGCCTTGCCGTTTACGATGAGCTTAGAATTCTCAACGTCAGCCTCGATAGTGCCCTCGAACTGACCGTGCATTGTGTCATACTTGAGCATGTATGCGAGATAATCTACTGGGCAGAGGTCATTGATACCTACTACCTCAATGTCGTTGCGAGTCTGAGCTGCGCGGAAAACAAAACGACCGATACGGCCGAAACCGTTAATACCAACTTTAGTTGCCATTTTTTAATTAATTAAAGGTTGAATAAATATGTTTTTTAATCCCTAATTTCTTGTTATTTAGCAGAAAAATGTTACCTATATAAATGCTGCTTGTTATCCACAATTGCAACGCTCTACTGTTGAACACGCAGCAAACAGAAGGAGCGTTCCAAGCATTGATATATATACAAATAAACGATATTTCATGCTTTTTCTCGTTTTCAAGCACAAAGTTACGAATAATATTTATAACTTTGCAATGTTTTACAGATATTTTTGACGACTACAGAAAATCATAAATTCAAAATTCAACAAAACTATGGCAAAAATCATTGACGAATTCAAAGCGTTTGCCCTAAAGGGTAATGTTGTCGACATGGCTATCGGCGTTATCATCGGCGGTGCTTTCGGAAAAATCGTTTCTTCTGTTGTGGCTGACCTCATCATGCCACTCATCGCTGCAATTGGCGGAGTAAACACAAGCGACCTCAAGCTCACGCTCAAGCCAGGCGTTGATGCTGTGCTCGACGAGGCTGGAAACGTTGTAACAGAAGCAGTTGCAGCTGTGACATGGAACTATGGCGCATTCATTCAGAACGTGTTAGACTTCCTCATCATCGCAATCTGCCTCTTCTGCATCATCAAGTTTATCGCAAAACTTTCTTCACTCAAGAAGAAGGAAGAAGTTGCTGAAGAAGCTCCTGCTCCAGCACCAGAGCCAACTAAGGAAGAAGTTCTTCTCACAGAAATCCGCGACCTTCTGAAGGCTCAGAAATAAGCCTTGATGCTTACGAACGCCATACGGCTCTGTACGAAACTTCTCTTTGCCCTATGGCCATACCGTTTCAAAACGACAACAAAAAAAAGCAACAAGACTATTCAAAAAACAACAAAATGCCAACTCGACTTTGCAGTTCAGTTGGCATTTTTACTTTTTCCCCATTTGGCAGTTCAATTGATTTCTCCGCTGCCAAAACAGAGTTTGTGCTCTTCGTCATACACCACGCAGAATTGCCCTGGAGCGACCCCATGTATCTTGTCAGCTGATTGAAGCAGCCATCGTCCATCGGGCTTCTGCGACAAAACGCCTTTCATGTATTCTGGCGTGTGCCTTATCTTGAAAGTGACCTTCATCGCCAACCCATCAGCATCAAAGATTTTCTCTTTGAACATCTCATTCTCAAACGGATTTTCTGTAATGAAGTGGAAATCATTCATGGTGACGTGATCCTTGTAAACTTTTTCAGGCTCATAGCCATGAGATACAAACAAGATGTTGCGTTTCAGGTTCTTCTTCACCACAAACCAGGGGCCACCACCAAAGCCTAAGCCCTTTCTCTGTCCGATGGTGTAGAACCACAATCCCTTATGCTCCCCTATCTTCTTGCCCGTCTCTATTTCGCGCACATCGCCAGGATTCTCACCCAGATGCGCCTTGATGTAATCGCGGAAATCGATGTTGCCCAAGAAGCAAATGCCTTGGCTGTCTTTTCGGGCAGCATTCAGCAGATGCGCTTTCTCTGCCACCTCGCGCACTTCATGCTTCCACATGTGGCCAATGGGAAACTTCAATTTGTTCACTTGCAACGAATTGATCTGACACAAGAAATCGGTCTGATCTTTTACTGGGTCTGGCGATGTGGAAAGCCACACTTTTCCGCCTGCCAATGTCGTCGTGGCATAATGTCCTGTGGCAGTAATGTCAAATTCCTTGCCTACGACCTCTTCAAAACAGCCAAACTTAATGATTTTGTTGCACATCACATCGGGATTAGGCGTCAACCCCTGGCGGGCTTTCTCCATCGTGTAGCCGACCACCTTGTCCCAATACTCCTTGTGAAGATCCACCACATCAAACTTTGCTCCATATTTTCGAGCGAGCCACTGGCAAATCTCCACATCTTCCTCTGACGTGCAGTTCCATTCTGTATCCTTATCTGGACCTATTTTTATGTAAAACAGATGAGGGTCAAATCCTTGCTCTTTCAGCAGATGTACCGAAACGGCAGAATCCACCCCACCAGAAACCAATGCAGCGACCGTCATATTCTATTTGCTTGACATTGCAGACTTTAAGTTCTTAGAAATTTCCAGCATCTTATCAATCGGCTTGATTGCTTTTTCTGCAATTTCAGGAGCGACTTCTATAGCCGGCCATTCATACTTCAACGTATTGTACAACTTATTTAACGTGTTGAGTTTCATAAACTCGCACTCGTTACAAGAGCACCCTTCTGCCTCTGTCGTTTCTGGAGGTGCAGGAATGAACAGCTTGTCAGGGCAAGCCTTTTTCATTTCGTGCAGAATGCCGCTTTCGGTCGCCACAATAAATTCTGTAGCATCATCCTTGATGGCAAAATTCAGCAATCCTGCTGTTGAGCCTATCACATCCGCAACCTTCTGGACAGGTGCCGGACATTCGGGGTGAACCAAAATCTTTGCCTCTGGATGTTCGGCCTTAATCGCCAGAATCTTCGCCAAAGAGAATTGCCCATGAACATGGCAACCGCCGTTCCACAAAAGCATTTCGCGTCCTGTAACAGTATTTATATAGCCGCCCAAATTTTTGTCTGGTCCGAAGATAAGTTTCTCATCCTGAGGGAATGAGTCAACAATCAGCTTAGCATTACTTGAAGTGACGACAACATCGGTCAACGCCTTGACCGCAGCTGTTGTATTGACATAGCTGACTACCTTATAACCAGGATGCGCATCAACAAAATCCTTCAAGTCTTCAGCCTTGCAGCTATCAGCCAACGAGCACCCGGCATTCAAGTCAAGCACCAGCACCTTCTTGTCTGGGCAGAGAATCTTATTCGTCTCTCCCATGAAGTGCACGCCACACATCACTATCACATCGGCATCGGTTTTTGCCGACCATTGCGCCAACGCCAGAGAATCTCCCACAAAATCAGCAATATCCTGAATGGCTCCATCCGTATAGTAATGAGCCAAAATCACAGCATTCTTTTCCGCACACATCCTGCGGATTTCAGCTTTCACATCGACATCAGCAGGGACAGGTTCATCCACATATCCCTTCGCTATCCAAGTATCTTTTACATTCACATTCATCACATTTACATTTTATGGTTACAAAGGTATCAAAAAAAGTCTGTTACACAAAACAATCATCGCGATTTCTTCTGCACCACGTCAGAATTACAGAACGCCTCTACAATTGGAAGCACTTCCTCCTCCCCATAACATGATGCACCCTGCATCGTAATTACGTTGAAGGGCAAAGCATAATTACGCTGAAGGGCGCAACTCATTATTGGATATTCTTACAAAAAAAGAAAAAATGAAGGCACGCATTCAGGATAGGAAGACTACCTCTTATGCAAGTACTTCTTGCCATCTACAATATAGATGCCTGGTTCGATGATTTCTGACACTCTCACGCCCTGAAGCGTAAAGATTCCCCGAGAAGCAGGAGCAGCAGGAACGCCTAAATCCTCTATGGCATTGGCATCGTTGCCTTCAGAAGGCAAAGCTGCCACATAAGTGAGGACGAAGTTGTCTGCCTTATACCAGCGGCCTTCTCTAACACCTATCTCAAGAGTTCCTGTGGACAATCCTTCGGCTGCTGCAACCCGAACGCTGTCAATCGCTGCTTCAGCCAGGTAAAGGCTTCCAAACGGATGGCCAGAAACGGTGACGGACGAATCGCCAGCAAACATGGTCACCGTCGAATGTGCATCTGTTCCAAGCATAGCTGTCAGACGGTAATAACCAGGAGCAAGCCCTTCCACAACTTGCGAGATGCCCACAGAAGTGGAATCCGCCGAAGGAATAACACTCTGGAACACATACTGTCCATCCAATCCCGCTGCATGATAGCTGTTGGCAAGCGTACCATCCTTGACGGCCGAAACCGTCGCAAATCCATCCTTTTTCCCGACAATCCAGCCCTTATCATTCTTTGTCTCAAAAGACGGATTCACTATGCAAGAAGTAAAGTCCACCTCAATGCCAGCCGCAAGAGCAAAAGATTTCATAAAACCATCCATTTCGGCCTCAAGCTGAGCAGCATAGTTCTTAACCTTTGTGCCCGTTGTGAGTTCAGAGCCTTCACCACGATTGGTAAACTCATGCTCAGCCTCATGTATCTTAGTCAGAAAAGCCTGATTCACATCTGCCGCCACCCAGGTTCCATAATCAGCCAAAAGAACAGATGCCCTATCTATAGTCTGCGCCAAAGTAAGGAATGAAGGGTCAAGCAATATGTTTGAATAAGCGCGGAATGTTTGGGTCAAATCGCTTGTACACCAATAGCCGCGCAAGGCCTCGACATCACTTCCCTCTTCTACCGGAACAAAATATTGCGACACCTCATCATTCAGAAGCTGTGAATTTGCAGGAACTCCCGCATTTACGAACGTTCCCACCACACCTTCGTCAACATTCTTGACGGGAGAAGCCAGCACCGTGACATTTTCACCTGTTAACACCTGATTCTCAGCAGAAGAAGTCATGACCAGATAAGTTTTTCCTGCTTCCAATTGATTTACATCTTGAGTCTTTCCTGAAATGCCGCTGCTTGTGTGCGACAATATTTCACGAGCAATCATTCCTTCTGGCACAGCAGCCTCAAAAGGAGATGTCAGCAAGCACCATTTTGCAGGTTCCGCATCTATGAACAGCTCCGCCTTTGCTGCCACAAACGAAGAATGAGGCACGAAACTGTATCCCGGCACAAGCTGAAGATGAGCGCACTTGCCTGCCCGAACCACATTCACTCCCGTGGCTTGGCTATCGTCTGCCACATAGATGAGCGCATTAGGATTAACATCCAAAGGCTCCACATCCTTGATGCCTGCACATTGTGTCAGGTCGTATGAGGTTGCAGACCTATAGGTGCTTTTACCCGCAAACGAAGTGCTGCTGAAAGCCGTAGCATCGAAGTTTCCTCTGATTGCCAGACAGTTATTCTCATAACTGACAATATCCATGTCTATATTCTTCAGAACAAAACGGACAATGGTATCAGCCGTTTCTGGCAAAATGGCATTATCTGTATTCGGAATTGGATTGACCAATTTACCATAGTAATACTTTCCAGCTTCAAAAGGGCATGTGGATGTGCCTGTTATGCTGAAAGAAACCTGCCCAGCCTCCTCTCCATCAAGAGCAAGCTTTCCTGTCTTGTAACCCAGTTCCTTCCATGCTTTCGCCACCTCGTCATAGGTATAAAACATCATGCGCAACGTTTCTTCATAGCCAACCTCTGATGCGTTGTAGAGTTCCGCGAAAGCTTTGGATTTAGCATTATAGATCACCTGATAATCTTCTCCGTCAAAACGTTCCGTATCGGTACTTCCCGCCACAGAAAGACCTTTCAGGCGGATGTCCGCCTTAGAGACAGCAGGCTCCACACTTGTCTGCGCCAAGACATTTAGAGTTTGGTCAGTAAGGGTCAGGTTCCAAGTGCGTGCGCTATTGGGAACAAAAGTCAGCAATAGCTCCGCCGACTCGCCCGACTTCAGCACAAGATCCTCATCGCTTGATTTCGCATTCGACAACTTCGACGGCTTGCTGTTAGAGGTCGATGCAAAAAGATATACACCATGAAGATCCAGAGGAGAATGGTTTGTCACCTTCACCTGTACCGTACCAGTCAGATTCTCGTAAACATCCCCAACAACTTCGAGGCTTGCTTCAATATTCTGCTTCTGCGGACGAATCTTGTAAGTCATTCCCTGCCACATCCGGAAATTGTTCATACCTGTCTCATCATCAACAGTATACCAGCCATCTCCTTGTCCTCCCCAACCGAAATTGAAGTGAAATAGCCCCGTACTCGACTGGTAGCCATCAAGCACAACTGCATGACCGCCATTATCTGCATGATAACCCGTATAGACAATAGGATGTCCTGCGGCCAAATCCTCATAAATCATCTTCTCCCATTCTTCAAGCGCAATCCAGCTCTGGCTTCCATCACTCTTATATATGCTCTCGCTCAACAAGTTGAAGTAAGTTTTCATGGGAGCCACAAGGTCTGTAATCTGAGCTCCAGACGATTCCCCATAATCCATCTTGTCCATTGCTCCCACAGCAAAGACCAGATCAGCAACAGCATTCTTGAACTCTGCCGGTTCCGAGCCATTATAGCTGTCGAGCATCAAGTCCCACTTGATAGGGGTGCCTTTCTTAATCTGGTCAGTAACAGGAATGCGATGCCACTCGTCAGCATCATAGGTCGGCGTATTTGCCAAGAAAACATCGGGATTGTCATCCCGGTAATAGTATATCATTTGCGCAGCAGCCGTCGCCACACATCCAGTCAAAGCACGGCTGTTCTTCCCGGGAATATAAGGACACCGGTCATTATACGGCGATGTCTGATGCCAATGGGTAGTCAACAAAGGAGAGATATTCTTCACCCCCTTTATTTTGCGAGGTACATTCCGTTTACAGCTTTCCCGACTGATGTTCTGCCCTGATTCTTGAGCATCCTCAATAGCCAACTTATAGTAATCCAGCCACTTGAAGAAGTGTGGAGGCAAAGCCGTTTCATCAAAATCTCCCTGTTCCGTATATCCTAACACTTCGGGAAGACAGTCATCTCCACTCACAATCACAAAACCCTGCCCTTCTCCACGGGAGAAAATGTAATAAGGAGAAGTTGATTTTGTCTGCTGATTCAAATTGCGAGCCTTCACCTCTGTACGGACAGCAGCCTTCACCAGCACAGGCTCAGCCCCTGCGCTTATTGCTGCAGCTATCGATTTTGCTTTTTCAAAATCAATCGGTTCTGCTTTCATGCTTGCAGCAACAAGCATGAAAAGAGAAAAAATCAGTAAATTTTTCATATAGATTCAGGTTAGTTTCTTTTATTCATCAATCGTCATCCAGCTTCAACACAGCCAAAAATGCTTTCTGTGGAACGCTGACATTTCCAATCTGCTTCATGCGCTTCTTTCCTCTCTTCTGTTTTTCAAGCAATTTTCGTTTACGAGAAACGTCACCTCCATAACACTTGGCAAGCACATCTTTACGAACCTGCTTGACTGTTTCACGAGCCACAATCTTTCCTCCAATAGCAGCCTGAATAGCGATATCAAATTGCTGGCGAGGCAGCAGGTCCTTCAAGCGCTCACACATACGTCGTCCCAAAGTAACGGCATTATCAACGTGAGTCAAAGTAGATAATGCGTCCACAGACTCGCCATTAAGAAGGATATCGAGCTTCACAAGCTTGCTCTCTCTGAAACCAGCAGGATGATAGTCGAAAGAGGCGTATCCACGGCTGACACTCTTGAGCTTGTCATAGAAGTCGATGACGATTTCGCCCAGCGGCATGAGGAATTCAATCTCCACCCGATTGCCAGCAATAAAGTCTTGCTTCACCAATTCAGCCCGTTTGCCAAGACACAAAGTCATGATTGGACCGATGTAATTGGCTGTCGTAATGACCGTTGCACGAATATAAGGCTCTTCCACATGGTCTATCAGCGTCGGGTCGGGCATACCGCTCGGATTATGCACTTCCTGCACTTCACCATGCTTGTCGTAGATGAGATAGCTAACATTGGGCACAGTGGTGATGACGTCCATGTCGAACTCTCGGTCCAATCGCTCCTGAACAATTTCCATGTGAAGCAATCCCAAGAATCCGCAACGGAATCCAAATCCGAGTGCAGCCGAACTTTCGTGCATGAATGTGAGAGAAGCATCGTTGAGCTGAAGCTTCTCCAATGACGTGCGAAGATTCTCATAATCTTCTGTTTCAATAGGATAGATACCTGCAAACACCATTGGTTTCACCTCCTGAAATCCTTGTATCGCTTCAGATGCCGGATTTGCTAACGAGGTTATGGTGTCGCCCACCTTCACTTCGGTCGCATTCTTGATACCCGTAACGATATATCCCACATCTCCAGTACGAAGTTCCTTCTTGGGCACCATGTTCATCTTCAAAGTGCCAATTTCCTCTGCAAGATATTCTTTCTTGGTATTGATGAAGCGGACCTTTCCGCCTGGACGCATAACACCATTGAGAATTTTGAAATAGGCAATGACGCCACGATATGAATTGAAGACGGAGTCAAAAATGAGTGCCTGAAGAGGAGCATCCTCGTCGCCCACAGGATGAGGCACACGCTCCACCACAGCATTCAGGATGTCTTCCACACCCTCACCTGTCTTTCCGCTGGCATAGATGATGTCTTCAAGGTCACAGCCTATCAAGTCGATGATTTCATCTGCCACCTCTTCTGGCATGGCACTTGGCATATCTATTTTATTGATAACAGGAATGATTTCCAGATTGTTATCAATAGCCATATAAAGGTTGGAAATGGTCTGCGCCTGCACACCCTGCGTCGCATCGACAACAAGCAACGCTCCCTCGCATGCAGCGATGGAACGGCTCACCTCATACGAAAAGTCAACGTGCCCCGGAGTGTCAATCAGATTCAGCACATAATTCTGCCCCTTATATTCCTCTTTTTCGCCATTATAACAATGCTCCATCTGAATGGCATGACTCTTGATGGTAATGCCTCTCTCCTGCTCCAAATCCATATTGTCAAGCATCTGGCCCTGAGTGATTTTGATGGTATTGGTCTTTTCCAGCAATCTGTCAGCCAAGGTTGACTTTCCGTGGTCTATGTGTGCAATGATGCAAAAGTTTCTTATATTCTTCATGTCGTATTTACGTAACTGCTAAAATGAGGGTACAAAGTTAACTAAAATTGAGGATTCGACAAAAGGAATGGGACTTTTTTACATTTTCCCACAGCAGCACTTTCATTTCAATTCACCAATCCCTTTTACCATACAGACGCAAAGCATCCAGATTACCCCATCCCAGAACCTTAAAAACGGTGTGGGGCACACCGATACATTGATGTGCCCCACACCGAAATGGCGATGTGCCCCACACCGTTTTTGAGGAGGAGGAACACAATCAACGGAGATTGAAAAGAGATTGCATTCTTCACGACAAAGCAAGCTAATCCCGTCCGCCCCGCCTACTATTTCTGAATAGGATATAAAAAATGCGCAGTCCTAAAGTGACCACGCATTTTATAAGTTCTCAATTTTTCATTCAATTACTTGAGTGAGTAAGCATAAGGATCTTTCTCGTCGCCTGTCTCCACTGTAGAGAGTTTGTCCTCACGAAGCAACCAGCCAAGACCAAGGTTGAAATCCTTCTCTGCCAGCTTTGTTGTCTTCTTAATCTGCTTGAATGTGAGCGCTGTCTCTGAAGCTGAAAGTGCATTCCAGATAAGACCTGCGATGTTTCCTGCTTTTTCCTGTAACATAATCTTAATACCTAAATTAAAAAAATATTTATATAAAAATGATTGGTTTTTTCACTCTTTTCTCAAAAACCGATACAAAGTTACAACGTTTTATCAGAATTGACAAACATTTATAACAAAAAATACGAAAAAGTGGCTAAAAAAGAGCAAATTAGCACCTTTCAATACAGCAAATTTCTTTATGGAATACACATCCCGTGTACGCACACAGCAATTGCATGGATTTAAAGAAACAAGGCATCGCCCCCCCAAAAAAGCAAGAAGAGGAACTGCACCATAAACGCAGTTCCTCTTGCCTATAACGCCTTTGCAACTTTACAACTTAAATTTAAGCACCCGACCTCCATTGGCAGGAATTTCCAGGTAGAAGGTTCCATCAGGAACAAGCACCTTCTTCTCTTTCTTGCCAGTCAGCAAATCTTTGCATTCACGCTCCTTCTCCTCTGCCGGTATTCCCAAACAGTCAAACGCATGAGCAGGTATCTTCACCCATGAACGTGCTGGCTCATCTGCAAAATTGGCAACCACTACAATCAAATCCTTGTCTTGCTTGCGCAAGAAAGCATATTGGCGATGCTCATCCATGCCTTCACCTCGATTGACATACATGATGTCGAAGAAACCACCTTCTCGAATTGCTTTCTCGGAATTGCAGATATTCAAAACTCGAGAATAATATTTCTGAAGACTCTTTTCTTCTTCTGTAAGCAGAGCTCCATCAAATTTGTTAGCATTCCTCCAACGGCGAATCAGGTCTATTGTCCAATAATCGAAAATTGTTGTACGTCCGTCCAACCCGCTGAAGCCCTCTGAATCCATGCCTTTTTCACCCAGTTCCTGACCAAAGTAAATCATCATGGGATTGGTGTTCATCAAAGCACTGACAAGCAAAGCAGGCTTGCCTTTTTCCGCATCTCCAGCAAAGAAATCGGAAGCAATACGCTGTTCGTCATGATTTTCAAGGAAATTCAGCATGTGGCTCTGAATGTCATCCACGCTTTGCCACGCACCTGTTATCGAGATGGCGGAATTGCCACCCATCACAGAACGCACCGTGTCATAAAGCCCCACCTTGTCATACAGATAATCAAAATGACCGCGATAAATGTAGTTGCGATATTCGCGCGGATTGTACACTTCTGCAATAAAGATGAGGTCAGGGTATTTTGCTTTGATTTGCGGAATAACCCATCCCCAGAAATCACAGGGAACCATCTCTGCCATATCACAACGGAAACCATCAATGCCCTTGCTTGCCCAAAACAGCAAGATGTCACGCATTTTCAGCCATGTGTCAGGTGTTGAAGGACAGAACGCAAGTTGATGAGACCCCTGATAATCAACACCGTAATTCAGTTTAACCGTCTCATACCAGTCGTTCTGACCTGCCCACTGAGTGAAGCAGTCATTGCCTGTAACCTTGGCTGGTTTTTCAACATAATCACCCATTTCCTCATCAGACAAAGAGAAATTGGGAGAGAATGTTGCACCTGGAATATAATAGAAATTATTGTGAGGATTAAAAGACATCGTTGTGTCGTCATCTTCGCCCAAGTCCCGCACCCCTTCTGGCTTTGAATCAGAATGATACTGACGAGCCACATGATTGGGCACAAAGTCAATAAGGACTTTCAGCTCTGCTTTGTGCGTACGCATGACCAGACGCTCAAACTCCTTCATACGTTCTGGTACTTTTGAAGCAAGGTCTGGATCGATGTCATAGTAATCCTTGATAGCATAGGGACTTCCGGCATTTCCTTTCACCACCGCAGGATGGTCCTTAGGAATGCCATACTGAGTGAAATCGGTCTTCGTTGCGTGCTCAATCAATCCCGTGTACCAAACGTGTGTAGCTCCAAGTTTACGGATTTCAGCCAAAACAGCCGTGGTGAAATCGGCCATCTTGCCACACCCATTATCTTTTTTGGTGCCGTTGCTAACATTCCTGCTAGCATTGGCACCAAAAAGACGTGTAAAAACTTGATAGATAACAAGTTTCTCCATATAGATATTTATGCGATTCCGTGTACTGTTACATTGCGGTCAATCTTTGCAATCATGCCCTGCAAAGCCTTGCCTGGACCACACTCTGTGAAATCTGTAGCACCAGCAGCAACCATTGCCTGAACCTCATAAGTCCACTTAACAGGAGCTGTGAGCTGAGCAATAAGATTCTGCTTAATCTCTTCAGGGTTAGTGTGTGCCTGAGCATCAACATTCTGATATACTGGACATTTTGGAGTAGAGAAAGTTGTCGCCTCGATTGCAGCCTGAAGCTCATCTTTTGCTGGCTGCATGAGTGGAGAGTGGAATGCACCGCCTACAGGAAGTGGAAGAGCGCGCTTTGCGCCAGCCGCCTTCAAAGCTTCACATGCCTCATTGATTGCCTCCACATTTCCTGAAATAACAAGCTGTCCTGGGTTGTTGTAGTTTGCTGGCACTACGATATGGCCAGGCTTAGAAATTGATGCACAAATTTCTTCAATCTTAGCATCATCAAGACCAATGATAGCAGCCATTGTTGAAGGAGCCGCCTCACAAGCCTTCTGCATGGCCATAGCACGCTGAGAAACCAGCTTCAAGCCATCCTCAAAAGAAAGAGCACCTGCTGCGACAAGTGCAGAGAATTCGCCGAGAGAGTGACCGCCAACCATCTCAGCATCAAAAGCATCACCCAGACAAATGGCAGAAATAACTGAATGAAGGAAAACTGCTGGCTGAGTTACTTTTGTCTGCTTAAGTTCCTCTGCTGTACCCTCGAACATAATCTTGGTGATTTCAAAACCAAGGATTTCGTTTGCCTTGTCAAAAAGTTCTTTTGCTACTGGATTTGAATCATAAAGGTCTTTACCCATTCCTGTGAACTGAGCACCCTGACCTGGGAAAACAAATGCTTTCATAATTATTCTGATTTTAGTGTTATCAGGAAAGTTAGAAAGCCTATTCAGACTTACTCTTTCCCACCGATTGACTTTGTATGATAAAAGCACCTTTCTGCATGAGAAAGATGCTTTATTTTAGTAACTAATGTTGATTTACTTTACCTTCTCAACGATAGCCTTGAATGCCTCTGCGTTGTGTACTGCGAGGTAAGCAAGAGTCTTACGGTTGATTTCGATGCCTGCCTTGTGGAGAGCGCCCATAAGCTGTGAGTATGACATACCCTCGATACGAGCTGCAGCGTTGATACGCTGAATCCACAGAGAACGGAACTCACGCTTCTTACGACGACGGTCGATAAATGCGTAGGTGAGACCTTTCTCGTAGGCATTTTTAGCAACGGTCCAAACGTTCTTGCGAGCGCCGAACTGACCCTTTACGCGCTTCAAAATCTTCTTGCGACGAGCACGTGATGCAACATGATTTACTGATCTTGGCATAATTTGTTTTCTTTTTGAATGTTAGCGACGTTTATTGACGTTCTTTGGAGCTAACAAATCGGTTAAACTTTAAGTTAAATTCTTACTGATAAATGTTCTCTCGAACTTGTGATGTTTGCCTTTACAAAAAGGCTGTATCACAACTACGGGAAAGATTAACGCATTGCGAGACAATCGAGAACCTGCTTGCGGTTTGCCTTTACGACAATTGTACTGTGGTCAAGATTTCTCTTCTGCTTCTTAGTCTTCTTAGTCAAGATGTGACTGTGATAAGCATGCTGACGCTTAATTTTTCCTGTTCCAGTAAGCGTGAAACGCTTTTTTGCAGCGGATTTAGTTTTAACTTTTGGCATTTTTTTATTTATTTAATTATTAATAATGTGTGGCAACGCATATACCAGGGCGTTACGCACTTCTTCTATTCTTCTTTGTTGGCAGCAGCCAATTTTTCTGCAAGACCCGAAAATGGGCTGTTGGGATTAGGACCCTCTGCTTCTGCAGCTTTCTTGCTTTCAGCTTTAGCAATAGCCTCTGCTGCTTCATTGTCCCGTCTCTGCTGACTCTTCTTGGGCTGTCCTGCTTTTTTAGGAGCAAGCGTAAGGAACATTTTCTTTCCTTCCAGTGATGGCATGCTTTCCACCTTTGCAAGTTCTTCCAAATCATTGGCAAAACGGAGAAGGAGCACTTCGCCTTGTTCTTTGAACACGATTGAACGTCCCTTGAAGAACACATAAGCCTTCACTTTATTACCATCGTTCAGAAATTCCTGTGCATGCTTCAGTTTGAAAGCATAATCGGCCTCGCCTGTCTGTGGTCCGAAACGTATTTCTTTAACCTCAACTTTCACCTGCTTCGCTTTGAGTTCCTTAGCCTTCTTTTTCTGCTGATAGAGGAACTTGGAGTAGTCGATAAGACGACATACCGGAGGTTGAGCATTGGGAGAAATTTCTACGAGGTCCACTCCTTTGTCTTCTGCCAGACGGAGAGCATCACGGGTTGACATGACGGAAGATTCAACATCCTCACCTACGATTCTCACTTCATGTACACGAATCTGTTCGTTGATTCTGTACTGCTGTTTTTTATTGTCACCTTTCATTAAAGTAGGGTTAATTCCTTCGGTATTTTAAAGTTAAGTTTCTGTTGATGATTAAAATTTCGACTGCAAAGGTAGTGCAAATCGGAGACATGACAAAATAATTTTGATTATTTTTATGTCAAGACGCAACCTGCCCTCTTCTAATATTAGAAATTTTCTGTCATTTGACGAACTTCTTCTTGAACTTTCTTCGCAAATTCTTCGATAGTCATCGTCTCCTGCTGCTGAGCACCTTGCTTTCTAACGTTCACGGTACCATCAGCCGCTTCCTTCTCGCCCACAACGAGCATGTATGGAATATGCTTGATTTCGTTGTCACGAATCTTACGGCCAATTTTCTCATTTCTGTCGTCCACCAATGTGCGCACATCCTGCATGTTGAGCGCAGCAGCCACCTGATGAGCGTAGTCGTTATGCTTTTCTGAGATAGGCAATACCACCACCTGATCTGGCGTGAGCCAAAGTGGGAAATGACCTGCCGTATGCTCAATAAGCACAGCAATGAAGCGTTCCATAGAGCCGAATGGTGCGCGGTGAATCATAACAGGACGATGCTTCTGGTTGTCTGCACCCGTATATTCGAGTTGGAAACGCTCTGGCAGATTATAGTCCACTTGGATAGTACCCAATTGCCAACGGCGACCCAGAGCATCCTTAATCATGAAGTCCAGTTTAGGACCATAGAATGCAGCCTCACCCAACTCTGTACGTGTTGGAAGTCCCTTCTCTGCACAAGCCTCGATGATTGCGTTTTGTGCTTCTTCCCACACTTCGTCAGAACCGATATATTTTTCTTTGTCTTCAGGATCACGAAGAGAAATCTGCGCTTCAAAATCCTTGAAATCGAGAGCTTTGAAGATAATGTTGATGATATCCATCACGCGAAGGAACTCTTCTTTCACCTGGTCTGGACGGCAGAAGATATGCGCATCATCTTGTGTGAAAGAACGTACACGAGTCAATCCGTGAAGCTCACCCGACTGCTCATAGCGATATACTGTACCAAACTCTGCACAACGGAATGGGAGATCCTTGTATGAACGTGGCTGCCATGCAAAAATTTCACAGTGATGAGGGCAGTTCATTGGCTTGAGCAAATATTCCTCACCTTCCTCTGGAGTATGGATAGGCTGAAAAGAGTCCTTGCCATAATGAGCATAGTGTCCTGAAGTCACATACAGATTCTTGCCTCCTATATGAGGAGTAATAACTTCATGATAGCCATACTGTTTCTGTATCTTACGCAAGAAATCCTGCAAACGAAGTCGAAGAGCTGTTCCCTTTGGAAGCCACATTGGAAGACCTTTACCAACACGCTCAGAGAACATGAAGAGTTCCATTTCCTTACCAATCTTTCTGTGGTCACGCTTCTTTGCTTCTTCCAGCGCAACAAGATACTCATCCAGCATTTTTTTCTTTGGGAACGAAATGCCGTAGATACGAGTCATCATTGGACGCTTTTCGTCGCCACGCCAATAAGCCGCTGCAAGAGACTGAAGCTTGAATGCTTTAATTGGAGCAGTCGTCATCAAGTGAGGACCCTTGCAAAGGTCAATGTAATTACCCTGTGTATAAGTAGTAATTTTGCCATCCTCCAGCTCTGAAATCAGCTCATTCTTATATGTTTGTCCCTTAGAAGCAAAGAGTTCCATGACCTCACTCTTCGAGATGTCTTTACGCACCAGAGCCTCTTTTTTCTGCTGCAGCTCCTGCATTTTCTTCTCAATCTTTGGGAAGTCCGCATCGCTGAGCCTAACACCTTCTGGTGGCATCACGTCATAATAGAAACCATTTTCGATAGCAGGACCGATACCAAACTGCGTGCCAGGATAAAGCTCCTCTATCGCCTCTGCCATCAGGTGGGCTGATGTATGCCAGAACGCATGCTTTCCTTCTGGGTCATCAAACTTATACAACGCAATTGTAGCATCCTCAAAAATAGGACGGTTCAGCTCAGTAGTCTCGCCATTCACCCCACAAGCAATCACATCTTGTGCAAGACGCTGGCTAATGCTCTCTGCTATCTGCAAACCAGTGACGCCAGCTTCATACTCGCGCACCGAATTGTCTGGGAAAGTAATCTTTATCATATCTTTGTTTTTTAAATTATATTCATGTCAAACGCATGACGCCACCAAAACGTCAGCGCATAAATTCTTGCAAATTTAGCACTTAATTATGTTTTTTTAGCATTTTTTTCAAAAAATCATCCGCATTCGCCACATTTCTTCTCCACGAAAGTACCAAACGACTCTTCAAGCTTCATTTTTAACATGACTCTGGCAAATTACTTCGCTTTCACATTCATCAAGCCAATGTTGAAAAAAGGAAAGAAGGCGACTCCCTATAAACCGCACCCCTCGGGTCCGCCATGGCGTACCCGAGGGGTGCGGTGCGTCGGACCCGAGGGGTACGGTCAAATACCCATCTGCGATTCTGGCAGCATGCCGTAATGGCAATATAAACTTCCTTTTGCCGAAAAGAGTCTAAACAAAAACGTAAAAAAACTTCCAAGGTTTGAGCCTTGGACGTTAATATGAAAAAGATTTTTTTCATTGTTAATGCAGAGCAGCGATGCTGGTGTACCTCTTCATTACTCTCTGATAGTAACCTTCGGTACGAGCCTTGCGTGTCATACACTTCAAATCGCCAGAATTCCACAGACGGATGGCCTTTTCGAGGTTTCCCTCTGGATTATAGCGTTCCTGAAAGTCAATGAACATGTCAATGCTCTTCTGCTTGTCATAACGGTCGGCGTAAGTGTACTTTTCATATCCAACGATACGGTTGCACTCACGCACCAGAATCTCGGAAATCTGCAGATAACCGACGTAGAGCCCATTCCTAGATACTCTATTGGGTTGACATTCACTCTCAACCATTGCAATGGCTTGAATGACAGTTCCCCATTTCTTCTGAAGATCCACCTCTGGAATCGACTTCGCAGCCGCCACAATTGAGACAGTCATCAGTACTAATACTAGTAATTTCTTCATACAATCTTACCTTTAGTTTCTGAAAAACCGCTGCAAAGGTACGAATTTTATCCCAAACTACCAAATTTTCACTCACTTAGCATATTTTGACGCCCTTTCACATACCTGAAAACGCCCTTAAAAACGCCACTTCGCATGACGTCTGCCATCAGCAAGAAACAAAGCAAAACACCTTTCCCAAATACATTTTGACAGTTTTGTTGAAGCGGAAAGAATGAAAGTACAAAGGATTTCGCAAGTTTTCCGCATTAGAGATGCATAGTATTTGTTTTTTTACTAATTTTGAACGGAAAAACTTAAAAGAATGAAGAGATTTTTGTTTTTATCAATATGCCTGTTGACTTTTGCAAGCCACATAAACGCACAAGAAAATATCAGCTTTTCGTCACGCATCAAGACGCTGCAAGTAAAAGTGAATGGCGCTTGGGGAGAACCTTCTGTGATGCTGTTGAGAAGCGGACACAGAGTGGATATCAGCTTCGACGATTTGCAGCCCAACTATCAGCGATACACCTACACCATCACACACTGCAATGCCAACTGGGAACAAAGCGAATTGCTAACGAGCGAATACATGACCGGATTCAACGAGCTACGCATTGACGACTACGAACCAGCCATTGGTACGGAGATGAATTATTGCCACTACATGTTGTCGCTGCCCAATGAAGAAACACAATTGTTAGTTTCAGGCAACTACCGAGTGAACATCTTTGAAGACGGCGAGGGAGACCCCATCGCACAGGCCTGCTTCTCTGTAATCGAGCCACATGTAGGAGTGGACATCAGCGTTTCTGGCAACACAGACATTGACACCTACGAAGAACATCAGCAAGTCAGTTTTGCAGTGAACTACAGCGGGTATCAAGTGAGCAATGCCGTAGGAGAATTTAAGTATATTGTAACTCAGAACCGACGATGGGACAACCATGTTGAAGAACTGCGGCCCTCGCTGATGCAAGTAAACAAACTGATATTCAATCACAACCGCGCATTGATATTCCCTGCAGGCAACGAATACAGAAGATTTGAAATCCTGGATGAGTATGTGCCGACAATGCGCGTGGACCGCATGGAATTCGATGACACTTACTATCATGCTGTACTTTTTGTGGATGAGCAACGCATCAACTACCTGTACGACGAGGACCAGAACGGCCGCTACCTGATACGAAATGGCGACAACGTAGAGAATGACACAGAAAGTGACTATTTTTTCACTCATTTCACACTTCAGATGCCTCAAGTAGCAGGTGGTGAAGTCTATCTGTTTGGCGATTTGACCAACAACAGGATAGATGAAGAGTACAGGATGACATATAATCTCATTGATCACCAATATGAACTGGTCACACCACTGAAACAATGTTCTTACAATTATATGTATATGTTTCTCCACGATGATGGTGCCGTGGGAGAGACAAAGCCATGCGAAGGAGATTTCCATCAGACAGAAAACGAATATGCCGTCTATGTCTATCACCGTCCATTCGGATTGAGATATGATAAACTTATAGGATTCAAAAACATCAAATTCAAGGAATGAAGCACATTCTTCTCACCATATTATTAGCGCTTTCCTCTACCATCCATGCCCAAAACTTGGGAACCCTGCTGAAGGAATGGGCTGCGAACTATACACGGAACGATGCAAACATCAAGCCATCGACCCTGAAATCCTGCACAGTAAACGACAAGGAAGAATGGATACGCATCGTTTTTGGAGGAGGATTTCAGGAACAGCATTTCACACCCGCTGTAGTCAAAAACATCTATGAACAAATAGAAGAACTCTTGCCCCGAAAGCAGCGAAACTACGACCTGACAATCGAGACAGACGGAAGAGCCATTGAGGACCTTGTCCCCATCTTCTTTCGCGACGACAAAGATGATGACACACGAGTGCTCCAGAGAACTTACAGAGGAGAGCCATGGGTGAAAAACCTGTCACGCCCCTACACCGCCCATCTCGGCTTGGAAGGCAATCACATCGCAGTATGGCAGAGCCATGGCAGATACTATAAGCCAGAAAAAGGAGAATGGATCTGGCAACGCCCACGCCTATTTGGAACAACAGAGGACCTTTTTTCACAAACCTTCGTCGTTCCCTATATCATTCCCATGCTGCAAAATGCTGGTGCTGTGGTATTTACGCCTCGCGAACGTGACTATCAACGAAACGAAGTCATAGTGGACAACGACCAGCCCAATCGCAATGGCACTTACATAGAGTCCTTCAGGCGCAAGCAGAAGGAACTGAAGTGGCAGACAGCGCCTCAAAAAGGATTTGCCCTTTACAAGGACATTTACGAAGTATGCGATTCACCTTTTTGCGATGGTACAGCACGCTACGTCCCCACGGTCTCATCGCCCAAGGAAGAAGGGATGGCACAATGGATACCCAACATCCCGGAAGAAGGACGCTATGCGGTATATGTAACTTATCAGTCATACGAGAATTCTGCCACTGACGCCATCTATAAAGTTTTCCACAAGGGAGGCATGACCGAGTTCAAAGTCAACCAAAGAATCGGTGGAGGCACATGGGTATATCTGGGCACATTTGATTTCGATGCTGGCGAGCACGACTATGGCATGGTTACACTATCCAACCAAAGCGACGGCAAAGGCATTGTAACGGCAGATGCAGTCCGATTTGGCGGAGGCATGGGAAACATCATCCCTGTGAGCTACGATCAGTCCATATCGCCTTCAGGTTTGCCAAGATGGGCAGAAGGAGCCAAATACAGCCTTCAATGGATGGGATTCCCCTATCGGATTCACACCGAAGCATTTGGACGCAACGATTACAACAACGACATCAATGCAAGGTCGGCAGCCGTCAACTACCTGTCAGGACGTTCCATCTATAACCCCGACAGAAAAGAAGGATTAGGAGTTCCACTCGATTTGACCGTTGCATTCCACACCGATGCCGGAGTCAAAGAAGACGACGCGTATGTGGGGACATTAGGAGTGTACATGACTGACCATAACGATGGAAAGACCGGAGCAGGCTTGGATAGATACGTATCGCGAGACCTCGCCAGCATGTTCCTCACCAACTTTACTACAGACCTGAAGAAATACAACTGGCAAGTTCGCCAGCTATGGAACAGGAATTATGGCGAAGCGCGTGAACCATTGACACCCGTATGCATTCTTGAAATGCTTTCTCACCAAAACTTTGCCGACATGAGGCAAGCATACGACCCGCATTTCAAGTTCGACATGTCACGTTCCATCTACAAGACCATCGTCAAGTATATCGCAACACTCTACAAACGAGATTATGTCATTCAGCCGCTTCCTGTGGACAACTTCGCCATCACGCTCAACGAGAAAAGGAAGACAGCCACACTCACATGGTCAGCAGTGAACGACCCACTCGAGCCTACGGCACAAGCCAAGGAATACATTGTCTATACACGAAAGGGGTATCAGGACTTCGACAACGGCATCATCGTAAAAGGAACAAGCTATACCGTCGAACTGTTTAATGACGAAATCTACTCATTCAAAGTCACAGCAGTCAACGAAGGTGGAGAAAGCTTTCCTTCTGAAGTACTCTCATGCGGAATAACAGCCGAAAATAAAGGCACCGTGCTCGTTGTCAACGCCTTCACACGCCTGGAAGGTCCACAAGTAATTGACACCGAAACAGAAGCAGGATTCGATATCGATGCTGACCCAGGCGTTCCTTACGGAGCATACACAGGTTTTTGTGGAGCGCAGCTCAGTTTCGACCGCTCGAAAGCAGGCAGCGAGGCAAGTGACGGATTAGGTGCCAGCGGCACAGAATGGGAAGGACAAACCATGATGGGCAACACGTTCGACTACACAGCCATACATGGCCGAGCTATCATGATGGGTAAGAAGCACTCTTTCACCTCATGCAGCGAAAAGGCACTCATCGAAGGGAAAGTGTCACTCTCTGACTACCCTATTGCCGACATTATTTACGGCACACAGAAACAATTCAGCAGCCAGACAAATGCCCTCATCAGCCAATACTACAGCAATGGAGGGAAATTGCTCATCAGCGCAGCCAATGCAGGATGCCCTGAAATAGGCGGAAACGTCATCTCGCAAGTGAAACAGAAGTCCATCAACACCCTGTCGGGATGCGGACTCACCTTCAACATCTATCGAGAGATGAACCCTGAAAGCTATTGCGTGCCAGCACCATCTGTGCTTGCTCCATCAGGCGAAGCCTTTGCCATACTCACCTATGCCGACGGCAACTATGCAGCCATCGCACAGCCACAACGCTTTGTACGGCTCGGCTTTCCACTTGAAAGCATCACAGAACGCCAGAAGCTCAACGCTCTTGCCCAAGCGTTCATCACATTCTTAGAATAACATCCATCATTATCTGCACAGAATAGCCATCGCCACAACAACCACCGATATGCACTTTCTACCCACCACCAAAAAAGAACTCGAACGACTCAATTGGGATACCCTCGATGTCATCCTCTTTTCTGCCGATGCTTATGTTGACCATCCGTCCTTTGCAGCAGCAGTCATTGGCCGCATTCTCGAAGCAGAAGGGCTGAAAGTGGCCATCGTTCCCCAACCCGACTGGCATGGCGACTATCGCGACTTCAAGAAACTGGGTCGTCCCCGACTCTTCTTCGGAATTGCACCGGGTGCCATGGATTCGATGGTAAACAAATACACAGCCAACAAGCGACTCCGTTCTGAAGACGCCTATTCTCCCGATGGCCGCCACGACCTCCGTCCTGAATATCCGACCATCGTCTATACACGCATCCTAAAAGAACTTTATCCCGATGTGCCCGTTGTGATTGGAGGCATCGAGGCAAGCCTGCGACGTCTCACCCATTACGACTACTGGCAAGACCGTCTCATGCCCACCATTCTCCATCCTTCAGGTGCCGACCTCCTCATCTACGGTATGGGAGAAAAGCCCATCATTTCCTTGGCACAGCTATTGATGGAGCAGGACTGCGAGATTGACGTGAAGATGTTCAGCAACCTCATGGCGAGATTCCCTCAGAAACAGACAGTTTCCCTCTTGCAGAAGAGCGACATTCCCAACGGAATCCGTCCGGACGACATCCTCTTGCACAGCCACGAGGAGTGCCTGCACAACAAGAAGGCACAAGCCGAAAACTTCCGCCACATCGAGGAGGAATCCAACAAATATGAGGCGCAACGCATCATCCAAGAAGTTGATGGCTGCTATGCTGTGGTCAACCCGCCCTATCAGCCGCTCACGCAAGACGAGCTCGACCACTCTTTCGACCTCCCATACACACATCTGCCACATCCCAAATACAAAGGCAAGCGCATACCTGCATACGAAATGATTAAATTCTCCGTATGCCTCCACCGCGGATGTTTTGGCGGCTGTGCCTTCTGCACCATTTCCGCCCATCAAGGCAAGTTCATCACGTCACGCAGCAAGGAGAGCATCATCAAAGAAGTCAAAGCCATCACACAGATGCCCGACTTCAAAGGCTACCTCAGCGACCTCGGTGGTCCTTCAGCCAATATGTATGCCATGCACGGGAAGAAACTCGACCTCTGCCATAAATGCAAGCGCCCCTCATGCATCCATCCACAGATATGCCCCAACCTCAATACCGACCACTCTCAGTTGCTCGACATCTACCATGCTGTAGATGCTTTGCCCGGCATCAAGAAAAGCTTCATCGGGTCAGGGGTTCGCTACGACCTCTTGCTGCACGATACAGGCGATGCACGCATCAACCGCATCAACCGCCAATACACAGAAGAACTGATTACCAAGCATGTAAGCGGAAGGCTGAAAGTTGCCCCAGAACACACATCCGACCGGGTGCTCAATCTCATGCGAAAACCTTCCTTCCAGCTCTTCTACGACTTCAAGCGTATCTTCGACGACATCAACAGCCGCAAGAAACTGCGCCAGCAAATCATCCCCTACTTCATCAGTTCGCACCCCGGTTGCACCACCGAAGACATGGCAGAGCTGGCTGTTCTCACCAAAGACCTCAACTTCCAGCTCGAGCAGGTGCAGGACTTCACCCCCACCCCCATGACGGTTTCCACCGAAGCATGGTACACAGGCTTGCATCCCTATACCCTGCAACCCGTCTATTCGGCAAAGACGCAAAAGGACAAACTGGCACAGCGGCAATTCTTCTTCTGGTATAAGCCTTCAGAAAAACAGAACATCCTCCGGTTGCTTCGCCAAATAGGGCGTTCAGACCTCATCCAACGGCTCTTCGAACGCAAATAATCAGCGTTTACCTTTCCTCATTTTTACATGTTGCGATGCCACCGCAACACTCCCTCCATCACCTCTGATTCGATGCAGGGCGCATCGTAATTTCGTTCTGCCCTTCATCGTAAATTCGATACACCTTGTATCGTTTTAGAGGCTCTTCTGCCATTTCTCATGCGGCACCCCCTTTGCCATCCTCCATCCTCTTCCTCTCTCTCCACAACTGCCAAGAGTTCACCACATTATGCCAAATAGAATAGAACCCGCCAGCAAGAGCTGTCACAGGATTCAGAAATGTATAACCCATCCAAATAGCAAATACCGTGTTCTTCTGCCCAAGGCTCTGCGTACCAGCCACGGCTTCGCCATGCTTTCGCCCAATCAAGCGACCTAACCCAAACTGAGCAAGGCAACACACGAGCGACACCACGGCAATGCCCACCATGTTTTCCACACTCTCTTCGCTATGCTCCAACGCCTTCACAGACATGCCGATTGCCAATGCCAGCGACACAGCCCACAGATGGAACGCCAAGTCTGTTTGACGCAAGATGAAAGCATGGAATACAGGAAACAAGTGACGCACAAACCAGGCAGCCACCAATGGAAGAATCAGCAAAGGAAACACTTTGGCAAGAATGATAAGAAAAGATAGTTCAAAAGTCATGCCGGGCATGCTGCCTTCATGCAAAAACGGCACCATTGCAGGCACCAGCAGCGACACAGCCAAATTGATGAGACACGTGTAGCTGACCACCACATTAGAATTGCCACGCAATTTCGATGTCACCACAGCTGCAGCCGTTGCCGTCGGGCAAATCATGCAAACCATCGCACTCTCAATCACCACACGACTCTCCACATCAGGCATCCACACAATCAGCAATCCCAGCGCCACAAAGGCCACCACTTGAATGGCCAGCATCTTCAGCATCCAAGTGCGTGGTTTCAGTTCCCTGACACTCATCCGACAAAAACTCACAAACAGCATACAAAACAACAATGCTGGTTGCACATAGCCAATCAGCCGCCCAACCACTTGATGCGTTCCATCCAATGCAGGGATATTCACATATATATAATAAGAAGCCACGCCTGCCAGCATAGCTATCGGCAACATCCAGTTCTTGATAAAACCAACCAATCTCATTTCTTTTCCATTATCTGTTGTCCGTTGACTGTTGTCCGTTGTCTGTAGTTCGTTGTCCGTTGTCTGTTGTCAATTTCACGCAACAAAGTTACACATTATCCACGAAAAAGCGTATCTTTGCAACACGAAAAGCTTCCACATGAAGAAAAAGAACGACATAGAAATTCCCAACGGTCTCAATCAGGTTCTGCTGCACGCCTGCTGCGCCCCCTGCTCTTCCGCCATCGTAGAGTGGATGCTTCAGCATGGCATCCGCCCCACCATCTTCTATTTCAATCCCAACATCTATCCGCAAGAAGAATACGACATCCGCAAAAACGAAAGCAAGCGCCATGCAGACAGCCTTGGCATCCCTTGGATTGACGGCGACTACAATCACGAAACATGGCTTCAGCAGATTCAGGGTCTTGAACACGAACCCGAACGAGGTTCCCGTTGCCTCCAGTGTTTCCGTGTCCGCCTCACAGCCACCGCCCTTCAGGCACATGCGCTCGGCATCACCCACTTCACCACCACCCTCGCATCCTCTCGCTGGAAGAGCCTCGACCAAATCACTCAGGCAGGACTTGCCGCACAAGCAGCCGTTCCCTCCACCCTCTTCTGGGCACAGAACTGGCGCAAAGGCGGTCTGCAAGACCGTCGCAATCAATTACTTCGCGAATACAGCTTCTACAACCAGCTCTACTGTGGTTGCGAGTTCAGTATGCGCAACGAAAAGAACGCTCCCACTTCTACACTCTAACCCCAAATCAAATTCACATCATACACATCTTTAAATTTAAATAAACGTTTCAATGGCTGATTCCAACATCACGGAATCAGCCATTTTTCATTTTCCCACATCATAGAAAGTTCTCCTCAAAAACGCTGCACTTTACACCTCAAAAGGGGTGAGAGTCTCACCTATAGTAGGGGTCAGACTCTTACCTATGGTACAGGTGAGACTCTCACCCCTTTTGAGGAACAAATAGAGAGGTCTTTTCCCGTTACTCTTCACTTGCTTTCCTGCACCATATTCTCGAGGAAGTTTACCGAAAGGCACCCACCAACACTAAGCCAACATCCTCAACACTTTTTCAACTCCAGCAAGCTCTGCTTCCCTTGTAGATAAAGGGAGATAGAAGAAGATAAATGACCATAGTTGCATGCAGAACATCCGCTGATTAAAGTATCGCCATCCATCTTCACCACTGAAAGGCGGCACATCTTCTTTGCTTTCAAAACTTAATTTTTTTTTATATTTTTCTTTTGTGGTTTCAAAAAAACACATTAACTTTGCATTCAGCTCGTGCCGTGTACTCTTCTCTGAAGAGAGTGAAGGTGTGGGCCAACTTATTGGAATAGCGTCTCGCTATGCATTGTTTTTTGAACATTTGAACGTAGGAAATTCAAACGACCACAAAAAAAACTTTGCAGAAGTGGATGCTGCGGGTAGGTATATTAAAACAAACCCGTTAGTGTGCAGAGGACCCATCGTCCTCAAGCACACTTTATCGGGTGCATTATATACCAACGGCGTGAGCGTCAATTCTGTCTGTTTTTGTGGAAGGTTTCCTACGACCTAAATGTTGAGCAGGCAAGAAACGAGCATCACGCTTTTTTCGTTCCCACCAGTTCTACTGGCATGGTTCGCAATAGCGTCTATTTCCACCGACATACCCCGTCATTGACGTTATTGGACATCAGTAAGGAAAATGATTCGCATCCATCTCATGGCAACATCAGATGACCGCCCTGCACCACAGGGGGTGCCCCCCTCCTATTGTCTTCACCGATGAGCAATCTCCGCACCCAGACCCTCTGGTATCCCATGCGCGTCACCTACAACCGCGAGCTGAAAGTAAAGGCAAGCCTTGACCAGCAAGGCATCGAGAACTTCCTGCCCATCAAAAACAAGCTCGTGGAACGCAACGGGCACCGCCACTACGAGCCAGTGCCCGCCATCCACAACCTGATATTTGTCCATTCCACGCGCGAACAGCTCACCGGCCTCAAGATGACCGACGAAGATTTCAGTCCGCTGCGCTACATGATGACACGTCCCCTCGACCCAACAGTCAGGCCCGAAGTCATCCATATTCCCGAACGTGAGATGGAGAACTTCATCCGCGTCGCCTCCATCACCGACAACCGCGTCCAGCTGCTCGACTATGCCGACGTAGCGCACAAGACCGGCCGTCGCGTCCTCATCACCGAAGGCGAGTTCGCAGGCATCGAAGGCATCGTCAAGCGAGTCAACAAAAACCGGCATGTCGTCATCCAGCTCGAAGGCATCATTGCCGCCATCCTCGCCTACGTTCCCTCCTCCCACCTCAAGTTCCTCGAATAAACTCTCTACTTTCAAATTTTCGCCCCGTTATCCGTAGTCCGTTGTCCGTAGTCTGTTGTCCGTTGTCAATAGCACAACACTCGTCCTCTAACTCCCTCTAACTTCTTCTAACTTCCTCTAACTCCTTCCGCCGTCCGTTGTCCGTTGTCTGTTGTCCGTTGTCTAACTTAAGTTAATTGTCAATTCCCCAATGCTTTCCCTTCGCCTCCAAGCCTACCGCCAATTGCTCCTCCTCGACACCCTCGAAGACCACAGCATCCAGGATTATCAATCCCGGTGGCACGAGGCACAACATACCGTCAAGACCCTCTTCCAGCGCCTTGACACCCATGGAGAAACCCTCCCCCACGAAGAGCAAACAGAGATACTACTCACCATCTTCGTCCTCCTTCAGGTCGGCTACCGCAACGAAGCCCTCTTCGCTCGCGCAGTCGAAACCACCTACGAACTCCTGCCCCAATTAACAGAAACCGCAGACCCCCTCGAAGCACCAAACTGTCGTCCGTTGTCTGTTGTCCGTTGTCCGTTGTCAATAATAAATTACAAAAACCACCTCCTCACCTTCCTCTACCAAGAGACCCAAGACGAGGAACTGTTACCCTATATCGATCACTTCATGTCCACATGGAACGAGGACGCCATGACCGAAGAAGATCGCTACCTCATAGAACTCTTCCAATTCGCGGAAACAGTATAACACCCCTCAACATAAATCGTCAATTAAAACAAATTCCTTCAAATTCACTCAATATTTCCTTTCCTCCTCGCCCTCAAAGCGTCAGCGCAAGGGCTTCCGTCTTACCACATTCTAATTGCTTATATCGAACTCTATTCCAATAGGTTCCGCTGCATCCCTGCCAATCTACGCGGCAGGCTGCATCCCTTCAACTTTCCCTACCGCCCCCCCAACCATATAGCGGAGCGACCCAACAACCGTCCTCCCTCTCAACTTTCAAACGTAAGTTCGGCGTAGCCAATTATCAATTAAATTTCTGTTGTCTGTTGACTGCCTTCGGCTTCCCACATAGCCAAAGAAACTACATCTATTTCACTATTCCTTTAAGATGCAAGTCTGCGGCTTTAGAACAAAATTGATTCATAGAATTTAATAAAGACATAATATTTTGCGAAGAATAGATTACAAAAAATTATTTTCCAGTAATAGTCAGCGTACTCAAACGATAAAAAAGAACATTATAGGTTCTTTGTTCATCAAGGGGTGCAGTATCTTGATATCCTTATTGTTGGTTCCCATGACATTAGGCTATGTTTCGTCTGAATTGTACGGAATTTGGCTTACATTGTCATCCATTATGCTTTGGCTTAATTTCTTCGATGTGGGTTTTACATTGGGACTAAAGAACAAGTTAGCAGAAGCGATAGCAAAAGAAGACTGGCAAAGGGGCAAATCTCTGGTATCCACCACTTATTTCATGATGGTTCTGATTTTTGTCCCTTTGTGGATTGTACTGGAATTAGCCATTCCCCTCATAGACTGGGCTTTATTTCTGAATGTTGATGCTTCCTATAATGATGAAATAGCAAGAGCTGTACATATACTTGTCGCTTGCTTTTGTCTTCAAATGATAGTCAATGTATTAACAGCAGTCATTGCTGCATTTCAGAAAGTGGCTTTATCGTCGGCCTTTCCTGTTTTGGGAAATTTCCTTTCATTGATAGCCATTTTTTTATTGACTAAATTATGTCCACCCTCCCTTGTAGCATTGGCTTGTACCATATCCGTATTGCCAATACTGGTTATCATCATAGCAAGTTTCATTTTATATTCTAATAAATTTAAAATCGTAGCTCCATCGATAAGAACTATCAATAAATCATACATAAAAGAACTGTTTGGCTTAGGATACAAATTCTTCTTGATACAGATTCAAGTGGTCGTTCTTTATCAGTCAACCAATATCTTAATATCCAATGTAGCAGGACCTAATGAGGTTACTTATTACAACATTGCATATAAATATCTAGGTATAGCCATGATGATCTATACGATATTTCTATCTCCTTTATGGCCGGCTTTCACCGATGCCTATACCAAGCAAGATTATAAATGGATGAAGAATATTTATAGGAAAATGTCGATGGTATTTATGGTTTCGGCTATTGCGGTAATAGGTATGATGGTAATTTCTCCTTTTGTATATAAAATATGGATTGGAGAAGAAGTCTCAATTCCTATTATGATGACCATTGCAGTAGGTCTATATATGATCATCCATTCATGGGATTCGCTACAAGTAAATATGATAAATGGTATAGGTGCTGTAAAACTACAAACTTATATTACATCATTGGGATTAATCGTACACATTCCATTATCTTTGTTTTTGGGTAAATGTATTGGATCAGTTGGAGTTGTTGTTTCTATGATTTTGATTAATGTGTTGTATTCTACGGTTTTTACCATTCAGATTAATAAATTGTTAAATAATAAAGCCATAGGTTTTTGGAAAAAATAAAGAAAGATGAATATCATAGAAAAGATCTGGAAAGAAAGAAATATATTTCGTAATTTACTGCAAACTATTTATTTCAATTTTCATTATTTGCCATTCAAACAAGCGATTCGTTTGCCTATTCTTCTTTACAAACCGCAATTTCTCAAATTAAAAGGTTCTGTTCAAATTGAATCGGAGAAAATTAAATTTGGCATGATTAGAATGGGGTTCAGGACTTGTGGTATTTATCCCAACACAGGAATCACATGGGAAAATCATGGCGGTAGCATAATATTTAAAGGAAGCTTTAAAACAGGCAATGATTCATATTTGGTTTTCGGTGAAAAAACAAGAGTAGAATTTGGAGACAATTTTTTAAATGCAGGTTCTCTTAAAATAGTATCATATCGAGGAATCAAATTTGGGATTGGTACCAGATTTGGTTGGGGATGCCTTGTGATGGATACCAATTTCCATCCATTATATGATATGGTTAATAAAAAATTCAAGAGAGCAAGTGGACCAATTGAAATTGGAGATTATAATTGGTTTGGGACACAATGTAAAATAATGCATTCCACTATAACTCCAGAGCGTTGTATTTTTGGCATGAATACAACCGTAACACGTAATTGCATAAAGAAATCTTATTGTGTTATGGGGGGGGATCCAGTTAGAATTCTTACAGAAAATGTTATGCGTGATTTAGATCATGACAAAGATGAATATACATATAATCTAAACCAATAAATACATGTTTGAAAAAATAAAAGCATTAAAAATGCTATATAGAAGATTCGTTCCATTAAAAAATGAATTAGGCTTTTGTGGGAAAAACAGCATTATTGAATATCCGGTATGGTTTGAAGCTAAAAAAAATATCTTTATAGAGGAAAATGTTACAATTCGTGCTTTAGCTCATTTCATAAACTCCCCTTCAGAAAAGATTACAATAAAAAAATATACAGTTTTAGCCCCTAATTGTACAATAATAACAAATAGTCATCGAAGTACGGTAGGTATACCGCAATTTCTATTAGGTGCGTCTCATATAAATGATAAATCAGCAGATGTAACCATTGAAGAAGATGTTTGGGTAGGCGCAAATACTACAATTATGTCTGGTGTCACATTAGGCCGTGGTTGTATTGTTGCAGCAGGTGCAATTGTAACAAAATCAGTACCTCCTTATGCATTGGTAGCAGGTTTTCCTGCTCAAATTATTGCGAAAAATTTTTTTTTAGATGACATTTTGAAACATGAACAAGTTCTGTATCCTCCATCAGAAAGACTTTCTAGAGAATATTTAGAGGAATTGTTTAATACATATTATAAAGATAAAAAAGTATATGGAACATCTGAAGGAGTAGATAACATTGCTATTGAAAAATTGACTACTTTAAAAAAGAGAAGAAACTTTGTAGAACCATATTAATACGATTCTAATGAACACAATATTATTAATAATTTTATTTTTGTTGGTATTATTACAGCCTATTATATTACTTTTATCTATCTTACCTTCATTTATCGTATCATTAGAAACTAAAAGGATACAAAATTTTGCTAATGGCAAAAATGTAATTGAAAAGGGACGTAATTTCTTATTTGCTCGTTATCGTGACTTTAAGGATAGATTATGCTTAAAATGGATATCAGAAATACCCTCACATCACATTCGAATATTCTTTTATCGGTATATATACTTAATACCCATGGCAGATAAAGTTGTAATATATGCAGGAGCTGAAATTAGAAATCCGACTCAACTTGAAATAGGAAAAGGTACCATCATTGGAGATAATGCAATTCTTGATGCAAGAGCAGGTATAAAGATAGGAGAAAATGTAAATTTTTCATCCAATGTTAGTATTTGGACTTTTCAACATGACTATCGTGATCCATATTTTGCTTGTAATGAAAACCATGTCGGTCCTGTAAAAATCGGAAATAGAGCCTGGATTGGACCGAATGTTATTATACTTCGCAATGTCACTATTGGTGAAGGTGCCGTTGTGGCTGCTGGAGCTGTTGTATCTCATGATGTACCTCCATTTTCTTTAGTCGGTGGTATTCCAGCAAAAGTCATAGGACAAAGACCGACAGATTTGAAATATGAATTTACAGGTAGTCATGCACATTTTATTTAATATAACTATATGAAAAAATATTTAGAGCAAATATTAGTAGCTGAGATATTACTTTTTTCAGGAGGAATTGTGTTTTGTCAAATATACCTAAGTTTGATTATGGTTATATTTGTTATAACATCTTTTATTTATTACTGTATTTGTGGAAGACGAAGTAGTAATATTTTTAATAATTTAACAATATTGTTATCTCTTATTGTTTGGATACTCTTAGTTCAGTTCTTATTTGTAGGAGAAAGAAATAGTAATAGAGACTTAACATATATTTTGTTCCCTACGGGTGTTTGCTTTATATTATCATCAATATCTTTTAATCGGTTTAGAACTATTTTATTAAGACTACTGACCTTACTTTCTATAGTATCAATAATTGTTCAAATAGGATATTTATTAAGAATATTTTCTGCTTCAGCTTTAACTCCTCCCGGAAAGTTTAAACCATATTATATGTGTTTTTACTTTTTTAATGTTGCTTGGGGAGGTGAAACGAGCCGTCTATCATCTATATATTGGGAACCAGGACAATTCCAGATTATAATACTTTTTACGTTATGTTTATTTGTTGATGAACTTAGATGTATTTCTAAGTTTAAATATTTACTTAAAAAGTTTGGAATATTGTTCTTAGCACTTTTAATGACTATTTCAACCACAGGGTATCTTGCTTTTGCTATTTTAATACTTAGTGTATTTTTTTATTCTCAAGTAGAAAAGAAAAAAAATATTTTAACATATTTATTTTGTATAGTTTGTGGCTTATTTTTTGCATTTCTATTATGGAATTCCAGTATAGTTCAAGATAAATTGGAACAGCGTAATGAAATTTCAGAGCGAACATCTTATGCTATCCGTATGGCTGATAATATAGCTTGTATAAATATTACCTTATCTTCCCCTTATTATGGGTATGGTATAGATACAAAGTCTCTTAAAAGCCAACTTTTTATGAATGGAAGTGAAACGTCTTCTAATGGATGGCTATATACATCTGCATGTTTAGGTGTTCCATATTTATTGTTTTTATTAATTTGTATCTATAAAAGAGTAAAAGATATGAATCCAGGAATTCCTATTATTTTAGTTGTAATAGTACTTTTTGTTTCACAATGTAATGAATATGCTACATTCTTTCCTATCATGTATATGTATATTTTCAAATTTAAACACTACAAAAAAATAGAAACATGAAATTATCAATTATAACAGTAACTTATAATAATGCTTCCGGTTTGCAGCAAACAATAAAAAGTATTGTTAAACAGAGTTGTAAAGATTTTGAATACATCGTAATAGATGGAGCATCAAAAGATAATTCTGTTGATATAATTAAACAGAACGAAGCATATATATCCAAGTGGGTCAGCGAACCTGACACTGGAATATATAATGCAATGAACAAAGCTGTAAGAATGGCATCAGGCGACTACTGCTTATTTATGAATGCGGGTGATGAATTATATTCAGAATCAACGGTAGAAGAATTATACAAGGTGGAATTTAGTGAAGACTTTGTTGAAGGTATAGAATATGATCAATACAGAAAATATTTTAGCAAACCTCCTAAGGAGCCAACTTTAGCATTTTATTTATTCGTAGGAAACAATCGTCATCAAGCCTCCCTTATAAAGAAACAAATGTTATTAAAGTACCCATATGACGAGAAGCTTCGTATATCTTCAGACTTAAAGTTTAATGTGGAATCTATAATAATTCGTAATTGTTCGTATAGACAAATAAATACTGTTATAGCAAAATATGAAGGTAAAGGAATCAGTAGAAATGTAAATCACATAGATGAAAGGAATTTAATATTTAAAGAATTGTTTCCTCAGAGAGTAATTTCCGATTATATGTATTTAGCATTTAATTATAAATGTCCTTTCAAATTATTGATTCCCCTTATAAGATTCTTCTATAAATTTAAACAATAAATATCTATGAAACTATTTTTATATTTTATACTTCTTATAATTAATAGCATTCGTATTTTCCCGCTATTTCTTATATTAAGATTTTATCAAAATATTTTAAAAGATCAAGAAGCCTTAAAATTTAATGAAGATATATCTCATTTTTCAGATTCTTTTTTTTCTCTTCTATTAAAAAGACCAGAATATAAAATGCTTTTATATCGTCGTTTAGGATATATTAGTTATCCCCTAAAGATAATTTGTGGAACATACCCATGCGTAATAGGTAACAAATATTCTATGCCTTTAGGAGGTGGTGTTTGGATTGATCATCCACATGGAAGTTATATAAATGCCCAATCCGTAGGAAAAAACTTAAAAATAAAACATAATGTAACTATCGGAAATAATCATAATAAACTACCTATAATTGGAGATAATGTTTTTATTGGATGTGGGGCATGTGTGTTAGGTGGAATCACTATAGGCAACAATGTCTCTATTGGTGCAAATTGCGTAATAGTAAAAGATATACCTGATAACGCTACCGTTATTGGAAACCCTGCAATTATAGTAAAATTAAATGGTAAAAAAGTGAGTATAAAACTTTGATGAAATCTCTATATTATTTCCCATCTGCCTCTAGAAATGGTTATCCTAATCCTTATTCCATTCATTATAAAAAAGCATTAGAGCAACATTATAATGTATTAGATAAGGATAATAAGTCTTCTAAAATTTTGAGTTGGACTTTTTTAAAAAACACTTTCCTTGCTGACATTTTCATTATTAATTGGTTAGAAAGTATACCTTTCCTTCGATTTGGATATATTCAATATCTTTTAGTACTTATAGGATTAAAAGTTATAAAATGGAGGAAAAAGAAGATAATATGGATGTTTCACAATAAACATCCACACCAAGGAGATAACAAACAATCAAGAAAAATACAAAATATATTATTCAAACAATCTCTATTGATAATATCACATTCAGAAGAAGCAGCCGAATATGCACAATCAAAAACAAGGGGAGGTAAAGTAATTTATAAATGTCATCCTATAACTCCTATTCATGTAAATTCGCTTAGTTATGAAGTCGAAAGATGTGATGTGTTAATTTGGGGAGCTATTTTACCATACAAAGGAATTTATGAATTTATATCAAATGTTGATATTCAAAAAACAAATCTAAGAATAAAGATTATTGGACATTGTTCTAATAATGAACTTTGTAATAAGATTAAATCTCACTGTAATAAATATATAACCTTTGAAAATCGGCGTATAGATTTTGACGAGTTGGCTGTTTGTATTAGTAAATCTCGTTATGTTTTGTTTCCCTATATTGGTGATTGTGTTTCAAGTTCAGGTGCTTTGATAGATACAATAGCATTAGGTGGAATACCTGTAGGTCCTCATAGAGGTGCTTTTAAAGATTTGGGAAAAGAAGGTGTTTGTATTACTTATCTTGATTATAACGATCTGTTGAACATATTAAGTAAAGATAATAAAGTGCATAATAAAAGTGTAATTACTAATTTTATAGAAAAGAATTCTTGGATGAATTTTTCTAAAGATTTAGTTAAAGAAATTTTAAACAATGAAAATAAGAAATAAAATCCTTCTTTTGTCTACAATTTATCCAGCTCCTGATATAAAAATTCCTAACAACACGAATGTCGTACATTACTTCGCAAGTGAATGGGTAAAGCTAGGATATGATGTATTGGTAGTTCATAATTATCCTGTTTATTTGAGAATATTTCATTGGATAGCAAGATTTGCGGAGAAAATAATTGCAAGTAAATTTAATACATCTGTAACTTCTGTTCATCAAGACAAGGATGTAGAATTTGTAATGGATGGAGTAAAGGTGGTGAGGATGCCATTATTTAAGCCATTACCAAGATTTGGTGTTCCTGCTAAATATCTAAATGGGCAGATTGAAAAAATTGCAGATTATTGTAAAAGGATTGGATTTGTTCCTGATGTAATAACTTCACATAATTTTTATCCTCATTTGCCAATGGTAAACCAGTTAAAAGAAATGTATTTCCCAAATGCTAAAACATGTGTGGTAGTACATAAGCAAGTATGGAAAATGTTGAATTATTGTGGTAATGATTATAAAAAAGAAATTGCTAAAGTAAATATATGGGGATATAGATCTTTACCATTAAAACGGGAATTCGAAGAAAATACAGGGGTAATACCCAAAAATCATTTCATGTGTTATAGTGGTATACCAATTCATTTTTTAGATAGAAAGGAATATTGTGATATAGTTCAGCCCATAAATAGATATGTTTATGTTGGCTCTTTTATCCGTCGTAAATATCCGGAGAAAGTTTTACAAGGAATATTGAAGAGTAAGTTAGACAAAAATTTTCAACTTAATTATGTTGGTGATGGAGCAAATAGAGGATTAATTGAAAAGTTGATTTCTGCCAATGGTGTAGAGAAACAGGTCAAACTTCATGGTTTTGTAGATAGAGAAGAGGTACCAAACTATATAGCCCAAGCACAGTGTTTTATAATGATTAGTGAGGAAGAAACTTTTGGACTAGTTTATTTGGAAGCGATGTCTATGGGATGTATTACCATTGCTTCACGTAACGAAGGTATGGAAGGAATAATTGAAGATGGAGTTAATGGTTTTCTCTGCAAGGCTGGTGACGAATTAGAATTGGCTGAAATAATCAATAGAATCAATACTATGCCTATAGAAAAGTTATTGAAAATATCGGGAAATGCCAAAGCTACAGCTTTAAAATTGACAGATAAAAATGTGGCAGAGGTGTATATTAAAAGTATAAATAAGTCATAAATAAATGGAACAAAGTAAACGAATTGATTTTATAGATTTAGCGAAAGGCTTTTGTATAATATTGGTAGTTTTAACTCATGTAAATACTTATTTTAACATAGAATATCCATTAAAAGATGTTTTAGCTTCTTTTAGAATGCCATTGTATTTTATCCTTTCGGGAATATTTTTCAAGACTTATGGAGGTTTTGGTGGATTTTTAAAAAGAAAAGTAAATAATCTATTGATTCCATTCTTTTTCTTTTATTTGACATTATCTTTTGCTTTGCCAAATTTCCTTTATTTATGTGGATATAGTGTAAGAAATATAGATTCATTAGGATTGAAATCATTGTTTAATTTTGTTTTTCTTGACCAGTTTTCTAACAGTCCTATTTGGTTCCTATTATGTTTGTTTTGGACAAATATAATGTGTTATATTATATTAACAATTAGGGGGGGGCTGTTAAAAAATGTTATTCTAAGTATTCTTTTAGGAGTTAGTGGTTATGTATTAGGGCGTAATGAAATGCAGATATATATGTGGTTGGATTCAGCTTTGACGGCAATGCCTTTTTTCTGTTTCGGATATATATTAAAAAAATATACGAATGTATTATATCCTAACAAATGGGATAGGTATTTACTGTTATTTGCTTTTCTATGTTTTTGTTTTGTTTATTTCTTTGCTGTACACATAAGTTTTGTTGGTAATAGATTTCCATCTAATTCAATTTTAAATTTATATGCTTGTGGTATTGTTGGAACTTTATTTGTTCTTTTCTTATCCAAGTATTTGAAAAAGATACCTCTTATTTCATATTGGGGACGATATTCCATTATAATTTTATGTATTCATAATCCGGTCATTCAAGTTGTTGTTCCATTGGTAAATAAATTACATTTGAATGGATTTTGTTCGTTAATGATAACCCTATTGATTGTTATGTTACTCTTCTTGATTATAATACCTATAATGAAAAAATTTTTTCCTTATGTGACAGCGCAAAAGAATTTAATACCTATAGCTTAAATCCAATTTAAGCTAAGTGTTCAGACTAATAAATAATAAATATTAATGATAATAAGAAATAAATGATAACCATTTCAATCGTCACTTACAAAACAGATCTGGAAGAATTATCCAAGTGTTTCCAATCATTGACTTCTCCATCAGTGTCTAAAATCTATGTTGTTGACAATTCCAATCAAAAACACATTGCAGATTTTTGTAGAAAATATCCTAAAGTCGAGTACATCGGTAGTGAGAATGTAGGTTATGGTGCAGGTCATAACCAAGCATTACGAAAGATAGTGGATACTGATGCAAAGTATCATTTAGTGCTCAATTCGGATGTCTATTTTGAACCGGTAGTTCTTGAACATCTAGTTGGATATATGGATAAACATGAAGATGTAGCACAAGTACAACCTAATGTGGTTTATCCTAATGGTGAAATACAATATACTTGTCGATTATTACCTACTCCTGTTGATTTGATTTTCCGTAGATTTTTACCGAAGAAAATGGGAGAAAGTATGAATCGACGATATACATTGGAATTCTGGAATCACAAAACGGAAGCAAATATTCCTTATCATCAAGGTTCTTTCATGTTTTTCAGAGTAAAATGTTTCAAGAAAGTTGGATTGTTTGATGAACGTTTTTTCATGTATCCTGAGGATATAGACATCACAAGGCGTATGCACAAATACTATAAAACCTTGTATTGGCCTGAGGTCTCTATTGTGCATGCCCATCGAGCAGCATCTTATAAAAGCAAGAAAATGCTGGCGATTCATATAGTTAATATGATTAAGTACTTTAATAAATGGGGATGGTTCTTTGACAAAGAACGAAGAGAATGGAACAGCCAAATTCTAAAAGAACTTGGCTATAAAAATTAAAGATATGGACTTAATCATTACAGGCGGAACTGCTCTATAAAACTTAACAGGGGAATTTGACTGCATGAGGTGCATCCCTACTTTTTTGTTTCTCTCAAGAAGGCCGCCAAATGATTGTAACGTAATATTTGAACATCCCCTTTGTTGTTTTCAAAATCTCCAGCATACACAACGATTTTGTTTGTGATAGAGGTTTTTATCCATTCTGATAATCGGGCAAGGGTCTTTTCAAAGGAGACATTGTAGGTCATGGATGATTTTACTTCAATGGCTGTTATTTCACCTTCCTGTTTTAACAAAATGTCTACCTCATTCTGGTTGGAATCCCTGTAAAAATAAACGCCACCTTCCAATCCTTGGTTGTAACGGTGTTTGATGACTTCCATCACGACGAAATTCTCAAAAATAGCACCACGCATCTTGTCGTGTTCTAATTGTCGGGGAGTTTCTATGTCTAACAGATAACATGCTAAACCTGTGTCATTGAAATAGAGCTTGGGACTTTTGACAAGACGTTTGGATATGTTCTCATAATATGGTGGTAATAGTGTGATGAGATAGGATGCCTGTAGAACGGAAAGCCAGTGACTTACTGTTTTAGAATCCACTCCCAATTGAGCTGATAAGTCGGATGCGTTGAAGACTGAACCTATACGGGCGGCACACATTTTCATGAATTTGACAAACAGCATTTGGTCTTTTATCTTCAACAAATCTCTCACGTCACGTTCTAAATAGGTCTTGACGTATGAGGGATAAAAGAATTTGGACTTATTCTTGTTGGCACAGATGGCGGGATATAAACCGTCATAAAGAAATTGTTCAAGAGTCTTTTCCTCGGCAGTTGTATATGTTTCGTCGTATGTCATCGGCTGTAATTCATATACTCCAGCTCTGCCAGGGAGCGATTCGGAAAGGCCGTGCAGCAATTCAAAGTTGGAACTTCCCGTTAACAAGAATCTCCGTTCTGGGTTCTCGTCTACAATACCTTGAATGTAATCTAGCAACATCGGTGTTTTTTGTACCTCGTCAATTAGCATGCCTTGGGGCGATTGGGAAAGAAAGGCGATGGGGTCGTGTTCTGCAAATTCACGAATGTGAACATCTTTCATGCTAAACCTCTTGAATTCGGGAAACAGATGTTTCAGTAAGGTTGTTTTGCCTGATTGGCGAGGTCCTGTGACGGAGATGACAGAGAAATATTGGGCAGCCTCTTTGATGGTTGCTTCGATGTTGCGTGGTAGGTAAATCTCTTTCATTTTTATGCAATTTCGGAATTCGACTCCAAAATTACATAACTTTTATTACTCTCACAAGTTTTTATAAAAAAATATAACTTTATCAATATGAATTATATCATTACAGGCGGAACTGGTTTCATCGGAACGCATCTTGCAAATCTGCTGCATGAAACACATCCTAATGCCAAAATCTGGAATCTTGACATGGTTGACCCCTCAAAACTGGAGGGGATGAGTGACAAGGAATTGCAAGAATACACGACCATCAAACATTGGAAAAGCCCTGTAGTGAAGGGCGAAAGCCGCAAGGCTACTTTCGTGTATTGCGATGTGAGAAAACCAATAGTGAACCTGCCTTTCATCCCAACAGAAGAAGACATCATCTTCAACTTCGCAGCAGTGCATCGTACTCCAGGGCATCCTGACCATGCTTACTTTGAAGCAAATATTCGTGGGGCGGAGAATGTGTGTGCATTTGCGGAAAAGCATGGAATCAAAAATGTCGTGTTCACATCTTCCATCGCACCATACGGAGCTGCAGAGGAGCTAAAGGAAGAGGGCACTTTGCCTACGCCTAACACGCCTTATGGCATTTCCAAACTAGTGGCAGAAAAGATACACCAGACATGGCAGGCAAAGGGAGATGGGCGTAAACTGACTATCGTTCGTCCTGGCGTTGTGTTCGGTAAGGGAGAAAACGGCAACTTTACTCGTCTGTATTGGGGAATCAGGAAGCACACGTTTGCATATCCAGGCAGAAAAGATACTATCAAAGCATGCGTATATGTGAAGGAACTGGTGCGTTTCATCATGTGGAATGTGGAGAAACGAGAAACGCCTTCAGAGGTATTCAACTGTACTTTTGAACCAGCATATACTATCGTACAAATCGTGAAGGTAATGAAGGAGAAGACAGGACTGCATCAGGCTGTTCCCTATATCCCCAATTCAATCATTATGCCTGCTGCAGCAATGGCAAAAGCAGTCGGTTCACCTATGGGCATTTGTCCGGCACGTGTAAAAAAGTTGCAGATATCGACCAACATCTGCGGCAAGAAAATGAAAGAATGCGGCTATCAATTCAAATGGTCATTTGAAGAAGCTATCGAAGACTGGTTTGATGACAATAAACGAGAATGTCTTGAATAATAAACTGCAGACATATCTGGATTTCATCCGTATCTGCCTCTTCCCAAAGCGAAGCATCCCATCCATCACGGACTGGGATGCGTTGTTTGGGGAAGAGGCAAATATGCCGGGTGTCATCTGCTATAATATGGAATGGTGAATGCCATAGGAGATTTTGCTAATAGAGCAATCCAAACACCCATAGGGGAATCTTATTGCCAAAACCTATTTCTATTTCATCGGCAGCAACATAACTGTGGGGGATGTCTTTAATCTGAGTGAATCCTTTATTTCTGCCACCAATCTCGAAGAGATGACAATTGTTGACCAACAAATCTCCTTGGAGAGGATATTGGATTGTGTGTGAAGGAACAAGCATGTCTGCCAAAAAAGACTCGCGAACAGTGCCTATATCTGCACGCTGCACCAAGGCTTGCATGAGATTGGGATTCTCAAAAAGTATCTTCTGGGGTTTCCTCAATGATTTAAGTCCCTTGCTTTCACTATATAGCAAACGGATAAGGGCTGAACGATGCAACAAAGACAGTAAACGAATCAACTGATTGCGAGTTGTGGACAATGCATCGCAGAGAGAAGACACATTGAGCGTAAAAGGTGCCGCTTGTGCCAATAGAACAAGTAAACGCTTGGATTTCTGAAGCGTTTCGTATTCAATATTCTCAACTGCAGGAATATCATTTTCAATGATGGTGGTAATGACTTGTAGAATTCTTTCGTAATAGCTTGACCGCGAGGAAACTTCTAAATGGAATGGGTAATAACCCATGCCGATGTACTGTTCGAAGTGAGGCAGAACCTTAATCTGAGAAGCTATACCGGAAGCGATTTGCTGATGATTGGAAAGTATGTCTTCCAACGAGACTGGAGGCAGTTGAATGATATGATTAATGGAAAGATACTCGCGAAAAGAAAGCCCTTGAAGATGATACATGCGCAAACGACGAGAAAGGTCTGCTTCTGCATGATTGATTTCCAAGAGTGAAGAACCTGTAAAAACAATATGAAGTTTGGGGTAACTATCATATATGTTTTTTATCTGTCGAACCCAGTCAGCATAACGATGTACCTCGTCGAGGAACAAATGGGTGACACCATGGGTATAAAGGTATTCAACCAGTTCCATAAGCGTGTGAATGCTGAACCATATATGGTCAAGCGAAACATAAAAAGCCTTTGCCCTATCTGGAAATGTTTGCTTGATGTGTTGCAAAATCATGGTTGTCTTACCAACTCCACGAGCGCCTTTGATGCCAATCAATCGCTCATTCCATTCGATTTGAGAGTATAGATAACGAAAATATGTGCTTTCTATTTCTTCTAATCGACGGTTGTATGCCAAAAATAGTGCTTCCATACAAATCATTTGTACTAAATTAGTAATATTGGGCACAAAGATAGAAAAAAGTTTCTTTGAAAAGAATGATTTTAGTTATAAAGTTTCTTTACAAAGAAAGAATTTTGTAAAAAAGTTTCTTTGCAAAGAAAAATCAACATTAGAGTTCGACTCTATGACGTAACAATTTATGAATAATAAAATGACAAATCATATAAAAATGAGCGCTGTTTCCCACTCGCCTTCTCACCTGTGCTTTCTCCGTTACTGCATGTCCCCACACCACCCTATCCCATCCTTCACGGATTGGGATGCATTGTTCCTGTTCATGAAGCAGCAGGCATTGTTGGGTGTTGGCTTCTGCGGCGTGGAACGGATGAAGGCTGGAGGTGCGGATGTGCCTAAGGCGGTGCTGCTGAAGTGGTATGCCGTGAGCGAGAAGATTCGGACAAGGAATGAGATGCTGAACAGGAAAACGCGCGAGGTTGTGGCGATGCTGGAGGAGAGCGGATTCCGCTGCTGTGTGCTGAAGGGACAGGGAAATGCGGTCATGTATCCGAATCCGGGCATGAGGACAGCGGGCGACATCGATGTGTGGGTGGACGGAACGAGAGAGGAGGTGATGGCTTTTGTCAAGGGAAAGACGTCAGAGGTGGATATGCGATTTCACCATGTGGAGCTTCCCGTCTTCAAGGATGTTCCGGTGGAACTGCATTTCATGCCTGTGAGCATGAACAATCCAATGTATAACAGGAGATTGCAGAGATGGTTCGAGGAACGGAAGAATGAGCAGATGCAGAACTGGGCTGAACTGCCTGATGGCGCTGGGAGGATTGCCGTGCCAACATGGGAGTTCAACATCGTGTATCAGTTGGCGCACATGATGCACCACTTCTTTGATGAGGGAATCGGGCTGCGGCAGATGATGGACTATTATTATCTTTTGAGGACAACAGACAACAGACAATGGACAACAGACAACTGTGGGCTGATAGTTACATTAAAATATTTGAATCTGTATCATTTTGCTGGGGCTGTGATGTGGGTGCTGCACGAGGTGTTCGGACTGGAGGAACGATATGATATCGCTCCTGCGGATGAGTGGCGCGGACGGCTGCTGCTGGACGAGATTGTGAAGGGCGGAAACTTCGGCCAGCACTCGGGACTGACACGGCATGGCACGGGGAAGAAGTATTTCCTGAAAATCAGGCGAAACATGAGGTTCGTGAGCGCATACCCTGCTGAGGCATTGTGTGAACCTGTGTTCCGCACATGGCATTTCTTCTGGAGGGTGACGAGGGGAGGTGGTTTTTTTTGAAGGAGTTAAAGGGAGTTAGAAGACGAGTGTTGTGTTATTGACTACGGACTACGGACAACAGTCTACGGACAACAGACAACGGAAGGAGTTGAGAATTGAGAGGGAGGACGGTTGTTGGGTCGCTTTGCTGTAGGGTTGTCGGTTATTCGGGAAGTTTATCGAATTGAGAGGTTAGCATTCGGATAAACTACAGGTAGTAATATCTATCTATATAACAATAGCAACAATTGCTCCATCATGAGTAATTGTTGCTATTGTTTTTAAAAATTAGTTGACCGTACCCCTCGGGTCCGCCATGGTGTACCCGAGGGGTACGATGCGTCGGACCCGAGGGGTACGGTTAATCCGTTTGCTTTTGCTATCATCACAATAATAAAAGTGGAACGAATCTGTCGAACTCATGTCATTTCTTAAAACATGCTCCCCCGAAAAAACAACAGGAAGTACCATCTCAAAAGACATTCTTTCCATAGAGATGAATCAAGCAGCCTCATACTGTTGAGTGACGCCGCTTCATTGCTTCGAGAGACGCCGCTTCATTGCCTTGAGTGACACCGCTTCGCTATAAAGAGTGATACAGCGTTACTTGCAAGAGCATTTAGCGGTTGCATGATGATGAAGATTTTCTTCTGAAGAAAAGATTGCAGGCATTTGTTTTGTCATTCAAACTGGAATGTGTACATTTGCAATGTTCATCCTTCTCGTGGTAAGGGATGGGGTTGAAATGATGAATGAAAACAATATTAACAAGCACAAAATGAAGATAAAACTTAACAATGCTTTAGAGATTCCCCCAATGGGTGTCGGCACTTGGACTCTCAAGGGTGAAGTGGCAAGAAAGAATGTCTGCATGGCACTGAAGGCTGGCTTCCGACACATTGACACAGCACAGATGTATGAAAACGAGGCGGAGGTGGGCCAAGGAATCATTGACAGCGGCGTGGCACGCGACGAGATCTTCCTCACAACGAAAGTTGCACCACCTACGATGCGCAAGGGTGCAGAGGCCGTGAGGGAATCCATCAATGAAAGTATCCAGAAACTGAATACACCCTACATTGATCTCCTGCTGATTCACTGGCCTGTGAAAGACTGTGTGAAATTCACTTGGGAAATCATGGAGTCGTATGTGAAAGAGGGAAAAATCCGTTCTATCGGAGTCAGCAACTTCAATCCGAACCATCTTGAAGAGCTGCTATCGCATGCGGAGATTCGTCCTGTCATCAATCAAATTGAAGTGCATCCCTATATGTCTCAAGCAGAGAACATTGCATTCAACCACAACTTGGGCATACAGATTGAAGCATGGGGACCTTTCGGACAGGGGGACATTGACATTGTGGGCAATCCCACACTACAGTTACTATCAAAGAAGTACCAAAAGACCATCTCGCAGATTGTTCTCCGATGGATTGTACAACGTGGACTGATTACCATCCCTCGATGCAAACCCAACCACTTCGCCGAAAACCTTGAAGTGATGCAGTTCTCGCTGGCTGAGGATGATATGCAGGCCATCAATGCCTTGAACCTGAATCACCGTTCTGACCCTCGCAACAACCCTGACAATTTCCCTTGGTAATGAACTTAAATACTAACAACATGAATACAAAAAACACCATTCTGATTTTCGTGCTGCTTTTATGCACGGCTATCGCCAAAGCACAGTACCAACAAGTGAATGACATCCTATATACGGAGTCTACTGATTCCTATGCACAAGAACGTTGCAAACTTGACGTGTACTACCCTACCAACCGAAAGGACGCGCCTGTGGTCGTGTGGTTCCATGGCGGAGGCATCGAAGGGGGTAACAAACATATTGACAGAGAGTTGAAAAACTGCGGACTCGTTGTCATTGCCGCCAACTATCGCCTGTTGCCCAAGGCCAATATTGACCAATGTCTGGACGATGCGGCAGCTGCTGTGGCTTGGGCATACAAGAATGCAGAAAAATATGGCGGAAGCAAACGCAAAATATTCGTGGCTGGACACTCAGCCGGGGGCTATCTGCTCGACATGATTGGGCTGGACAAGAAATGGCTTGCAAAGTATGGCGTAGATGCGGATTCGCTGGCAGGCCTTATCCCTTTCAGCGGTCAGTGCCTCACCCACTACAACGTGCGTAAGCAACAGGGATTAGGTCCCCTGCAACCCAGCATTGACCACTATGCTCCACTTTCTCACCTTCGTCCTGATGCACCACCTATCGTTATCGTCTCTGGCGACAGAGAAATGGAAATGAATGGGCGATATGAAGAGCAGGCATACTTCTGGCGCATGCTGAAGCTAGTGGGACATCCAGATGTTTCACTCTATGAAATGCAAGGCTACGACCATGGAGCCATGCTGCACCCGGCCTATCATATTCTGAAAGAGCAAATCAAACGGCTGACTAACAAAAAAACGTCTCCTCTTCCCCTACCTTCTGTCAAGGTGGAACAGCAGGCTGAATATCTTTTTGCCTGGCAAACTCCTTATGTAAAAAATGATGCAGAAATCGACAGCGAGAATCCGTCCATTCTCCATTTGGGAACGAATAATGGCTACTATGACCTCACTGCTGAAACAGGGGCTTTCATCAAAGGACTGAAGGATTTCTCTGTCTCTGTGTATTTCAAGGTCAGTTCAGAAAACAAGCTTGACGGGTACGGGCATTTCCTTTTCGCCTTCTCTGAATTGGCTGAGAACAGTGCCCAAGAAGGTCCTTATATGGCCATGCGACTGAATGAACAAAGGTTTGAAACGTCCACCGGCGGATACGAGAATGAACAAATCATCATGCAAGGGGGGCAGCCCAAGCGCGACGTGTGGGTGCATGTGCTGTATCGGCAGCAAGGCCATAAGGGCGAACTCTATCTGGACGGAAAATTGATCGGGAAGAACAACAACATGCCGATTCTTTCTGAGATATTCAATGAAGCACCTACTCATTGCTGGATTGGACGTGCTCCTTTCCGTGGTGACAAATATCTGACACAAACTCAAGTGGCTGATTTCCGACTTTACAACTACGCTGTCAGCAATCAAGAGTTCAAGCAACTGAAGAAGAACAAGAACTTGCTGAAATAAGACAAGATAAAAAAGCCATCGGAGATGGCATCAACGTGAGTTCAAGAGGTCTTCCAGACGGAGGGCCTCTTTCTTGTATTCCTCAGCTTTGAGAAACTCCAATTTCTTGGCAGCCTCCTTCATCAACTTGCGATTGCGGTCGATTGCACGACGAAGTTCTTCTGGCGTCATGGCATTGTAGATGGTATCTACCTTTGATTCTGCTGCCAAAGAGGCATTTTCTTCAATATAGGCATTGCCAACATATTCAACGGGCTTATGCTGATTGATGGCGATTTGCGCTTTTTTAATCTGAGTGGGCGTGATGCCATGCTCTTCGTTGTACGCCATCTGCTTTTTACGACGGCGATTCGTCTCATCAATGGTCTGCTGCATCGTTTCCGTTATCGTCTCAGCATACATGATGGCCAATCCGTGGACATTGCGAGCTGCACGGCCTATGATTTGGACGAGTGAACGATGATTGCGCAGAAATCCTTGATAATCAGCATCAAGAATGGCAACAAGAGAAACTTCTGGGATGTCAAGACCCTCACGCAAGAGATTGATGCCGATGAGCACATCGTAGGTGCCAGCACGGAAGTTGTTGATGATATCCACACGGTCAAAAGTGTCGATGTCTGAATGGATGTAGTTTGCCTTAATACCTACACTATTGAAGAAGCTGGACACTTCTTCTGCCTGTCGCTTTGTGGATGTGATGACAAGGGTGCGCTCCCCTACCTCATTGCGCTGATGAATCTCTTCTATGAGGTCATCCATGAAGTTGAGCTTAGGACGCACTTCTATGGGAGGGTCGAGCAATCCTGTAGGACGAATGAGCTGTTCAACTATCACACCTTCAGCACGTTCCAATTCATACTCGGCAGGAGTGGCAGAAACATAAATCGTCTGTGGAGTCAGCTCTTCAAACTCCTCCAGACGCAAAGGGCGGTTGTCTAATGCGGCCGGCAAGCGAAAAGCATAATCTACCAAATTTTCTTTTCGGTGGCGGTCACCACCCCACATCGCTTTTACCTGCGGAATGGATTGGTGGCTCTCATCGATAATGAGCAAATAATCATCAGGAAAGAAGTCTAGCAGGCAGTAAGGTCGTTCGCCTGCTGCACGCCCGTCGAAATAACGCGAATAGTTCTCGATGCCAGAACAATGCCCCGTTTCACGAATCCATTCAAGGTCATTGGTCACACGCAGTTCTATCTGCTTTGCCTTTTCCATATCACCCTTCTCCTTATAAAATTCAATGCGCTCGTGAAGGTCGTCCTCGATGTCATGAATGGCTTTCAAGGTCTGTTCCTTCGTGGTCATGAAAAGGTTGGCTGGATAGATTTTATACTCCTTGCAGGAGGTGATGGGATAAAGCGTCTGAATGTCTAATTCCTGAATATCATCAATTGTATCATCGAAATAACAAATCCTCAGAATCTTCTCATCATAAGCAAGATATATATCGACGGTTTCACCTTTTACACGAAACTGTCCTCGCTCTAATTCATCTGCAGCAGCAAGATCATTGTTGACATAAAGCATATCTACCAATTTGCGCCGCAACGTTTCTTGAGGCAAGTCCTGATCCACTTCTATGCCAAGGATATTTTCAGCATAACTGGTAGGAGCTCCCATGCCATAAATACATGAGACGGAGGAAACGATGATGACATCTTTTCGCCCAGACAGCAAGGCCGAAGTAGCTGCCAAACGACGACGATCCAAGTCCTCATTGATAGCAAGGTCTTTTTCGATGTAAGTGCCTGTTGAAGGGATATATGCTTCGGGCTGATAATAGTCGTAGTAGCTCACATAGTATTCAACCGCATTATGGGGGAAAAAGGCTTTCATCTCCGTGTAGAGCTGATGTGCCAGCGTCTTGTTATGGCTGAAAATGAGCGTTGGCTTGCCCACATTCCGGATGACATTCGCCATGGTGAAGGTTTTGCCGGAACCTGTCACACCCAGCAACACCTGTGCAGGCACTCCATCCAGCACTCCTTGCGTGAGCTGCTCAATGGCCTGCGGCTGATCGCCTGTGGGACTAAATTTCGATGTCAACTGAAACTCCATTTTCCTATCTTGCCGTTATACCGTTGCAAAATTACGACTTTCTGTTTGTAAATACCCTCAAAAAGGAGTGTTTTTCCTAAATAAAAGTGAAATATTCATCGCTTATTAACCTTACTTCAACAAAAAAGCGTAACTTTGCATTCATAATTTTTGTACTAATGAAGAAATTATTGTCAATCGGACTGATTTCAGCCGTGTTACTAAGCGCTTGCAACTCCTATAACACGGTGCTGAAATCTACTGACTATGATTATAAATACGAAGTTGCCAAAGAGTGCTACGCTGCGGGAGAATACACCAAAGCTTATCAACTTTTGGAGGAACTCATCATTGTCATGAAGGGATACGACCGCGGAGAAGAGTCTCTCTTCATGCTCAGCATGTGCTACTACTACCTGAACGACTACGAAACTGCAGCCATCTATCTTGACAGGTATGTTAAAAGCTACCCAAAAGGCGAATACACCGAACTGGCACGATTCTACAGCGGAAAAGCTCTGTTCCAGCAAAGTCCTGACCCACGTCTTGACCAGGCACCGACTTACACCGCCATCAACATGCTGCAAGACTTTCTTGACTATTACCCCTATTCGGACAAACGAAAAGAGGCTGACGAAATGATTTACGACCTGCAGGATCGACTTGTACAAAAAGAGTATGACAATGCCCTGCTTTACTATAATCTGGGCGAATACAATGGCAACTGCCACTATGGCGGAAACAATTTCGAGGCGAGCATCCTCACCGCAGAGAATGCCCTGAAGACATTCCCCTATACTCGTCTGCGCGAAGACCTTTACATGAACATCCTCCGCTGCCGCTACCAACTGGCACAGCGAAGCGTTGCCGCGAAAGAAATGGACCGTTTCAGAGAAACCATTGATGAATACTACGGATTCAGAAACGAGTTCCCTGACAGCAAGTACATGAAGGAGGCAGACAAAATCTTCAAGAACGCATCCGCAAAAGTAAAACCAGAAATATCTGAATAACAGAATATTAAAAACAGAAAATAGATATAGACAATTATGGATTTCAAAAAGACAAATGCACCATCTACCACTGTGACACGCAACCTTCCAGACTTCAGCCGTGACACAAACAACCTGTATGAAAGCGTTGCCATCATCTCTAAGCGCTCAAACCAAATTGCAGCAGAAATGAAGGAAGAACTCAGCAAGAAACTGGTTGAATTTGGTGCACATAGCGACACACTTGAGGAAGTTTTTGAAAACGAAGAACAGATACAGATTTCTCGCTATTATGAGCGTCTGCCAAAACCTACGCTCATTGCTACACAGGAATTCCTTGAGGACAAAGTGTATTTCCGTAACCCTTCCAAGGAAGCTGACAGAAAGCTCTAATCTATGATTCAGCGAATACAGACGGTATATCTGGCACTGGTGCTCATCTTCTCTTTTGTTGGACTCATCTCCACCATCGGGGAATGGACTGCCGTAAACGAAACCGTAGCCTGTTTCAGCAACTTCACCTTCGGAGCAGCAGGTGATTTCAAGGCTCTGGACTCCACAAAAGGTCCATGGTGTTTAGGCATACTCCTCATCATGGTCATGTTCCTGACCACAATGAGCATTTTGCTTTTCCGCAAACGCATGCGTCAATTGCGGCTCACCATCTTCAGCACCATCCTCCTCGTGGGTTATGTGGCAGCCTATGCCGTATTCGCCTACTATTACGACCTGAAGCTTGATGCTTACGCCATGACGGCATACACGGAAGTTGAAGGCATCATGCCTGCCACCTTCCGCATAAAATTTGCCGCCATACTCCCCGTTTTAAGCATCATCCTCAACTGCCTTGCCATACAGGGCATCAGAAAAGACGAAGCACTTGTACGTTCGCTCGACAGAATCCGATAAGCATAACCGATTGGAAATTCGAGCGTCCTCATATATTAATAATGTATATGGAAAATCCGAGTGCAAAAAACTTTCATCAGGCATACATTTTTTAATGAAATGTTTTGCCAGTTCGAGAAAAAATGCTACCTTTGCACTCGCAATCGGGAAGGGAACACAAATTCCTGCCGAAAAAGCAATACAGATTGACTTATCAAACTTAAGCGAAAGTTGCGGAAATAGCTCAGTTGGTAGAGCACAACCTTGCCAAGGTTGGGGTCGCGAGTTCGAGTCTCGTTTTCCGCTCAAAAGTCATCAGACAAGGCCCACGTGGCGGAATGGTAGACGCGCTCGTTTCAGGTGCGAGTGTTGAGAGACGTGCAAGTTCGATTCTTGTCGTGGGCACTCCGTATAGAATGGAGAGGTGGCGGAATGGTAGACGCGCTACTTTGAGGGGGTAGTGGGCTCAGCCCGTGTGAGTTCGAGTCTCATCCTCTTCACTCAACCCTTAAGACTCCAGCGCGAGTTCTTATCATAAATACAATATTGCGGAAATAGCTCAGTTGGTAGAGCACAACCTTGCCAAGGTTGGGGTCGCGAGTTCGAGTCTCGTTTTCCGCTCAAAATAATGGTTCATAATAAATTAAGGGATTTTTTTGGCGATTCCTGTTTGCGAAAATAAGAATCGTGTTGTGCGGAAATAGCTCAGTTGGTAGAGCACAACCTTGCCAAGGTTGGGGTCGCGAGTTCGAGTCTCGTTTTCCGCTCATCATTTAGACATTCGTTTTTTCATAGCATTCATGTATCAGAGGTAGTGAGATTCCTGATACATTTTTTCTTTATATAGACAATGCTGAAAACTCTCAATAGCGGAGTGCCCCACATCGACATTTTGATGTGGGGCACTCCGCTAAATCGATGTGGGGCACATCGATTTTCCATTATTTCATGGAATAATTTTTCGTTTACAGAACTCCCTTGCTGCTGGGAAGCTGAAACTTGTAAATGTCACGCTTAACAGCCATCTTGATGCTGCGCGCCAGAGCTTTGAAGATACCTTCAATCTTGTGATGCTCATTGTCGCCCTCTGCCTTGATGTTGAGGTTCATGCGAGCCGCATCACTAAAGGACTTGAAGAAATGGAGGAACATCTCCGTAGGCATATCGCCTACTCGCTCGCGCTTAAAATCAGCATCCCACACAAGCCACGCACGACCTCCAAAGTCAAGTGTCACCTGACAGAGGCAATCGTCCATCGGAAGGGTGTAGCCATAGCGTTCTATGCCTCGCTTGTCACCCAAAGCCTTATAGATGCACTCGCCAAGAGCTATTCCTGTATCTTCTATGGTATGATGCTCATCCACATTCAGGTCTCCCTTCACATGAATATGAAGGTCGATAGAAGCATGCTTTCCTATCTGCTCAAGCATGTGGTCGAAAAACGAGAGACCTGTCTGAATGTCGCACTGCCCTGTTCCATCAAGATTCATGCTAATATCAATATCCGTTTCTTTCGTAGTACGACGGACACTGGCTGTACGTTCTCCGGCAAAGAGAATTTCAGTGATTTCGTCCCACGACTGCACGTTGTCGCCCAATATAAGATATTTACATCCCAGATTGAGAGCAAGCTGCTTGTCCGTTTGGCGGTCGCCAATCACATAGCAGTTAGCCAGATCATAATCACCTGTCATATACTTACCCAACATCCCAGTTCCGGGCTTGCGAGTTGGCAGGTTGTCAGCAGGGAAAGAACGGTCAATGAGCATATCGTCAAACGTTATCCCCTCCCCTTCCAACGTATTGAGCATAAGGTTGTGGGTGGGCCAGAAATCTGCTTCGGGATAGGAATCTGTACCTAAACCGTCCTGATTACTTACCATAACAAACTCAAAATCAAGTTTAGTACGGATGAAGTTGAGATTGCGAATCACACCAGGAAGAAACTGAAACTTCTCATAAGAGTCAATCTGCTCGTCGGCAGGCTCTACCAAGATGGTACCATCGCGATCGATGAAAAGTGCTGTCTTCATTGATTATTTTCATTTATACGTATTGACGAAGGGCTGAAAGCAGTTTTGTATTCTCGTCTTTAGTACCTACCGTAATGCGAAGGCTGTTGCCACAAAGATGCACACGAGTACGGTTGCGTACAACCACTCCCTTCTGCACCAAATACTTGTAAATGCTGTCGGCGTCTGTCACCTTGACAAGAACAAAGTTCGCATCTGTCGGGTAAACTTTCTTGCAAAGAGGAAGCATTGCCAATGACTTCATGAGCATTTCCCGCTCTTCGAGCACCATCGTGATATGACGCTGCAAAAGTGTCACATTGCTTAATATCTCTAAGCCCTTTTTCTGGGTAAGTATATTCACATTGTAGGGATACTTCACCTTGTTGAAAAGCGCGATGATCTCAGTGCTGGCAAATGCCATTCCCAAACGTATGCCTGCTGCTCCCCAAGCCTTGGAGAAAGTGGCAAGAACAATAAGATTAGGATACTTCTGTATGTCAGAACGGAAAGGACGTTGCGCCGAAAAATCGCTATAAGCCTCATCAACAATCACAATCCCCTGAAAATTCTCTATCACTTTCTCTATCTTTGCACGCTGAAAGGAGTTGCCTGTAGGATTGTTGGGCGAACAGATGAATATGATTTTGGTGTTCTCATCGCATGCTGCCAACAACGCATCGGGATCAATATCGTAATTCTCGTCGAGAGACACTTTGCGATACTCCACATCATTCACATCTGCACACACCTGATACATCCCATAGGTTGGGTCTATGGCTACCACATTGTCCTTGCCCGGACGGCAGAAAATACGGAACGGGAGATCTATTGCCTCATCGCTGCCATTGCCAAGAAAAATATTGTCAACAGGCACTCCCTTCATCGGAGAAATGGCATGTTTCAGTTCCTCCTGCAAAGGGTCTGGATAGCGATTGACTCCATTGGGATAAGGGTTTTCGTTTGCATCAACAAAAACGTCGGCTTTCACACCCTTAAACTCGTCTCGAGCACAACTATATGGTTTAAGTGCCCAAATGTTGGGACGCACTAATTCTTGTAGTGGTTTCATAATGATTGAATTCTAAAAGTCATTGCGTTTTTATGAGCATCCAGCTGCTCTGCTTCTGCCATCAGTTCAACTGCGCGCCCAATAGAGCGTACTCCTTCTGCTGAAAGTTCTTGGAAAGTTATCTTACGGCAGAACGAATCAAGATTCACTCCACTGTATGCTTTTGCATAGCCTGATGTAGGAAGCGTGTGATTGGTGCCAGAAGCATAATCACCGGCCGATTCGCAAGAATAGTTGCCAAGGAACACGCTACCAGCATTCACTATCCTGTCGCCAAAAGACAAATAGTCCTCAACAGCAAGAATAAGATGCTCTGGCGCATATTCGTTTGTCATCTTCAGCGCCTCTTCCAAATCCTTTACAATAACGATTTTGGAATACTGCAAAGATTTTTCTGTCATCTCTCTGCGAGGCAGCAAAGCCAACTGGCGTTCCACTTCCGCATTAACTTTTTCTGCCATAGCCTCTGAGGTTGTGATAAGAATTGACTGAGAATCAGCACCATGTTCTGCTTGAGAAAGCAAATCAGCAGCAACAAAGACAGGATTGGCCGTATCATCTGCCACCACTGCAACTTCTGAAGGTCCGGCAGGCATATCTATAGCAACTTCATGGAGGCTTACTTGCTGCTTAGCTGCCATAACAAACTGATTGCCTGGACCAAATATCTTGCTTACTTTAGGAACAGACTCTGTTCCATAAGCCATTGCTCCGATGGCTTGAACTCCACCGGCTTTAAAAATCTTGTTAACACCAGCCACTTTGGCTGCCATCAAAATAGCAGGATGCACCTTACCCTCCTTGTTGGGAGGAGTACACAGCACTATCTCCTGACAACCTGCAATCTTAGCTGGCGTAGCAAGCATCAACACCGTCGAGAACAGAGGCGCAGTTCCTCCTGGAATATAAAGTCCAACTTTCTCTATAGGTACTGACTTCTGCCAACACACAACGCCTGGAGCAGATTCCACCTTTTCTCCCACAAACTTTTGAGCAGAATGAAACTTCTCAATATTGGCATGAGCCAATTCCAAAGCATCTTTCAACTCTTCCGATACAAGTGCTTCAGCCTCATCCAACTCATCTTCTGTAACAGCAAGCGAGTCGAGTGCCACCTTGTCAAACTTCAACTCAAACTCTTTTACTGCGGCATCTCCACCCTGACGAATCTGATCAAGCACAGTCTGCACTGTCTCGCGCAATTCGGAAGCATCACGATGTGGGCGTTCCAGCAAAGCTGCCCATTCTGTTTGATTGGGATATTTTATAATATTCATCCTTGTCTCCTCTTAATTGACAACCAACTATCAATTATTTACAATATCATCTTTTCAATGGGAGTCACCAAAATGCCTTCGGCTCCAAGAGCTTTCAGTTGGCCTACAATTTCCCAAAAATGCTTCTCGTCAAGCACTGCGTGAACAGAGCACCACTCTTCATCAGCAAGAGGAATGATTGTGGGGCTCTTTAAGCCTGGCAGCACTTTGACAATCTCATCCAAATGTGCCTTAGGGGCATTCATCCGAACATATTTCTTATCCTCTGCTATGAGTACTGACTCTATACGGAAAAGCAAATCGTCAAGAATTGCCTTTTTATCTTCTGCCAAATTCTTATTGCCAATCAGAAGAGCCTCACTCTTCATCACCACTTCAACTTCCTTCAAATTGTTGCTCACAAGAGTTGAGCCTGAACTTACGATATCAAATATGCCATCTGCCAAACCAATGCCAGGAGCTATTTCTACAGATCCTTGAATAACATGAATATCAGTCTTCACGCCTTTCTCTTCAAGAAACTTTCGCAAAATAACTGGATATGATGTCGCGATTTTCTTTCCGTTAAACCACTCTACACCTTGATAATCAACAGATTTAGGAATAGCAAGCGAAATACGGCACTTGCTGAAGCCTAAACGCTTCACAACATCTGCATTTTCGTTGCGTTCTACAAACTCATTTTCTCCAACAATACCCACATCGGCAACTCCATCAGCAACGGTCTGTGGAATATCATCGTCGCGAAGGAAAAGAACTTCCAGGGGAAAATTGGATGATTGAACTAAGAGTGTACGCTTGTTTGAACTCACTTTAATACCTGTCTCTTTCAGAAGATTCATTGTATCTTCAAAGAGACGACCTTTTGATTGTACTGCTATTCGTAACATATATAGATGTTTTCTTTTTGCAATTTATATTAAAATCTTTATTCCTATTTATCAATTAATTGCTCCTTGGAAAGTCATAATAGACTTATTGGAAGGTATGTATGTCGCCATACAAGGGCGATGCCGATTAGGCTCATCGTGTCGGAAGAACTCAAGAATTGAACTATAAGCATAACGGTTTGTATCGAACACGATGTAATCATAATCACGGTAAAGCACATCCGTACTTGGCATATCTCCTAAGCGAGAGTGGAATACATCATACTTGAATTGATGCTTCTCTGCGATTCCCTTCATGTCATCAAGATTCTGTCCATCACTCACTATCAAGAACTTCAGACGTTCGACATCCTGCTTACGGCAAGACCACGACCGTGTTTTCTGTACAATATAAGACACTATTCCTTTCAATACAATGGTAAGAGTGATAAAAATAGAATAGATTGAACTATACTGAACAAAATGCTTTTTGAAAAAAATCACCATCGCCTTATGGAAGGCATTTACATACTTGAGAGAATTTTTCTTTGTACTTTCTCCCTTATAATGTAATATTTGTGTGGGCAAATAGTAATTTTTATATCCAGCCTGCAACACTCTATAACTCAAATCAATATCTTCACCATACATAAAGAATGTTTCATCAAGCAAACCGACTTTGTCCAGCGCAGCCCTGCGAATAAACATAAATGCCCCGCTAACAATCTCTATTGGATTGATGGAATACTTGTTAAGATATTGCATGTAATACCTGCCAAACAGACGACTTTTGGGGAATAGTGCTCCCAAACCAGACATCTTGCAGAAAGCAACAAACGGGGTTGGTATTCCTCGACGAGATTCTGGAGCAAACGAACCATCAATCCGCAGCATACCCACTCCACAAATACCTGCTTGAGGAGTTTTGTCCATAAATTCAATACACTCTCTCAAAGAACGTTCGCCAATAAATGTATCTGGATTTAACAGCAGCACATACTCACCACGTGCCTCGCGTATCGCCTGATTGTTCGCCCGAGAAAATCCCACGTTCTCTTCATTTTCGATGTATCGAACCCATGGGAATTTACTCTTCAAATACGACATGGAATCATCCGTACTATTATTGTCAACAACAAACACTTCTCCGCAAACACCACAAAGTGCCTTCTCCACCGAAAGCAAGCATTGCTCAAGGTAGTAACGCACATTATAATTTACTATGATGATTGAAAGTTTCAAGATAGTAGTTTTTTGAAAAATAATTTATTCTCGCGAAAAGAAACGAATCACTCATTATTCACACTCTCCAGATAAGAACAAATCTTATCACGAGATGGCCAACAATAGAGAGAAACAGCTAATATTATGAGTGTACAAAAAACACAACTCACACTTGACGCATAATAATATACAAACATACAAAATGAAGCCGCGAAACACAAAATGCTCATTCGGACAATGCTCCACACATGGTAAGAACGCAATGCCTCATCATTATTCATACGTCGCAATCCTTTAGTCGTATTCAACTTAAATAACTGCAAAGCCAAAGGAACTCCTATCACAGTCATCGAAATTGCTATCACATTCAATTCAAACTCTTTTGTAGAATGCGGAAGAATGTAGCCATTAGGAATAATTCCACACTCACCTAATACAGCTACTCCTGCAATTATAATCCATACCACAAAAAGTTCTATTTTCAGGACATTAAGCAGTTTTTGTATATATTTGTTTATCATTTTTCTTTCTTTTTAAGAGTTTTATTTACACGTGAAAGGAACGCGATTGACAAGAGAGCGACCTAACGTCACCTCGTCCGTGTACTGCAATTCATCATTGATACTCATGCCTCGTGCAAGCACGGTCAATTTCAAATTAGAGAAATTCATCAGTTTCCTGAATATATAGAAATTCGTAGCATCTCCTTCCATCGTTGAGCTAAGCGCAAAAATGACTTCGTCCACCCCGCCTTCCGACACACGCTCGACCAAGCTTTCTATTTCCAGCTGTCCAGGACCCACTCCATCCATTGGAGAGATAACTCCACCCAGAACATGGTAAAGTCCGCGATATTGCTGCGTGTGCTCTATGGCCATCACATCTTGAACATTCTCCACCACGCAAATAGTCGAAGCATCTCGAGCTGGATTGGCACAAATTTGGCAAACATCCTCATCGCTTAAGTTGTGACACACTGTACAGTAGCGCACATCATGGCACAAAGTAGAAATGGCATCCGTGAAAGCATCTATCTTGCAGACATCAATACGCAACATATGCAGCACAAGTCGCATGGCTGTTTTACGTCCAATCCCCGGCAGTTTAGAAAACTCATCTACGGCACGCTCAAGCAACGCTGACGAATACTGCTGATCCATTTTCTATAAAATTTCCTAATTTGAATGCAAAGATAGCAAAAAACAGCGGGGTAACAAAGAAAAAAGCACCTGTAACGCTAATTACAAGTGCTTTTGAAGCAAATTCATGACAATTTATCGTTTTTTAGAAAAAAAACTAAATAATCCTTTAACAGTCATCGCTGTTTTATAGGCAGCCATGGCGTATCCTATATAATTCATGTACTTGTTGGAAGAATTAAGGAAGTAGTTATCCTTAGGCCTGAGACAGTCCTCCACATCGTTCTTCAACTTATCCACTCCATAATGAATCAGCATCCGTTCATGTTCTTTGTCTGAACGGATTTCGGCAAGAGACGTGTACTTTTTCGGAATCATAGGCTCCCTCCTTCCTTACCATATTCGTCAAATTCCGCAACCAAGCTCTCAGCTAAGCGCTGTATTTGTTCGTCCGAATTGCTTTTGGCTGACACCTGCTCCGTTATGCTGGTTCCATCCAGCAACTGGCTGCTAAATGTCTTCACAAGGCGGCTCTCAATCAAAGGCCTCCCTATGACAAACATTAACACAATCAAAAGCAGAAGAATAGCTCCCACCATATAATAGCTAACCATCTCATCTCCAGTCAAAAGAGTCAAGGTCTTCACCAAGCCCGTACTGAAAAAGAAGATGGCGCTCGTAGCCAAAGCAAAAGTTACAGCTGCCAACACTATTACTGTTGTCAACACTGTAAGACGCTCTGTCGCCTCAAGACGCAGATAACGCTCTACACGATAAGCCAACTTACGAATATCTTCACCTATGAGAGACGTTTCTTTACGCATAGATAAACGAAATTAAACCAAAAGTGAAAGTTATTCTGCATCAAAATCTTCCGCAGGAACAACTTCTTTTTTCTTTCCTAAATTCTTTATTTCGTCAACCAACTTGTCAAAGCTTTCCTTGTCCAGTTTCACACCTCGTTTTTCAAGTGCAGCCTTGATTTTCGCACGCTGGTCTTCACCTTTTTCTGGAGCAAAAAGAAGTCCAATTGCAGCTCCAGCCACAGCACCGCCAATAAAAGCAGCAGCCAATGCAAATCCGTCACCTTTTGTCATAATCTAAAAAGTTTAAAGGTTTAACAAATACTTGAATTCGGGGTCAAATATACAACATTCTACACTAAAAACAAGTGTTTTTTACTTATTTAACGTTTTTTTTTGCATAGCTTTTTGAAGTCTAACAAATAAGAACTAACTTTGTACAAATCATTCAATCATTAATAAAGTAAAAAGAGAAAACTATGAAGAAAAATCTGATGATGGGCATAGCACTTTTCGCTGCCCTTGCCTTTGTATCATGTAAGTCATCTGAAAGCAGCTACAAGAAAGCGTATGAAAAAGCAAAGGCACAAGAATTGGCTCAAACAACTACAGATCAGGTAGAAACTGCACCAGTTGCTGTAACCCCTGTCATCTCAACAACTCCAACTGTTCAGCCAAACACAGCAAACGACCGCCAAGAACGTCTCACAGTCATGAATGGTGGCACATTGAAGGCATTCAACGTTGTATGTGGCTCATTCAGCAATGTTGAAAACGCAAACAATCTCCGCAATACACTTGTTTCAAAAGGATATACTGCACAGGTTGCACAGAACCCTGAGACAGGAATGTATCGAGTAATCGCATCTTCATTCGACGACCGTGCATCAGCTGTCAGCTCACGTGACCAACTCCGCGGTACTTATCCTGACGCATGGCTTCTTTACAGAACATACTAATTTTTAATTGCTTATAATTCCCTGAATGGCAATTTGTTTTACTACAAGTTGCCATTCATTGTAACAATGTATTCCTGCCATCATAAATTATAGCCTAAATCATCCCATATCAACACCATCACCCCAATGGAACAACTGCTCGAAATTATAGAAGGAATTAATGCCAGCATTTGGGGCTGGCCCATGATGATACTATTGCTTGGCACACATTTTTATTTGACTTTCAGGCTCAAAATACCACAAAGAAAGATTTTCACAGCCATCAAGCTTTCGGTAAAGAAAGACAGCAACTCTTCTGGTGATGTAAGCCAGTTTGAAGCTTTAGCCACATCTTTGGCTGCCACCATTGGAACAGGCAATATCATAGGTGTAGCAACAGCCGTAAGCCTGGGTGGCCCAGGAGCTGTGCTCTGGTGTTGGTTAACAGGCTTGTTCGGCATTGCCACAAAATACGCAGAAGGATTGCTTGCCATCAGATATCGCGAAAAGACCGAAGACGGAAGAATGCTGGGAGGGCCCATGTATGCTTTGGAAAAAGGACTTGGATGCAAATGGCTTGGCATACTTTTCTGCATATTTACAGCAATTGCAACATTCGGCATAGGCAACACCGTCCAAGCCAATGCTATCAGCGAGAACCTCGCACTTGCATGCGATGGACTCATCACGCCCGAACATACCAAGATGATTGTAGGCTTCATACTGGCCACCGTCGTCGGTTTCGTCATTATCGGTGGAGTGAAAAGCATTGCTAAATGGTGTACGACCTTAGTACCCTTAATGGCCGCACTTTATATACTTGGCTGCGCTTATATCCTATTCATCAACCGCGAGCATCTTGCAAGTGCCTTGTTCCTCATTATCAATGAGGCATTTTCCCTCAAAGCTGTAGGTGGAGGAACCGCAGGAACCGTACTGATGGCCGCTGCACGATACGGAATAGCACGAGGCTTGTTCTCCAACGAATCAGGTATGGGTTCTGCACCTATAGTAGCCGCTGCTGCACAGACACGAAATCCTGTCAGACAAGCATTAGTGTCTTCCACCGGAACATTTTGGGACACCGTCGTCATCTGTGCCATCACCGGGCTTGTCATTGTTTCCAGCATCGTTGCAAGCCCAGAGATTAACCAAAACGATGGCGGCATGCTTACCCGAAAAGCATTCGAACTCATCCCCTATGTCGGAGCGCCAATTCTCACATTCGGCATTATCACTTTTGCCTTTTCGACCATTCTCGGATGGAGCTACTATGGGGAAAAAGCCATAGAATACCTTATTGGAAAACGGGGCATCATCTTTTACAGAATCATCTACATCTTGTTAGTTTTTGCAGGTGCAACCATGAGCCTTGCACTCGTTTGGGGATTGTCAGACATCATGAATGCCTTGATGGCCATCCCGAACCTCATCTCCCTATTGCTGCTTTCCAATGTAATTGCCAAAGACACTCAATATTATTTGTGGGAAAAACACTTGGACGAAAATGCCCCCAATTAATCACACTATACAATAACATAAAGGAACATGATTGAAGATCTCTGCATCATCATGCTTACAGCAGGTCTGACAAGCCTGCTATTCAAACTATTCAAACAGCCCGTTGTTTTAGGCTATATCGTTGCAGGACTGCTGGTTGGACCACACATGCTTGGCGAATCATGGGTTAGCAACACGGAGAATGTTGAAACTTGGGGAGAGATTGGGGTCTTATTCCTCCTTTTCAGCCTTGGACTTGAATTTTCTTTCAAGAAGTTGTTGAAAATAGGCAGCACAGCCATCATCGGAGCAGGAGTCATCGTGACAGGCATGATGGCAACAGGTATGCTTACTGCTTATCTGTTAGGCTGGAGCAACATGAACGCTTTGTTTCTCGGAGGAATGCTTTGCATGTCTTCTACCACCATTGTTTTCAAAGCAATAGAAGAAGCCGGTTTGCGCAACCACCGCTTTGCCAATGTATGTTTTGGCATACTCATTGCCGAAGACTTGTTCGCCATCATTCTTATGGTGCTGCTCACTTCTATTGCTGCAAAAAACGAATTTGAAGGCCAGGAACTGCTATGGCAAATTGGGAAACTGACTTTATATATCGTCATGTGGTTTATCCTCGGCATAACGCTCATCCCCACTTTCTTGAAAAAGTTCAAGCAGCACCTTAATAACGAAACACTAACTATTTTCTCAATAGGCCTCTGCCTTGGCATGGTCTTGCTTGCCGTGCAAGCAGGATTCAGCAGCGCACTTGGAGCATTCATCATGGGTTCAGTTTTGGCAGAGACCATTGAAGCCGAACGGATTGAGCATCTCATACAACCTGTAAAAAACATCTTTGGCGCAATCTTTTTTGTCTCTGTCGGCATGATGATAGACCCATCCTTGTTCATACATTACTGGTTCCCCATCACCATCATTACATTGGTTGTCATCATTGGGCAGATTGTATTCGGAAGCATTGGAACACTCCTTTCCGGCCAACCACTTAGAGTTGCACTTCAGACAGGTTTTTCATTGGTACAGATTGGAGAATTTGCATTCATCATTGCCAATCTTGGGCAAAGCCTGAAAGTCACAGACTCACACTTGTATCCTATTGTCGTAGCTGTCAGCGTAGTCACTACGTTTCTAACCCCCTACATCATGAAACTCGCTTATCCGACACTGGCATTTTTCGAAAGGCACATGAGCACAGGAACCAGAAAGATGTTAGATAGCTACACAGAGAAACGACAAACTGATGCGCCTGGAAAAAAAAGGAAGAAACGAACCTCACGCCGCAAACAGATTATCAAGCTCATTTTCATCAACATATCCATGACTCCAGGCGTCAATCATTTCTTACGCCTGTTCAACGACAACCTCTATGCACGCGAACGATTGGCTGAGTCAAAACGTGGCTTAGAAAAAGAAGTAGAAGCAACGCTGCTTAGCTTCGACATGAACATTGCGGAAATAGAAGTTCCATACAACTCCGCATTTTCCGGGAAAACACTCAAGGATCTATGTATCAGGAATACGGCAGGCGTCAGCATCGTCAGAATCATACGAGGCGGCATCAACATCAACATTCCTGGCGGGAATCACCGCATCTATCCAAACGACAGGCTCATCATTGCCGGAACAGAATCTGACATTGTGCAATTCAACAATATGCTTGACACAAGCATCCTTCCTGATACAGAACAAAATACAAACAACACAAAAATAATCATTGACAACTACACCATCACGGACAATTCTCCTCTCTGCGGAAAAAGCATCATGAATTCAGGCATTCGAGAAATTGGAAACTGCATCGTCATGGGCATAGTACGACCCACAAATGAGACATTAATCAATCCAGATCCCTGCATAACCCTTCTCGAAAACGACATTATCATCGTTGCTGGAGAAAAACAAAAAATCCATAATTTCTTTTCCTAAAAGTAAAATTTAGTTAAAACTTTTTGACAGAACAATAAAAGCTTGTAAATTTGCAGCCACAAAAGGCTTCATCGCAGATGTTAGCTACAGAAATCTCTGGGGATGACTGGATTTGACAGCAAGATGGAGTGGTATGTAAGCATGCAGAGAGTCGATGCCCCTCTCTTTAATCTCAGACATCAAAAGTTTAATTGGCGAAAAATCTTACGCTCTCGCTGCTTAATCGAAGTATAGTAGATAAGCCTAATTCCCTTGCAAGGCGAGGGAACGAGACATCGCCCGGGAAGCTCCCGTCCTGAAGCGTTCCGACCAGCGGTGCTGTAAAATCAGGAATAGCCAGCAGTTGCCTCGTCCTGCTGGTGAACTTTTAGAGGCTAAGGATGCAGTTGGTGGTCTTGGTCTTGCTGCATCACGAAAACCGAAGGCAAGAATAAGCATGTAGAAAGCGTATGGCTTCCTTGTTTGGACGAGGGTTCAATCCCCTCCATCTCCACAAAATGAACGGTCGGGAATACAGCCCGGCCGTTTCTTGTTAACCAGCAGCACCTCTTTGTCCGCTGATCCTAAAATTCTCTACATCTCATCCACAACAGCCACGAAACAGCACCAAAAACGGTGTGCCCCACATCGGCAAATCGGTGTGCCCCACACCGCTGACTCGTTGTGGGGCACACCGTTTTGCACCCTCAAATGGGCTTTTGAATTATTGCCACAAAAAAAGCAAGGCTGACAAATTGCGAGCCTTGCTTTTTGGAGGTGCGTACCCGATTCGAACGGGTGTAAACGGTTTTGCAGACCGGTGACTAAGCCACTCATCCAACGCACCATGTTTGCTTTTGCGAGTGCAAAGGTAGCACTTTTTGTGTTAACGACAAAGCTTTCGATGAGTTTTTTACAAGAAAATACTCTTTTAAGATGAAAAGTCGTGAAAAAGAAGTATTTTTGCATACATAAAAATGGAAAGCATACAAGAAAAAGTAAAACTATTCATTCGGCAAAACAACCTCTTAGACGAGCATGCACGAGTGATTGTAGGTCTGAGCGGAGGTCCGGACTCAGTGTGCCTTGCCTTGATGCTCCACCGTTTAGGCTATGAAGTGATAGCCGTCCACTGCAACTTTCATCTGAGAGACGAGGAAAGCTGGAGAGATGAGCAGTTTGCAACTGCCTTATGCGAAAAAAACGGAATCATTTGCCACAAAGCAGAGTTTGATACACTGAAGTATGCTAAAGAACAAAAGATAAGCATAGAAATGGCTGCCCGAGAATTGCGATACAGCAAATTCAGGCATCTGAAAAAAGAATTGAAAGCCGACGCAATCGCTGTGGGACATCACAAAAGCGACAATGCAGAAACCATCATTCTGAATCTCATCAGGGGAACAGGAGTCAAAGGATTGTGCGGGATGCAGCCACGAAACGAGGATATTGTACGCCCGCTGCTCTGTCTGACTCGTCAAGAAATCCTTTCGTTCTTGCAGGATTTAAGACAAGGCTATGTGGTTGACCACACGAACATGGAGAACGACTATGCTCGCAACAAGGTGCGTCTTGACATTCTCCCTACCATGGAGCAGATTAATCCTGGAGTTATTCAGAACCTTACCTCAACCATTGAGAACATGAACGAGGTGCAGAAGGTTTACAGAAAAGCCATCGACGATGCTATAAAGGAATGTTGCGAGAGGAAAGCAAATGGCGAGTTATATATCAGCATACAGAAACTTGAAGAACAGCCCTCCCCCCTATCCGTTCTGCACGAGGTTCTTGCTCCAATGGGCTTTAACAAAACGCAACTGAAAAATATACTTGCTGCAACCAAAGAGAGCGGAAAGATATTTACGGGGAAATGGCGCAGACTGCTGATTGACAGAGATTTCATGATTATTGAATCGACGAGCTACCCACCTGTCAATATTGACAAGGAGATTGTTTCAGTTGAGAGCATCAACATGAAAAAGGACAACAGCTATGCTTATATCGATGCAGACAAGCTGCATGGCGAATTGTGCCTGCGAACACCTCTGGAAGGTGACAGCTTTGCCCCGTTCGGCATGGGCGGCAAAAGGAAACTGCTGAGTGATTTCCTGACGAACCAGAAACTGAACCTTTTCGAGAAGGAAAGGCTGCCCCTTCTCATGGATGGAGATGAAATCGTATGGGTGGCAGGATTGAGAAGTTCCGAATTATACCGAGTGGATGATAAAACTCAGAAAGTCATCATCCTATCCCTAAAGTCATAGCAAAAATCAGCACGCCGATGTAGTTGAAGAAGACAACGGTCATCAATGTGTCCATGTCGCTCTTCATGTAGCCAGTTGAAGTGAACTGCTCAGAAATGAGCCGTTTCATCCCAATCTTCCTGTGAACATGCTCCATCAAGAAATAGAAGGTTGTGCCCAAGATAGCACCGACAATCCATCCCACACAAACATCGCCCAAATAATGCACGCCTAAATAGAGACGCGTAAAGGTGGTCGTTAACGACCAGAAGAGCAAGGTTGCAATCACTTTGGGAGAACGGAAAAGCCATGAAAGAAACACAGCAACGCACATGGTATTGCAGGCATGTCCAGAAAAGAAACCGAAACGTCCACCACGATACCCACGAACGACATCAATCATATACATCAGTCCAGGGTCTTGCGTGGGTCTCCATCGTGCAACCATTGGTTTGACAAGCCCAGAGCAGATGCGGTCTGCCACAAAAATAAGCAATGCTAAAGTGATGTAAATCATCAATGCTTCTTTCCAGCTGTTGTTTTTGAATATGATGATTAACAGCGCAAGAATGACCAATGACCACGAAAAGGTATCGGTGACAGTATACATCACATTGTCCCAGAAAAGACTGTCACTGCCATTAATGGCAAGCGTAAGCTGATGGTCTAATTCATTAAGCTCGTTCATATAATTTCTGCTGCGCTAACAGGAATCCAACCTTGTTTCCCTTCTTCAAACTTCACTTCCATCCATTCAGACATCGAACTGTCAACAATCTCGACCTTTGAGCCTTCATGAATGAGAAAAAGGTCTGTGCTTTTTTCGCTCGGAGAGCTTTTCACAGCAACTGAAGGCGCCAAAATAATAGCTGTATCACGATTGGTCAAGTCCTGATGCTGTGAAATGGCTGCCAAATTAGCCACCACAACAAAAACAAACAGCACCATCGCCCCATACACACCAATCTTACGGGCTAAAAGCTGAGGTGCAAACATATAGACAAGAATGCCTAACAACATGAGTATAAAAGAACTAACTCCTAACATAGTCCATCCATCAATGCTCATGCTATTTGTAAGATTGCGCCACCAGATGACAAAGAACATTTCAGAAGGAGGTACAACTTTGTCAATGGTCTTACCTCTGGCTAAAGCAAGATTTGCACGTATATCGCCATCGCCCGGATCAAGAAGAAATGCCCGCTCATAGTTGAGAATGGCAAGAGGTATCTCATCAAGTTTATAGTAACAATTGCCAAGGTTGTAATAAACTTTGGCAGCTACTCCCTCATTCTTCAGCACCTGCTCATAGCCAGCTGCAGCTTCCTCGTATTTTCCTTGCTCATAAAGCGCATCAGCATCGGCTTTTGTTGCTGCGACAGAAAAGACTGATGCACAAACTGATAATATCAAAGTTAAAAAGATTCTCATCATAAATTATCCTCCATCTTACTGATTGCATCAATGGCACTTTTATATAAATTTTCCATATTGGCATTGGTGTCGCCTGGAGCGAAACGAGCAAATTCGCAATCGTTGAGCACCTTGATGAATTGCTGAATGTATTCAGATGGCACATTGCGAGAAATAAGTGCTTGTTCTATATTCTCTTTATTAAGAGACTCTTGTGACATGTTGAATTTGTCGCCCACATATCCCCAAAGAGCACGAAGAACCTCATCATAAAACATGCCAATATCATGACTGTCAAGCAGTTTTTTAGCAGTCTTCAACCTCTTCAAAGCAACCTTGTTTGCTTTTTTGCCACGGGCAAGTGCCACATTCGCATTCACAGCAACACGTCGATGGCCTATCAAAACAATGAGCACGAAGAAAAGCAACGGCACAAGATAGGAGACCCAATATTTCCACGTTCCCAAAAGAGTTTTACCAACTTGCTGATAATCAACATCCCCCTTTTTAATGAAACGTATATCTTGATTCAATTGCTGCACATCTTGCTGCTGCCCTGTATAGTTGGAAACCGTCTGTCCCGCTCCACCTTTAGACTTATTGACTTTCAATGTATAAGGTTCTGTCTGCAACGTCTTGAAAGAACGAGATTCTGTGTCGAAATAGGCGAATCTGACTGCTGGAATTTCATAAGTTCCTGCATGGCGAGGCACAACCAGATATTCAAATTCCTTTGTTCCCTCCAAACCTGTACGAGCAAGCTGAAATTGATCATTCACCTTAGCATCGTATGTTTCAAAATCTTTAGGGAAATCAACCTTCGGAGTTGCGATAAGTTTCATGTTACCACTACCCTTCACATTGATTTTCAGCGTGACAGCATCATTAGCATCAACCTCGGTTGTACTGATGCTTGATGAAACTGAAAACTTTCCGACAGCTCCCGAAAAACCCTCTGGCTTATTTTCAAGAGGTGACACATTGATAGTCAAAGCTGGAGTTGTTATATTCCGTTTAACCTCCACATACCCACTTTGTCCATTAAAGAAGGCTTCAATCGGATCCAAATTGCGATTACGGGTAATCACAACTCCCTCATAAGTAATAGAAGGAATCGTTAATTTCCCCGCTTTCTGTGGGAAAAGTAAATACTGACTCCACACAACGGTTCGATAATTACGGCCATTATAGTGTTCTAAGTCAAATTCTTTTGTCCGAGGAAGTGGAATTTCTTGTATCTGGAATCCATCAAGCGTCGGAAGTTTTCCATCTAACTGTGTGAGGTCCAGCAGAGTGTAAATCTTATAGGTCAACAATATTGCTTCCTGTTCGTACACATTAGTTCGAGAAGCAGTTGCCGTCATAAACAAATCCTTTGAAGAAATTTGCTGTTCGGAGGAAGTACTTGAAGATGACTGATTGATTCCAGGATTACGTCCATTAGAGCTATAATTAGCAGAAGCATTGCCACTTGCAGAAGGCAACACCTTCACTTGTACTGGCTTTGATTTTACAGTTTCTCCATTCACCTGCACACTTGCACTGCCGATGGTATAAGTACCTGGTTCTGTGGCTAAAAGAACAAATGTATAGACAAGACTGCTGCTTTGAGAAGTACGTCCATTAAAATTAGAATAGCTACTCTGAGATGATGTACTCGGACCATAGATCACATCAAAGCCATCAAACTTAGGTGATGAGAAATTGCGCGCATCATGCGTATTAACCTTAAACTGCACCCTGAATTTACCCCCCGACTCTACAGTGGAAGGTGCTGATGCTTCAAATGTTATATTTCCATCTGCCAAAACATTGATGGAAAAAAACATCAATATATAGATATATAGTATTCTTTTCATCTGAAAACCGTTTTTATCAACAAATCATCACTATTTATTACCAATCTTTTTCAAGACTCTTTCTTCTATTGTTCTGAGTTTCATTCAGTTTCCTCTGAACATCTTTTTCATCTTGCTGTGCAGAATTGAGAAGTCGCTCGGCAGCCTGATCGCTCATTTCATCTTTCTTCTGCTTAGGCTGCTGTTGCTCTTGCTGCTGTTCTTGTTGTTTTTGTTGCTGCTCCTGTTGCTGCTGTTGTTCTTGCTGTTGCTGTTCTTTTTGTTCCTGATTCTTATCTTTGCTTTCTCCACCCTCATTTTTATCCTGATTCTTTTTCAACTGATATTGAGCCATTGCAAGATTATAGCGTGTTTCATGATCATCAGGATTGCACCGAAGAGAACTCTTGAAATAATTAACTGAATTCTGAAATGCACCTGCAGCATTAGCTCCTTCCTGACGTGAAGCTGCCAGTCCTTGGGCATACCATATATTACCCATATTGTGGAAATTGCGCGCTTTACGCAAAGGGTCACTTGTTCCCAAAGAATCTGCTTTCTTATAGTTTTCGTATGCTGTAGAATCCTTCAACTGCATCACATAGGCATTGCCTAAATTATAGTATGCTTCAAATGAAGGATTCTTCTCTATTGACTTCAAATAAAACGTTTCCGCCTCATCATACCGTTCTTGGCGATAGGCTTTATTGCCCATACGAATAAAATCGCGAGCACTCTGAGCCACAGCCGGTAAAACTGCGCTGAATAATAATATGCTAAAGAAGAATTTTCTCATTTAATTAAATAGTTTGAATTTCTTGAACAAATGGTTCTTTCTCTCCATGATGCACAATTCTGCAACAAGCACGATAAACAGCAGCAATGCTACCGCCACGAATTGTTCATCATAAGCAGAATACATGGAAGCAGAAATATCTTCTTTCTGCATCTTTCCTATTTCTTGTTCCAATATTGCTTGCGCCATATTTGTCTGGTCAACATGTATATACATACCGCCACCAGCCTGTGCTATATCTTTTCCTATCTGTTCATTCAATTTTGTCGTCACAACATTACCAGAAAGGTCTTTCTTGAAAGTTCCATCATACATTTGGATAGGACCACCTTGCACAGTTCCGACCGAAAGAACAAATATCTGAACACCAGCCTTCTTAGCTTGCTTGGCTGCTTCAATGGCACCCTCCTCGTTATCCTCTGCATCTGTAATGAGAATGAGGGCGCGACCAACATTTTTCTTCTTAGAGAATCCAGCTGTCGCACGTGTTATAGCTTCTGCCACATTCGTTCCTTGTATGGATATTGTCTCGGGATTCAACTGGTCAAGAAACATCTTTGCAGATACATAATCACTCGTCATCGGCAATAGCGTGATGGCACTGCCCGCAAAAGCGACAAGCCCCACTTTATCCTCGTCAAACATTTCAACAAGTTTACTCACTATCATTTTTGACTTCTCCAGTCGGCTCGGACTCACATCTTGACAAAGCATAGAGTTTGAAACATCGACAGCAATAGCTATTTCTATGCCCGAACGTTTCACTTCTTCATTACGCGTACCGTATTGAGGACGAGCCAGCACAACTGATATCAATCCGAGAGCCAGCATCATCAAAGCAAACTTCACATGACGACGCATGGGAGAAACATCTGGCATAAGATAGCGTATCAATTCTATATCGCCAAATTTCTTCATTTTTTGTTTCATCCCATACTGTATCAGCACGTAAACGACTGTCAATACTGGTATGAGAATCAGCAAATATAAAAATATAGGGGATGCAAATCTAAACATAAGCTTTACTTTTAAGGCAATCTCTTTAATACGACAGTTCGCAATAAAATCTCCAGCAAGAACACAATCAAAGCCGCAAGAGCAAAGGGTTCAAAAAGTTCATTTCGACGACTGAACTGCTTGACGCTGAACTTTGTACGCTCCAGCTTATCAATATCCTGATAGACAGCATCAAGCTCCGAATTTTCTTGAGCACGGAAATATTGTCCACCTGTTTCTGTAGAAATCTTTGTCATTGTCTCTTCATCAATTTCAACTGGCAACATTGCAGTTCCACCTGTTGGCAGCGGATAAGGCGCCATGCCATTACGACCGATACCAATTGTATATATACGTATGCCATACTTTTTGGCAATCTCCGCAGCTGTCAGTGGAGAGATATTGCCACTATTGTTCACACCATCAGTCAACAGAATGATTACCTTCGACTTAGCCTCGCTATCCTTTAAGCGAAGAATCGCATTCATAATACCATCGCCAATGGCTGTACCATCATCAATAATGCCAAGAGCTGCCATATTGCAGTCAACGCTATTATAAAGATTCATAAGCACAGCATGGTCGGCAGTCAGTGGACACTGCGTGTAAGCCTCACCAGCAAACATGCTCAAACCTATATTATCATTAGGGCGCTTGTCTATAAATTTCTTTGCTATTTCCTTCAGAGCCTCCACACGATTAGGCTTAAAATCTTGCGCCAACATAGATGTGGACACATCGACAGCCAACATAATGTCTATACCTTCCACGTCCGTATTGCTCCATGAATGCTTACTCTGAGGACGAGCTAAAATACACACGACCAACAATATAAGTAAGCACCGCAACAAGAAAGGCAGATGCATCAGATACAAACGGAAACTCTTGGGGGCATTAGCATATTTTGTTGTATCGGGCACCTTCAGCGATGGCAAACTCTTCTTAAATTTGAGCACATACCACACAATGTATGGTATCAGCACCAATAGCAAAAGGAAAAAGTAAGGATTCTTAAATTCCATATTTACAAAGATATAGGCTCAAATGTTTTTATTTCACTTCCATTACATTGTCAACATATAAATTCTGTAGCCAATATACACCAGTACTCCTATCAATACTATTCCTGCAACAACAATGCTTCCGACAAGCACCATTTTGGCAATTTTTGAACGTTTCTCTTCTACCACAATCACCTCTGGCTGAGGCTGTTGCTCGGGTTCTTCAAGTTTTGTCTGATTGATATATTCGATTGCACTGACAAGATTACGGTCATTCTCATTGACAAGAGTACTATACTTGGCAAACTTCACCAAATCGGCCGTTTGGAACAGTTCACGCAGTTCTGCAATAGCTTCTTCGTCATTCACTTCCTGAAGTTTCTGGATAATCTCAAACGAAGTCATTTCCAGCGCATTGAATCCATAACGCTCCTTAATGTACTGTCGCAACGTGTCAGTCAGCTGCGTATAATATTCCTTTGAATCTTCGTTTTGCCAGATTTTATCCTCCTTTATCTGCTCTATCTTCTGCATTGCGACCTTGTGAGGCGCCACACGCTGCTTATTGCGAATACGTCGGATTATCGGCTTATTGGTTTTCAACCTGTATATTACATAAGCCAACAAGCCTGCAATTATTAGCGCCATCACTCCAAAACCTATGACATGACGCCATTCTGCCCATTCAAAAGGCGGTGCTAATTCAGCCTTGATAGAAAAGATACTGTCTGCATGAAGCGTATCAATGTCAAATGTTAACACCTTGAGAGCCAGTCTCTTTGACTTATAATCTTCACCCGCCACTTTCACATTCATCTCTGGCATGAGATAAAGAGCTGAATCAAAAGATGTAAAGTAATAACGACGTGACAGCATCATGCGCTTGCCATCATTCAAATAGCTCGTATCGGCATCCTCTGCTTTTACAAATTCCACTCCTGGCACAATCTGCTGCAGAGAATCCCACTCTGGCAATTGCACATCTGCATCAGCATTTGCACTTACCTCAAGCGTCACGCCTATTCGCTGCCCAATAAAGATTCTTGCCGAATCCAATTTCGCATCAACCGTCACTTGAGCCTCTGTTTTTGCGACATTAGCCAAACAACAGATTATCAACACGATAAAGCACTTTATTCTATTCATCAAAACCATCTTTCTAACTTCTTCTCCTAAACAAATTCATCAGAGAACGAACATAATCTTCGTCTGTCCGAACAGAGATGTTATCTATATTTGATTTTGTAAAAGCATTTTTCAACCAAATCTGATGATTCACCCACCATTCATGGTGTGCACGCCTGAGAACACTGGAAGATGTATCAATGAATGTCTCTTCTCCTGTTTCCGCATCCAGCATCTTTATAATGCCAACATCAGGAAGTTGCAACATGCGGCGATCATAAATCTGCAAAGCCACAACATCATGACGTCGGTTTGCCACCGTCAACTGGCTCGTATAATCTTTAGAATCAATAAAGTCACTCAACAAGAATACTGTACAGCGCTTCTTGATGGCATTGGTCATAAATTCCACAGCCAAGCCTACATCAGTCCTATTACTTTCTGGTTGAAAGCCAAGCAATTCCCTAATAATGAACAAGATGTGCTTACGACCTTTTTTCGGAGGAATAAATTTTTCAATTTTGTCTGAAAAGAATATCACCCCTATTTTATCGTTATTCTGAATGGCAGAAAATGCCAATGTAGCGGCAATCTCAGTCAACAGCTGACGCTTTGTTTGCTTCTGAGTACCAAAGTCCAGCGAACCAGAAACGTCAACAAGCAGCATCACAGTCAGCTCACGCTCTTCTTCAAACACTTTCACATAAGGTTTTCCCAAACGAGCAGTCACATTCCAGTCAATATCACGAACATCGTCACCATATTGATATTCACGTACTTCACTGAATGCCATACCTCTGCCTTTGAAGGCGGAGTGGTATTCGCCTGCAAAGATATTGTTCGAGAGACCCTTTGTCTTTATCTCGATTTTTCTGACTTTCTGTAAAAGTTCTTCGGTTTCCATTAAGGCACTTCAACTTTATTCAGAATCTTGCTGATGATTTCTTCGCTGGTCACATTGCTTGCTTCTGCCTCGTATGTAAGACCGATGCGATGACGGAGCACGTCTTGTGCAACAGCACGCACATCTTCCGGAATCACATATCCACGGTGCTTGATAAAGGCATAAGAACGAGCGGCAAGCGCCAGATTGATGCTGGCACGCGGAGAACCGCCAAAGCCAATCAAGCCCTTCAGCTCCTTGAGGTTGTATTTTTCCGGATAGCGTGTTGCAAAAACAATATCAGCAATATACTGTTCTATTTTCTCGTCCAGATAAACCTCACGCACCACCTTGCGTGCAGCTTCAATTTCTGCTGTAGTCATAACAGGGAGGATGCTCTGCTTCTCTCCACGAATGTTCTGGCGGATGATTCTCTTTTCTTCTTCCAGCTTCGGATAGTCTATCACCACCTTCAGCATAAAACGGTCAACCTGTGCCTCGGGAAGCGGATAAGTTCCTTCCTGTTCAATAGGGTTCTGAGTAGCCAGCACAAGGAATGGCTTGGGAAGTTCGTAAGTATTAGTAGAGATGGTCACCTGACGCTCCTGCATGGCCTCAAGCAAAGCTGACTGAACTTTGGCTGGCGCACGGTTTATCTCATCAGCCAAGATAAAATTAGCAAAGATGGGACCTTTTTTAGACTTAAACTCCCCATCCTTCTGGCTGTAAATCATCGTACCAATGACATCAGCCGGGAGCAAGTCTGGAGTGAACTGAATACGGCTGAACTGTGCATCTATCAACGATGCCAATGTCTTAATAGCCTTAGTCTTGGCCAAGCCTGGTACACCTTCCAAAAGCACATGTCCATCAGAGAGGAGACCTAACAACAGCGACTCAACCAGATGTTTCTGACCGACGATTGCCTGATCCATTCCGGTCATGATGTTTGTGACGAACGCACTATGACGTTCTATTCGCTCGTTCAACTCGCGAATATCAATAGATTCTGCCATATAATTTAAACATTTAAAAGATTTGGGCATAAATACATTCATGGCTTTTGAAACGTGTGCTACCGAACAGCCCAAACCGTCCTTTTGACTTATTTTGAGTACAAAATTACAAATTTTATCCCACTTCCCATATTAAAGAGTGTTAAGAAAACTTATACTCCCTCTTTTTTAAGAGTTATTAAAAGTTCAGCCCACGAAAATGGGCGTTCAGGCACAAAAACACAACGTAAATCGCTCTGCCCCACATCGGTGCTTCGATGTGGGGCAGAGCGACATGCCGATGTGGGGCACATCGATTGAGAGGTATTTTTGAGACTACGCATTTCAATGAAAATAATATGGGACTACGCCTTTAATAGACATAGTCCCACATTCATATATGAAAAGGCACACAAGCGCCCGATGCCCGATTAAGGCAATTTCACCTCTGCTCCCACATGAACATTGTCTGGATCTGCAAATTTATTGGCACGGATAATGGCGCGGACAGAATCCTTCGTGCCATAGTATCGCACAGAAATACGTGTAAGCGTCTCACCACGCTTCATTATATGAGTAGCAGGACGCTCTGCTCGGACTTCCGGCTCTGCTTTCTTTACGGAATCGGCCTTAACTTCACCAGACACAACGGCTTTAAGCGTATCCGTATTCGCACGGAGCGTGTCTCGAACAACAGACTTTTTCTTGGGACGGGCAGTCTTTTTTGCCGTCGCCGCTTTTGATTCAACTTTCGTCACAGGTTCAACATCCTTCACCGAATCAATTGAAAGATAAGTCTTATGCAAGAAATACACAATAGCAGATAGCAGCAGAAGGATAAAAGCAACAATCCAGAACCATTTTGCGCCACCGGATTTCTTACTGGGGGCAGATTCTTCTTTCTTCTCCCCTTCATCAATCGCCTGTGGCACACTTATCACACGATTTAAAGCTTCCTGGCGTTTTTTCTCTTCCACTTCATCCGCATTCGTCTCTGCTTCTGGAGCACCCTTCTCGCTTTCGTCAAGCGCCTCAACGTCAGCAACAGGAAATCCTGCGCATTCCGGCTCCATATTCTGTTCCATTCTTTCCAGCAATTTCTCCAAACGAAGCTTCTCCGCATTCGCTTTACGCGCCTCTTCAACTGCGGCATCCATCTTCGCTTTCGCCTCTTGATACTGCTGACGGATTTCCTCCACACTTTCGGGAGTTGAAATAAGCATATCAATGCCGGCAAAAGAATCTTGAGGCGTCTCAACCCTTTCTGGCTCTGGCACCTGAATCAAATCTGCCACAACATCTTTCTCCTCAACATCTTCTTCTGTCAATATCAAGCTCGACTTGACCGATTTCACTTCGAGAGGGTCAGATTCCAGCAAAGAAGGCGCTTGTTCTGCATCAGCACCTTTATTCAGGAAATCTACAACAGAATCCTCTGGAGCAAACGCAATCTTTTTATAGCCAGGAATAACAATACGTTCACCGTTGGACACATTCACACTCTCGCGACTATCTACTGTCACAAGCTTGAACGCACCCAGCCCTTTCACCTTCACAACATCTTCTCCTTGACTGAACGCATCAACTACGGTATCGAAAAATGACTTGCAGAAAGCATCTGCCACCTTCTTTGACACCCCCGACTTCTGAGCCAGCGCATCTGTTATGTTCTGGAATGAAAGTTTCTCATTCATAGATTATTCCATATTCAATTTATCCTTCAGAGCTGCACTCATCTTATAACAGAGAGTTGTCTTAGGAGGTACAACAATATATGTTTTTGAAGTAGGATTGAACATCTTGCGGCTCGCTTTCTCGCGTGGTTCAAACACACCGAGACCATGGATGGTGACACTATTGCCATTTGCAATCTCACCAAGCAGCACTTGAATTAACGAAGCAGAAAGTTCCTTCACTTCATCTTTCTCAAAACCTGTCCTTCGAGAAAGTTTCTCTATAAAATCTTTATTAGTCATTTCCTACAGTTCATGTATAATTTACGACATAAAGCCTATCAAACAGTCTAACCACACATTAGATATGAATCTTTCCGAACAAGTCAAAATCATCAGAATCAACAATTTCCACATCATAGAAACAACCCCTTCTTAATGTACCGTTGTTTACGGGAATTAGCACCTCTGGGTCAACTTCTGGCGAATCATATTCCGTCCGCCCCACATAATATTCCCCTTCTTTTCTGTCAATAATGACTTTCAGAATTTTTCCAACTTTTTGTGCTTGAACTTCTGCAGATATGCTCTGCTGAAGATTCATCAGCTCATTGAGTCTTTGTTGCTTTATCTCCTCACTCACTTCATCCTTAAACTTTTTCTGCGCAGGCGTTCCTTCTTCCTCCGAATAGGCAAAAGCACCCATCCTGTCAAACTTGGCCCAACGCACAAACTCTTTCAGTTCCTCAAACTCCGCCTCTCCTTCACCTGGGAAGCCGACCATCAATGTAGTGCGCAACGCAATATCTGGCACTTCTTTCCTGACACGTTCAATCAATTCGTAAGTATCTTCCTTATTTACATGGCGTTGCATATTGGCAAGCACCTTTGTACTGATATGCTGCAAAGCGATGTCAAGATACTTGCACACATTCTTCTTTTCACGAATCACCTTCAGTAATTCCCAAGGGAAATTCATCGGATAAGCATAATGCAGACGAATCCACTTCACACCTTTCACCTCACTGATTCTCTCTACCAACTCTGCTATTTTCTGCTCGCCATAAAGGTCCATGCCGTAATAAGTCAATTCCTGCGCAATCAGCTGAAACTCCTTCACGCCCTTACTGACCAAATGCTCAACTTCTGCCACAATATCCTCCATCGAACGGCTCTGGTGGCGCCCTGTAATAAGCGGAATGGCACAATAAGCACAATGACGGTCACAACCCTCTGAAATTTTCAAATAAGCATAGTGCTTCGGAGTTGTCAAGCTACGTTCATATTGACGTTCATGCTGATACACCTTGCCTAAATCGCTGAGTAATTCCGTCCAATCAAACTTACCATAAAATTTATCTACCTGCGGAATCTCATGACCCAGCTCCTTCATGAAGCGCTGAGACAAGCACCCCATCACATAGACCCGTTTCACACGTCCCTCCTCTTTTGCCTGACATAGTTCAAGAATCATGTTCACACTTTCTTCCTGAGCATCAGCAATGAATCCACACGTGTTCACCACAGCAATTTCACCTTGCGGATTCTCGCTGTCATGGGTTACATGGTAGCCATTCAACTCCAACTGACGAATCAGTCGCTCCGAATCCACCAGATTCTTCGAGCATCCCAGCGTGATAATATCTATCGTGTTCTTTCTCATCTACTTATCTTACTCACCAAACAAGCTTTCCACAAATGCCTTCCTATTGAATGCCTGCAAATCCTCCATGCCCTCTCCTAATCCGATATATCGAACAGGAATCTTGAATTGGTCGCTAATACCTATCACCACGCCGCCTTTAGCTGTTCCATCCAACTTCGTAACAGACATCGAAGTAACTTCTGTCGCCTTAGTAAACTGTTTTGCCTGCTCAAAAGCATTCTGTCCAGTAGAACCATCCAGAACAAGCATCACGTCATCAGCCTCATGACCAGCAGCCTTCTTTACAGCATTTTTTATTTTTGTAAGCTCATTCATCAAGCTGACCTTGTTGTGCAAACGACCTGCGGTATCAATAATAACCACATCTGCACCATTAGCCTTTGCTGAACTAACGGAATCGAATGCAACAGCTGCAGGATCGCTACCCATCTGTTGCTTCACCACTGGAACTCCAACTCTTTCACCCCAAATGCAGATTTGCTCAACAGCAGCAGCACGAAATGTATCGGCAGCACCTAAATACACTTTCAGGCCAGCCTCCTTGAATTGATAAGCCAACTTGCCAATTGTTGTTGTCTTCCCAACTCCATTCACACCAACCACCAAAATAACATAAGGTTTATGAGCACCCTCTGGAATCTGGAATCCTTCTGTATCTTCCGTGTTATTCTCCGTCAACAGGCCAGCTATCTCTTCACGCAGAATCTTGTTCAATTCATCTGTTCCCACATACTTATCGCGTGCCACACGCTCCTCTATGCGACGGATTATTTCCAATGTTGTATCAACTCCCACGTCACTGGTAATCAACACTTCCTCCAGATTATCCAACACATCCTCATCAACCTTCGATTTGCCCGCCACAGCACGGGCAATCTTACCAAACACGCTTTCTTTCGTCTTAGCTAATCCATTGTCTAACGTCTCCTTCTTCTTTTTGGAGAACATATCAAAAAACCCCATATATGTTACTTTTTTTGTATATGACAGAGTGATAGATTTTTTTGCAAAATGAAGAAACACCCAGCCTGCAGCACGGCATTCACTTCCACTACGCCTCATTCTCTCGCTTACCCTTGAGATTTACGACGTAATTAAAATACAAAGTTACAGAGTTTCAGCGAATAAAACAAAAAAACTCCCCAAAAGTAATGGGAAGTTTTTATATTTCATACCATTAGGCGTCCAAAACACCTAACAGGCATGTCCTTTTAGTCCTTAATTTCAGACGGAGATTAGTTCTTAAAGAAATCCTTTGCTGTTTCAGCAGGAACCATCTTCTCTTCAAATGCGTAAGCACCTGTTTTGGGAGACTTAAACATCTTAATAACTTTAGTAAAAGAACGTCCGTCCTTGGAGTGGAGGGTTGCGACTGTTTTCTTTGCCATAGTACTTTATTATTTAATCTCCTTATGAATTGTCATTCTTTTAAGGATTGGGTTATACTTCTTCAACTCCAAACGGTCTGGAGTGTTCTTGCGGTTCTTTGTAGTGATGTATCTTGATGTCCCTGGAAGACCGCTATCCTTCATTTCTGTGCACTCGAGAACTACCTGTACGCGATTGCCTTTAGCTTTCTTTGCCATTTTCTTTTTCTCCTTACTTTATAAATTAGCCAATAACCTGGATGTCTTTCCAATCGCAGTATCCCTTTGCTACAGCCTGCTTAAGAGCTGCATCAAGACCAATACGATTGATGATTCGCAAACCTGCTGCGCTCACCTTGAGCACAATCCAGCAATCTTCCTCTACATAGTAGAACTTCTTAGTGAACAAGTTGACATTGAAAAGTCTCTTTGTTCTGCGCAATGAGTGTGATACGTTGTTACCAACCATTGCCTTTTTACCTGTAATCTGACAAATTTTTGACATTTTCTTGTTATCTTTTTTAATTTTCAAATCTAATTTTACTTGGAGAAGTACAGGTTTTCACGAGTCCGGCAGGCCCGCAATGCCCACCTTGCGAAATTTGGAACGTTCAACCCTTTTTGTTTTTGAAAATTAGGGGTGTTTCTTTTGTTTGACAGGGATTATACTCCCTTTCTGTGATCCGGTTGGGATTCGAACCCAAGACCCACAGCTTAGAAGGCTGTTGCTCTATCCAGCTGAGCTACCGGACCATCCTCACATGGATTTTAGTATGGCTCAGCCACACAAACGCACCTGCACAAGCACTAGCCTATGCAATTTGCGGATGCAAAGGTACGGTTTTTATTCAAACCTTACAAATTTCATTCCGATTATTTTTCCTAATACGATGTTTTTTTCATTAAAAATCTCTGCCGTCCCCTTTCCCTAATGGATTTTTCTACAAAGTTTACAGATTTTATCCATCGAGGTCAATACAATCGACATCTGCAAACAGACTTTCCCACGCATGTTCCCCGTTCCCTCAATAATACTTTTCAGTTCCGCCAAAGCCTTTTATCAATCTATTCTCACGAGTCTTCTCAAGAAAGTTTCGCAACCGTTTCTGAAACTCAGCAGGACGGTTTCTTGCAGCATCGATATAGGCAATGCGGATGCGCTTGTATCCGTCAGAGAAGGCAGAAAAATGCCCCCACACCTTCTCATCCCTCCGAAGTTCCGCCAGAATGTCTTCAGGAAAAACAAAAGGTGCAGCAATGACAGGCAAAACTTTCTCTCTAACAGATGGACAAATCAGCCCTTGCCTATCCAGCCAGATGAGCCTCTCAATATTCAGCTGCGAATAACTGCTGTTCGGTCTACGCGGCGTGAAGCGCTGAGCACGGCGCATAGAATCAATATGCTTGATAGCACTGTCTATCCAGCCATAACATAAGGCCTCCTCCACAGCATCATTGTAAGAAAGGCTCGCTTCTCCTGAAGCTTTCATCGGAAAGACGAACCACACCTCCTTTTCCGTTTCAAAATGCTCAGATAGCCACTTGCGCCAAACGCGCCTATCGCTGGTATAAAACGTCTCACCCATCACTTTGCCTATTGTCAGTCCAGCACAGATTGAAGTCAATAGATTTTTACTTCGCCACTATTTACATCGTAATGTGCCCCTTTTACAAGCAATTTCCCTTCCTTGACTTTCTGAGCGACCAAGGAGTTAGACAGAACCTCCTCCACCTGAACCGCAGTATGCTTAGCTATTGCTTCATCAATCTGGTCTGCCACACCCACATATTCAGGAATATCCTGCTGGATACAATGAATCAGATTACCCACAGAACCAGCATGTTCACCACCCGTGACAGCGCTTGTCACTCCGCCACACGATTCATGTCCAAGCACAAGCAGCACTTGAACTCCCAAATGGCCCACTGCATATTCCACGCTGCCCATCACCATATCACCTCCAACATTATTCCCAGCTGTCCTGATGACAAAAATATCGCCCACACCTCTGTCAAAGAGAAGTTCTACAGGGACACGGGAATCTGAACACCCTACCACTGCCGCAAAGGGTTCTTGATGAGGAGCAGTCTGCCCCAATCGCTGCATCCCCAAATTCGGGTGTGCATTCGACTCAGACATATACCTTTTATTGCCATCAAGTAGCAGCTCCAGCGCTTCGGCAGGAGTCTCAGGAGTTGCACCAACCTCGCCCTTCTGTTCCGTCCCATCGCAAGAAAACGCAAACAAAGCTACAAATACAGGAATCAAATACTTCTTCATCTCACACTTGTTAAACCATTAAGAATCAATGAGGCTGTGAATAACACTCCACAGCCCCATTCTTTTTTATCCTATCAGCGCGTCTGCTAAGACCTTCAAGTCTTCAATCGTCTTCGCCTTGACAGCTGACTCGACTGTAACCATAGGCTCGACGACTGTGATGTCCTTCATCTCCTCCATTGCCTCACGCATCTTTTTGCCGGCAGAAGGCGCCCATGTGCCATTCTCGATGAAAGCCACCTTGCGATTTCTGAATGTCTTGTTGCGCAAGTGCATGATGTACTCTTCCATGATAGGCATCACACCACCATCATAAGAAGGAGCGCAAAGCACCAGCCTGTCATAGCGGAAAGCATCCTCTACAGCCTCATGCAAGTCCTCACGGGCAATGTCCGCTGTTGACACCTTCACACTGCTCTTCTCGCGAATGATTTCAGCAAGCTTAAGCGCTGCCTGTGCAGTGTTTCCATAGAAAGAGCAGTACGCAATGAAGATGCCCTCCTCTTCCGGCTCATATTTGCTCCACGTATCATAAAGACCGAGATAATAGCCAAGGTCTTCTGTCAGAACAGGACCATGAAGCGGACAGATTGTCTGAATGTCAAGCCCAGCAGCCTTCTTCAGAAGTTGCTGAACCATAGCGCCATACTTTCCTACGATATTGAAATAGTAGCGACGAGCCTCACATGCCCATCCCTCTTCATTCTCTTCTTCCTTGCACAAAGCGCCAAACTTGCCAAAGCCATCAGCCGCAAAAAGAATCTTTGTCTTATGCTCATAAGAAACCATCACCTCTGGCCAATGAACCATAGGAGCCATCACAAACTGCAAAGTATGCTCTCCGAGCGACAGTGTGTCCCCTTCCTTCACCACCAGAATGCGGTCGCCATAATCCACGTCAAAGAAACGCTCAAACATCGGCTTCGCCTTAGGAGAGCAGACAGCCACCACCTGAGGATATTTTTCCATGATGTACTTCACGCTGCCCGAATGGTCTGGTTCAAAATGCTGAACCACAAGGTAATCAGGTTTTTTTCCATCCAGTGCCTTTTCCAGCACCTTTTCCCATTCATCCTTCTTGCGGACATCAACAGTGTCCATGATGGCTATTTTCTCATCCTCTATCAGATAAGAGTTATAAGAAACGCCCTCTGGCACATCATACTGTCCTTCAAACAAATCTATATCCAAGTCATCCACGCCGATATACTTCACACCGGGGGCAATTACATCGTATGTCATATTCACCTTTATTTAAATAATGTGTAACATCCTTTGGAAAGATTGTCATCTCTCCACTCCTATATTAAGAGAAAGAAGGAAAGGGGGAAGTAATCCTCTCCCCTCCATTCCTTTATCTGCAATTACTTCAAACGCTCCTGAATAGCCTTGCTCTCAGCCTCATAACCTGGCTTGTTCAGCAAAGCAAACATATTCTTCTTGTATGCCTCCACACCTGGCTGGTCAAAAGGATTCACACCAAGAATGAGACCAGAGATACCACATCCCTTCTCGAAGAAGTAGATGAGCTGTCCGATATTGTACTCATCCAGCTTCTCAATAGAAATCTTGATGTTTGGCACCCCACCATCCACGTGAGCCAGCTGAGTGCCCAGCTCTGCCATCTTGTTCACCTCGTCAATGCGCTTGCCTGCCAAGAAGTTCAAACCATCCAGATTCTCTTCGTCAGAAGGCACAGCCAGCGAAGTGTTTGGAGTCTCCACAGAAATGACAGTCTCAAAGATAGTACGCTCACCATCCTGAATCCACTGGCCCATAGAATGCAGGTCAGTTGTCAAATCCACAGATGCAGGGAAAATGCCCTTTCCATCCTTACCCTCGCTCTCGCCATAAAGCTGCTTCCACCATTCACCAAGATTATGGAGTTTAGGCTGATAGTTAGCCATAATCTCTATCTTCTTGCCACTCTGATAAATAGCATTACGGGTTGCAGCATATACAGCAGCAGGGTTGTCTACAAATGGCACATCAAGCCCACACTGCGCTTCCATATCCCGAGCGCCTTTCACAAGAGCTGCAATATCGAAGCCAGCCACAGCAATAGGCAACAAACCAACAGGAGTAAGCACAGAGAATCGTCCGCCCACATTGTCAGGAATGATGAAAGACTTGTAACCCTCCTTGTCAGCCGTAGTACGGGCAGCACCCTTCTTGGCATCCGTGATAGCAACAATCACCTTCTTTGCCTCTTCCTTGCCACGCTGCTCCTCACACATCCTCTTCAGCAGACGGAATGTGATAGCAGTCTCTGTAGTTGTACCAGACTTTGAAATGTTGATGACACCGAACTTCACACCCTTCAGATAGCCAATCAGCTCTGAAAGGTAATCCTCGCCAATATTGTTTCCTGCAAAAAGAATGCGTGGGCAATCAGAAGGCTGCAGCCAGCCAAAAGTGTTAGACAACGCGTCAATCACCATGCGCGCACCCAAATATGAGCCGCCAATGCCTGCAACAACAACAGCCTCGCAATTCTCTTTGAGAACCTTCGCTGTTTCATTAATCTCCGCAATAAATTCTGGAGTAATAGAACTGGGGAGATGCATCCACCCAAGGAAGTCATTGCCAGGGCAAGTACCCTGCTCAAGCGCTTCCTGAGCTGCTTTCACCTGAGGCTCATAAGCCTCAATTGCACCTGCTGCCACAAACGAAGCAGCCTTACTGATATTTATCTTCATAGTACAAGCTTTATGTTATTATTAATCATTAAATTAGTTCCATTTTCAACAATCCCATCCATTCGCCTCACCTCAAAGAATCACTTAAGACTTTGATTTCAACGCTGGGCGAAATTTTCTCATACAATATATTATAAACGGCATCCAGAATCGGCATATTCACATGATAGCGCTTATTTAAGATTTTCATGCAATTCGTTCCATAGTAGCCCTCCGCAATCATTTCCATTTCCAGCTGCGCGGTCTTTACACTGTAGCCCTGCCCTATCATCGTGCCAAACACACGGTTGCGCGAGAAGTTCGAATACATTGTCACAAGCAAGTCGCCCAAATAAGCCGAATCGCTCACATGCCGCTCTTCTGGCTGAACAGCCCTCAAAAACCGCTTCATCTCCTGTACAGCATTCGACACCAACACTGCCTGAAAATTATCACCTTGCTTCAATCCGTGACAAATACCAGCAGCAATAGCATACACATTCTTCAGCACAGAAGAGTATTCAATTCCCTCTATATCAGGAGACACGCTGGTCTTCACAAACCTATTGGCAAACAAGTCTGCCACCACCTGTGCATTCTCCAAATCACGGCATCCCACTGTCAGATAGCAAAGACGGTCGAGTGCCACCTCCTCGGCATGACTCGGTCCTCCAATACAGGCCACCTGTTCTTCCGGCACATTATATTGCCTCTGAAAATAGCGGCTTACCGTCACGCTCTCCTCTGGCACAATACCCTTGATGGCAGTCACAATCATCTTCTCCCTCATGTTTGCCTTCAGTTTCTTCAGATGGCTCTTTATATATGGCGAAGGGATAACAAAAATCAACGTATCGTTATTTTTCACCACCTCATTCAAGTCACTTGAAAACGTAATGCGATCCACATCAAAGTGAACTCCAGTAAGATAGGCTGGATTGTGGCGTAAACGCTTAAATTCTTCAATACGGTCATCGCGGCGCATGTACCACGTTATCCGCTCTTCATGGTGCATGACAATCTTTGCAATAGCCGTTGCCCAGCTACCGCCTCCTAATACTGCCACTCTACCACAAGATTTAAACTGCATATAATTTATAATTTAAGTGAATCATGAAAAGTACGAAGCAAGAAAATCCAAGTTACCTTCCATCAATTGGCTGGTAATCTGGATTTTCCATTTTTGACTATTCACTTTTAAGTTTAGCAACAATATCGCTAATTTCTTCCACAGATGGTTTCTTTATATCCAATTTATACTTCTTCAGCACTTCGCCAATTTGCTGCTGGATTTTCTGCGCATTACCATCTTCGAGGTCACTCACAAGGTTGTAGCCCACCTTATACAGCACAGGCACGATGTCTTCTGAGAAACCAAGTTCAACGAACTTCTGTACACCGTCACGTGGAGCTTTCTTCTCGGGCTTCATCGTAGGGAACAGCAATACCTCCTGAATAGTAGGCTGCCCTGTCATCAAGATAGCCAAACGGTCAATACCAATGCCGATGCCAGATGTTGGAGGCATGCCATACTGAAGGGCACGCAAAAAGTCATGGTCAATCACCATCGCCTCATCATCTCCCTTGTCTGCCAGTTTCATCTGCTCAATGAAACGTTCCTCCTGATCTATTGGGTCATTCAGTTCCGAATAAGCATTTGCCAATTCCTTGCCATTCACCATCAATTCAAAACGCTCTGTCAATCCTGATTTTGAACGGTGCATCTTGGTCAGTGGCGACATCTCCACTGGATAGTCAGTAATGAAAGTTGGCTGAATAAATGTTCCTTCGCAAAATTCTCCAAACAGCTCATCAATAAGTTTGCCCTTGCCCATGGTCTCATCCACATCCATGCCCTTTTCTTTGCAGAACGCACGGATTTCCTCTTCCGACTTACCTTCGCAGTCAAAGCCTGTATTCTCTTTGATGGCCTCAAGAATAGGCAAACGTCTGTATGGAGCCTTGAAGCTGATGACGCTATCGCCCACATTCACCTCAGTCGTTCCATTCACGGCTACACAGATTTTCTCCAGCAACTGCTCCGTAAATGACATCATCCAATTATAGTCCTTATATGACACATACAGCTCCATGCACGTAAACTCAGGATTATGACTTCTGTCCATACCCTCGTTGCGGAAGTTTCTACCAATCTCATACACACCTTCAAAACCACCCACAATCAGACGCTTCAGGTACAGCTCCGTAGCTATACGCAAGTACAAATCCACATTCAGCGCATTATGGTGCGTGATGAACGGACGCGCACTGGCACCACCCGCAATCTGCTGCAAGATAGGAGTCTCCACTTCCGTAAAGCCAGCCTCGTCAAACACCTGACGCATTGTTCTGAGAATCGTAGCACGCTTCAAAAACGTATCCTTCACGCCATTGTTCACAATCAAGTCCACATAGCGCTGGCGGTAACGAAGCTCTGGATCCTCAAACGCGTCAAACACTTGACCATCCTTCTCTTTCACGATGGGCAGCGGCTTCAAGCTCTTTGCCAACACCGTCAGCGACTTGGCATGCACACTGATTTCACCCATCTGGGTACGGAACACATAACCTTTCACGCCAATGAAATCTCCTAAGTCAAGCAGTTTCTTGAACACCACATTATACAAGTCTTTATTCTCCTCCGGACAGATGTCATCACGCGTGATATACACCTGAATTCGTCCCTTTGAGTCCTGAAGTTCCAAGAAACTTGCCTTGCCCATCACACGGCGGCTCATCATACGGCCAGCGATGCACACTTCGCGAAAAGGCTCGGTTGGGTTGCCTTCCGCATCAACGGCTGGGTCTTTAAAATCTGCTATAATGTCTGTCGAAAATGCGTCTGTTGGATATTCCGCAGCAGGATAAGGCTCAATGCCCATATCCTTCAATGCCTGAAGATTATTTCTTCTGTTAATTTCCTGTTCAGAAAGTTCAAGTACATTCATGTTCTATATCATTTCTTTATTTTACTTCGTATTCACTGGATGCACACAGCATACCACGTTGCAAAGATACACAAAAAATACGAATTATGAATAGCGAAAAGTGAAAAATATAAGTTTATCTTACCAGCAAACGATACACGCTATAATTTTTCATTCTCCAAAGCCTCTTTTGTCATACAAAATCACTACCTTTGCACCACAAATGAGAACATTGCCGCATTTTCATACAGGTAAAAAGAATATATGGAAAACCAAACAAGCACTAAAACAACCTTGTCAGATCTATCTAACATTGACTGGAAAGAAATAGACCTGAGCATTATCATCGACTACCTCATCACATTCGGCAAAAACCTTATCATCGCAGCCATTGTTTTCACCATTGGGCGATTTTTCATCAAATATGCTACTAAAGCAATAAAAGTCATCACACAAAAGCGGAACGTAGAAGCGTCGCTATCCTCTTTCCTCCACAGCCTTGTATCCATCTCGCTGAACATTCTGCTGGGCATTATCATCATCGGCATTCTGGGCATTGACACCAGTTCTTTCCTTGCCGTATTCGCATCCGCAGGTGTAGCTGTCGGCATGGCATTGAGCGGCACTTTGCAAAACTTTGCTGGCGGTGTGCTCATCCTCATTCTCAAGCCTTACAAAGTGGGCGACTTCATCGAGGCGCAGGGATATGCAGGCATTGTGAAAGAGATACAGATATTCAACACCATTCTCGGCACTCCTGACAACCAAATTATCTTCATTCCCAATGGTCCACTTGCCACGGGATGCCTGAAAAACTCCACTGCCGCATCCACACGACGTGTAGATATAGACGTAGAGGTGGCATACGGCACAAAGCCAGAAGAAGTGCGCGCCATCCTGCAACAGATAGTCGATGCCGATGAACGCATCATCAAGACTGAAGACCTCGCTCCTGTCATCCCCATGACCATGATGTCATCCAGCAGCATCATCTTTCAGATGAGACTCTGGACATCTGCCAGCACCCACTGGGCCGTACGCTGCGACACCATTGAGAAAGTTTACAAAGAACTCACAGAGTCTGGCATTGAGATTCCATTCCCTCAGATGGACGTACACATCAAAAACGACTAAAAAATTATGATAAAGAACATCATATTCGACCTCGGTGGGGTCTTGCTCGACATTGACCTGCCCTACTGCATGAAAAACGTGCAGGCTCTCGGTATAGACTTCAAAGCCATGTCTGCACAGACCTCCAAGGAATCACCCGCCACCTCTACAGGCATGAAGCCCGCTGTCATGGGCGAAGGACTCGTTGCCAACGGCGCACTGCACCTCTACCAGATAGGCGAAATCAGCACTGACGACTTCCTCAACGGAATCCAGCAGCTCTGCCATCCAGGCACCACGCGCCAGCAAGTCATCGACGCATGGAACACCTGCTGTATCGGCATTCCGCAATACCGTCTTGAAAAAGTGAAACAGCTGCGCCAGAAAGGCTACAGGATTCACATGCTGTCCAACACCAACGACGCCCACTGGATAGACATTGTCAACCGTTGCTTTGGCGGACAGGAAATTGTCAGTCAGCTGTTCGACCACGTATTTCTCTCACAAGAGATGCACATGGCAAAGCCCAATGACGACATCTACCTCCAAGTGCTCAGCACCCTGCAGGCCACAGCCGAAGAATGCCTCTTCATAGATGACTCCACACCCAACATCAAAGCAGCTGCTACACTCGGGTTTCACACCATCCATGCCGAAGTGTCGCAGACACACAACGGAGAAGTTATTGCACCTCCGCAAAACGACTGGGTCAAGACCATCGACGACATGCTTCAGAGCCTGCAAGCATAAAGCACAATAAAACTTTCCACATCGGTCCATCGTGATCTGACGAATTTCCATCGTCATCTTCACCGCCATGCTGGCAGAACAAAAAAAGACAAATACTAAACCGTACCCCTCGGGTACGACGCACCGCACCCCTCGGGTACGCCATGGCGGACCCGAGGGGTGCGGTTTTATAGAAGGAACATTCCTTCCTCTATTTCAACATGAGTTCAATAAATTTGAACACAAGCCGATTCCGTCGAACTTACGTTATTTTGTTGGAATCACCATTACGTATCCGCCTCTTGGCTGCAAGTCAACCTTGCTTGGCAGTGATGCAGTGGCAGAGAGGTTCCAAGGATTGTCGGCATTACCGCTGTCGGCAAACATCGCGCCGACTTTAGCCTTTGTTTTCACGCGAGACCAATCAAGCTCCACGCTGCGAGGCTCATCCGAACCATTGATGACAGCCACATACCATGTGTCACCGTTTCTACGCGCCATCGCCACATACTCGCCTGGGTAGCCGCCCATAAGCTTGGTTTCATCCCACACGCTTGGAAGTTCAGACAAGAAATCCTTCACCTGCTGTGGCTGAGCGAGGAAACTCTCCGGTCTATCAGCCAAATGCTGCAAAGCAGATTCATACAACACCGTCAGCGCCAGCTCGTGAGCATGAGACGTGATGTGCGGATGTTGAGAATCCGAGAAAGCGCAAGGCGTATAGTCCATCGGGCCTATCACATTGCGAGTGAAAGGCAGCGTTGCATTGTGAGCGGCAGCTCTCTTGGTAAATGTCGGCACATTATTATACCATTCTGCACCATACACACCTTCTGTTGACATCAAGTTCGGATAAGTGCGCTGCCATCCTCTCGGAATCGTCGCTCCATGGAAATTCACCAGCAGATTGTGACGAGCCGCACTCTCCAGCAGTTCGATGCAGTAGTCCATATTCATCTGGTTATCGCCCGAGAAGAAGTCAATCTTCACGCCCACAACACCAATGCTCTTGCACCATGCGAACTCCTTCTCTCTGTCTTCCAGTTTGTTCAGACGGAACTTGGGTCCCGGTGCACCATTGAGCCATCCCACGGATGAATTATACCAAATCATAGGCTTCACACCGCATTCCTTCGCATAGTTCACAGCATCTACCACGGTCTTGCCATCCTTGAACTCATCCCATTCCGCATCAATCAGCACGTATGGAAGCTTTAGAGCCACAGCAAGGTCAACATATTTCTTGATGATATTGAAGTCATTAGAGCCATGATTGTACGCCCAGTAAACCCAAGACACCACGCCTGGCTCAATCCAACTCTCATCCTCCAGCTTGCTGGGTTCAGAGACATCAGTGATGAGCGTAGATTCCACCACATCTGCCAGCGAACCAATCATCACCACACGCCAAGGAGTGTGCCAGTCGCCATAGAGCGCAACCTCGTTCGTGTCCATAAACACCTTGTATTCAGACGGTTTCTGTTCATTCTTCAAAGACGAAGCACTCTGCGCACGCTCGATGTTAGCCTCCGAAATCAGCGCAAACACGCCGTCAGCAGGTTCCAGCAGTGCAGGATACCCCCAATGCTTGCTGCGCCCCTCTCCGCTTGTAGCCAGCGGGAAGAAACCCTCATAGCCGTCTGACCACTGCATGAACCAGCGGCGAACACCATCCGCTATGCTATATGTCGTCAGTTCCTCCTTTACACGTTCGTCATACAAACCTTCCAGTTCATATCGGAACGCCAAGCCATCGTTGTACAGACGCATCACCAGACGCATAGGCGAACCGTCTGCATACTGGTAGTGAAGCACATACTCATTAGCCTCATTCGTGCAGTGCAGCTTCTTGCCAGCCAACATCTGATAGTCAGCTTTCACCTTGCCGCCCTTTGTCATCTGCTGAAAAGCAAGACCCTCTCCCCTCTTGGTGGTAGCCATACCAACAGCAGACAAGTCCAGCACCTTCTTATCCTGATACTTCACCTCGTAGCCGTTGCCCACTTTCTCTACCGACAGCAACCCATTAGGCGATTTCATTTTCTGCGCCTGCACACCTGCGGCAAGCAACATCAATGTCATAAAAGAACAAATTATTCTTTTCATAATCAAATTATTATAAGTTAATCATTCTATTCCATCAAATAGATGCCACAAAGGTACGTTATTTCCTCCTTACATCCGTGGAACTATTCTATAATCATATAGGACAAAATGAACCAAACGCAAGCATCTGGTTCATTTTGTCCTATCCTTGATACAGATTTACTGGAACTGCCACCAGTCGAAGTTGAACGTGCCGTTCAGGCCCTTGAAGTGGAGGTACAGGTCATGTACGCCCTTCACGTTCTCCACCTTCGTGCTGACTGTGCGGAACTTCTCGTCGCCACCAGTCTTCTTCACGTCCACAGTACCAATCACCTGACCTTCAATCTCGTCGATGCGAATTTCAATCTGACCGCTTCCTGCCTCAGAAGCCACGCTTGCCATGAATTTCTTCGCGCCTGTGCTGCCAAAGTCCACACCTCTCACGCGGATGTACTCACCCTCGTCGATGTGTGTGATGTACTGATTCACCTTGCCTGTAGAGTAAGGCATATCCTTCACCACGCCTGTGTTCTTGATGCCCATCTTGCAGCTCTTCAGCCCGTAGCCCCAAGCCATTGTCTCAGCCTCCACACGTCTGTAAGGATTCAAGCTGTGCAGCTGCTTCATTGGCTCCTGGTCAAGCCAGTAAGGAAGTTCCTGAATTGTGCCGTCAGCATTGTAAGTAATCTCCTGACCACTCACTGAACGGCGCTCGTGGTGCTGCCAAGTGTCAATGTGCATGATGTCATAGTTTTGGCCAAACACATAGCTCTTGCCCTTGTAGTCGCAGATGCCAGGGTGGTTGCCGCGGTCACGGTCTGTCGGACGCATGATGTAGCCCATCTCCTTCCAAGGTCCTGTTGGGCCGTCGCTCATCGCATAGCCCAATCCCTCAGGACAGCAGGTAGAGGCGAAGGCCATGTAGTAGTGCCCATTGCGCTTGTAGTTCCAAGGACCCTCCTGATAGTGCTGAATAGCCCAGCTGGCCTTTTCGTTCCAAGAAACCTTGAGGTTAATCTTAGCGCCCTCCTGCTTCACTGGACGCATCACGCCATCCTTATGGCTGAGCACATGAATGTCACCACTTGTAGAAATCATGTCCTCATTCAGCTTCACATAGTAAGTGTGAGGGTTGCCCCAATACATGTATGCCTGTCCGTCATCATCGATAAACACAGATGGGTCAATGTCATCCCAGTGCTCTTTCTGCCATACCAGAGGCTCGCCGAGCGGATCCTTGAACGGTCCATAAGGGCTGTCGGCCACCAGCACGCCAATGCCATGTCCGTGCAGCGGAGCATACAGGTAGAACTTGCCATTGCGCTCAACTGTCTGGATAGCCCATCCGCCATTCTCGCGGCTGCGCCACTCGAAGTCGCGGAGCGAAGCCACAGCACCATGGTCTGTCCAGTTCACCATGTCGGTAGTAGAGTAAAGCAGCCAGTCATACATGAAGAAGCCAGCCGAATTCTTCTCGTTCTCATCTGGAATGTCCTCAGGATGAGCATCGTGAGACACATAGAGGAACAGCGTGTCGCCCACCACCAGCGGAGAAGGGTCAGCTGTGTACTTCGTAGTGAAGAGCGGCATGTTGCACTCCTCGATGCCACGGAACTTCCACCAGTCAAAGCTCATCAGTCTCACGCCCTTGCGGCCTCTGAACACGAAGTAAACATCGTGCACGCCCTCAACCACTGTCTCCAGGTCCTTCACCACTGTCTGCCACTGTTCCCAGCCGCCAGTGTGAGGCACCTCGATGCGAGTCAGCAGCTTGCCGCGAAGACTGTCAAGACGGATGTCGAAGCTGCCGCCACGCAATGCGCTTGCCACATTTGCCGTAAACGTGCGAGGCACCTTCCTGCCAAAGTTCACAGCCTGCAGCTTGATGTAGTCACCATCATGAATCTGGTTCACATACACGCCAGTCTCGTCATTCCAGTCAGTATCCACACCCTTGGAGAAAGCCATCGTCTCAGCCTCCACACGCTCATACGGATTCAGCGTGCCCACAGGCTCAACACCCTTGTCGGTAGGCTGGATGGTTGGGAATGTTCCGTCCTCGTTAAACTTGAACTCCTCCACAGCCACGCTTCTGCCGAAGCCGCCGCCACCAGGCAGCTTGCCCGTATGGTAGAAGAAATAGTCACGCCCCTTGAAACGCTCATATCCGCAGTGGTTCGTGAACGAGCCAGTGCCGCCCTCAGGCATGATTGTACCCTTGTAAGTCCAGGGACCCGTAGGTGTCGGACTCTCCGAGTAAGCGATGTGCTCAGGCACGCCGCCAGCTGCATAGAGAAGGTAGTAGCCGCCCTGATTCTCTTCGCCCTTCTTGGCCTTCTTGCCGCTCTGAGCCACCTGAGGCTTCTTCATAATCCAAGGGCCCTCAGTGTAAGTATCCTTGTATTTCTTGTTCTTCTCTCTCTTCGCCATGTCAGGAGCGCCAAAGCCCTCTTCTGTCAGCTCGATGTTGAACACCTCGCCGTCCAAGCTAATCATGTCCTCATTCAGCTTCGCGCAGTAGATGCGGGGATTGCCCCAGTAAATCCAAGCCTGGCCCTCATCGTCAATGATGACCGTCGGGTCAATGTGGTCCCAGCTGCCATTCTCATACAGCGGCTTGCCAATCGCATCGCGGAACGGGCCCGTAGGCGAGTCAGCCACAGCCACACCAATGGCCATGCCGCCCGACAGGCGCGAATGAGCGCAGATATACCAGTAGAACTTGCCATTTCTCTCAATGCACTGAGCCGCCCACGCACGGTCGTCAGCCCATCTGAAGCTCTCCAGCGCCAGCGGACTGCCGTGGTCCGTCCAGTTCACCATGTCAGCCGAGCTGTACACTCTCCACTCCTGCATCCAGAAGAAGTCAGCGCCATCCTCGTCATGGCCTGTATACACATACATTCTGTCACCCACCACCAGCGGAGCCGGGTCAGAAGTGTACCATGTCTGCACAAAAGGATTCTGTGCACTCATGCCCACAGGCATCAGCGCCAGCACACCCGCAGCCAGCACTTTTCTCAATTGTCCTCCCAATCTCGTGGGAGAAGCCGCAGCCACCAGGGCCGCATTCTTAAATCTTGTTTTCATTATTTTTATGTTAGGTTTTGGTTTATTTAGTTTCATGGTTATCTTAAAATCCAAGAGCCAGAGGAGCCAAGCAGTCAAGCCACAGCCCAATCACCCCATTCTCTTTGCAAAGATAAATCAATCTGTCCAAATTCATTTGCAAAAACGAAACATATTTTTACAAATACGTAACATAGCAAGAAATAATCAGGATTGACATCGAAAAAAATGGCAAGCAAACATTCAAAAAAGCCAACACAAAAAGGACACCTGACAGACATAGGTAGAAAGGGCTAACCCTCTCCACCAGCCTCTGCCGCCTTGCCATGATACACATCCTCTGCAGATTGATACAGTTGGGTGGTGTGTACTTGTTCCACATGAGGATTCCAAGACAAATTGAAATACCTGTTGAAGAAGGCCGTCAGTTTGTTCAGCACACGCTCCTTCTTCTCCTCACGAGAAGAACCACCTTTGGCACCTCCTCCAAAAAGCGGCAATGGGGGCAGCACCTTCGTGATAGCAACACCTGTTGTGGTCACATAACCATCCGAGAATGCCTGTTCCACAAAACGTCTCGTTTCCTCTGGACGCAGTTTCTCCTCCTCGATGAGGGCATTCAGTTCCTTCTCCCTTTCCTCCTTTACATACAACGCCCATTCATCGCCGATATCCTCATTCTCCTCTAAGATTTCTCCCGGAGTGGGTGTCATCCGTTCGATGAATTGCATAATGAGCTCCTTCTTATCTCTGAGGTCGGGACTCGAGTTGACAGCTTTCTGAATCTTTACGACAATCGTCTTGTCCTCACCGTGCTTGTTTCGATACTGCTGAATGAGTTGGAGAATGTACGGAATATCTATCTGAATCTGCTTCACCAGTTCCGTCTCAAACACCAAGTCATCCACAATGTCATCTTTTGTGCCTCCGCCACCTGACGAGCGCAGTTCTTCACGCAGGTCAATGTACCAAGACAGATAATCCTGTGTGTCGAAGTCAGAGATGATTTTTTCTTCCGCCGTGAACTCATCGAATACCGACAGTAAGTTCTGCATCTTCAAGAAAGCACTGAACAACCTGACGAACTCTTTCTTCTCCTCTAGTGTAAACAGTTGCGGATTCAGCGGCAGGTTGTACTTGGCCAGCAATGCCGCCACAATCTCCACATAGCCCTCATGGTGCTTGCCTTTCTCGTCGTCATATCCCTCGTAGTAATCCTTGAAGGGGCGCATGATGGCAATACCCTTTGCGCCCGTGTTACCAAAGAGTGCCAGCGAAGCATTCGTTGCCTCCTCCAAGTTGCGGAAGCACACGATGTTGCCACAATCCTTGATGCTGTTCAGTATTCGGTTCGTACGGCTGTAGGCTTGCAGCAATCCGTGCATCCGCAGGTTCTTATCGACCCACAGCGTGTTGAGCGTCTTGGCATCAAAGCCCGTCAGGAACATGCTCACCACAATCAGCAAATCCACCTCCCTGTTCTTCATTCTCAGAGATAAGTCCTTGTAGTAGTTCTGGAACTTCTCGCTGTCCGTCGAATAATTGGTGCCAAACCATCCGTTATATTCTGCAATGGCACGTTCCAGAAAATCTCGCGAAGTGACATCCAGCCCTTCTATTCCTGCAGGGTCTTCATCGTCCATCAGCCCCATCGCGTCATCCTCGGCTTCGTTGGCTGAGAAAGTGAAAATGGTGGCAATGCGCAGTTTTTCCGCCCTTTTTTCCTGTTGCTTCTGAAACTCCGTGTAATAGGCAATCGCCATCGGAATACTCTCCACACACAGAATCGAATTGAAGCCACCTAACAGGTTCTTCCGCTTCTCCTCCTGTGCTTTGTTGTTTTTCGCCACATCCACCACATTCGTGATGATGCTGTAGGTGTAGCGTTCCCGTTGCTTCGTCTTTTGGGCATAATGCTCCAAGATGTAGCGCACGTTGTTGGTAATGCGTTCAGGTTCCATCAATGCCTTCTTCGTCTCGATGGCCCACACCTTCTTGTTCTCCACATCGCCCTTCATCTTCATCGTCTGAATGTAATCCACCTTGAACTTCAGCACATTCTTGTCTCTGATGGCGTCGATGATGGTGTAGGTGTGCAGCGGTTCCGTCGGGTTGCCCTTCTCGTCCAGTTCTCCACCAAATGCCTGAGCCGTGGTGCGCAGGTTGGCATACTTACCTGTGGCAATGTTCGTGCTGCTGATGGGTGTGCCCGTGAAGCCAAAGAGATAGTACTTCTTGAACGCTTTGGTGATCATCACGTGCATGTCGCCAAACTGGCTTCTGTGACACTCGTCGAAGATCATCACCACATTCTTGTCCGCACAGCCGATGTCCTTTTTCTTCTTCAACAGCGAAGTCAGTTTCTGTATTGTCGTGATGATGATTTTCTTCGTGTCGGCAGGGTCGTTCAGTTGCTTTTGCAGAATGTTTGACGAGGTGTTGGAGTTGGCGCATCCCTTCTCGAAGTTGTCATACTCCTTCATCGTCTGATAATCCAAGTCCTTTCTATCCACCACAAACAGCACCTTATGCACATAGGGCAACATGCTTGCCAACTGTGCCGTCTTGAACGAAGTAAGTGTCTTGCCGCTACCCGTCGTGTGCCAGATGTAGCCACCAGCCTTGATGCTTCCCTGCCACTTGTTCATCGTGGCTTGCTTGATGCGCAGCAGAATCCTCTCCGTGGCGGCAATCTGATAGGGACGCATCACCATCAGGTTCTTATCCACCGTAAACACGCAGTACTTCGTCAGCACATTCAGCAAAGTCGATTTCGCCAAGAATGTGCGGGTAAAGTCACGCAAGTCCCAAATGGTGTTGTTCTCCGCATCCGACCAGCACGACGTGAACTCAAACGACTGCGATTGTGTCTTCACCCGTTGTTTGGGGCTGTTCGACACCGCTGCCACATGGGCAAAACGTGTGGTGTTCGAGTAGTATTTCGTTTGGGTGCCGTTCGAGATGATGAAGATTTGCACATAGTCATACAAACCGCATCCCGACCAGAAAGAATCCCTCTCATAGCGGTTGATTTGGTTGAACGCCTCCTTGATGTCAACACCCCTCCGTTTCAGTTCACAATGCACCAGCGGAAGACCGTTCACCAGGATGGTCACATCATAGCGGTTGGCGTACTTGCCACCCTCTGGCACATATTGATTCAGCACTTGCAGGTGGTTGTTGTGGATGTCCCGCTTGTCGATGAGTTTGATGTTTTGTGTGTCGCCATTGTCAAGCGTGATATTCACAATCTCCGAGCGTTGAATCCGTTCCGTCTTGTCCTCAATCGTCATTTGAGGCGAGGCGATATGCTGTTCCAGCAGTTGCTTCCACTCCTTGTCCGAGAGGGCCAAGCCGTTCAGCCGCTCCATCTGCGCTCTCAGGTTCATCAGCAAATCCTTCTCGCTGGTGATGTTCACACGCTCATAGCCTTGTCCCACCAGTTGCTTGATGAAAGCCGCTTCCAGCTCCGCCTCACTCTGGTAGCCCACATCCTCCCGTTCCAACGCCTCATAGTGCGCCATCACGGTCTGGTGCTCTTGCTCTACGATGATTTTATAGTCTTCCATAAGCGTTTATATTTTACTTTACACCGAACTTTATTCCGAACCGTCTATGTTTACTTTCCAGTATCCTGTCTTGTTGCTGCCAACACGGGTAATAAGTCCACTCTCGCGTAGGGAGTTGATGATTTTCTTGATGCCACCTAATGATAATCCTGTGCGTTCGCTGAGTTCGTCACGTGTCAGATGACCATTCTCATAGAGCAATAGCAAAACCTTCTGGGCAGATTTATTGGCTACTTTATTGGCTACTTTATTGGCTACTTTATCGTGCAGCCCATCTGGCTCATCTTCTTCTTGAGGTTCGTAATGCTCCATGGTGTCAAGCAGACATTTCAGCATAAATTCGATGAACAAGGTACTTTCACCAGCAGCATCTGATTTTGCAATCACATCGTAGTACTTCTGTTGATGCTGTTTTACAATTGTTTCTACTGGCAGCCATGCAAAGATTCCTTTCCAACGGCTCAACAGCATCGTCTGCCAGTAACGCCCCATACGACCGTTGCCATCGATAAAGGGATGAATAAACTCAAATTCGTAATGAAACACACATGAATGAACTAACGGGTGAATGTTGGTAGTCTTGACCCATTGAAAGAGTTCAGCCATCAATTCGGGAACACGTGCAGGCGGTGGTGCCATGTGCCGACAATTGCCATTCCCGTCAAACACACCAACGCCCTCTTGTCTATAGTGTCCAGCATTGCGTACCAAGTCTTTCATCATCAGACCATGGGCTTTCAGCAAGTCCTTTTCTTTGAAAGCATCCAACTGTGGCATGAGACGATAGGCTTCAATGGCATTCTTTACTTCTTGTATCTCGTCTGGAGCACCCAATACATGCTTTCCGTCAACAATGTCGGTGACTTGCTTCAGCGACAAAGTGTTATTCTCAATAGCCAGCGACGAGTGGATGGTCTTGATCTGATTCTTTTTACGCAATTGAGGCGAAGGCACATTACCACCCAATTGCATGGTAAGCGCACCAATTTGTTCCGATATTTGTGATACCAGATGCAGAATCTCAGACGTTATGGTAAATGGTGGTATAGGCATATCTTGTTCTTTATTCAAACGTCAACAGTTGATTTCTATAATACTCATATTGCTTTTCGCGAAGTTTCAGTTGTGCCTCCAAGTTCGCTATGCTTGCCTCAAAGGTGTCAAGGATAGAAACAATGCGGGATTGGGCTTGCAAAGGAGGATAATAAAAACGAAAACTTCTCAAAGAATTCAAAGAAACCGTTTTTTGTGCACCACCAGAAGCCTTCTCTTCTCCTTGTTTCTTAGCATAATTAGAGCATAACCAATGGTATATGTATCGCGACAACGCAATTGTATTATTGGGCCTAATTAAAGCGATATGCCTTTGAAAACAAAACTCTCTATTATCTTCTATTAAAACGGGAATTCCAAAAGAACCTGTAACGGTATATAAAACGTCTCCTTTCTTAGCCTTTTTATCACTTTTCAAGGAATTGTAGTATTCTTGGGGAACAAAAAATGTATTTGAAAAGTCAATTGTGTGACTCAACTTTTCAATATCTGAAATTGTGACAAATGGTATTCCTTCCGATGACTTTGGAGGGGGTTGATGATCACCATCCGTTATAAAAAGAACACATTCTCCCAACTTCTTCATCTCCACTCCTTCTTTTCCTTCCAAATCCAACAACTGATCACGCTCATACTCATATTGTTTTCTACGTTCTGCGATTTGCTTTTTCAGGTTGTCGATGGAAGCCGTGAAAGTGTCGAGAATGGAAACAATACGAGTTTGTTCAGAAAGGGAGGGAATGGGGATTTGAAAGTGAGAATATTTCGAAATCCAATGTCTTTGATGACCGCTAGGAATGAAGTTGATTCCACACATGGAATAATAAACATAACGGAAGTTCACGCCATTTTTGGGGCGCAACATCTTCATAGCAGAACTTTTTACTTTGAATTCGAAATCAATCCAATGAAATGAAGTTGTAAAATCATCAAAAATAATCGTTGGATTATCTTTACTTGCTTTGAATACACCTTCTTTCTCATTTGTATAACCTAACAATAATGAGTGCCCTGCAGTCAATACAGGCACATCGAAAGAATTGTCATATTCGGTGGACTTCACCAAATATGGCGTTGGTTGTTCATAATCCAACTGCTCTCCTAATTTCTTCCACTCTACCATATTACTTCACCTCCTAATTCTGTTGATTGATTAAGTTCACTACCACTTTAACCATCACATCTTTCTCTTCCGTCTTGCTCTCGGCAATCATCAGGGTCAGAGCCACAAGGGTGTTATCCGCAATGCGTTTGGAACCATCGGGATGGTAAAGAATACGATTACCATTCAGGAACCAAAGGAACAGGGTGGCAGCTATACGCTTGTTGCCATCGCTGAAAGAATGGTTTTTCGTGACCAGATAAAGCAACATGGCTGCTTTCTCCTCCACGCTGGGATATAGTTCCTCACCTCCAAAAGTCTGATAGATTTGACCTATACTGCTCTTGAAAGAATCATCCTTTTCATTCCCAAACAATGCCGAACCTCCAAATTTCTTACGCAGACGCTCAATCTCTTCCATCGCACTCTCATAGGTGGCGTGAAAGACCTCTTCTTTTGTGGTTTGAGTAATGGTCAGACGCTCGTAGTCGTAATCGTCGAGAGTATCAAGGGCATACGTGTAGTCAACCACCACATCAAGCAGGTCTTGACCCTCCACGGTGCTTGTCACCTCCTGATTCTTCAATGTACGACCCACCACCTGCACCAACTGTCGGAGTTCTCCAATCTGCTCGCGACGCATACGCTCATTGACGGCATAGCCTTTGATGAGATATTGCCTCAAAACCCGGTTTGCCCACTGGCGGAATTGTACGCCTCGTTTGCTCTTGACGCGATATCCTACGGAAATGATGACATCAAGGGTGTAATATGCAACGAGTTGTTTAACCCCAACAACACGCAAAAAATGCGTGTTAATATCCTTGGGAACTTCTTGATCTGAAAACACATTATTTATATGCTTTCGGATGGTCTTCTCATCTCTATCAAACAAAACAGCCATCTGGTTAGCAGTCAACCACACCGTCTCGTTCTCTAAACGGACATCTATCTGGATTTCTCCGTCTTCTGTCTGATATATAATGATTTGATTCTCTTCCATGTTATTGTTCTCCTAACTCTTGAATGATGGCATCAATCTTCCTATTCAATTCCTCACCCTCAGCAATCAACTTCTTCAGCGTGGCATTCACCTCCACAATGTCAATCATCTCGCGGGTGTCCTCCTGCTCCACATACGACGAGACGGAGAGGTTGGCATCGTTGGCAAGGATGTCGGCATTGGGCACAAGGCAAGAGAAGTACTGTTCTTCCTTGCGTTGGGCAAACACGTTGAAGATGTGGTCTTGGTTCGCCTTTGTGAGGCGGTTCTTGTTGCCATTCTTCACAAACTCACGGGAAGCATCGATGAAGAGCACCTTGTTGTCGGGGCGCATGCCCTTACGCAACACGATGATGCAGGTGGCGATGCCTACACCGAAGAAGAGGTTGCTGGGCAGTTGGATGATGGTGTCGATGCGGTTGTTCTCCAACAGCCATTGACGGATAGCCTTCTCCTTGCCACCTCGGTAGAGCACACCCGGGAACTCGACGATGGCTGCCGTACCGCTCTCGCTGAGCGATGCTAACATGTGGAGCGTGAAAGCCAAGTCGGCTGTGCTGTCGGGTGCCAACACGCCAGGACCCGAAAAACGGTCATCGTTAATCAGGAGCGGATTCTTCGAACCTTCCCACGCAATGCTGTAAGGAGGATTGCTGACGATGGCATCGAAGGGTTCCAACTGACGATGCAGGGGATTGAGCAGGGTGTCACCCAGTTGGATGTCGAACTTATCGTAGTTGATGTTGTGCAGGAACATGTTGATGCGACACAGGTTATAGGTAGTCGGATTGATTTCCTGCCCATAATAATTCAACGCAGGGTTGTCCTTCCCGATGGTCTTGGAGAACTTCAGCAACAGCGAACCACTGCCGCAAGCAGGGTCATACACGCTGCGCACCTCATGCCCATCTGCCACAGCCAGACGCGCCAAAAGTTCGCTCACCTCCTGAGGCGTGAAAAACTCGCCGCCCGACTTGCCGGCTCCGCTGGCATACATGGTCATCAGAAACTCGTAGGCATCGCCAAAGGCATCTATCTTGTTTTCCTGAAAATCCTCACCCAACTTCATGTCGCGAATCTTCAAGAGAACCTTTGCCATGTTCTTGTTGCGCGTCTTCACATCGTTGCCCAAGAAGATGCTATCCACATTGAAGTCGCTGAACAAGCCCTTCATATCATCCTCGGATGCAGTACCAATGGCAGAAGCCTCAATCGCCTTGAACACCTTCGCCAGCGTCATGTTCAGATTCTCGTCCTGCTCGCAGGTCTTGCACACATTCCTAAACAGTTGAGAAGGTAAAATAAAAAATCCCTTCTCTGCCACCATCTGCTCTCGTGCCTCCTCAGCATCCTTATCGCTCATGTCGGCATAGTCAAAGCCCTCCACCCCAGCCTCTGCCTGCAGACGGTTGATGTAGTCAGTCAGGTTCTCCGAGATGAATCGATAGAAAAGGGTGCCTAACACGTATGCCTTGAACTCCCATCCACCAGCCTGTCCTCTCAGATCATCGGCCATATTCCAGATGGTACGGTGCAGTTCTTCACGTTGCTGTAAATTTGACATAATCTTCATATTTTTTCTATGCAAATATACAAAAAATATTAAAAAATGCAGAGGTTTTGTTTATTTTTATCAAGAAATGAAGCAGATTCTTTGAGGTATCAGCCCATTGCTCTTTCGGGAAGAATGGACACAAGCAGCTTTCATAATTTCTGATTCATTCTTTTTGGGGGATGGTCTTCAGCAAGTATGGCTGGAACGGCTTTCGGTTGAATACACAAAGGTACAAAAAAGAGAAAAAAACAACTTCTTCGTATAAGACAGGTTACACTTCAACATAAAAAAGCATGAGTTCATTTTGTTCTGTGCTCGATTTGCACTATCTTTGTAAAAAAATAAGGAATAACATGAGAAAATTTGCTTTTGCTTTGGTTGCGCTGATGGCTGTCGCTTTGACGCTGTCGGCTAAGAGTGACAAGAATCAGGTGGTGGCTACATGGACGACGGCCATACAGAAGGTGGAACCGCATAATCTGGCGCCTGCGCCTTATCTGGCGGGCAACTCGCTGCGGCAGATTGTGGAGGTGTCGTTTGGCGGCAAGGAGGTGTCGCTGAAGCTGTCGAATGAATACAATACGGAGGAGACGGAGATTGTGGGCGTGGAGCTGGCAAGGGCGCTGTCGAAGGGTGGCAATGCTGAGATTGACGAGAGTACGGTGACAGCGCTTACGTTTGGCGGCAAGAAGGGGGTGACGATGAAGCCGGGGGAGGTGATTGTGTCTGACCCTGTGAAGTTCCGCCTGACGCCAAGGATGGATGTGGCTATCACGATTCACTTTGGCAAGGTGTCGCAGAAGGATGTGACGGGACACCCGGGCTCGCGCACCAGCTCTTACATTGCGAAGGGGAACACGAATGACTTTTCTGGTGCGGTGGAGACGGCGCACTGGTACTATATCAACAGTCTGCTGGTGAAGGCTGGCAAGGGATATGGGGCGATTGCTGCAATTGGCAACTCGATTACTGACGGTCGTGGCACGACGACGAATGGGCAGGACCGATGGACGGATGTGCTGTCGGAGAGGCTGCTGAAGAATAAGAAGACGAAGAAGTTGAGTGTGCTGAATCTGGGACTGGGCGGCAACTGTGTGCTGAGGGGCGGTCTGGGTCCTACGGCGAACAGCCGATATGACCGTGATGTGCTGAATCAGGAGGGTGTGAAGTATGCGATTGTGTTTGAGGGCGTGAATGACTTGGGCGGCTCCAGGGATGGCGTGGCTACGGCGAACAGCTTGATTGAGTCGTATAAGGTGATGATCAGGAAGGCACATGAGAAGGGCATCAAGATTTATGGCGGAACGATTATGCCGTTTAAGGGTAATGGCTATTATAATGAATCGCGCGAGAAGGGGCGCCAGATGGTGAATGAGTGGATTCGCACGTCGGGCGAGTTTGACGGGGTGATTGACTTTGACGCTGCAACGAGGGATGCGGAGCAGCCTGACCGCCTGAACCCTGATTTCCTGTTTGAGAATGACTGGCTGCACCCAAATGCTGACGGATACCGGACTATGGGAGAAGCTATTGACCTGAAGATGTTTTACGAAAAGTAGGAAAAAACATTGAGAGTCAATCCTATACGAGAGAAACACATTTGCATAACACATGGGGCAAAACATCTCTCTACAGGACGAGCACAGCGATAACTCTTTTAAATCCAGAAGACGACAAACAACAGACAACTGAACAATGGAAAAAATTGGACGATACGAATTTAGGGCCAATCCCTTTCACTGCGACTGCACAGGCAGGCTGTTCATGGGGCATCTGGGCAACCACATGCTGAATGCAGCCGACTTTCACGCAAACGACCGCGACTTCGGCATCAAGTACCTACAAACCATCAACAAGGCTTGGGTACTATCTCGATTTGCCATCGAAATGGAAAAGATGCCTGAAATCTATGAGCATTTCTATATAGAATCGTGGATTGAAAGCTCGATGCGCTTCTTCACCAACAGAAGTTTCCGCGTGGTGGGCAAAGACGGCAAGGTGTACGGACACGGAAAAAGCATCTGGGCAATGATTGACACTGAGACGAGGCAGCCCTGCAACCTGTTGGACATCAAGGACGGAGAGCTGCTGCAATGGGAACTGAAGGAAGAGCCGAACCCTATCGGGAAACTGACGCGCGTGGTGATAAGCAACGAGGCTGAATTGGTGAAAAGCATGCCAACGGGATACCATGACGTGGACATCAACGGACACATCAACAGCGTGAAGTTTATCGAACACGTAATGGACCTGTGGGACACGGAATGGCACTGCGAGCACAAGCTGAAAAGAGTGGATGTGGCATACGTGGCTGAAGGGCACAAGGGCGACCATCTGAACCTGTACAGGGAAAAGGTGAACGAACTGGAATATGGCGTGCGCGTGTGCAGAGAAAATGGAGACGAACTGTGCAGAATGAGGTTGGTGTTTGAGTAAAGAATGGAGTCAAGCAACACTTGGCAAATGAGACGCTTAGCAGCATAGCTGTTGGCTTTCTCTGTTTAACTCCCTCAAAAAAAATCTGAATAAATTTTGTTCATTCGTTTCTTTATATTATCTTTGTACCCGAGATTATTAACAAACACATTAACCATTTATAGAATAAAATATTATGGAAAAAGCATTGAAAGGCACTAAGACTGAGGCTAACCTCATGGCAGCATTCGCTGGCGAGTCAATGGCTCGCAACAAGTACACATACTACGCATCAAAGGCAAAGAAGGAAGGCTTTGAGCAGATGGCTGAACTGTTTCTCGAAACGGCTAATCAGGAGAAGGAACACGCTAAGCTGTGGTTCAAGCTCATTCACGGCATTGACGACACGCTGAGCAATCTGGCTGACGCAGCAAAGGGCGAGAACGAGGAGTGGACAGACATGTATCCACGCATGGCTAAGGAAGCTCGCGAAGAGGGATTTGACTACATTGCCGACCTCTTCGAAGGTGTTGCAGCCATCGAGAAGGTGCATGAGGAAAAATACAAGAAACTGTTTGAGAACATTCAGGAGAAGATTGTGTTCAGCCGTGATGGCGACTGCATCTGGCAGTGCCGCAACTGCGGACATGTGCACATCGGCAAGGATGCTCCCGAAATTTGCCCTGTCTGTGCTCATCCACAGGCTTACTTTGAAATCAAGAAGGGAAACTATTGATTTTCAGCGTATTTAAGAACAAAAGACTGAGGGCTTGAATAGCTCCTCAGCCTTTTTTCATCGATGTGCCCCACATCGATGAAACGGAGTGCCCCACACCGATTCATCGGTGTGGGGCACTCCGTTTTTCTTCCAAAACTTGACAACATCATTCTTCATCGGAGACGATGCTTAACGAAATGATTCTTCACATAGAGGAAATAGAAGATAACGCCAAGGAGATTGACGATGAAGGCAAACCAGAATGCAGCAGAATAGCCTGAGTAATGGATAGCCATGCCGCCAAAGACAACACCGATGCCCATGCCAATGTCCCAGCAGGTGAGCAGGGTGGAATTGGCTGTTCCGCGCTGATTGTTGGGTGCCAAGTTGACGAACATGGTCTGCATGCCAGGGAAGATGTGCCCGTTGCCCAAGCCGATAATGATGGCAGCGCCATAAAAGCCTACAGGGTTCTTCATGAGGGCAAAAAGCAGGTAGCCGAACACGCTGATGAGGATGCCTCGATTGACATTCTGCACTACCCTCCCCTTGCGCAAGGAACGAGCGCCGATGAGGCGAGAAAGTATCAAGCCACTACACAGCACGGCAAACCATGCACCTGTGCCTGCCGTCATGCCCAGCTCTTCTTTGCCATAGATGGCAAGATAAGTAACCAGAACGCCATAGGAAAGCCCCACGCTCATGATGACGACGCCCTCGCTCCACCCTTTCACCAGAAAGAAACGATCAAAGGAAATAGGATTTCGATTGGGCACAATCTCTTTGACAGGGAAATGCACGGTTGCATTGATGACGAAGCCTATCATGGCTGCACACAGGGCTACCAGGAAAATGACATCATAATTGCCTATCTTATCATATATCAGCAGTCCGACGGTGGGTGCCATGCTGGTCGCCAGATTGTTGGACAGGCCATAATAGCCGATGCCTTCTGCTCGCCGGGAGGACGGAAGCACATCGATGGCGCATGTGCTGTTAGCCACAGTTGCAGCTCCCATGGGTGCGCCATGGGCTGTGCGGATGATGGCAAAGAGAGTCATTGTCCCAGCCACCAGATAGCCAGCAAAGAGGGCAAAGAAGAAGAAGTAGCATATCAGCAGAACGGCTCGCCGGGAATAGCTATCAACCAGATAGCCAGCGATGGGACGCGCCAGAAGGGCTGTCAACGTGTAGCCCGACAGGATGAAGCCTATCGTATCCTTGTCAGCCTGAAAGGTGTCGCTCAGATAGAGCGGAAGAAGGGGCGTAACAATCATGAATGAAAAGAATATCATGAAGTTAGCCAGCCACACCTTGACATAGTTTGAATTCCAAAGCTTTTCTTTTTCCATCATGCTGCAAAGTTACAAAAAAAGAGACACATCAAAAGAATGATGTGTCTCAAAAGATATTTCTGTTGACTGCTTTATGCTTTTTCTTCGCCAATCACCTTCCAAATGAGTGCAGCAAGGATTGCGCCAGCAAATGGACCAACGATGAACACCCAGAGGTCAGCAAGTGCCTGTCCGCCTTCAAAGAGAGCTGGACCGATAGAACGTGCAGGGTTCACTGATGTGCCAGTGTAGTGAATGCCTACAAGGTGAATGAGGATGAGCGAAAGACCGATTGCGAGGCCTGCAAAGTTGCCTGCACCCTTCTTTGCGTCTGTTGTGCCAAGAACCACGAGAACGAAGATGCAAGTGAGAACGATTTCAGCGATGAGACCTACAACAACGCCATGATTGCCAGTGCTGTTTGCGCCTGTCAGAGTGCCGCCAGCCTGAGCCATATCGTTAGAAGTGAGAGCAAAGAGGATTGCTGCACCAATGATAGCACCAATCACTTGGAACACCATGTACATGGCAGCATCCTTACCACTGATACGCTTAGAAACAAGGCATCCCAAAGTGATGGCTGGGTTGATGTGGCAACCCGAAACACCACCAATGGTGTATGCCATTGCAACAACAGCAAGACCGAATGCCATTGCTGTACCTACGACTGAAGCTGTGTCTGAACCACAGTTAAGTGAAACGGCTGTTCCACAGCCAAGAAGTGTAAGAACCATTGTTCCTACCATTTCTGCAAGATACTTTTTCATTTTCTTGATGTTTTTAAAAAGTTTATAATAAAAATTTATACAAAATAATAGAATTTGTTTTCACGCACCAACAGATGTCTTCTGGCTACATCATTGCTCCAGATGCTGGATGCCTCCAGTGGCAGGATCCAGCGTAAGACGTGTGCTTGCACCTTTGTTGAAGAGGGTTGCACTGAGCACATCAAGCGTACCAAACTGTGCAAATGGCAGTTCCTGCTCATAGAGAGGACCTTGCATCGTGCTGATGGTAAGCTTTGCCATACTGGGCATATTATATACCAGACCGGCAATCTTTTTCTTCAGAAGTTCAGCCTGGTCAGGAAGAACGACAGTGTGCTGGTTTTTCAATGAGATATAGTAGGGATCTCCAGCAAGGTCGTCTGCATCGACAAAACCCAGTTTGCGAGAGAATCGGAAAATGACATCTTTTTCAATATCCTCTGCTGGCAGGATGGTGTATGTCTGATAGGTAACTGTGGTGTCAGAATATCCAACAAAAAGCTGGGTCAGCGCTCGTTCCTGCACATCCAATTCGTCCAGCACAATCTTGAGCGAAGCACCATCCTGTGGCATCGACTCTACTTGTCCACGCTTGATGGCATTCTTGCTTTCGCGGATGTCGAGTATCTCTTGCGCTGTCAGTTCTGCTCGCTTGGCTACAGAGGTTGCAGACAGAATTTCTGCCGTGAGATACTGCCGTGCATCAAGCCGATGGTTGGTTGCATGGGTCGAGGGGTAATCAGGGGTATCAAGCTCTGCAGTGGTGTTGACAGCCACAAGGATACCACTATTGGTGAGTTGCACCATAGGAGCAATAGTCTTGTCTTTCATCTTGACGGTGAATACTTTAGACGTGTCGGGCACACCTTCCTGATAGACATTAAGTCTGGTCACGCTCCACTGTGTGGAAGCCGCTTTATCTGCCGAGATGATGTGAAGGTAACGTTCTGCATACTTGGCATATTCTCCAGGCGTGTAAACCACCTTCATGGCTGTAACATCTATTCGCAACCTTGTTTTTGGCAAAGCATAGTTCACTCCATTGGCGGCCACGCCAGGAGTGAATGCTGTCACTTGTGTCTGCGCTATTGCCCACAAAGACATTAAGGCTGTAAATGCTATGAGTATAATTCTTTTCATTATCATATTTTTCAAATGTTCTGTCTCAATTGTTCTGTTTCAATGCTTTAAATGCTTTAGGAAGATAGTCAACAAGGTCGCTGGCAATCAATCCTTCACATGACAGGTCTTCTGCTGCCAAATCGCCAGAAAGTCCATGCAGATAAACTCCAAGGCGCACAGCATTCTCTGCCAAATAGCCCTGCGCCAACAAGGCCAAGATAACGCCGGTAAGCACATCGCCCGAACCAGCTGTCGCCATACCTGGATTGCCAGTAGAGTTGAAGTAGGCTTTTCCCTCTGGAGTGACAACAGCAGAATAAGCACCCTTGATAACGACATAAATCTGCTGGCGGACAGCCATTTCGCGTGTGCGTTCTAACTGTTCATACGAATTGCGAGTGGCGCCGATGAGCCCAAACAGTTCTTTCTTGTGAGGAGTCAGAATGCTGCGACGAGGCAGCAAATTAACCCAGCCTCTATGATTGCCAAAGATATTGAGGGCATCGGCGTCTATCACAGCCTGGCACTTGGCAAAGGTAATCTGATCAATGAATGCCTGAACGGTATAAGGCGAAGTGCCTATGCCCGGACCAATGGCCATGGCATCATAATCTCCTGAATCGACCGATTGGCTGAAGCAGTTGGGGTCGGCATCCACATTGATGATTGCTTCTGGCACTGTTGACTGCAAAATTGAGGCGTTGCATTCTGGAGTGCGTATGGTCAGTTTTCCAACTCCTCCTCGCATGCAAGCCCTTGCACTGAGAATGGCGGCACCAGCCATCCCTTTTTTGCCTGCTATAAGCAACGCATGCCCTTCCATGCCTTTGTGTACAAAGCGTGAACGCTTCTTGAGCATGGCCTGAATATCAGACTTTTCAGTAAAAACGTAAGGAGTAGCAGTCTCTTCGCTGCAAGGATCGATGATGCCAATATCGAGCACTTCCCACTGCCCCACATAGAGATCATTTTCAGGGAAGAAAAATGCAAGCTTAGGGTACTGAATGGTGTAAGTGACATCGGCTTTTACGATGTGATTCATCACATTGTAAGTATTGTCTTCACACATTAGACCAGAGGGAACATCAATGGAGACGACTGTTGCTGGAGAAGCATTGATATACTTAACAACCGAAGCATAACCTCCATTCAGAGGACGTGACAGCCCTGTTCCAAAGAGCCCATCGATAACCACATCTCCTTCCTCCAATGCAGGAGGTGTAAACTGCGATTTGATTTCTACAAATTCAATATTGCGGGCACCCAGTGTGTGCTGCTTGAGTTCTTGAATATCAAGCAGTCGCTGTTTGTTGATTTGACAATCAGGAGAGAGTTTGTCTAACGTATTGAACAAATATACGTAAACTTTATAGTTTGATTCACCCAGCATGCGAGCAACAGCAAGCGCATCACCACCGTTGTTTCCAGGACCAGCAAAAATCTTCATGGGAGTATCGACAGTCCAACGCGAACGAATCTTGTCAACCACAGCTCGGGAGGCACGCTCCATCAAGTCCGTAGAACAAACTGGCTCATGTTCTATTGTATAAGCATCAACAATTTTCAACTGAGCTGATGACAAAATCTTCATCATTTCAAGGATTTAATATAATAGATGAGTTTTGATGTGCAAAAATAGTAATAAGATATCAAAAAAAACGACAAAAAAGGACAAAAGTGCTGTTTATATCACGTTTTTTCATGTGTTTATTCTGGTTTTCACTCTCAAATATGGATTTTTTGTGTAGATTTGCATCTTAAATGCGGCAAATGTCATTTTTATGATTACAATCAAGGACAAAAAGTTTGAATTATTCATACAGCACAAGCAAATCGAAGAGAAAATTTCCATGTTGGCAGACAAGCTAAATGCTGACTACCAAGAAAGAAACCCCTTGCTGATAGGAGTCCTGAATGGAGCTTTCATGTTTGCAGCCGACCTTGTACGAAAACTAACGTTCAGTCACGAGATTCAATTCGCTAAATTCTCGTCCTATGAAGGGATGGAGAGCACTGGCAAGGTAAAGGAGTTGATTGGCGTCAACGCTGTTCTCAAAGAAAGAGACATCATTCTGGTGGAAGACATTATTGACACCGGCATAACCATGCACAATATTGTGCCACAGTTCAAAGCCCAAGGAGCACGTTCGGTCGAAATAGCCACATTGCTGATGAAGCCTGGCAAACTGCAAGTGGACCTGGATGTAAAGTACTGTGCAATGGAGATTCCTAACGAATTCATTGTTGGGTACGGACTTGACTATGATGGGCAAGGGCGCAACTATAAGGACATCTACGTGGTAAAAAACTAAACTCAAGAAATCATACTATAAAATATCTAAATAAACGAAATCCAATGAAGAATATCATTATCTTCGGTGCTCCAGGCTCAGGCAAGGGCACTTACAGCGATGAAATCGTTGCAAAATACAATATGGGGCACATTTCAACTGGCGATGTGCTCCGCAGTGAAATCAAGAACGGAACAGAACTCGGCAAAATAGCAAAGGGCTATATTGATAACGGACAGCTCATCCCTGACGAGTTGATGATTGACATCCTCGCCAAGACTTATGACGCTCTGCCAAAAGGACAAGGCGTTATTTTCGATGGTTTCCCACGCACTATAGCACAAGCTGAAGCGCTCAAGACGATGCTTGCAGAACGTGGAGATGACATGGGCATGATGATTGAGCTCGTCGTTGACGAAGAGGTGCTCATGGCCCGTCTTCTCAACCGTGCAAAGGAACAAGGACGTGCAGATGACAACGAAGAAACTATCAAGAAGCGTTTCGACGTGTACCGCAACCAGACTGCGCCACTCGCTGAATGGTTCGAGAAGGAAGGCATCCGCAACACCTTCACATGGACTGGCGCAAAAGAGACAATGCTCTCTAACATTTTTGCTGCTATCGACAAAAACGCATAATTTTCAGGATGCATCATTGCCCAGCAAGGACTTTGTCTGGCAATGATGCATTCTTTTATTCTATAGACACAAGACAGAGATTGAATGGCTGAATCAAACTTCATTGATTACGTAAAAATCTATTGCCGCTCAGGACGAGGTGGACGAGGTTCTACCCATATGCACCGTGCCAAATATTTGCCTAAAGGAGGTCCAGATGGAGGCAACGGAGGACGTGGCGGTCATGTCATCCTGCGAGGGAACCGCAATTACTGGACTCTTCTCCACTTGCGCTATGACCGCCATATTCAGGCAGAACACGGAGGGAATGGCTCGAAAAACAAGTCAACTGGCAAACAAGGCGCGAACGCATACATCGAAGTGCCATGCGGAACAGCCGTATATGATGCAGAAACAGGCGAATACATCTGCGACGTGACAGAACACGGGCAGGAAGTCATCTTGCTGAAAGGAGGACGCGGAGGATTGGGCAACTTCAATTTCGCCACCCCTACTAACAAGGCACCACGCTATGCACAGCCAGGAGAACCAATGCAGGAACGCTCCGTCATCCTCGAACTGAAACTCTTGGCAGACGTGGGTCTTGTAGGCTTCCCTAACGCAGGCAAATCTACACTCGTCAATGCAGTTTCATCAGCAAAACCCAAGATAGACAACTACCCCTTCACCACCCTTGAACCTTCATTGGGCATCGTGTCCTATCGCGACGGACGTTCGTTCGTCATGGCAGACATTCCTGGCATCATCGAGGGAGCAAGCGAAGGACGCGGTCTGGGTCTTCGTTTCCTTCGCCACATTGAACGCAACTCGCTGCTGCTGTTCATGGTGCCTGCTGACACCGAGGACATCCGACACGAATACGATGTGCTGCTCAACGAACTTGCACAATTCAACCCTGACCTGCTCGACAAGGGACGAGTGCTTGCCATCACCAAGTGCGACCTTCTCGGACAAGACGAGGAACTGAAGGAGATGCTCAAAGAAGGACTGCCTGACGACATTCCCGTTGTCTTCATCAGCGCCGTCGCCCAACAAGGGCTGCAAGAACTCAAGGACATACTCTGGAAAGAGATGAACAGCGAAAGCAACAAAATCGCCGCCATCAACACCCAAGAGTCCATCATCCATGCCACAAAAACATTTGCCTACATGAACGACATTGATGACGATGATGAAGGATGGGGCGACGAAGACGCTACTGAAGAGGATGAGATTGAGTTCCTTGACGAAGAAGACATTGAAGACTTAGAAGACTTTGAGTATGAGGAGTAAATCCCATACATCTTCATGTCCGGCATGACCCTTAAAATCCATTCAACCCATGTTGATTTACGACACTCCACAACACATCACCGCCTTCTCCACAACGAGAGATGGCGGTGTTTTCATCGACATCCCCCAGCTCATCATGCCACTGCATCAGACACACGAGACAGTGACAAGAATCATTGACGAAACTTTCCTAAGCAAAAATCCACTTGAGCAAGCACTTGCTCTCGATGGAGTGGATGCCCTATCCACACACATTCCCAACCTCTGCATTTGTGTACGCACAGCCGACTGCGTACCAGTTCTTATATGGGATGAAAATCAAAAAGTTATTTCTGCTGTACATGCAGGATGGAAGGGCACACAACAACGCATCGTACAGGCCAACATCGACATGCAGAAAAACACCTACGGAACAAAAGCCGAACATCTCCATGCCATCATCGGTCCAAGCATCGGGCCAGACAGCTTCGAGGTGGGCGACGAAGTCTATGACCTATTTGCGCAAGCAGGGTTCCCTATGAACAAACTGGCAAAAAGATACCCAGACTCACGCAATCCTCAAGCAGAAAAATGGCACATCGACCTTTGGGAATGCAATCGCCTGCAACTCATAGAAAAAGGCGTCAACCCCCAAAACATACACGTTTCAGGCATTGACACCCTTACCAACCATGACCAATTCTTCTCTGCTCGACGCAAGCACAATGGCAGAATTGTCAATGGAATCATGATGAAGCCTTGAGGCAGGACACCACCTTCTCCCATTCATCGCACAGTTCCTGCATCGAATGAAACAGCAGATTTGCACCTTGGCTCAACAATGCCCCATCGGGCAATGGACCGGTATTCACAGCAATGGTGAACACTCCCGCTGCCACACCAGCCTCAACACCCAATGGCGCATTCTCCACCACAATGAAATTACAAGGCTGCAACACCCTATCGTCAAGCCACTTCTTCATCTTCGCCATTCCCATCAGATAAGGCTCAGGATTCGGTTTCCCAAATTTCACATCAAAAGCCGTCACCATCAGCTCTTTTCTGAAAATCTCAGGAAAATTCCTGTTCAATCGCTCCAGCAGCGTAACCTGTCCACTGCCCGTCACCACCATCGGCACCACCCCACTCGCCTTCACCTTCACCAACAGCTCATACGCTCCAAGCATGCGTTCAGCCTTTGGACACAGATTGAACAAGTCACTTTTATATTTGTATATATTCTGAATCTCCTCTTCTGTAGCCCGACATCCACGTTCACGCATCGACACCAAATTGATGGTGCCCGCACCTGTACGTCCTTCGTGCATATACGCTTCCCATTCAGGCAAATCCATTCCAAAATGCGCCATTGTCTCATGCCAGCATTTCGCATGGTTCTTCATCGAATCGAACAGCACTCCGTCCATATCGAACATCGCGGCCTTCACAGCCATTCGTTCATATCCATGCACATCCAAATACTTCTGGATGGCTTCCTCTATTTTTTTCTTTTCCATCTTTTCAACGATATTCAAACAAGATGCAACTTAATGTCAAAAATCACCCATAGGGTCGTCGTTGATGTAGTTTTTTGTGGTCATATCATAATAAAGCGCCTCCAGTTCCTGAAGAGTAAGGTTTTCCACAGAACGTTCAATGACGCGAATGAGCTCTTCGCGACGATACTCTTCTGACTGAGTCAGGGAATCAAGATAAGACATGAGAAACAGAAAATTATAATTTACTGATGAATAAAGATGAAATGATTACAATCTTGAAAGAAACTTCTCCCTGTCAACTATGAAACGCAGATGAGTACCTTCGCCAAGAAGAGTTTCGCCAGAAAAGGCACTGACTTTGAAATAGATTTTCTTTCCGTCCACCTTAATAACTTCTGCTGTAGCACAAACAACATCTCCCAATTTAGAAGGCTTCAGATGCGAAGACTCTATCTGCCCTCCAACAGTTGTACAGCCTTCTGGCAACTCATCTGCAACCGCCAGCATAGCTGCATTTTCCATCAAAGCCAGCATAGCAGGAGTTGCAAACACGGGCATATCTCCTGAGCCAAACGCCATGGCAGTCACATCATCCGCAACCGTCAGTACACTGGTATGATTCAAACCTACTTCCAACATATCACATTATATTGAGACACCCACACACACTCTCAGCCAAACCTCACAGCCCCGAATGCACAGGAATGCCATAAAACAAAATGCAAAGATAGACATATCCACAAAGAAAACCAAAAAAAAGAGCAAAAAAGTCAGAAAAGCCAATTCAATAAGTAAGAATAACGAAAACTTCAAAACGGGGGGGGCATTGAAATTAAGTTGTGGGACACATCGCAATAGAGGCATAAGAAACATCTATGAAGAGGCTATTGCTGCTATTAAAATTCGTATGCAAATATTAAAAATAAAGTTCTTCCACAGCAAACCAAGTTGGCAACAAAGGCCGAATAGAGAACGAATGAAAATTTGCCATGAGAAGATTTGCATGAAAAACTTTTAATCTGTATATTTGCAACTAAAGTAGAACTTTTATCATACAATATCAGTTATGGACAATCTACCTAAAGACCCTTTCATGCTGGTTTCGAGCATCAACATGCTGCTGCGCGACGGAGAATACGATTCGCTTGAAGACCTCTGCGCCAGTTTTGACCGCAACGAGGAAGAAATAAAGACGGAACTGCTGAAACATGGTTACGCATACAACGAGCAACTAAAGCAAGTGCGACCAACTGATGCTGAGGAATAGCTTATCGTACCTTTTACGGTATAAAATTAAACTTTTTGCATTTAGCAACATCTAATCAATACATCTAATCAATATTATTATATAATCCTTTACCAATTTTATTTATTACTATCTTATGAAAAAACTTTTATTCATGTTGCCTCTATTGGCAATGCTGGGATGTTCTTCACCTGAAGCAAACAATCCCGTGTTAACTATTGAAGGCGGTCAGGTTCAAGGCGTTATGGCTGACAATCCTGGCGTTTACGTTTATCGTGGCATTCCATACGCTGCGCCTCCTATTGGTGACCTCCGCTGGAAAGAGCCTCAGCCAGTTGTGGCGTGGGAAGGCATAAAGATTGCCGACAAGTTTGGTCACCCTGGCTATCAGGCAGTACACTACCCCGGCGGTTACGCTACAGAATGGGGATATGGCGACGAGGCTCCTTACAGCGAAGACTGTCTCTACTTGAATGTATGGACAAAAGCTCCAGGCGATGTCAACAAGAAACTGCCTGTCGCTCTGTGGATTCATGGTGGCGGCTATCGCGAAGGATGGGGCTCAGAGCCCGAATTTGACGGACAGGAATGGGCAAGCAAAGACGTGGTGCTCGTCAGCATCAACTACCGTCTGGGCATATTCGGCTTCATGACTCACCCTGAGCTCTCAGCAGAAAGTCCTAACGGCGTTTCTGGCAACTATGGTATTCTCGACCAGATTCAGTCGCTCAAATGGATTAAGGAAAATATCGCCCAGTTTGGCGGCGACCCTGACAACGTGACGATTTTCGGACAGAGTGCAGGTGCCGGCAGCGTGAGAACCATCTGCGAATCTCCATTGGCTCGTGGCCTCTTCCACAAAGCTGTCATCATGAGCGGCGGCGGTATCAACATTCCAGCCAAGGAAGGAGAAGAAGCTGTGGCAGCAACGCCAAGCAGCAGATTCTTCACTTACAACCCAACCCTGCAAGAGTCAGAGGCAGAAACCAAGAAGGTGATGGATTGGGCAGGACTGACAGACCTGGCAAAGTTGCGCCGCGCATCTACAGAGGTTCTCTATACTGTAGGCCACTTCTACAATACTGTGAATGAAGAAGATGTATTCTTGCAAGGAAGACCTATCATCGACGGTTATGTAAGCCTGAAAAGTTTCGACGAGGCAACTCGCGACGGCTCAATTGCAAACGTACCTTACATGATTGGATACACGCTGAACGATATGGGCAATATGGCTCCAGGCATTGCAGAATTCTGCAAAGTACGCGCAGCACAAGGCCAGAAAGCATGGGCGTATGAATTTGCACGTCCTCTCCCTGACGATGGCTCACACCCTGAAGTCACAGCTCGTCTGAAAGGCGCATTCCACTCTTCTGACCTCTGGTATGTTTTCAAGTCACTGAAGCACTGCTGGCGTCCTTGGACCAAGGGTGACTGGGATCTCTCAGAAAAGATGCTCACAGCATGGACCAACTTTGCCAAGTATAGTGACCCCAACGGACCTAAGGGTGGCGAATGGGCTCCTTGCACAGAACAGAATCCAAAGTTCATGGTGTTCAAACTCAACGAGCAGGATGCCGAGGCTTCCTATTTCGGCGAAACGGAGAAAGCACCTCAAGGACAGGGCTTCGGCTTTGGTGGTTTTGGTCGATAAACCATCCGAAATTATTCATTTAGAATTCAAGTTGCCTTGTGCGCATAAGGCAACTTGAATTCTAAAACCGTTGAGGGTGCATTGGTGTCAATAAAATATAATCATTTTTTATTATTCATTTATTATTTTTACTAATCACATGAAAAAAATCATTCTTTCGTTGATGACGCTTGTAAGTTTGACAGCGTCAGCACAATTTGGCGGTTTTGGCGGTCGTCCACAAGGTAACCCATGGGTTCCATCAGAGGAAGCAATTGCAGAGGACTTCAAGCCCGCATTGAGTAATCAAGACAACAAGCAGTACCCCATGGTGAACTCTGCTCGTCAGGTACGTGCTCAGATTTCAGCACCAGAGGCAACAAAGGTGGGTCTTGACATTGCTGGTAAGATTTACACCATGACCAAGGATGAAAATGGTGTGTGGACAGGCACTTCAGCTCCTCAGGATCCGGGTTTCCACTACTATCAGTTGAACATCGACGGTGCCAGCGTTCCAGATCCAACCAGTTTGTACTATTATGGCGCAAGCCGTTGGGGGAGCGGTATCGAAGTTCCATCAGACGATCAGGACTTCTGGCAGGTGAAGAATGTACCACAAGGTTCTATGAGCGAAGTGTACTACTACTCAACCTACACCGAGAAGATGCGTCGTTGCTTCGTATATCTGCCCAACGAATACTTCACCAATCCTACCAAAAAGTTCCCTGTTCTGTATCTGCAGCACGGTATGGGTGAGAACGAGTACAGCTGGCCATATCAAGGTCATGTTGCTTCCATCATGGACAACCTCATCGCAGAGAAGAAAGCCGTTCCATTCATTATCGTGATGGATAACGGTCTGAACGCAAACGCTCCACGTCCAGCAGGCCAGGCTCCTCAGGGTGGGCAGCGTCCACAAGGTGGTTTCGGCGGCTTTGGCGGCTTTGCTGACGGCTTCAAGAATGTGCTTTTCAACGACATCATTCCAATGATTGAGAAGAACTATCGTGTGATTGCCGATTCTGAACATCGTGCATACTCAGGTCTCTCAATGGGTGGTATGCAGGCACGTGAAATCACGCTGGCAAATCCTGGCAAGTTCGCTTATGTAGGCTCATTTAGCAGCGGTGCATGGAGTGTTGACCAAGTGAAGAATTCAGAAGGTTTCGCACAGAAGACCAAACTGCTTTTCATGAGTGGTGGCGGCAAGGAAAATATGGGTTGTGTTGAAGCAGCCAAGAACATCAAGGAGCAACTCGGTATGAATGCTGTTGGTTACGAGTCAGAAGGTACAGCACACGAGTTCCACACTTGGCGTCGCAGCCTTTACCAGTTCGCACAGCTTATTTTCAAATAAATAAACAACATTCTTATTGTTCACACAACACGAGAAGGAGGCTTCGCAAGAGGCTTCCTTCTTCTTTTTACAAACAGCTCATAAAAAACACTATCAAATTTCCCTTTGCAAAAACCAAGCATTACATAAGACAGGCGGCATCTCAACAGAAAAAATAAACACGTTTATTTTGTTCTGTATTCGATTTGCACTACTTTGGATAAGATAGGCGGCATCTCAACAGAAAAAATAAACACGTTTATTTTGTTCTGTATTCGATTTGCACTATCTTTGCATATAATCCGTTCCTCGACAGAAGGGCTGCCATCTTTACCATGACGGGAAACGGCAATAATGAGAAACTAACTACACACTAAAACTATGATGAGAATTAGCAAAAACACTTATGAAGCTCGCCGTAACGAGCTGAAGAAAAGGCTTGGAAGCGGACTCCTGCTGTTTCTTGGCAACAACGAGGTAGGCATGAACTATGCCGACAACACTTATACATTCAGACAGGACAGCTGCTTCCTCTATTTCTTCGGACTGGATTTTGCCGGACTGGCTGCAGTCATTGACATTGACGAGAACCGAACGATTGTGTTTGGCAACGAACTGACGATTGACGACATTGTCTGGACAGGCACACAACCGACATTGAGGGAGAAGTGTGAAATGGTAGGCGTGGAGGAATCGCTGCCCCTGAAGGATTTGAAAGGCTATCTGGATAAAGGGAAATCCAAGGGTCAAGCTGTGCATTTCCTGCCTCCTTACCGTGGTGACCACCGAATATGGCTGTGGGAGCTGCTGAGTGTCGAACCAGCCGCACAAGCTGACATGGCATCGATTCCTCTCATTCGGGCTGTTGTCGATTTGCGTAACCACAAAGACGAAGAGGAACTCAAACTGATAGAAGAGGCGGTTGACCTGAGCACACAAATGCATCTGACAGCATACAGGATGGCTCAGCCAGGCGTGGAAGAGTCACAGATTGCGGCTGCCATAGCAGAGGTGGCAGCACGGCATGGTCAAGCGCAATCCTTTCCAACCATCGCAACTACTCAAGGACAGATTCTGCACAACCACGGATTTGTCCACACGCTGAAAGAGGGAGACTTATTCTTGCTGGATGCTGGGGCTGAGACAAAGGAGCATTATGCTGGCGACCTGTCTTCGACGATGCCTGTAAGCAATCAATTCACCAGCCAACAGGCTGAAATATACAACATCCATCTGGAGAGTTTTCAGGCAGCTGTTGACTGTCTGAAGCCTGGGGTTCCCTTCCGCGATGCTCATATAGCCGCAGCAACTCGCATTGTAGAGGGCATGAAGTCGCTGGGACTGATGAAGGGCGACCCCGCCGAAGCTGCTGAGAGCGGAGCCTATGCGTTGTTCTTCCCCTGCGGACTGGGGCACATGATGGGATTGGACGTGCATGACATGGAGAATCTCGGAGAACAATATGTCGGGTATGACGGAAAGCCCAAGAGCAAGCAGTTTGGCTTCAAGTCGCTGCGTCTGGCACGCCCACTGGAACCTGGTTTCGTCTTCACCGTTGAACCCGGCATCTACTTCATTCCCGAACTGATAGACAAATGGAAGGCAGAGAAACAATTTACCGACTTCATCTGCTACGAAAAGCTTGACGCATGGCGCAACTTTACAGGATTGCGCAATGAATTGGATTATACCATCACGCCTGATGGAGCAAGGCTATTGGGAACCATCAAAAAGCCAATGACCATCGAGGAGGTGCTGACAGCCAAAGGCATTTAAGATTGGTGAAATATTTATTTATGAAAAACTTTAATAATGAAAAAGATTCGTAAGATTTTATGGGTTGCGACGCTGCTGGCTGCTGCCACCCCAGCCTGCGCCCAAACAAGAAAGCAGCTGCTGGACGCAGAATGGAAATTTCAGAAAGGTGAGCTGACAGCACAGGCTGGAGATGCAAATTTTGACGATGCTGCATGGAGAGTAGTCAATCTGCCTCACGACTGGAGCATTGAAGGTGTACCTTCTGAGAACGAGCCATCAGGAAACGATGGCGGTTACAGACCGACAGGAAAGGGATGGTACAGAAAGACATTCGAAATGGGCAAAACTGACGAGCTGAAGATTGGTAAGGCAGAAGACAAGCGTTTTAGCCTCTATTTTGAAGGCGTCTATATGAATGCAGAAGTGTACGTCAACGGCCAGTCGCTCGGCACCCACCACTACGGCTACTCCTCATTCATACATGATGTGACTGACCTGCTCAAAGAGGGGAAAAATACCATTGCCGTGAGCGTTGACAACTCCCAGCAGAAGAACAGCCGCTGGTACACGGGATCGGGCATCTATCGCCATGTTTGGCTCGTATGCACAGAGAATATTCATTTCAAGCATTGGGGCACCTTCATCACCACCCCGCAAGTAAGCGCTCAGAAAGCAACAGTTTCTGTGGCAACAGAGGTGACAAACGACAGCAAAAATCCAAAGCAGGTGACGGTAGAGGCAACACTTGCAGACAGTAAAGGAAACGATGTGGGGAAAAGCCAAAAAACCATCAGTATCGGCGCTGGCGAAACGGTGAATGTAACGCAACTGATAGACATTGACAAGCCGCAGCTATGGAGCCCTGAAACGCCCGCGCTGTACAAGGCACACCTTGCTATCAACGAAGATGGAACAGTCAAGGACAAGATGACAGAGACGTTTGGCGTGAGAAGCATCGAATACACTGCCGAGCAAGGCTTCCTCCTCAACGGCAAGAAAGTGGAACTCAATGGCGGATGTATCCATCATGACAATGGCATTCTGGGCGCAGCTGCCTTCGACCGCGCCGAAGTGAGAAAAGTGGAGCTGATGAAAGCGGCAGGATTCAATGCTGTGCGCACAAGCCACAACCACCCTTCTGAAGCTTTCCTTCACGCTTGCGATAGCATAGGCTTGCTCGTTATTGACGAGGCATTCGACGGATGGCGTTCACCTAAACAGCCTTACGACTATAGCATCCTCATCGACAAGCATTGGCAGGAAGATGTAGCTGCGCTGGTGCTGAGAGACCGCAACCATCCAAGCATCTTCTGCTGGAGCGTCGGAAACGAAGTCATTGAACGAAAAGAGATTCAGGTTGTCACTACCGCCAGAAAGCTTGCAGGCTTGTGCCGACAGCTTGACCCTACACGACCTGTCACATCCGCGCTCTGCGCATGGGACAGCGATTGGGAAATCTATGACCCGCTGGCAGAGGCTTTCGAAATTGTCGGATACAACTATATGATACACAAGCACCAGACAGACCATGAACGAGACCCTAAAAGAATCATGATGCAGACGGAATCCTATCCTCGCGAGGCATTCAGGAACTGGGCATACTCTAACGACCATGACTACATTATCGGCGACTTCGTGTGGACATCCGTCGATTACCTCGGCGAGTCAAGCATCGGCCGCTGGTACTACGAAGGCGACTCTCCCGGAGAGCACTACAGCCGCAACCAGTTTCCTTGGAACGCTGCCTACTGCGGCGACATCGACCTGACAGGACTCCGCAAGCCCATTTCCTACTATCGCGACCTGCTTTGGAACGAAGACCGCCCACTCTTCCTCAGCGTGAAAGAACCCAACGGATACTTCGGCGAAATCCGAGAGACACAGTGGAGCGTATGGCCAACATCCGAGAGCTGGACATGGCCGGGACACGAAGGAAAGGACATCGATGTAGAGATATATTCACGCTCACCCAAAGTACGCCTATACCTGAACGACAGGCTTGTAGCAGAAAGAGCCACAACCAGAAACGAGGAATACAAAGCCGTCATCCGCATCAAGTACGAACCTGGCGTGCTACGAGCAGAAGCAATAGACGAGAACGGGCAGACCATCGAGGCACTCAACAGCGGACGCAACGAACTCCACACAGCAGAAGAGCCTTATGCCATACGGCTGACTGCAGACCGTTCCACCATCAAAGCCGACGGACAAGACCTCTCGTTCGTAACAGCCGAAGTCGTTGACCGAAACGGAATCCTATGCCCCAACGCCTCAGTAGAACTCACCTTCACACTCAACGGCAAAGCCACTCTCCTTGCAGCAGGCAATGGCGACATCAAGGAGCTTGACACCACTGCCGACAACAAACACAAAACATGGAAAGGACGCGCTTTAGGCGTGGTGCGCAGCAGCAATAGAGCAAACAAAAGTACCCTAACTGTTTCTGCGCCAGGATTGAAAGCAGCAAAGGTGGCGATAAGCAGCAAGTGAGTTTGACAGCACATATTCTTATATCCACAAACAGAAGCCATCCGCAGAGTATGTATTCTGCGGATGGCTTCTGTTTATACAAATTCTTATCGACTTTTATATGTGGTAAAAACAATGGTAGAAAAAAACACTATTATAACATATCATATCATGCAATGTTTTTCCCTCATGTTTCGGATAGTTACCTATTTGCAAACCAAAGACTTACTCACCAACTTGACGATTTATAGAACAAAAAAAGGTTGCTCATGCAACCCTTTCAGCGGAGAGAGAGGGATTCGAACCCCCGGTACCTCTCAGTACGTCGGTTTTCAAGACCGATGCAATCGACCACTCTGCCATCTCTCCTAAAATGAAAGGGATATTGATTTTCTCAATCCCTTTCTTGTACGCCCTCAGGGACTCGAACCCTGGACCCATTGATTAAGAGTCAATTGCTCTACCAACTGAGCTAAGGACGCATCATCATGTTTTTGCGCTTCAGGATGGGCTTGAACCAACGACCCCATGATTAACAGTCATGTGCTCTAACCAACTGAGCTACTGAAGCAGTTTATTTCCTTGAGTGAAGAGGATGAGACTCGAACTCACACGGGCTGAGCCCACTACCCCCTCAAAGTAGCGCGTCTACCATTCCGCCACCTCTCCATTAAGGATTTTATTTCAATTCCCTTTCGGGGGATTTTCAAGACCTCTGTCTCTTCAGAACCTCTTACCAGTATCCTTCAAGATTCTCTT
>JAFWAX010000076.1 GCA_017507385.1 Bacteroidaceae bacterium | reverse complement strand
CTAATAAAATAATCCTGTCTTTTGTTGTTTTAGCCCTATCTGATGCAAGTTTAGCAAGAGTTTTTGAACGGCTTATTCCAATACTAACCGGCATACCAAGCCTTCTTTTGTGAATGTCACCGGCAGTGACGGCAAGAAACTGCTTCCTTTCTTCTTCTTGGCCTGTGATACGATAGCTGTCGCCTCGTATTCGGCCCGCATCTCACGAATGATTTGCTCTCCAAAGTAGGTCATCTTGCAATGAAGGTCATACTGGAGTGACCAACGTACATATTCTTCCATAGCCTTTGACCACGTGTTGTCGTGAGCTACATAGAGCAGTATCGCTCTGCTCATGGCTATGATGTAGCTTCGGTTGAGAACGGGTCGTATGTATTTCACCAACTGTGGGCTTGTTTGCTTGACGTAATTTTCGGTTTCTTCTCGAAGACCTTGCATGAACGCGTTGATGCGTTCGTCACCAATCTCGCCCTGGGCTGCACGCAGCCTGTCGATATAGACCTTCAGCTCTTGGTGGAACTGCTGGTCGTAGTCTCCCTGTACAGGGATTCCTGCGTCCTCATTCCTTCTGATTTTTGCGAGGCTGATACGGCTTCCCGTACCATCGGCAAAGTTGCCCTTCCCGAAGAAAGAGCGTGCTTGGGCAATGGTGGTTGAAGCATTGAACTGCCAGCGGCAGGGTGCCTCTCCATTGACTCCATCCTCTCCCACACGGGCTTGCCCGTATGGTGCACAATCGAAGGCCAGTCTCAACACTTCCGATACGCCTGCCATGCCACCGCACATCTTCGTGAGGCACGACAGCTCCGAGGTGCGGGTGTAGAGAAACTTACCGTCGGCATCCATCAAACGCTGCACTAGCGTCGGGTTGGTTGTGTTCGTCGGCAGTATTTGTCTACAGTATTGGGGGCGTAACGGCTTTTCTGCATTCTTGGGGAGTGCCTTCACCTGCTTCTTCCATTCCTCCTCCAAACGATTGGCTTCGTCGGTTTCGGCCTTGATATCAGTGATGATGGCCTCGATAGCATCGTCCAAGAATGATTTGCCGCTCCCTGAAGGGGCGGCTAGTACAGACAGGAACACGCATTCGCGTGATTTGTTGTCCAAGTATCTGTACCAGCAATGACTCATATGCGCTGCAAGCGGCGAAAAGGTCATTGTTGCAAGGGCGGGACAGAAATCCTTGTCCACCTTGCTTGTAAGCAACTCTACCAATGGGGGCAATACTGCAGGGAGCGCAGGCTCCTCTGCAAAGACATTGCACTGTAGATCATCATGGGCGGGAATACTCTCCGAGACTCCCAGTCCCTCTGTAAGTTGGAGTTCAGGCATTTGTGAGGCCCTCCTCCACCTTTTCGATGTTTCCAATCCTGGCAACAGTCTTGAATCTATTGACGATTTCGAGCATATACAGATTTACGGCATCAAGTTCCCAGAGTTGCGCCTCTGAGCACCAATCGATAAGTTCATCAATATACTCTACTCTCTTCTTCAAGTCATCGAATTCCATCGCAAGACGGATTACTTGACTATGCAGTATCTGGATGTCCTTCATGCAGCCAGATACACTGACGTTGTTTTCTACTTGCCAATTGGCAGTGTTACTCTCATTGTTTTTTTCTAAAGAATTCTTTTTTTTCATACTTCTATTAATTATTATTAAAAAAAATAAATAAAAAAACAGAAGCATTCGTAATTGCTTGAACAGGTCATCCTTAAGTAAAAAGAGACGGATGACCCTGGGCTTCTTTAAAAATGAATCATTTATTTGATTGG
>JAFWAX010000075.1 GCA_017507385.1 Bacteroidaceae bacterium | reverse complement strand
TGAGATATGACAAGAACAATAATACAGAAAACAAAGAGATATTATGCCAACAATAAATTTTATTAACTAACTTTGCAGACACATCCAAAGTTTACAGGCTTGGAGCAACTACTCTAGACACACTAAAGGAAACACTACCGCTGGCTGCTGCAGCTTGGGGTGTCTGCATTGCCGTGAGGGGGATGCTGAAGGGTATAAAAAAGAAGCAGAGCCGTAGGGTGGTGGCTCTGCTTGAAAGAGGTCTTTTATATATGAAAAAGCGTGTTACTTGCAAGGAATGTCTTCTATGCGCTGCTGGTGGCGTCCGCCTGCGAACTCTGTGCCGAAGAACTCGTCAAGGCACTGGCGGCACACCTCTTCTGTGATGAAGCGGCCAGGGAGGACGATGACGTTGGCGTTGTTGTGCTCGCGGATGAGGTGGGCTATCTCTGGCTGCCAAACAAGTCCTGCGCGTATCTGCTGGTGCTTGTTGAGCGTCATGGAGATGCCTTCGCCTGAGCCGCACATGGCGATGCCGCGCTCCACTTCGCCTGCTTCGATGCCTTCGGCCAGTGCGTGGCCATAGGTGGCGTAGTTGCAGGATTCTTCTGTGTAGGCGCCATAGTCCTTGTATTCAATGCCTTTTTCCTCCAAGTAGCCCTTGACGAACTGCTTGAGAGGAAATGCGGCATGATCGGATGCTATACCAATGGGAATCATTAGAAGAGCTTGTTTACTTGTGCGTATACGTTTTCTGCTGTGTAGCCGAGCTTTTCGTCGAGCACCTTGTAAGGCGCTGAGAAGCCGAATGACTCGAGACCCCAGATTGTGCCTTCTGCTTCAGGAACGAGGCCGAGGAGGTTGACTGGAAGACCTGCTGTGAGACCGAACTTCTTGACTCCCTGTGGGAGAACGCTCTGCTGGTATTCCTTTGGCTGCTGGCGGAAGAGTCCTTCAGATGGAACGCTGACGATGCGAACCTTCTTGCCGTCCTTGCGGAGGAGTTCTGCGCCTGCAACGAGAGTTGAAACTTCAGAACCTGTAGCCACGAGGATAACGTCTGGATTCTCGTCTGAGCCTGCTACGATGTAGCCTCCCTTGGCAGCCTGGCTGTAGTCGTTGCCGGCTGGGAGGTTGTTGATGTTTTGGCGAGAGAGGATGAGGGCTGATGGAGTGGCCATGTTCTCCATGGCAAGTGCCCATGCAGCGGTTGTCTCCTGAGCGTCGGCAGGACGGAGTACGAGCACAGATGGCTTGCCTGAGTGGTTCTTCAGCTTCTCCATGAGACGAATCTGAGCTTCCTGCTCAACTGGCTCATGAGTAGGACCGTCTTCGCCCACGCGGAATGCGTCGTGTGTCCAGATGAACTTCACAGGAAGCTCCATGAGGGCTGCCATGCGCACGGCTGGCTTCATGTAGTCAGAGAATACAAAGAATGTGCCGCATGCTGGGATAACGCCTCCGTGGAGCGCCATACCGATGCAGCAGCAAGCCATGGTGAGCTCTGCCACACCTGCCTGGAAGAATGCGCCTGAGAAGTCGCCAGCTGTGAATGCCTTTGTCTTGTTGAGGAAGCCGTCTGTCTTGTCCGAGTTGGAGAGGTCGGCTGATGCGCAAATCATGTTTGGCACCTGCTGAGCGAGCACAGAGAGACATGCTGCTGAAGCCGAACGGGTTGCGTCGTTGTCTTTCTGCACGCACTTGCTCCAGTCAATCTCAGGAGCCTTGCCGCTGAACCATTCTGCCTGTGCTGCTGCCTTTTCTGGATTGGCTGCTGCCCACGCCTGCTCTTCAGCATAACGCTCTGCGCAGATTGCCTCGAGTTCCTTTGCGCGGTTGGCATAGAGCTCCTTGACATCGTCGAAAATCTGGAATGGATTCTCTGGATCGCCGCCAAGATTCTTGATTGTGTTGATGAAAGCGTCGCCGCCAAGAGGAGCGCCGTGAGTCTTGCAGTTTGCCTCGTAAGAAGAGCCGTCTGCCTTGAGCGCGCCCTTGCCCATGATGCACTTGCCGATGATGAGGGTTGGCTTGCCTTCCACCTTCTGTGCAGCATCAAGAGCTGTGCGAATCTGTGCAGCGTCGTTGCCCACGATTTCTATAACTTCCCATCCGAGAGCACGATACTTTGCAGCAGTATCTTCTGTCATAACTTCCTTAGTCTCAGTAGAAAGCTGAATGTCGTTAGAGTCATAGAACATGATGAGGTTGTCAAGGCCGAGAGTGGCAGCGATGCGTGCGCCGCCCTGAGAAATCTCTTCCTGAATGCCGCCGTCAGAGATGTAAGCATAGATGGTTTCCTTGGCGAAAGTTGGGTTGCCTGTGTGGGCAGCCAAGAACTTGGCAGCGATAGCTGCACCTACAGCAAACACGTGTCCCTGTCCGAGAGGGCCAGAAGTGTTCTCTACACCGCGAGCAATCTCAAATTCTGGGTGGCCAGTAGTTGGAGAGCCCCACTGGCGAAGCTGTGCCAGCTCTTCGAGAGAGAATTTGCCTGTGAGGCAAAGCTGAGAGTAGAGCATTGGAGCCATGTGACCTGGGTCGAGATAGAAACGGTCGCGACCTACCCATTCAGGATTCTTTGGGTCGTATTTGAGGTATTCAGAGTACAATACATTAATGAAGTCTGCACCGCCCATTGCACCACCTGGGTGACCAGATTTTGCTTTTTCAACAGATGCTGCAGCCAAGATGCGGATGTTGTCCGCAGCGTGATTTAATACTTGAATTGAATTTGCCATAAAAATTTGTTTAATTAGGAATGAGGAATTAGGAGTGAGGAATTGCTTGCTGAACAGATGGGTGTCCATTCTTGATTCCTCATTTCTAATTCCCAATTATTAATGTTATTTCTTGTTATCTACAGCTGCCTGCTCGATAGCCAGACCTTTCTTGTAGTTTTCGATGTATGTGTTGAAACCAGCAACGTCTTCTGGAGTAGGCTTGATTTCTTCGCCAGCGTTGCCTGCAAAAACCACCTGGTCGAGGTAGTCGGCAAGAGAGAGCTTCTTGTCGTTGTTGACAACGTATGCAGCAAGGAGAGCAATGCCCCATGCGCCGCCTTCGCCAGCTGTCTCCATCACAGAAATAGGGGAGTTGAGAGCTGCTGCCAGCATCTTCTGCCCAACGCCCTTTGTGGTGAAGTAGCCGCCATGGCCTGTTATGCGGTCAACCTGCACTTTCTCCTCTTTCAGAAGGATGTCGTTGCCAATCTTGAGAACGCCAATTGCGCCATAGAGGTGTGCGCGCATGAAGTTGGCAAGATTGAACTTGTCGTTGGCTGAACGCACAAACAGCGGACGTCCGTCGGCAAGGCCTGTTACAGGTTCGCCCGACACGTAGTTGTATGACAGCACGCCTCCGCAGTCAGGGCTGCCTGTTGCAGCTGCGTTGAAGAGGTTGACATACAGCTGGTTCATATCGACTGGCATGCCCATCAGCTCCTGGAACTCCTTGAAAATCTTCACCCAAGCGTTGATGTCGGAAGTGCAGTTGTTGCAATGCACCATCGCCACGAGGCTTCCGTCAGGTGTTGTCACCATGTCAATCATCTCGTATGGCTTTGAAAGCTCCTTCTCGAGCACAATCATGGAGAATGATGATGTGCCGGCAGACACGTTGCCTGTGCGCTGCTTCACAGCGTTGGTTGCCACCATGCCTGTGCCAGCGTCGCCTTCTGGAGGACATACAGGGATGCCTGCCTTCAGGTGTCCAGACACGTCGAGACGCTGTGCGCCTTCAGGGGTGAGGAAGCCTGCGTTTTCGCCTGCGTTGAGTGACTTTGGAAGAATGTCGAGCAGCTTCCAATCGAAACCTCTTGGCTCGATGAGCTTGTCGAATTTCTCCACCATTGCAGCATCGTAAGTCTTGGTCTTGGGGTCAACAGGAATCATGCCTGATGCGTCGCCAACGCCGAGTACTTTCTGGCCGGTAATCTGCCAATGGATGTAGCCGGCGAGAGTGGTGAGGAAATCGATGTCCTTCACGTGCTCCTCGTTGTCGAGGATAGCTTCGTAGAGGTGAGAAATGCTCCAGCGGAGCGGAATGTTGTAGTTGAACAGCTCGGAGAGCTCAGCTGCTGCCTTGCCTGTGTTGGTGTTGCGCCAGGTGCGGAAAGGAACAAGAATGTCGTTGCCCTTGAATGGCATATAGCCGTGCATCATGGCGCTGATGCCGATAGCTGCAAGTGTCTCGATTTCAACTTCATACTGCTCAATCACATTCTTGCGGAGTTGAGCATAGCAATCTTGAAGACCGTACCAGATAGCTTCTGTGCTGTAAGTCCAAAGACCATCCACAAGCTGGTTTTCCCATGTGTGGCTGCCTTGAGCGATGGGATTGTTCTCCTGGTCGATGAGAACTGCCTTGATGCGGGTAGAGCCAAACTCGATACCGAGAATGGCTTTACCAGCTTCTATTGTTTGTTTTGGTGTCATATTACTTCAAAGCTTTATTCAACATGTAGTACACCTCATTCATTTGGAGGTCGTGCTTGAACTCGCTGATAGTGGTGTTCTTGTTAATCTTCACATATTCGATGCCAACTATCTCTGCGAAGTCTTCCCAGTACTCTTCTGTGATGTCGTAAGAGAATGCACTGTGGTGAGTACCTCCTGCGAGAATCCATGCGCCAGCACCGATTTCGAAGCTTGGTTGTGGTACCCAGAGAGCTGAAGCAACAGGAAGGTTTGGCATTGGCTTTGGCTCGATGCACTCAACCTCCTGAGAGATGAGACGGAAACGGTTGCCAAGGTCAACAACTGTCGCCTTGATGCCACGTCCTACCTTAGAAGTGAACACGAGACGAGCTGTCTGCTGCTTGCGGATACCAATGCCGAGGAAGTGAACCTCGAGAGTTGGCTTGTCAACAGCGATGAGCGGACAAACCTCGAGCATGTGGCTCTGGAGGCAAGAAGAACGGTCGCCTGCAAAGTTGAGGGTGTAGTCCTCGAGGAATGAGCAACCGATTGGCATGCCTTGCTGGATAACCCAGAGTGTGCGGCAGAGGCAAGCTGTCTTCCAGTCACCTTCTGCACCAAATCCGTAACCTTCAGCCATGAGGCGCTGTGAAGCGAGACCTGGAATCTGGTCGAAGCCACAGAAGTTTGGATCGTTGATGTCTGCATCGCCAAGGTCGTCGAAGTTGGTTGTGAAAGCTGTTGCGCCTTCGTCCTTCAGAACGCGACGGAGAGCGATTTCTGCCTTTGCTGCGTTCTTTACCTTCTGCCAGTAAACTTCTTCGCCACTCTCGTCAATCTTGATAGTGTAGAGCTGCTTGTATTCTTCAACGAGTGCGTCTGCCTCAGCATCAGTCACTTTCTTGAAGTAGTCCATGAGAGAAGAAACAGGGTAGTAGTCAACGTGGTAACCCATGCGCTGCTCAAATTCTACACGGTCGCCGTCTGTTACAGCAACGTTGTTCATGTTCATACCGAACATCAAGCAACGTACATTCTTTGCGTCAGCAACACCTGCAGCAACACGTGCCCAAACTGCAATCTGCTGCTGTGCAGCCTCGTCCTTCCAGTAGCCACAAACAACTTTGCGTGGAACACGCATGCGAGTGCAGATGTGACCAAACTCGATGTCGCCATGAGCTGACTGGTTGAGGTTCATGAAGTCCATGTCAATCTCACTCCATGGAATCTCAGCATTGTACTGAGTGTGGAAGTGGAGGAGTGGCTTCTGAAGTGCCTGAAGGCCCTTAATCCACATCTTTGCAGGAGAGAATGTGTGCATCCAAGTGATGATACCTGCGCACTTCTCGTCATTGTTAGCTGCCTTCATCACAGCTTCAACCTCCTTTGAAGAGTTGGCTGTGCCCTTATAAACTACCTTGATAGGAATGATGCCGCTATTATTGAGGCCATCTACCATTTCCTTTGAGTGACCATCTACGATTTTAACTGTTTCGCCACCATAGAGCAACTGTGCACCAGTTACCCACCATAGTTCCAAATTTTCAAATGCCATAATGATAATTTTTTAGAGTTTTATAATTCGTTTATTTGTTTCTTTTTATGAGTTGGCCTTATTTTCTGTTTTAGCGTACTCGAGGACTCCGATGCGTCGTACCCGAGGGGTGCGACTTGCCGTACCCCTCGGGTACGTTTTTTCGCCATCTAATCTGAACTTCCTGAAATGGAATTAGTGCTGCTGTCCTTTCTGTCCGTAATAAGCATTAGGACCATGCTTGCGATTGTAGTGCTTCTCGATGAGCAGCGGATTCATGGTCAAGCTTGGATTGACGGAGAATGCCACGAATGCCATCTTAGCGCATTGTTCCATCACTTTTGCGTTATATACTGCATTGTCAGGAGATGTGCCCCATGAGAATGGACCATGATTCTTCACAAGGACAGCAGGAGTGTGATCGGGGTTGATTCTGCGGATGTTGAGGAATTCATCAACAATCACATTGCCAGTTTCAAGCTCGTAAGCTCCTTCAACCTCCTCTTTTGTCATGTCGCGTGTACATGGAATTGCCTGATAGAAATAGTCGGCATGAGTCGTTCCTATATTGGGAATATCTTTTCCTGCTTGCGCAAAGGCTGTTGCATAGGTAGAGTGGGTGTGCACCACGCCTTGGATGTTGGGGAAAGCCTTGTAGAGAGCAAGGTGGGTTGGAGTGTCAGAAGATGGATTGAGCTCACCTTCAACAGTCTTTCCGCTTTCGAGATCGACAACAACCATGTCGCTGGCTTTCATATCGTCATAACTCACTCCAGAGGGCTTGATGACAACGAGGCCTTTTTCGCGGTCGATGCCTGACACGTTGCCCCAAGTGAAAATAACTAAACCTTGTTTTACCAAATCAAGATTTGCTTTGAATACTTTTTCTTTCAGTTCTTCTAACATAGTCTTATTTTTTGATGAATATAATTTATCTAACTTTTCTTTATTACCACCAGTAGATATACAGCAAGGCTGTTATGAGACAAACTGCAAGGGTTCCATACAGATATCCTTTTGAAGTTGTGAACGATGACAAGTCGATAGGTATAGCCTTGGGATTCTGCAACTTGTCCTTAGCATTTGAAATAAGCGTGAATGAACATGCGCCGACGAAAATTCCAAAGAAGTAAAATGCCTGGAAGCCAATGTCGTTGAGATATGCAATCACATTGTTGTCAGGAGTTTCTCCCTCGGGCAGCATGGTGTTTGCAATCGTCACGCATAGTGTTACAATAATGATGGCAATACTTGAAATTCCAAAGATTTTGCCCCACTTAATCATTACTTTTCTGTCATTCTCATCGCAAATATCGCTGTGAATATTCTTCTTGCTATACAAGGATATGACGATAAACAATACTACTTCTATCATGAAAACGTAGCCAACGCGGAACTGGAAAGCCACATCAGGCATACAGATTTTCAGCAAAAGACCTAATGGAACCGTAATGACGGCTGTCCATATTGCCGCTGTAGAAGAAGCACGCTTCCATAATAAGCCAAAGCCTAACACGATAACAATACCTGGATAAATCAGCGCGGAATACTCCTGGATGTATAGGAATGCCTGGTCAATGCCCCCCAGAATAGGAATTGCTGCAATAAGAGCAATACAGAAAGCCACAAAGGTTACAAAACGTCCAATGCCAACAAGGGTCTTGTCCGATGCATCTTTGTTGATGAATCTCTTATAAATGTCTATGGTGAAGAGGGTTGCGGTGCTGTTGCCCATGGATGCGATAGACGAGATGATGGCTGCTATCAGCGCAACAAAGAAGAGCCCCTTGATGCCAGTAGGGATGAAATTCCTGATAAACCATGGATAAGCTTCTTCTGGTGAATGTATCATTCCCATTTGCAGCACGTCCTGATTCGCATGCTCCACCATATAATAAGTACAAATACCAGGAATGATAACACAAAAAGGAATCAACATTTTGAGAAAGCCTGCAAACATGAAACCCTTTCTGGCCTCTTCAAGGCTTTTGGCAGCAAGCCCCTTCTGTGTGATATACTGATTAAAGCCCCAATAACACAGATTCGTCAACCATACGCCGCCAACAATAGCAGCAAGTCCCGGCACGTTATTGAATGCAGCCTTGTCATGGCTTTCTTGTACAACAAGGTGAAAATGAACATCTTTCGTATGAGAACCTGTTGTCAAATATGAATACATCTTGTTGAATCCGTCCAGAAACGTACCATCATTTCCTGCTATCGCACTCAAGGCAAAGTATGCAGTAATAAGACTTCCTCCAATGATGAATGTAACCTGCATGACATCGCTCCATGCTATAGCTGCGAATCCCCCATAAAGTGAGTACATGGCACTAATCATGAATAAGATAGCCATGATGATAAGGCGTATTGAAACTTCAAAGTCTCCAAAAGAAACGACGATGCCTTTCAAGCCTAAAATATGTTCTATGGCCAATGCTCCCAGCCACGCAACAGATGTCAAGTTGATAAAGATATACAGGAGTATCCAAAAGATGGAAAAGGCAAGGCCGACCTTGTCGTTGTATCGCTCACGAAGAAATTGCGGGATGGTGAATATTTTGCTGTTGAACATGATGGGAAGGAAAAACTTGCCAATGAGCAGCAAGGCTATTGCAGCCATGATCTCGTAGGCAGCAATGGACAAGCCATTCGCATATCCTCCACCTGACGTGCCGATAATTTGCTCGGCTGAAATGTTTGACGCAATGAGGGACGAACCGACTGCCCACCATGTGAGTGTGTTGCCGGCAAGGAAGTAGTCTTTGGTGTCTTTATCTCTTCCTTCGCGGTCACGACTAATGAAAAGGCTCAAGCTCAGCAGAAGAATCAAGTAAACTATTCCAATGATGAAGTCTATTGTTTCAAAACCACTTAAGCTTATTGCTTCTGTTATGCTCAACTGTGATTCCATCTGTCAATATAAATATTTAATTCTCAATAAAATCCAAGGCAAATAAAAATACTATCTGAATCTATATAGTGTAGCACCTCTACGGGACGAATCCTTGTCTATCATATCGGTTGCCAAAATGTAATCTTTTTCAGAAATAGAGCGGCGGAAGTTCCGCTTGTCTATTGATGTGCCAAGAATGCTTTCATAAAGGGATTGCAATGAACTCAGCGTGAAATATTGCGGCAATAAATTGCTGCCGATTGGCTTGTTTTTTATCGTCTCTCCAATCATTTGACGCGCTTTCTGCACCATGTCGTTATGGTCAAAGCATAGAGTAGGGAGGTTGTCCACATCCACCCATTTCGCATTGTGGATGTCGGAAAGTGCTGTATCGTAATGATCTACGTTTATAAGTGCGTAGTAAACAATGCTGATTACTCGCTCGCCCGGGTCGCGTTCCACTTCTCCATAAGCGGCAAGCTGCTGCATATATACGTTGTCGAGCCCTGTAAACTCTTTCAGGATGCGTTTTGCCGAGGAATCGACACTTTCATCTGATTTAACAAAGCCTCCAATTAATGAATGCTCTCCCATCCCCGGTTCATAAGGGCGCTGATGTATCAGCACCTTTAGGCATCCGTCTGCGAATCCGAAGATGATGCAATCTACGGAAACGAGGAATTTGGGATGTGATTTGTAAGCAGTCATGAATTGGAGGCTTTTATATTATATATAATGTATAAATCTTAAATTAAGATTACCACAGAGCGATGTAAAGGATAGTGAGGATTACAATCACGCCGATAGAACCGATGTTGAATGTGCGGTCTGTCTCGAATACCTTCAAGTCGATGGCAACGAGGTTTGGATCCTGAAGCTTGTCCTTTGCATTTGAACGGAGGTAGATACCGATAGTAGCTGTGATGGCAGCAAAGAAAATCATTGCGCCCTCAAAGCCGTGGATGTGCATTGTGTCGTTGAAGAAGCCACCAATGAAGAGTACGAATGAAACAGCAGCAACACAGAACATGATGGTGCTCCAACGCAACTGAGTCTTGATGGTTTGTTCATCGAGCTCATCAGCAGCAACAGCCTTCTTGCTCTTCAAAGAAATCCATACGAAGAGGATAACCAGTGTGATGAATACGACACCTGAACGAATCAAGAATGGCATTTCTGGGAAAGCGAACTTGTAGATGATAGAGAAAGCGAATGTACCGATTGCGCAGACAACAGCAGCAGTACCGCTGGCACGCTTCCAAAGCAAACCAAGACCGAAGATGACAACAACGCCTGGGTAAACGAATGCTGAGTATTCCTGAATGAACTGGAATGCCTGGTCGATACCGCCCATCAATGGGTAAACAGCAACCAAAGCAATAATCAGCGCAACTACAGAAGTGATACGTCCAACGCCTACCAGCTTCTTCTCTGAAGCGTTCTTGTTGATGAACTGCTTGTAGATATCCATTGTGAAGAGGGTAGAAGTTGAGTTGAACATTGATGCCAATGAAGAGATAACAGCGGCAGCAAGAGCAGCAAAGCTGAGACCCTTAACGATTGTTGGAGTGAAGTTGCGGATCAAGAATGGGTAAGCATCGTCAGAACGTGCGATTGAGCCTGCCAATGTGTCGCGCAAAGCCTCACACTCAGGAGCGTTCATGATGTAGAATGCACAAACACCAGGGATACATACGATGAAAGGAATGAGAATCTTCAAGAATGCAGCGAATACCATACCTTTCTTTGCCTCGTCGAGAGACTTAGCAGCAAGACCCTTCTGGATGATGTACTGGTTGAAGCCCCAGTAGCCAAGGTTGGTCAACCACAATGCACCGAAAATCAATACGATACCAGGGTTAGTGAAGAATGGGTCTTCCTTCTGTGTTACATTGCCTGCTGCATCAACTACTCCGTTGATTACAGGGTAGAGCTCTTCGTTACGAGTCACAACCAGGTTGAAGTGCTTGTCGCCATCGATTCCTGCCAAATAGTCTTTGATGTGTACCAATGCTTCCCAAGCGCCTCCTAAGTTCATTTCTGCACCAATAACATCAAGTGCAGCATAAGCAGTAATCAAACCGCCACCTACGAGGAAAACAACCTGCATTACGTCGGTCCATGCAACTGAAGCCAAACCTCCATAGATAGAGTAGATACCAGCGATGAGGAAGAGTGCGAAGATGATAGCCATGCGTACTTGGTCAATCTCCATGCCTGCTACGACAACAATCATATCTGTTGGCAAACCAAGAATCTGCTGGATAGCCAATGCGCCAAGCCAAGCAACTGAAGTAAGGTTTACAAACACATAGAGGAAGAGCCAGAGGAGAGAGAATGCAAATCCTACGCCCCAGTTGTAGCGCTCGCGCAAGAACTGAGGAATGGTGAAGATTTTCTTCTCTATCATCAGAGGAAGCAGGAACTTACCTACTACGAGCAATGTAGCAGCAGCCATCAGCTCGTAGGCAGCTTGTGCAATACCTGATGCGTATGCTGAACCAGACATACCGATGAACTGTTCAGCTGAAATGTTGGCAGCGATGAGTGATGCACCCACAGCCCACCATGTCAATGTGTTACCGGCCAAGAAGTAGTCGGTTGACGATTTCTCTTCACCTTTCTTGCTGCGAGACAGGAACAATCCCATACCAACAAGAATCACGATGTAAAGGAAAATGACTAAATAATCGGCAGTAGCAAAGCCGTTGTTGCTTAGTGCCTCAATAATTTTGTTCATGTTGATTTTTGAATGGTTAATGTATTGATTATTAAATTTGTTGTGTTCTAATAATTACATGATTGAAGGAAAAGGACTTGCATTCGTGAAAATGAAAATCCTCTTCCTTTTCAATTCTTATTCTTCTACAGAGAATACATACTTGCAATAGCTGTGGTATGGGTTTTCTGGAGTGACGAAAGCGTTGCTGTCTTCCCAACCTGGCATGTTGTACTTGTTTGGAGAGTCAGGATATTTCTGTGACTCGAGACAGATAGCGCAGTACTTCTGGTACATGATGCCGCCCTTGCCCGGACGAGTTCCATCCTGGAAGTTTGCTGTGTAGCATTGAACACCTGGTTCGTTAGTGTACATCTCAAGCTTGATGCCAGAGCGTGGGTCAACCATTGTTGCGCAAACCTCATCCTGATTGCCCTTTGTGTTCAGACACCAGTTGTGGTCGTAGCCGCCACCAGCAGCAGCGATTTCAGCGTCGCCAGAAGCGAAGTCGGCGCCGATAGCCTTTGGAGTGCGGAAGTCAAATACTGTGCCTTCAACTGAACGAACCTCGCCTGTTGGCATGTAAGTCTCGTCTGCTGGAGTGTAGAAATCAGCATTTACCTGAAGGATAGACTCTTCGATAGTGTTGTTGAAATCTCCAGAGAGGTTGAAGTAAGTGTGGTTGGTCATGTTGATGATTGTTGGAGCGTCTGTTGTTGCATCGTAAGTGATTTCGATAGCATTGTCGTCAGTAAGCTCAAACTTAACGATTGCCTCAACGTTACCTGGGAACTTGTTGTCACCATCAGGTGAGATACGCTTCAGAGAAATAGCGTTGTCTGTAGCTTCTACAACGTCATATACCTGATACTGCCAACCTGTGTAACCGCCATGAAGTGAGTGGAAACCGTCGTTGTTCTTGTCGAGAACTACTGGTTCTGTTGCACCCGGAAGAGTGAACTGGCCAGCATTGATGCGGTTAGCGTAACGACCTACAGAGCAGCCATAATCAGTTTCATAATTCCATGGGAAATAGTTTTCAATCTTGTCGAATCCGCATGCAACATCAACAAATTCTCCATCTTTGTTGGGAACCATGATGCTGACGATGCGAGCGCCAAAGTTGGTAACGCACACTTCCATGCCGTTGGCATTGGTGAGAGTGTAAAGCTTCACTTGCTTTGCCTCTGCTGAATCAGCCACGAATGCGCCTGCCTCGTAGTCGTAGGCAACAGCGATACAAGTGTCATAATCTGCTGGATTGATGCCAGACTTTGTCAGCTCTACTTGAGCTGGCTGTTGTGCTGAATTACACGCACAAAGGAACGCTACAGTAGCAGCGCCTCCCAATAAAAAAGACTTGAGATTTCTCATAAATTTTGGTTAGAAAATGTATTAGTTTATAAACTTAGCGTCAAAGGTACTGTTTTTTCACATCATTTAACCTTGTAAAAATATGTTATATAACATAAAGTGTGCCATTGACACTCTTTGAGCGCATTTTTATGTTAAAAATGGGGTTAATTATCATCATTCAGCCACTTAAATGGGCTGTTTTGAATCTTGAAGAAAACAAAAGAGCTGACAGAAATTCCAAATTCTATATACTATTGTATATATCCGAAAAATACTGCGCCCTTCATCGTAATTACGCCACGCCCTGTATCGCAATAACGCTGCACCCTGTATCGTAATAACGATGGTGGACGCATCTGAATAAGGGGAGTTCGGCGAACTTGCGAATGTTCTATTTCATCGCTATATTTATATTGAAAAAGAGAGAATAACTTTTCTGTAAAATCGCCCCGAGGGGTGCGGTCAATCATTTACTTATTATCCTGCAATCGATGCAATAACACCTTTTTATTTGCTGTAATAACACCCATTTAATCGCTGTGCCCCACACCGATTCCTTGCTGTGGGGCACAACGGCAAATCGGTGTGGGGCAGACCGATTTTAGCGAGGCGACTGTGAAAATGATGGCATGAATTTGTTGAACTCACGTGCTTAATTTGAGTTGTGTGACTTTATTTTGTCGGCTCATTTTGAGCACGCTGGCAGAAATGCGGATGAAGCCTGTCTCCATCTCCAAATTCCCAAATTCGCCTTTATGGATACAGGAAAAAGATAGGGCAAATCGGCCTTGGCCAACCTGCCCTTATTGTTTTATTGTTGTTGTCTGGTTTATTCTGCTGATTATCAGCAAAGCTTGCGTGAACCGTCACCTATGACAACATCGATGATAATTGGTTTCTTGTTGTACTTTTCTTGGAATTTTGCCACAGCGGTATTTACGAAATTGTCGTAGAGCTCTTCTGCAACAAGATTGATGGTGCATCCGCCAAAGCCGCCGCCCATGATGCGTGAACCTGTAACGGAACATTCTTTGGCGATGTCGTTGAGGAAATCAAGCTCTTCGCAAGACACTTCATATTCCTTTGAAAGTCCATAATGAGTTTCATACATCTTTTCTCCAACAGTTTCATAATCACCTCTTTCGAGGGCATCGCAAACTGCCAGCACGCGGTCTTTTTCACCCAGCACGAAAGTTGCGCGCTTGATGTCTTCGGCCGATACTTTGCCTTCGATTTCTTTCAGTTCGTCCCATGTTGCCTCACGCAATGTGGTAATTTCTTTCTCCGGATGGAGTTCTTTGATGGCCTTCACGCAGTTTTCGCATGAATTGCGTCGGTCGTTGTAAGGAGAACCTACAAGCTGGTGCTTGACGCATGAGTTGATAAGAACAAGCTTGTAACCATTTGGTTCCCAGGGGAAATACTGGAATTCTCCAGAACGGCAATCGAGACGCATCAAGTTACCTTTTTTGCCATGTACAGATGCAAATTGGTCCATGATACCACAATTCACACCGATATATTTATGCTCTGTTGCCTGTCCTACTTTTGCAAGAGTCATTTTGTCAATCTTGTTCTCGCCAAACAAATCGTTGATTGCATAAGCGTAGCAGCTTTCAAGTGCTGCTGAAGACGACATGCCTGCGCCGTTAGGAACATCGCCTGCAAATGCGGTGTCAAAACCTCCAACAGGAACACCAAGAGCCATCATTTCACGAGCCACACCGTAGATGTAACGGAAATGACTTGCATTAGGACCCTTCTCGTCGTCGATAGAAAACTCTGCATAGTCTTTCAAATCAATAGAATAAGCGCGGATGGTGCGAGTTCCGTTTGGACGGATTTCTGCAATCATGCCTTGTTCTACTGCACCGGGGAACACGAAACCACCATTGTAATCTGTGTGTTCGCCAATGAGATTGATGCGGCCAGGAGATGCGTAAACAGAACCTGGCTCACCGCCCAGATGCTTGATGAAACGGGTGCGGACGTCGTCGATTTTCAACTTCATATCAGATTGTATTTTATAACATCTTTCTTTCGTTGAATGAAAGATAGGATGTAAAGGTTATTACTAAAGCAACATTCCCTCGTTCGCTATTGTGCGGACGAGGGGAATGCGCTTGTTTACTGTATATCAAATTTGTAGATGGTCTTTTGAGTATATTTCTCTCCAGGCTTCAGCACTACTGATGGGAAATATGGACGGTTTGGTGAATCTGGGAAGTGCTGGCATTCGAAGCAGATGCTTGAACGACGTGGTGCTGTGCAACCTTGCTGGATAGGGTAGCCTGTTGCCCAGTTGTCAGAGTAAACCTGCACTCCTGGTTCTGTTGTATATGTTTCAAGCACGCGTCCTGATACCGGGTCGGTCAGGCGAGCCGCAAATGAGAGTTCGCCAACTTCTTTCTTGTTGAGAACAAAGCAGTGGTCATAACCTGCGCCATTTTTGATTTGCTCGTCGTCAGCATCGATGTCCTGTCCAATAGCCTTTGGAGTACGGAAGTCGAAAGGAGTGCCTTCTACCTTCAGGATTTCTCCAGTTGGAATGCAAGTCTCATCAACAGGTATGAAAAAGTCTGCATTCATCTCCATAATCTGGTCGTTGATGACAGGTGTTGGATTTGCGATACCTTGCAGAGAGAAGAAGGCGTGATGTGTTAAGTTGATGATGGTCTTCTTGTTTGTTGTTGCAAGATACTCAATAATCAGTTCGTTGTCGTCTGTCCAAGTGAACTCCACAGCAATCTTCACCTCACCAGAAAAGCCTTCATGTCCGTAGGGGAGAACAATGTTGAGAGTGAGATTCTGTTCGCCTGCCTGATAAGCATCCCATACTTGTGCGTGAAGACCTGTAGGACCGCCGTGCAAGGCGTTAGGGCCGTTATTGATAGCCAATTGGTATTCTTTTCCGTTCAAAGTGAACTTGCCATTACGGATGCGGTTGCCAAAACGCCCAATCAATGTGGAGAGATATGGTTCAGGGGAGTTGATGACCGCGTCAATGTTATCGTGTGCCTGGATGACATTCGCAACATTGCCATTCTTATCTGGAACCATAATGGCAACAATCGTGCCGCCATAGTTTGTGATTGAAACCTCGTAACCGTCTTTGTTTACGAGTGTGTAGAGGTCTGTTTCCTTGCCTTTGACTACCTTTTGGAAGTTTTCGGCTTTAAGACCGCTGAGTTTTGGTTGAATAGTGCTCATAATATAATTTTTAAGTTAGTATACTGGTTTTAGATTTCTATTGCAAATTAAGCGAAAAAAAATCAACTAAACGAAGAAACCGGCAAATATTTTTCAGTTTTTTTTCATATTCTCGTTTTTTTCGCCAATTAGGATTTCCTTTTGGTCAAATAGGTCAGTAAATCAGCAACCACGAAGCTGCTGCCTCCAACGAAGATGCAATCCGTGTCCTTCGCGCTTGCAAGTGCTGCATGGTAGGCTTCTTTCACAGTCGGGTAGCTTGCCCCAGAAAGACCGTATTGAGATGAGAGCATCTTGATTTCTTTGTGCGGCAAAGCCCTTTTGACTGACGCCTGGCAGAAATAATAAGTAGCGTCCTTGGGCATTAGTGATAGTACACCACTGATGTCTTTGTCGTTCACCATGCCGAATACTATGTGCAGAGCTTTCTTCACATCTTTTAATTGCATAACGACATTTTGGATTCCTGCGAGATTGTGCCCCGTATCACATATTACGCAAGGAGATGTTTGCAAAGTCTGCCATCGGCCCATGAACCCTGTTAGCTCACATACTTTAGAAAATCCAGTTTCGACTGCATCTGCGGGAATCAGGAAACCGATTTCTCTTAGATGTGTTATCGTACACAAGATGGTATTGGTGTTTTTGATTTGATACAACCCAGAAAGAGAACTGGTTAATTGATTGTAATTCTTTGTGTTATATTGGATTTTGCCATTATTGAAGTCGTAAGATACAATTTCCTTCTCATTTTCTGCGAAGTAGATAGGTGCCTTGAGAGACTTTGCGGTCTGCTCGAATATGGGACGAGTTTGAGGCAGCGTTTCTCCTATAACGACAGGGGTGTTCGCTTTTATAATCCCAGCCTTTTCTTTTGCAATTTGTTCAAGAGTGTTCCCTAAAAATGCCGTATGGTCAAAGCTGATGTTGGTAATCACACATATTTCAGGTGCTATAATATTGGTACAATCCAATCTGCCGCCAAGACCGACCTCAACAACAGCAACGTCAACTTCTTGTTCGGCAAAATAAGCAAAAGCCATCGCTGTTGTCAGTTCAAAGAAAGAAGGGTATAAGGGCTCGAAAAAAGGCTTGTGATTTTCCACGAAATCAACAACAAACTTTTCGCTGACCATTTTGCCATTTACCCGTATGCGCTCCCTGAAATCAACCAAATGAGGCGAGGTAAAAAGTCCCACTTTCAGCCCTGTTGATTGCAATATGGCAGCAAGCGTGTGAGAGCACGAGCCTTTGCCATTTGTACCTGCCACATGTATGGTTCTGAACTTTGTATGTGGGTGGTTCAAATGCTCATCCAATAATAGCGTATTTTGTAATCCTTCTTTATATGCCCCGCTTCCAACATTCTGGAAAAGAGGGGTTGCATTAAACAAATAATCTACAGTTTCTTCGTATGTCATCATGCTGTGTCCGCATTTAATGGTCTGTTTTCTGTTTAATTGAACATTTTATTCCATTGAATGAAACGTTTTACACCATCCTCTCCGAATTTGGCGAGGGAGGAAATAGCCTCTTCCAGCGTCTTCTCTTTGTTCAGTTTTGTTTTTGAAAAGAATTTATCCGCATAGCAGATGATTTGTTCCTCTATTGTTTCTGGAACTAAATCTCGGGGTGGAATAGGGAGATTCTGTTCTACAATCTGCCGCTCCGTTATGCCGGTTCCTGTATGGCGTTCGCATACTCTTGCGTGTTGCGGAAAACCTTGTTCAAGCAGCAGTTGCGCACCTATTGTGCCATGGCAAATGTAAGGTTCTGTTCCATAACATTGAATGCCAGCAGCTTTACAACGGAATATGCCGATGTCATGGAGCATGGCAGCTTCTTCGACAAAAGCCCGATTGGCTTGAAAATGCGGATGGCGATCAACGATAGCAAGTGCCTTGTCTGCAACTTGACGGCTGTGCACCATCAAAATGTGCCGCAGTTCATTGTCTGTCGGATAATATTGGTCAATGATAGCTTGATAATTCATAAGTAAAAATCTTTTGTCAATTGAGTGTATTCATCTGTACGACTTCCATCAAGGGCATTCAAAATCAAAGTCGTCGTTATGGTTGCGCAAGCCGTCCTTCCAAACTCCAGCAATGTGCGTCTGAAGGTTTTCTTTTCACTTGGACGTACATCCATCCGGCGTTTCAAATAAAGCTTATGGGAAGCACATGTGCTGATAAATCCCCTTGCTTCTCCATAAGGAATGACAACAGAAAAAAGTCCATTGTCTGTCAACAATTTTACTGCATTGCCTACAAGGGTGTCGAATGACAAAAAGCAATTATGACGTGCAGTATCTCTGGCAATATCTCCACTTAAAGTTCGCTCGCTGTAAAATGGAGGATTAGAAACAATTAGGTCGTATTTATTAGAGTAAGAGTTTATTTCTCTGAAATCTTGTTTATGGATACTTATCCGTTCCTTAAACGGAGATGCTCCTACATTTTCTTTTGCCTGATAAACAGATGGCTCGTCTATATCAATGCCTGTTACTTGAATGTCAGGGAATCGCTGTGCAAGCATAAGCGAAATAAGCCCTGAGCCAACACCGACATCCAGCGTTTTCAATATTTTTTGATATTCTTCTCCTTGTGCCGCCCAAGCCCCCAGCAATACACCATCCGTCCCGACTTTCATGGCAGAACAATCGTGGCGGATGGTGAATTGCTTAAAGTGAAAATAAGGGCTGGACAAGTCGAGAGCGGGATTGAAAGTTAGAAGTTGAAATATTTTTTTGCGTTGTTGTATGAAATATCTTCAATCATCTGGTTGACACGCTGTTTCTCGAAACCAGCATAAGGCACCTCGCCGTTTTCTATGTCTGCGGCTACAAGGTTGCAGAGAATGCGGCGGAAGTACTCATGGCGAGGATAAGAAAGGAATGATCTTGAATCGGTGAGCATGCCTACGAATCTGCTAAGCAAGCCAAGTAGTGACAATGTGTTCATCTGCTTTGTCATTCCATCTTTCTGGTCAAGGAACCACCATCCTGACCCCCATTGTATTTTACCAGGGCAAGAACCGTCTTGGAAATTGCCAAGCATCGTGGCAAGCACTTCATTAGCACATGGATTAAGGTTGTAGAGAATGGTCTTGGCCAGTTTATCTTCGGCATTCAAACGGTCAAGGAATTTTGAGCATTTCTTAGCAGTATTAAATTCACCAATAGAGTCAAAACCTGTATCTGGGCCTAATAGCTTGAACATCTTTGAGTTGTTGTCACGAATGGCTCCATAGTGGAATTGCTGCGCCCATCCAGCATCTGCATCCTGAACAGCGAAGATGTGCATCATGGCCGACTTGAATTTCAAGATTTCTTCTTGTGCAAGTTCTTTGCCTGAATAGACTTTGTCAAAAATAGCTTTGATTTCTGCGTCCGTATAATCTTCGGCATAAAATTCTTCTATTCCATGGTCAGACAGCTTGCAACCCATCGATGCGAAGAAGTCGTGGCGTGCTTGAATGGCGTCAATGTAGTCGTTGAAATTATTGATAGCCTTTCCGCTCACTTCGGAAAGTGCATCTACGTACATCTTGAAGTTTGCCGGTACCTCTACTGCCATAGCCTTGTCAGGGCGCCATGTAGGTAGCATGCGAGTGTGCATCGTTGGGTCGTCTGCAACCTGCTGATGGTACTGAAGTGAATCAATGGGATCGTCAGTGGTGCATACGACCTCCACATGATAGTATTCCATCAATCCTCTTGGCGTGAATTTGGGGTCATTCTTGATTTGTTCATTGCATTCCTCATAAATTTCACGGGCATTTTCAGGATTTAAAGTTTTATCAATGCCAAAAGCCGTCTTCAATTCGAGGTGAGTCCAATGGTAAAGAGGGTTGCGGAATGTATAGGGAACGGTTTCTGCCCATTTCTCAAATTTTTCCCAGTCACTTGTGTCTTTGCCTGTACAGAAACGTTCAGCCACACCATTGCTGCGCATGGCACGCCATTTATAATGGTCGCCACCCAGCCATATTTGCGTGATGGAGTCGAAACGTTTGTTTTCGGCTACCATTTGCGGAACAAGGTGACAATGATAGTCGATGATGGGCATTTTTGCCGCATGTTCATGATACAATTTCTGTGCGGTTTCACTTTGCAGCAGAAAGTTTTCATCCACAAAAGGTTTCATAATGATATAGCGTTTTGAAGTTTTTTACTGTTGCAAATATAGTTATATTTTTTTGTTTTCGTAATATCTTGCGGAAAAACTATAGGGTATATTCGAGTTTTTTCTTCCTAAATTTTGAGTGTTGAACCAAAAGGCGTAATTTTGCGAAGGTTTCGCCAATCTAACATATACAATATAAATCACATTAAATACACGATGTTACTAAAAGCTTTAAATGCCCGTACGGCTCCTAAGAGCCATGCGCCAGAAAGAATTATTCAGTTTGGAGAGGGAAATTTCTTGCGCTGCTTTGTCGATTGGATTATCTACCACATGAATCAGAAGACCGACTTCAATTCGAGTGTAGTTGTAGTGCAGCCCATTGAACAAGGAATGGTTGACTGGCTCAATGGACAGGACTGTCTCTATCATGTCAATCTACAAGGCCGGCTGAATGGCGAGAAGGTTAACTCTCTTACTCGTATTGACTGCATCAGCAGAGCTCTCAATCCATATAGCCAGCATCAAGCCTTTATGGCATTGGCTGAGCAACCTGAAATACGGTTCGTCATTTCTAACACTACGGAAGCAGGTATAACTTTCGATGCCAACTGCAAATTTTCAGATGCGCCGGCATCTTCTTATCCTGGCAAACTCACGCAGTTGCTATACAGGCGGTTCAAGGCATTCGGCGGGGCTGCTGACAAGGGATTGATTATTATGCCTTGCGAATTGATATTCCTTAACGGCCACTATTTGAAAGAATGTATTTACCAGTACATTGAACATTGGAGAGACGATTTCGGAGCAGATTACGAAGCTTTCAAAGAATGGTTCACCAAGTACAATTATGTATGTGCGACGCTTGTTGACCGCATTGTTCCGGGATTTCCTCGAAAAGAAATTGCTGATATTCAGCAGAAAATATGCTATGCGGACAATCTTGTAGTACAAGGCGAAGCATTCCATCTTTGGGTGATAGAAAAGCCCGAAAACATGAGCATTGAAGTATTGAAGGCTGAGTTCCCTGCCGAAAAAGCAGGACTTAATGTGCTGATTGCCCCCAGCGAAAAACCCTACCATGAAAGAAAGGTCACATTGCTGAATGGTCCTCACACGGTGCTTTCGCCTGTGGCATACCTCAGTGGCATTAATATTGTACGCGATGCTTGCAATGACGAAGTTGTGGGAAAATATATCCACAAGGTGCAATTTGACGAACTCATGCAGACGTTGAATCTCCCGCTGGAAGAGTTGCAGCAATTTGCCGCAGATGTATTGGAGCGTTTCAACAATCCGTATGTTGACCATCAAGTGACCAGCATCATGTTGAATTCTTTCCCAAAATATGAGACGCGCGATTTGCCAGGCGTTAAAGTCTATCTCGAAAGGAAAGGGGAATTGCCACAAGGCTTAGTTTTTGGATTGGCTGCAATCATCACATATTACAAGGGAGGAGTGCGTGAAGACGGAGCACCTGTCGAGCCAAATGATGCACCTGAAATCCTGCAATTGCTCAAAGAGCTTTGGGCCACAGGAGATACAAGGAAAATTGCCGAAGGTGTTCTTGCAGCAGAAAACATCTGGAAAGAAAACCTGAACATCACAATACCAGGATTAGCAGAACTTGTAAAGAAAGACCTTGATCTCATTCAGGAAAAAGGCATGTATGAGGCTGTGAAAACAATCCTGTAAGATGTAGCTTGAAAAGACTATCATAAAACATTTTATTTAAAAAGACAAAGAAAAGGCTGGTGCTGCTGCATCGGCCTTTTTCATGTTAAAATCGGTGTGCCCCACACCGATTTGCCGTTGTGCCCCACAGCAAGGTGTCGGTGTGGGGCACAGCGATTAAATGGATGTTATTACATCGAAAATCATCGAATTGCACATGGTAAGGTTGCATGATTCGTAACTTTGTGGCACAAAAGAAGTTCTTTAACCATTTAACAAATTGAAATCATGTCTATACCGTACAGAAAAACAAGAAAAAAGATTCTTTCGCCAGACGGCACAATGCGTAAAGCATGGGTGATGCAGCAAGTAAGCTATCCACCCATCAAGTTCAACGATTTCGTTAAAGAATGTGTGGTGTCACAAGGAGTTTCGGCATCCCACGTAAAAGGAATTTCAGAAGCGCTGTCAAATCGCCTGCGACATTATTTTGAAACGGGTCATAGTGTACAGCTTGAAGGAATTGGAACACTCAAACCTGTATTTAATGCGGCATGTGCAGATACGCCAGAAGAGCTGGGGAATGAATGTGTTCGACAAATAAAGCTACGTTTCTATCCTCATAAGGAGTTTCAGGAATCCATGAAGCATTTAGAGCTTGTTGACCTTGATTTGATTCAAGAATAGAATCGTGCAGAATGTTCAAACGTCACTTTCTCTTGTGAAATTTATATGGAGGAAGTGACGTTTTTACCATGTCATTTTTGAACATCATGGCAATGGCAGTTATTGCCTTTCTGCATAGGACACGAATCGCATGAGTTGCAGCATTTGTTTCTGCTTTTAAATTGGCGATAAAAATGACGAATGATAGCTATTGCTGCACAAGCGATGATGATATATACAATGATTTCTTGCATTTTACTCAGTATTTATATTGCACTTGTAATGAAACTTCCTATCTGATATATGGACGTTGACGCAAGCCAAGCAAGAAGGGTGGTGTAAAGTGCTGTAAAAACAGCCCATTTCCATTTCCCTGATTCGTTTTTAATGCCAATGCAAGTTGCAAAACAAGGCATGTAGAGAAGAACGAATATCAAGAAGCAGAATGCAGTCAATGAACTCATGCCGCTTTCTAACACATCGCCATGATATAGAACCGACATTGTGCTGGCGACAATTTCCTTGGCACCGATACCGGCAATGAGAGCAACTCCTTCCTTCCATTGCAATCCGCAAGGCTCTAAGATTGGCTCAATGAATTTACCTATTTGGCCATTATAGCTGAGTTCCATCTGTTCTCCTTCCGTGGCTTCTGCATGATGAGGGAAATAGCTCAAAGCCCAGATTGCAATGCTGGCAACAAGGATGGTTGTTCCCATCTTTTTGAGATATTGCTTGCCTTTCTCCCAGGTGTGGCGGCTGACGCTTTTCATGGATGGCATCCTGTAAGGTGGAAGCTCCATCACAAAAGGACTGCTCTCGCCTTTTATTAGAAAACGGCTGAATATTTTTGCCATCAAAATGCTGAACAAAATGCCCGTCAAGTACAAAGCAAACAGGACAAGGGCTGATTCTTTGGGGAAGAATGCACCAATGATGATGATGTAAACGGGAAGGCGGGCAGAGCAAGACATGAGAGGAAGTATGAGCATCGTGATAAGGCGAGACTTTCTGTCTTCAATTGTCCGTGTAGCCATAATGGCTGGGATATTGCAGCCAAATCCCATAATCATTGGGATAAAGGATTTGCCATGCAATCCCATGTGGTGCATGATCTTGTCCATGATGAAAGCTGCTCGCGCCATGTAACCACTATCTTCCATCCAAGAAATGAAAGCATAGAGAATCAAGATGTTGGGAAGGAAGATAATGACACCTCCAACTCCTCCAATGATGCCATCCACAATAAGCGCTTTCAGTGGACCGTCCGACATCTTTTCTCCTATGAAATCTCCGAACCATCCAATGGCAGCATCAATCCAATCCATCGGATACTGTCCTATATTGAATGTGCAGAAAAACATGATGTACATGAGGAGAAGAAATATCGGGTATCCCCATAACTGATGGGTGACTACGGCGTCAATCTTTTTAGTCAGAAGCCTCTTGTTTCTGTTAGCCTTCTTGAAGGTTTCTTTCAATGCTCCCTGAACAAATCCGTATTTGGCATCAGTAACAGTAGATTCGCTGTCTTCGTTGATTTCCTTAAAGATGTTTTTTTGACACACGTCTCTCTGCAAAAGAATATCACGGCTGTTGTCCAGTTGCCGAATGATGCCTTCAACCTGCCTGTCATTTTCCAGCAATTTGATGGCAAGAAAACGTGCGGAGTAGTTCTGGTGGGGTTCCGGGTTTTTGCGGATAAGCAGTTCTAATTGTGAAATATTCTCTTCAAGTAAAACTCCATGATTGATGTGTATATGTCTAAAAATCTTCTGTTTACCTTCTATCATTTCGATGGTTTGATGAAAGAGCTCTTTAACCCCTTCACCAGTCTTTCCTACAGTAGGAACAATTGGAGTTCCAAGCAAAGTCCCCAACTGTTCAATGTTTAACGAGTTGCCGCTTTCACGCAGTTCGTCATACATATTTAAGGCAATAATCATGGGGACATCCATGTCTATCAGTTGCGCAGTAAGGTATAAATTCCGCTCGATGTTGCTGGCGTCTATGACATTGACAATGATATCAGGATGATTCTCTATAATATATTTTCGGACGTACAATTCTTCAGGAGTGTAGGCAGACAGGGAATAAGTTCCTGGTAAATCGACAAGATTGAAATGATAACCTTCAAAATCCAAGCTTCCCACTTTGGCATCTACTGTTACACCTGAGTAGTTGCCAACACGTTCATGGGCTCCGCAAGCAACATTGAAAAGCGTTGTTTTTCCACAATTGGGGTTTCCGACAAACACGACATCTAGCTCTTTCCCCTTTTCTCTGGCAACTCTGTGTATAATGTCATCGCAATTATCGGCAGGAATACCTTGTGGCTGCAAATGTAACGCTTCCCATTCCCTTGCTTCTTCTTCGTCAACAATTTCAACAAATTCCGCTTCAGCCTTACGTAGGCTCACCTCGTAATCCATGATTTTATATTTCACGGGGTCATGCAATGGAGCATTGAGAAGTACCTCAACGCTCTGGCCTTTGATAAAGCCCATCTCGATGATACGTTTACGAAAACCGCCATGTCCTTTAACACGAACAATTACGCCTTTCTTGCCTGTTTTCAACTCCGAAAGTTTCATTTTCTTATCAAATAAATTAAATGATTTGTAATTTTTTTTTGCAAAGTTACAACCTTTCACACAACTATACAATACCCATTTTTAAGTATTTAGAATATTATTCCAGTGTGAAATTCTAATTGTATAATTCTTTTTTATTATCTTTGCAACGATAATTACAAATCATTCATTGTGTATTATAATTTTACACAATTAAGTGAGATGGCTTAATAAGTAAAAAATCTCAATTAGAAAATGGAGAATCACTATAAACGAGCAGATAAACTAAGTTGTGTCCTTGCAAACGACTACCGTTTATTACAAATAATGAGCCGTTTTGGTATTTCTTTAGGATTTGGAGAAAAAACAATCGCAGAAGTTTGCAGCCAATATAACGTTGATACAGAGACATTTCTCGCTATTATCAACTATGTGAAAAATGGAGCTGAGAACAAGCCACAAAATGTAATTTCCGTAAATGCCGCATTTGTTTTAAGCTATTTGAAAAGAAGCCATTCCTATTTTTTAGAATATCTACTTCCAAGCATTCGTTTTCACTTGCTGGATGCCATAGATTGTTCTGTACAGAATGAAATAGCTTTTCTGGTACTGAAATTTTACGATGAATACGTAGAAGAAATACGCAAGCACATGGAGTTTGAGGAGTCGTCAATTTTTATCTATGTAGAAAAACTCATCAATGGCAGCATCATTGCAATAGAGAAGAATCAATTGCTGTCGCGTCATCACGAAGCAATTGAATCCAAATTAAAAGAACTAAAAAATCTCTTCATGCAGTATTATCCTCAGAAAGAGAATAATGAAAAACTTAATGCCGTAATCATTTCTATCTATCAGGCAGAAGAAGAGTTGAGCATTCATTGCATGATTGAGGACAATATATTCCTGCCTTCTGTACGCCGTTTGGAACATTTAACACAAACTCGTGTGCCAGCAAACGGGATAGGGCATTCTTCGGTATCTGCAACATCAGAAGTATTGCTTTCTGAAAGAGAGAAGGAAATTGTTGTTTGTGTGGCAAAAGGTTTATCAAACAAAGAAATTGCAGACGCTCTTTTTCTGTCGGTTAACACGGTGACCACACATCGTCGCAATATTGCAAAAAAACTAAGAATCCACTCTCCAGCAGGCATTACCATTTATGCAATTGTGAACAAACTTATTGCACTCGAGGAGGTGAATATTTAAAATTCAAACAATTATATTAACATTAATTATTATGGAAAGAAAAGTTGCATTAATCACAGGTATCACAGGTCAAGACGGTTCATATCTGTCAGAGTTCCTTTTAGCTAAGGGTTATGAAGTACATGGCACAATCCGCCGTTCTTCAGTTGACTATCGTGAGCGCATCGCTCATCTTGAAGGCACTCCTAATTTTCATCTTCACTATGCCGATTTGGGTGACTCCATGTCAATCCTTCAGGTTGTCAGCAAGGTAAAGCCAACAGAAATATACAATTTGGCTGCTCAGTCTCATGTTCAGGTCAGCTTCGACTCTCCTGAGTTCACCGCCGATGTTGACGCAGTAGGCGTGCTTCGTGTATTGGAAGCAGTTCGCCTCTGTGGCTTGACCGACAGCTGCCGCATCTATCAGGCATCTACGTCTGAGCTCTATGGCAAGGTTGAAGAAGTTCCACAAAATGAGAAGACTCCATTCCATCCATATTCACCCTACGCTGTAGCAAAGCTTTACGGCTTCTGGATAGTGAAAGAATACCGTGAGGCATACAATATGTATTGCTGTTCTGGCATCCTGTTCAACCATGAATCCGAACGCCGTGGCGAGACTTTCGTGACACGCAAGATAACCCTTGCAGCAGCGCGTATCGCACAGGGCAAGCAGGACAAGCTTTATCTGGGCAATCTCTCTTCTCTCCGCGACTGGGGATATGCAAAAGATTACGTGGAGTGCATGTGGCTTATCCTCCAGCAGGAAAAACCTGAAGATTTCGTGATTGCAACAGGTGTGCAGCACTCTGTCCGTGAATTTGCCTACTACGCATTCAAGGCAGCAGGCATTGAACTGAAATTTGAAGGTGAGGACATGAACGAGAAAGGAATCTGTGTAGCCGGTCCTGAGAATCTGATTGGCAAGACCCTGGTTGAAGTTTCAGAAGACTTCTACCGTCCGACAGACGTGGTGAACCTATGGGGCGACCCAACCAAGGCAAAAGAAAAACTCGGATGGAATCCTCAGACAACTTCTTTCGAGCAGCTTGTATCCATCATGGTGAAACACGATATGGAAAAAGTGGCAGCCGACCATGTGGCATCTGTCATGAGAACGAACTTGGCAGAGTATCTCGAAAAAGGACTTGTAAAATAAGCAGATCATGGCATTAGACAAGAAATCAAAAATCTTTGTAGCAGGTCATCATGGCTTGGTTGGTTCTGCTATATGGAACAACCTTAAGGCACGCGGTTATGACAATCTCGTTGGCAAATCACATTCAGAGCTGGATTTGCTTGACCCTGTCGCCGTAAAAAATTTTTTCGACGAAGAACAGCCTGATGCCGTCGTTTTGGCTGCTGCACATGTGGGAGGCATTATGGCGAACCTGCAATACCGCGCAGATTTCATCTATCAGAATTTGCAGATTCAGCAGAATGTGATAGGTGAGGCATGGAAACACGGAGTTAAGAAGCTCCTTTTCCTTGGTTCCACTTGCATCTACCCTGGTGAAGCTCCACAGCCAATGCCAGAAGACTGCCTGCTCACCTCTCCGCTTGAGTACACAAACGAACCTTATGCCATTGCAAAGATTGCAGGATTGAAAATGTGCGAATCTTTCAATCTGCAATATGGCACAAACTACATTGCGGTGATGCCTACCAACCTGTATGGCCCTAACGACAATTTCCATCTGGAGAACTCTCATGTGCTCCCTGCTATGATTCGCAAGATTCATCTGGCAAAGTGCTTAAACGAAGGAAACTGGGATGCTGTTCGCAAGGATTTAGGACTCCGTCCTGTATCAATGAAAGTACCCAAAATGGTGGATGGACAAGGTGCACAGAACGAGGCCGACTCAAAGGCATCACAAACAATCGTGGCAACGGCCATGAGTGATGAATACACCATTCTCCAAGTGCTTCGTCATTATGGCATCACCCCTGATGCAGTCACTCTATGGGGTACAGGAGCACCGATGCGTGAATTCCTCTGGAGCGAAGAAATGGCTGACGCTTCTGTCCATTGCTTGTTGAATGTGGATTTCCAAGATGTAATAGAGAAGAGCGACTTTGTTGTGAACAGAGATGGCATCAAAGAAATTCGCAACTGCCATATTAATGTTGGTACTGGCAAAGAAATTTCCATCAAGGAGGTGGCAGAAAAAATCATGCAGGAAATAGGCTTCAAGGGAGAACTCCGCTGGGATTCTTCTAAGCCGGATGGTACAATGAAGAAACTGACAGATGTGGACAAACTTCACCGTCTCGGTTGGCATCACACAATCGAAATAGAGGAAGGAGTTCATCGCTTGTATGACTGGTATCTGAAAGGTATCTGCATCAACCACAAGCAAGATTGAACAATCACCATAATGAGAGAGAGGGAATCCCCCCTCTCTTTTTTTTCAAGATAAAATGAATTATAAAGTTCGTGCGGGAAAGCAGCATAATTGCAATATCCCTACATCGTAATTACGCTACAAGGTTCATCGTAATCCGTGATATAAGGTTCAAGATTCTTAATAACGTGAGTTCGATGAATTTGCATAAAGCATGCTGTTCTCTACGTGTCCACCGTTCGTATAATATTTAAAGCACCGTGTTTAAAATATTTCGTGCGCGGTGCTTTAAATATTATGCGAACGGTGAATGCTAAAACAACGTGAATCTTATTTTTGTTTAAGTTAATTCATGCAACTTTTTAATTCGCCGAACTCACGTTAAAAACGTTCTTTATAATTGCTTACTGACATAAAAAGCGCGAGCTGCACTCTTCTCTTAGGCACAAGCTCGCGCCTTTCTTATGTGATTTTAAGCTTATTGCATTTTACCGTGGCAGTTTTTGTATTTCTTTCCTGAACCGCAAGGGCAAGGGTCGTTGCGTCCAATTTTAGGTCCGTTATTGACAATTGGAGCCATTGGTTGACGCTCTCTCGTGTCGGCCTGAGCTGCTTGAGCTTGTTGACGTTGTGTCTCAGAAGGTTCGTCGAGGTTCTGGTGGGTCTCTCTGAGCTTCTGATGTGCAGGCTCTTCAATAGGCGTTTGTGGAGCTTGCTTTACATCTTGTTCTTCTGCGATAGGAATAGAGCATCGCATCAATACAGAGATGGTACCGTTGTTGATTTCATCGACCATTTTATCAAAGAGATTGACAGATTCGAGCTTGAAAATGAGCAACGGGTCTTTCTGCTCGTAAGAAGCATTTTGAACTGAATGTTTGAGCTCGTCAAGTTCGCGCAAATTCTCTTTCCACGCGTCATCAATCGTGTGAAGAAGTATCGCTTTCTCGAAAGCTATCAGGATGGAGTTTCCTTCTGTTTCGTATGCTTCCTTAAGAGGTATGCTGATTTGATAGATGCGGCGTCCATCTGTAATAGGGACAAGAATGTTTTCATACATGTGTCCCTTGTTTTCATACACATCTTTGATGACAGGGTAGGCTACAGAAGCAAGACGAGCTGTCCTCTTCTTGAAAGAGTCGATAACAATATCGAACGCTTCGTCTTCAAGCTTATTGCGGCTGGTGTTCTCAAATTTCTCCATGTCAAATGGGATTTCCATCGCAAAAATACGGAGAAAGTCTTCGCGGCAGCTCTCGTAGTCACCATTGCCAAGGATTTTTACAACGCGATCCCAGATGATGTTTGCGATATCCATACCGATACGTTCTCCCATGAGGGCATGGCGGCGACGTTCGTAGATAACCTTTCGCTGCTTGTTCATTACGTCATCATATTCAAGCAGGCGCTTACGGATACCAAAGTTGTTTTCCTCGACTTTCTTTTGAGCACGTTCAATAGATTGGTTAATCATCTTATGCTCAATCATCTCCCCGTCTTCAAATCCAAGACGGTCCATGACTTTTGATATACGGTCGCTGGCAAAAAGTCGCATCAGTTTATCTTCAAGAGATACGTAGAAGATGGATGATCCCGGGTCACCTTGACGTCCTGAGCGTCCGCGAAGTTGACGGTCCACGCGGCGGCTTTCATGTCGTTCTGTACCAATTATGGCAAGTCCTCCTGCTGCTTTCACTTCGTCTGAAAGCTTGATGTCTGTTCCACGACCAGCCATGTTGGTAGCAATTGTTACTGCGCCTAACAGCTTTTCTTCCTTTTTTCCGTCCTCATTAATAACTTCTCCCAAAGTGCTTTGGCCTGCCAGCGCAACGATATCTGCTTCTTTTTGATGGAGCTTTGCGTTAAGTACCTGATGTGGTATCTTGCGCATAGAAAGCATACGTGAAAGAAGTTCTGAAATTTCAACAGAAGTAGTACCTACAAGAACGGGGCGTCCGCTGTTGCGCATCTTGACAATTTCTTCAATGACAGCATTGTATTTCTCGCGGTTAGTCTTATAGACACGGTCGTTCATGTCGTTACGGGCGATAGGGCGATTTGTTGGAATTTCCACAACATCAAGCTTGTAGATATCCCAAAATTCACCAGCTTCTGTAATGGCTGTACCAGTCATACCTGCCAGCTTGTGATACATGCGGAAATAATTCTGCAAAGTGATGGTGGCAAATGTCTGTGTAGCCGCTTCTACCTTTACACGTTCCTTGGCTTCAACCGCCTGATGGAGTCCGTCGCTCCAGCGCCTTCCGTCCATGATACGTCCGGTTTGCTCATCTACAATTTTCACTTCACCATCCATAATGACATAGTCATCATCTTTCACAAACATGGTGTATGCCTTCAAAAGCTGCTGTATCGTATGAACACGCTCGGATTTCAGGGCGTAATCTTGCATGAGTGCATCCTTCTTGGCAAGTTTTTCTTCTTCTGAATTGAACTTTTCATTTTCCAATTCGGAAAGCTGTGTTGTAATATCGGGGAGAACGAAAAACGTATCATCTTTTACGATATTGGCAATGAGCTGATTGCCCTTGTCTGTCATCTCAACAGATTTCTGTTTCTCATCAACAACAAAGAAGAGTGGCTCGATGGCTTCGGGCATTCTGCGGTTGTTGTTCTCCATATATATTTCTTCCGTCTGCAAAAGTCCAGTTTTGATACCTGGCTGCGAAAGATACTTGATAAGGGCATTGTTCTTAGGAAGGCTCTTATAAGCACGGAACAGAGACAGGAAACCTGCCGTAACATTCTCCTTGTCGTCAGATTCTATAAGTTTCTTCGCCTCAGCCAAATAGTTCTGTGCAAGACGGCGTTGTGCCTCAACGAGTTGTTCGACAATAGGGCAGTACTCTTCAAACATTTGCACATCACCTTTGGGAACAGGACCAGAGATGATGAGTGGAGTGCGGGCGTCGTCAATCAGCACAGAGTCAACCTCATCGACAATTGCATAGTTGTGGACTCTCTGCACGAGGTCTTTTGGTGCCATTGCCATGTTGTCGCGCAAATAGTCGAAGCCGAACTCATTATTTGTACCAAATGTAATATCTGCTTGATAAGCCTTACGACGTGCTTCTGAATTTGGCTGATGCTTATCGATACAATCTACGCTTAAACCGTGGAACATGTAAAGTGGCCCCATCCATTCAGAGTCTCGCTTTGCAAGGTAATCGTTAACTGTCACAACATGTACACCATTACGCGACAGCGCATTAAGGAATACAGGCAGAGTTGCAACCAGCGTCTTTCCTTCACCAGTTGCCATTTCGGCAATTTTTCCTTGATGAAGAACCGTACCACCAAATAGCTGAACATCATAATGAATCATGTTCCAAATGGTCTCATTTCCTCCTGCAACCCAATGATTGTGCCAAACAGCTTTATCTCCTTCTATATCAACAAAATCGTGATCGATAGAAAGGTCACGGTCAAACTCTGTAGCAGTTACAATAATATCGCCATTGTCTGCTTGAGCAAAACGGCGTGCTGTATCTTTTACAATAGCATAGACGGTTGGAAGAACTTCCGTGAGGCCTTCTTCAAAGATGTCCATCACTTCAATCTCTTTCTTGTCTATGGCTTCAAAAAGAGGCTGACGCTTATCAATCTCTGTTGCTTGAATTTTTTCTTTCAGTTCTGCAATTTCTGCTCGTTTGTCCTTCACCTTGTCTTGGAGAAACGCTTTTATCTCATCTACTTTTGCACGAAGTTCATCGTTGGAAAGTTTTTGGATTTCTGGTTCAACAGCAAGAATCTGGTCAACAATTGGACGGATTTCTTTTATGTCACGCGTAGCTTTGTTGCCAAACAAGCTGCTGAGAATTTTGTTTAATGAAAATGACATTTTATATAGATATTTTATTAATTACAATCTGGTTATTTTTCAAAAAAGCGGAGGGGTAGAGCAAGCATTAGGTGCTCTGATTCTGATATGATGTGCAATCGTCGGTGCTATGCAGTCGATTGTGACCGGTGTAGCAACTTTTTCTGCTTTTATTGTATATCCGAAGAATATTAAAGGAAACTCAAAGAACGAGTCGCGCTGCATTTTTTTTGTTCCTCTGTCTTCATTGACAAGATTCCATCCAGGAGAAACCTCCACAATGATGTCGCCAGAGCACTTAGGATTAAATCCGTTTCTGATGCTGCTAATACCAGGCGTCCATGCTCCTTGAGTGATGCGATGGGCTGTGAATACATCCCTCACACCGCTGAATTGAAAAAGGAAATCCTCGCAATGTTCAAATATTTCAGCTAATTTCAGTTGCTTCTGTTCTAACAGCTTGTGATTGATATAGAACTGATTGCCAAAATAACTCTCCACATATTTGCCATTGCCAAACATTGCACATAAATACATGTTTAACAACGTAGCGCAACGATTGATGTTGAAATCCCCTGTTGGAATGCGGTATTCTGCTATGTCGCCTGAAGTTTCAGACTTGTCGTAGCCTGTAGATGTGAGATAAATCAGCGTCTTATCCAAACCAACCAATTGGTCTATTTTGGTCAAAAGCACCGAAAGTTCATCATCTAATCGCTTGTATGTGTCTTGCAGTTCTGTTGTAGCCGTCGTGCTTGCCCCTTCAAAATTTCCAGCATAGTAACACACAGAAATATAGTCAGTTATTTCGTCAATTCCGGCATTACCATTTTCAAGACAATAACGAACTGCTTTCGTCACCTCCTCATTGACCAATCCAGAAGTCTTGAACATTCGGAATTTGCTGTCGCCTGTAAACTTATGAGAAAAGGACTTTTGCGAACTTGTCAGATAATAATTGTATTCTCCTACATATTCATTGGAGGGTGTCCATGTTATTGAAGGCACCTTGCTGGCTAATGCGCCAGAATCGAGATAACGAATCCATGAAGGCGCTTGCCCGTAGTAGGTTGTTCCTGCCCATCTTCCGCTTTGATTGTCTATCCACATGGCCCAATCTGCGGCATGTCCTGCTGCAAGTATGGCGGCTTCGCGGAAAGGCGCAACACTATAAACTAAAGATTTTCCTTTTGTTGCAGCTTTCAGTTCGTCTCCAATAGTGCTGACAAGCAAATTTTGGGGAGAAGAAGAATCGCTTGTCTCAATACCTTTGTAATTGCGGTCGTCAACACAATAGTTTGTGTGCAGCTCCGCCCTGTTCATCCACTCTTCTGCAATGATTCCGTGGTTGTAGGGAATGGTTCCTGTCACGATGGAAGCAATGGCAGAAGCTCTGTCAATGGGCACGTGCTGATATTGAACATTCGAATAAACTTGTCCCTGTTCCAACAAACGCTTGAATCCTCCTTCTCCATATAGAGGCATAAAAGCATTCAGGTAATCGGAACGAAGTTGATCGATAGAAATACCCACAACAAGCCGAGGGACAACAGCAGTCTGAGCCATTGCACCTGCCATCGTTATAGAGGCGAAAAATGTTGTAAGTATCTGTTTTTTCATCGTTTTTTATGGTATGTGAAGTGCCCCTGGGACAATGCTCGTACAAACAAAGCAAGTACCAATAAATACATCGCTGTATTAAATGCCTGAGGACATGTTAACATGATGATCAAAAAGCAGAAAAGTACTGCCATGTTGACGTATGAAAGAATATTTCTTTTCCGTTTCCTTGTACAGTATATCATCCAGCCAGCATAGAACAATGCCAATGGATTCAATATTATGATTAGCCAGTTGCTATCTACAGCGGGGTGGGAAGAGAAGAAGAAGAGGAAAGCGACAACAATACCAGCCATGCCCTGAAGAGCATGCAGGATGATGTCAAACCATTCTTGCCGCTTGTTTCTGATGAATTCATACACAAAAAGAAAGATTGTAATCAGCAGCAGCAGCGAAAAGATAAGAATGGGTGAAATCAAGAAAGACGCCTTCTCTCTCTTCAGCGTTTCCTGAATAATGTCGTTGGTCGTGAAAATATAAGGAATCCGGCTGCCGTCCTTCCTCATGATGTATGCTTCACTTGCTTCTTGCCTGAAAAAATCAGGAAGAAACATCTGAATGCGTTTGTCCACCGGCTCGTCTATTTCCGCACCAAGAATCATGTCTATCCCAAAACAAGTCCATGGGTCTTCTTGCAGGCATTGATGAAGCATCTGGCGTATGGTTGCTTGAACGGCAGGCCTTTCATAAACGACATTGCCATCAACCGCCTTTTCTATCATATTGCGAGCGCGCTCCGTACAATTATCGTATAGCCAAATGTATCTATATTCCTGATTTTCAGGACGAATATTTTCTAAAAGAAGAGTAAAGAGGTAGTTCGCTTCGCTTTGTGTCAAATTCAGAACCTGCTCTTTAACTCCAGTTCCCATATAGCCATAGCGAGCCACAAGATATTTATACGGCTCCGCATTAAGCATATAGTCTGTCTGTCCAAGCAGAAATCTGAAAACAAAGTTGTGCTCGCTATAATCGAAACATCCATAGTTGAACACAATATCTTCTTCGCGTGTGTGATTCTTTACCCTCAACGCCGTATGCCCGAACTTGGAATACAATTCAGCCCCAGGAGTGCAGGTCAATATGGAGACGCTGATAGAATCTGTTGAAGGGAATCCTGTCATTACAGAAGACACCCCATCCTGTGCTGACATTCTGAAGTTTGCCAACACAAGCGCTACTACCAATACATATAGTTTCAACTGAGTCATAACAATTTGCAAAGATACGAAAAAAAAACGAATAATCAGTTTTTCAAACTATTAAATGCAAGTTTTAAGTCGCAACAAAGAACACCTTGCCACAAAACACTTGTTTTCGCAACAAATACTACGCACCGACCTGCTGGCAATCCCAATACAATCCCATTTGTCAAGCTCTTCAGAACGCATGTTTTTTTCAAAAGAAAGACTGCGCGTTGTATCAAAAATCGGTGTGCCCCACACCGATATGTCGGAGTGGGGCACATCGAAACATCGATGTGGGGCACACCGATTTATGCGATGCAAATAAAGAATCCGCCTCTATTGAGACGGATTCTATCAAAAAGCATCATGCTACCTTATTTTTTCGCTGTATGTAACAATTATCCTCCGAAGTTATCGAAGCGAATCATGTCGTCTTCTACACCGAGAGAGTGGAGAAGGTCAAGCACAGTCTTTGCCATCATTGGAGGACCGCAGAGGTAGTACTCGACATCTTCTGGATTCTCGTGCTGCTTAAGGTATGTGTCGCCCATAACAGGTGCCACAAATCCTGGAGTGTACTTGATTCCGGCTGCATCCGCCTTTGGATCAGGACGGTCGAGAGCGAGGTGGAAATGGAAGTTGTCGAACTCCTTCTCAAGAGCGAGGAAGTCATCAAGGAATGGGATTTCCTCAAGCGCACGTGCGCCATAGAAGTAATGCATTTCGCGGTCGCGAGTGTTGAGCGTCTTGAGCATGTGCATGATTTGAGCACGAAGCGGAGCCATACCTGCACCACCGCCGACCCAAATCATCTCACGTCCAGTACCGTACTGTGGACGGAACTCTCCATATGGGCCAGACATGATAACCTTGTCACCCGGCTTGAGAGAGAAAATGTATGATGACGCAATACCAGGATTAACATCCATGAAGCCACCGCCTTGCTCTTTGGGTTTGAACGGAGGTGTAGCAATACGCACATTAAGCGTAATGATATCGCCTTCGTCGGGGTAGTTTGCCATGGAGTAAGCGCGGATTGTTGGAGTGTCATTGACGCACTTGAGGTTGAAAAGACCGAAATTCTTCCATGCTGGAAGGTAAGTGTCGCCAATCAGGCTCTTGTCGAAATCCTTGTCATAATCGATAGAGAATGCAGGAATCTTAATCTGTGCATAAGAACCTGGCTCGAAATCCATGTGTTCGCCTGGAGGAAGTGCAACTTTGTACTCCTTAATAAATGTAGCCACGTTACGGTTACCAATAACGGTGCACTCCCATTCCTTAACACCCATAACTGAATCTTCAACTGCAATTTCAAGGTCTCCCTTCACTTTGCACTGACAGCCAAGACGATAACCCTCCTTGATTTGCTTACGTGTGAAATGCCCTCTTTCTGAATCAAGAATTTCACCGCCACCAGAAACCACTTGGCATTTGCATTGGCCACATGAACCTTTTCCACCACATGCAGATGGAAGGTAGATGTCTTTGCCTGCGAGGGTAGAGAGAAGGCTTGAACCTTGCTCAACTTCAAGTTTGTCCTTTCCGTTGATGGTAATAGTAACATTACCGCTTGGAGAAAGGTACTTCTTAGCAACGAGGAGAATGATGACAAGCACAAGTACAATTGCCAAGAATACTCCAATACTATATAAAATAAATGTAATATCCATTTGCTATGTCCTTTCTTTTAGATTTTAAGACCAGAGAAACACATGAACGCCATAGCCATAAGACCCACGATGATGAACGTGATGCCGAGACCCTGAAGTGGCTTTGGCACATCAGAATAGGCCATTTTTTCGCGTATGGCAGCAAGTCCAACAATTGCCAATGTCCAGCCAATACCAGAACCGAGCGCGTATGCAATACAGTCGCCAATGCTTGAAATTGCCTGAGTTGATGTTGCCGGGTCAAGCTGGATGCGCTGCTGCATAAAGAGCGATGCACCCATGATGGCACAGTTTACAGCTATCAATGGAAGAAATATTCCAAGTGCTGCATATAGAGAAGGGGAGAAGCGCTCCACAACCATCTCAACCAGCTGCACAATACCAGCTATGACAGCAATAAACAAAATGAATGCAAGGAATGTAAGATCCACACCTTCGGCAAGAGCACCATCTGCAAGAACTTTAGTCTGAAGCAGATAATCTACTGGAACTGTGATGAGAAGCACGAATGTTACAGCCACACCAAGTCCAAAAGATGTTTTTACCGTCTTAGATACAGCCAAATAAGAGCACATACCCAAGAAGAAAGCAAAAATCATGTTGTCCACAAAGATAGAACGGACAAACAAACTAATGAAATGTTCCATAAATCTTTTCTTTTTTCGTTAAATAGGTATGTTTTTACTCAATATTTTTATTATATGCACGATGTACCCATATTACGCAGGCAACAATGATGAGCGCCATTGCTGGCATAGTCATCATACCGTTGTTGATGTACAAGCCACCGTTCTCAACATAAGCGCATTCTGGAATTACCTGGAATCCTAAGATTGTGCCGAATCCAAGAAGTTCGCGGACAAAGCCCACGATGACAAGGATTGCTGCGTAACCTAATCCGTTTCCGATTCCATCGAGGAAACTTTCCCATGGTCCATTCTGCATGGCAAATGCTTCAAGACGCCCCATCAGGATACAGTTTGTAATGATAAGTCCAACATACACGCTCAGCTGAACGCTCACGTCATAGACGTATGCTTTCAGAATGTTGCTTACAATTGTCACAAGAGCTGCTACAACAACGAGTTGCACGATGATACGTATACGGTTAGGAATTGTCTTGCGAATTAATGAAATAATCACGTTTGAAAAAGCTGTAATTGCAGTTACAGACAATCCCATAACGATTGCAGGCTTAAGCTGCGAGGTAACAGCGAGAGCAGAGCAAATACCGAGGACTTGAACTGTTACAGGGTTGTTCAAGTTGAGCGGCCCCATGAAAACTTCGCCATTCTCTTTAGAAAATAAACTCATATTCTTGTCCTCCTTTATTTGTTGGTTAAAATGTCCTTATAGAGAGTCATACACTCCTTGATCATGTTATTAACACCGTCAGTTGTCAAAGTCGCGCCAGTGATGCCATCTACATAATTGTCTGGCGAAAGTGTGCCTTCTTTTCCTGGCTTAACAGCACAAAGGACGATATCATTGCCATCAGCAGCATAAAGCTTCTTGCCTCTAAAACTGTCTTGGAACCACTGCTCAGCAATACGAGCGCCAAGACCAGCGGTCTCTGACTCGTGTGAGAAATATGTTCCATAAATTGTTTCGCCATCAGCATCTACTGCGATGTAGCCCCATAATCCACCCCAGAGACCCGCACCTTTGACAGGAACGACTTTCTTCTGTTCGCCATCAACTTCTGCAATGTAAAGTGGACGGTTGTCGGCTGTAATATCCTTGTTCGCAACTGCAAATCCGCCAGTTTCTGCCTTCGGACCTTGGGAAGCGTCTGCGCCAAAGATTGCGTCGCTTTTAACAACTTCATCGTACTTGGCAGCCACATCTTCAACGCCACGGATGTTGAGAGCAGCGAGAATTTGGCTTTTCTTGTCCAATTCAACGTTGGCATCCTGGGTGGGCTTCAGGGCAGATGAAACGAAAGCGAGGAGGAATGCCACGATAATTACCATGACAGACGCATAGATAATAGTATAAGCATTACTATTTGTGTTCAATTTTTCCATTTCTTTTTCCTCCTTATTTTGCAGCACGTTTTGCGCGCTTGTTAATATTAGATTGTACGAAACAATAGTCGAACAATGGAGCAAAGATGTTCATCAGCAAGATTGCGAGCATCATACCCTCTGGATAACCTGGGTTGAGCACACGGATGATGATGGCCATTGCGCCAATGAGGAAACCAAAAATCCACTTTCCGCCTTCTGTGCGAGGAGAGGTGACTGGGTCAGTCGCCATGAATACTGCACCAAAGCAGAAACCACCGACGGTCAGCTGTTCCCACCATTCGAAATTCTGTGCACCTTCATAAGGGAGCAAGTATGCCATCAAAGCACCACCGGCAAATGTGGAAAGGATAATTTTCCAGCTTGCGATGTTTGCCCAGATGAGGATAAATGCACCGATAAGAATGGCGATGACGGAAGTTTCACCGATAGAACCAGGTATTGTACCGATAATTGTCTCCATTGGAGAAGCTGTAACAGGCTCGCCTGCTGCAAGCTGACCGAGTGGGGTGGCGGCAGAAACTCCATCAACAGGAGCACCATTGATGCAATCCATGTAGTTTCCGTTCACCCAAACTTTGTCTCCTGACATCATTGTAGGATAAGCAAAGAAAAGGAATGCACGAGTTACCAATGCAGGATTGAACACGTTCATGCCTGTTCCGCCAAACACTTCTTTTGCGAATACAACGGCAAAAGCAGTTGCAAGTGCAATAATCCAGAGAGGGCAGTTTACAGGAACGATGAGTGGAATCAAAATACCTGTCACAAAGAATCCCTCGTGTACTTCTTCTTTCTTCCATTGCGCAATTGCCACCTCAATGCCAAGGCCGACAGCATAGCTGACAACGATTTTAGGAAGGATTACAGCAAGACCATAAAGGAAGCAGCACAATAAAGTTGACTCTTCGCCAATTTTGTCATAGTGCTGAAGACCAATGTTGTACATTCCGAAAAGAATGGATGGTATCAAGGCAATTACAACGAAGAAGATTGTGCGCTTTGAATCGATGGCGTCATGAATGTGGGCGCCACGTACTTTCGCTGTCTCGTTAGGAACGTAGAAGAACGTCTCCATTGCGTCGTAGAGAGAGCCGAAAGCGCTGAGCTTACCTCCCTCTGAGAAGGTAGGCTTCAAGTTGTCAAGAATTTTCTTAAGTCCCATATTGCTTATTCGTTTTCTTTACGCAGCATGTCGAGTCCTTCTCGAACAATGCGCTGAAGTTCAACTTTAGAGCTATCCACGAACTCTGCAACAGCAAAATCCTCTGGCGCAACCTCATAGATGCCTAAGGCTTCCATGCGGTCTATGTCACCAGCGATAATAGCCTTCACAAGTTGTTCTGGATAGATGTCCATTGGGAATACGGAATCGTATTCTCCGCTGCAAATCATGTGGCGATGCCCGCCTTTCACGCGTGCATCAAGCACGTATTCTTTGCTTTTGGGCTGAAGCCATGTGAAATAAGAACGGCTTGTTGAATATTCGTTGAATCGTGGTGCAATCCATCCGAAAAGTTCATCGCGGTCGTCTCCTTCAGGAATGGCTGTTATCTCGGTGGAATGGGCGAGAAGGAAGGAATTCTCGTCTGTTTTCACTCCAGTAAGAGGGTTGCCGTCAATCAAGCGTACCTTTTTATCTGAACAAACATTGCCTGCAATGATATCGCCAATCTTAGCACCTATAAGCACCTGCTTGTACTGAGGTTCCTTGATTTCAGAACCAGCAACAGCAATTGTACGAGTAAAGTTTACTTTTCCTTCGTTGAAAAGGCCGCCAATCATGGCAACTTCCTCTGCTGCAAGCGTCCAGACAACTTCACCTTTGTTAATAGGACATACGTTGTTGATTTGGACACCTACATTTCCTGCTGGACATTTGCCCCGAAACTCTGTTACTGTTGCGTTTTTAGTGTTTTCAACGATAGAGCCTGCTTTCACACCAAGGTAAACTTTGGCAATCTTTGCAAGTGCATCAATACCGGTTTGGAAGTCTGCTTCTTTGCCATTCAGGGCGATGTTTACATCGGCAGCAAGAGGCATGTCGCTGAATGCGGAAACAAAAATTGCCTTAGGCATGTCGTCTGGATTTGCCACAACTGCATAAGGACGTTGGATGATGAAGCCAAACAAGCCACTTTCAAGAAGGGCGGCCTTCACCTGTTCTGCATTAAGCGAATTTACCTGCTTTTTGCCGAAGTCCACATACTGCTGGTCAGCTGCGGCTTCAACCTGTACGCTTAAAACTTTACGACGTTCACCTCTTTCGACAAGCATAACCTTGCCTGCAACAGGAGAGACGAACTTCATTTCTGGATGCAATTTGTTGACAAACAAAGCATCACCTGCCTTTACATCATCTCCTTCTTTAACTACAACCTTTGGCTTCATGCCCCAAAACGCATCGGGTATAAGTCCGTAAACTTCAGATGCGTTGGCTGCTGAAATCTTAGCTGTAGCCTTGCCTTTCAGGTTGATGTCAAGACCTTTTTTTAGCTTAATTACATTCGCCATATTATTGTTAATGTTAACTGATAAATATTTACTTTCGACAAAACAATAAAACCAATCAACAGATTTCATCTGCTGACTGACTAAATTCGCTACAAAGTTAAAACTTTTAAATTTATTAGGAAAAATATACTTACACTTATTAAATAAATACAAAAAAAAACCTTTTTATGTCGATAGTTGCTACATCGACATTTCAAAATTGTCTTGTATTTGGCAAGGGTAAAGGGAATGGCTGCCACCTGCAGAAATGACATTCATGTTTGAATGGCATCATCTTTCCACTTTTTATCACGATGATGCTACACCCTGTATCGTAATTACGGTGAAGGCAGCAACGTAATTACGATACAGGGTGCAACAAAGAAAAGGGGCAATAACAGGGTATCGTGGTTTGCAAATTACATCACGTTTGCAGGTGAAAATAAACGTGTTGGCTTAAAATGAGGGGATTTTTTATTTCTCGCAGCAAAATTACATAAAAAGGCCTTTTTGCCGATGAAATCGACCTATTTTTATACGTTATCAACAGTTTCGGTCAAGTTATCAACACCAAGCGGTTTTTCCTGTTGATATTTTTTTTTCGTAAAGCCTTGTCAATTACATTATTATTTTATAATTTTGCAATCGATAAAGAGAGAAATAAGGTCATTACAATTGACTCAATCCGTATAAACCCAATGCCAGAACAAAAGAAAACCACTCGCGTCAGGACGCCTCGTAACAACGAACAAGAACAGCTTGCTTTGTTGGGTAGATTGCAGCCTCAAGCCGTTGAGCTTGAAAGAGCTGTGATTGGTGCGTGCATCATTGAGCAGGACGCTTTTGGAACGGTATCAGATTTTCTGAAGCCCCACTCATTCTACGAGTCAAAGCACCAAGTCATTTATAGGGCGATTCAATCTCTTGTGGCAAAAGACGCCCCCGTTGACGTGCTCACTGTCGTAGAGCAGCTGCAGCAGACGGGAGAGCTGGAAAATGCTGGTGGTGCAGCCTACATAGCAGAGCTGTCACGCTCCATGCTTTCAGCGGCTCACCTTGAATACCACGCTCGTATTGTGGCACAGAAAGCTCTTGCGCGTGACCTTATTTCCTATACCAGCAACATTCAGAAATTGGCATTCGACGACAGCCAAGACATTCAAGAACTGATGCAGTTGGCCGAAGGTAAACTGTTTGAACTTTCCAAGTCGAACTTGAAAAAGGATTTCACGCAGATTGACCCGGTCATTCATGAAGCATACGAACTGTTGCAGAAAGCGGCTGCCCGAACAGACGGACTTTCTGGACTTTCTTCAGGATTCGTCAAACTTGATGCAATGACTTCGGGCTGGCAGAATTCCGACCTTATCATCATTGCGGCTCGCCCTGCGATGGGAAAAACGGCATTTGTGCTTTCAATGGCCCGCAACATGGCTGTTGACCAAAAGATTCCTATTGCGATGTTCTCGCTTGAAATGTCTAATGTCCAGTTGGTTAACCGTCTGCTGGTGAATGTATGTGAAATATCAGGAGAGAAAATCAAGAGCGGCCAGTTAGCACCATACGAATGGAGCCAGCTGTCGTTTAGAATGAACGATTTGTATGGTGCTCCTTTTTATGTGGACGACACACCTTCCCTTTCCGTGTTTGAACTTCGTACAAAAGCCCGTAGATTAGTACGCGACTATGGCGTAAAGATGATAATTATCGACTACTTGCAGCTGATGAACGCTTCTGGCATGTCGTACAATTCACGTCAGGAAGAAGTCTCCACCATATCGCGTTCATTAAAAGGCCTGGCAAAGGAACTGAACATTCCTATCATTGCCTTGTCGCAGTTGAACCGTTCTGTTGAGCAACGAACAAGCAATAGCCCAGACAATCCGGACAGCAAACGTCCGCAATTGAGTGACCTTCGTGAATCCGGTGCCATTGAACAAGATGCTGACATGGTGTGCTTTATCCATCGTCCCGAATATTACAAGATTTACAAAGATCAATATAATAATGACTTAAAAGGCATAGCAGAAATCATCATAGCCAAGCATCGTAATGGTGCTGTGGGTGATGTGCGCCTTCGCTTCCGCGGCGAGCATGCGCGTTTCATGAATCTTGATGACGATGTTCCGCCGATGCCAGCAGACGATGGTACAATTAAGCCTACGCCATCCAAATTCAACAGCGAAAGCGGCGATTCCTTCGATGGATTGGACATTTCTTCTATGCCGTCTCCTGCGCCTTTTTAGAAAACGACTATTATAGAAATATGTAAGCACGAGAATATATTTTAAGGATTGAATGAAAAAAAAACAAATTAATTTTCAGATGATCATGCCCTTCGTTCGTGAGAATATCAGGGCGTGCATTCACCACAAAAGGTTGCGTGAGTAACGAATGTGGATGATTGAATGATATTTTTCTCACTTTATCAATTAGAAGGCGTGGATACTCCCATACAGAGTATCCACTTTTTTTATTCTATTTTGCCATTTCATCGACTTTTTTCCAAAAAAAAGAATTCTAATGTATTTGGAATTTCTTATTGTCATCTTTATCGCCATGATGGCAAAACAATAGACAATAATAAACCGTACCCCTCGGGTACGACGCATCGCACCCCTCGGGTCCGCTATGTCGGACCCGAGGGGTGCGGTTTTATAGAAAGAAGAACCTTTCTCGTTTTCAATATGAAGTGATTAAATTTAAGTGCGGATGAACTTTTGATCTTGCATTATGAACTTTGTTTTTCACTTGAACTGATAACACCCCGCATCAGGGCTGCTGCCGCGCTGCACACCGAAACGGTCAACAGGGTAGAGGCTTGAATACACCGAAGACCCTTTGCTGCGCGCTGTGCTAAGCGAGTCGAGTCGGAAATCGTAGAAATAAGCATGTGTATCAAGAGTCTTAAAATTAGTGTTTTTGTATGCAGGATAATCTTCAGAATCCTCGGTGCATTCGTGAAAATATGCTTCATCGGAAACATCGGTCAGCAATACGCTGTTGTAAAAATGGAGATTTAATGGAATTTCTCCTGGATTCCCATAAATTTCATCATCAGCATATCCTGTAACAAAGCAATTGTAGAAATTTGCAGATTGCACAAGGTGAACATCTTCTCCAATGTAGTTGCTTATATAGAGCGCATTGCCCCTGTCTGCGTCCCAAGGATAGAACTGCGCTATGGTACAATGGTAGAAATCGGAAGTTCCGCCATAGATGCTTACACAGTCATATTTGGCATTGGATATCTGAGTGTTGGCAACAGCAGCTTCGGAATCTTGCAAGAAAAGGCCAAATCCTGCAACATTATGGATAACGGAGTTTTCTATGCTTAGCTTTCCTGCAATGCTATCACAAATGATGCCATAATTTCCACTATGAATGTCTGCATGGTTAATAGTGCATCCTTGGCATGAAGAATGCAGATATATGCCTCCCCATTGATTTTCCAGACGGTCATAGGGGAGATAGTCAAACATTCTGTCGAGACGATCGCCACGCAATGTGACGGGCTGGTCTATCGTTCCGTCTATACTCAAACTTCCTCGTACAATTAGACCAGCTCCGTTATGAAAGTAAAGCGTTGTTCCTGAGCAGATTCGCAAAGAAGCGTTTTCCGCAACAACAAGACTGTCATAAATGACATGTGGGATATCACTCGACGTGAATTCATGATGTCCTTCCAAAACTTTACCTTGAAGAATGTTTACATTCATGCCACAAGCCTCAACGATAACTCTCTGCAGCACACCGCTTTCAAGTGTGAAAATGATGGCATCTGAAATAGGCTGTAGGGTGTTCAATGTCTGTGTGGGAGCATTCAGCTTCACAAAAACAAAAATACTATCCTTTTTCAGCACTTGGACATCGCTGATATTCGTACCATTCTGTCCATCTACATTGATAAGAAATCCAGAAGCTCCACCTTTCTCGAGTTTCACGTTGACAATACGTATTCCCTTGTCATTCTTGTTGTACACATAAAAACGCTCCGTTGAAGTGGTGATACCAGTAAATACGGTATCAAACGCAATGGTGTCTTGACTGAACTCTAACACCGCGGCTCTATCCGCCGTGAAAGACTCCTCGTCGCTGCATGAACAGAGAAGGGCAGGGGGCATCCCAACGATAATTACACTCCAAAGTATAGCAATAAAATGAAGTTTTTTCATTGTTTCTTAAGATAATCAATCATATATTGTAATAACGGAAATACTCCTACTTTATTGTGCCAATTGGCAGAATATAAAGTGGAACAAATCTGCTGTATTCAGGAATAAAGAGCACATCTACACATTCATCCACTTCCGCATCATTGCTAAAAAAGACAAAGGTGTCTCATTTCACAACGAGACACCTCATTAAGTTGTTTAACAACAATTAGGTTTTAGTTTAAGGTAAAAAGATTTTTTTTCAGGATAACGGTACAAAGTTAGGTGATATTTCCGAATATTTAAGAAATGAATGATATGTTTTTTAACACAAATTGCAAGATTTGTTTGTTTTTTATCTATGAACATCATCAAAACAACGAAAAACTTTTGTAATTTTGCAGTCAAATTTCAATATACACATAATTAATATATACCCTATCAAATAATGAGTACAGAACAGATAGAAGAGATAAAGTCTGAAGAGTGCAAAAAAGAATCGCTCAACTTTATTGAAGAACAAATAGTTAAAGATTTAGCAGAAGGTAAAAACGGAGGGAAAGTTCAGACACGATTCCCACCCGAGCCTAATGGTTATTTGCATATCGGGCACGCAAAAGCCATTGCCCTTGACTTTGGCATTGCCCAGAAATATGGCGGTATTTGCAATCTGCGCATGGATGACACCAACCCGCAAAAGGAAGACACTGAATATGTTGAAGCAATCAAGCGCGATATTGAGTGGCTTGGCTTCAAATGGGACAAGGTGCTCTATGCCAGCGACTATTTCCAGCAACTCTGGGATTTGGCTGTCGAACTAATCAAGCAAGGCAAAGCCTATATCGACGAACAAACTGCGGAGCAGATTGCAGAGCAGAAAGGCACCCCAACCCAAGCGGGTGTTGAATCTCCATATCGCAATCGTCCTGTGGAAGAGAGCCTGTGCCTGTTCGAGGAGATGAATTCTGGCAAGATGGAGCCCGGCAAGATGGTTCTTCGTGCAAAAATAGACATGGCAAGCCCCAATATGCACTTCCGTGACCCTATCATGTATCGTGTGCTCAATATGCCACATTGGCGTACAGGAAACAAGTGGAATGCCTATCCAATGTATGACTACACTCATGGTCAGTGTGACTATTGGGAAGGAGTTACCCATTCTCTCTGCACTCTTGAGTTTGTCAGCCATCGCCCACTTTACGACCTTTTTGTTGATTGGGCGAAGCAAGTTGATGGAGATGACCAGCCATTAGACGACAACCGTCCTCGACAGACAGAGTTCAACAAGCTGAATCTAACACACATCCTCCTTTCCAAGCGCAATCTGCTTGTCTTGGTAAAAGAAGGAGTTGTAAATGGCTGGGACGACCCTCGAATGCCGACTATCTGTGGATTCCGTCGTCGTGGATATAGCCCTGAAGGCATTCTGTCGTTCATTAACAAGATTGGCTATACCAAATTTGACGCTCTCAATCAGATGTCGCTCTTTGAGTCAGCTGTGCGTGACGACCTCAATAAACGTGCTTTACGAGTAAGTGCAGTGATTGACCCTGTGAAGCTTGTCATCACTAATTTTCCAGAAGGAGAGACGGAAACTTATACAGCCGTAAACAATCCCGAGAACGAAGCAGACGGAACGCATGAGATTGAATTTAGCCGCGAATTATGGATTGAGCGCGACGATTTCATGGAAGACGCTCCTAAGAAATTCTTCCGTCTCGGCCCTGGCAAACAAGTGCGACTGAAAAACTCATACATCATTCAATGCCCTGAAAATATTGAAGATTGCGTGATGAAGGATGCCGATGGCAATATCTTGGAAATCCATGCTGAGCTGATTCCTGATACTAAAACAGGACAGGAAAACAGCAACATGAAGATTAAGGGAAAGACCATCCATTGGGTGAGCTGCAAGCACTGTATCGAAGCAGAAGTGCGCAACTACGACCGCCTGTGGCTTGTAGAGAATCCTCGTGACGAAGTGGCCGCTTATTCCAAAGAACATGGAGATGTACGCGGCATTGAGGCTATGCGTCCATTCCTTAACCCAAACAGCCTTGAAGTAAAGAAGGCTTATGTGGAGAAATGGCTTGCAACAAGAAAACCTATGGAATATCTTCAGTTCCAGCGCATTGGCTACTATAATGTGGATCCTGATTCTACACCTGAACATCTTGTTTTCAACCGTACTGTAGGTTTAACAGACGCTTGGAAAAAGATGAACAAATAAATATGCCTCTCTCCGATTATGGCGAAAGATTATTTTCAATCAGAAGAGTTTAAAAAAGTATTAAGAGTTTACGAACAGCGTCAAGAAAAAAGCGTCTATCTTGACGCAGAAGACTTTGCTGACATTGCTGATTATTATCTGTCTGTTGACAAAATCAATTTGGCAATGGGAACTCTTAATATGGGCTTGTCGATTCATCCAGAACATGATAGCCTCCTCGTTGTTCAAAGTGCAGCATATATGCTCCAACGCATGTATGACGAAGCGGAGGATATACTCAACAAGCTTGACATTAACAATTCTGATGTAAAATATCAAGTGGCTCAGATTCAATACGCTAAGTATCACGATGACGAGAAGGCCGAAAAAACATGGAGAGAGTGGCTGACTCTTGATAACAAAGAAGTGCCATCCACAGATGAAAGGTGGCGAGAAGACTACATTCACATCATATCGTCTATAACCGAGCTGCGCGGAACTAATTCTAAAACAGGGGAAAAGGAATGGAGTGTGGAGATGGCGCGCAAATGGATAAACGAGTACATCGAGAAGTTTCAGCCATTAGGGCGGTTTGAATCCGACATCCATTTGGCCGACATTTGCAGGGAGAGCGATTTGACCGATTTGATGTGCCAAATCCTTGTCCAAGTGCTTGAAGAGCAGCCTTATCTGAAAAAAGGGTGGTCGAATCTCGCTTTGGCATACTATACACAAGGAAACTGCGAACAGGCTCTGGAAGCATGCGACTTTGCATTGGCGGTAGATCCGGATGACATGGAGGCGCTGCTGACCAAAGCGCACACATTGAATTTTATGGGTGAGAAAATAGCCTCCAAGCCTGTATTCAAAGAGTATTTGGACAAGGGAGGAGATGCCGTACAGGCAATCCCATACGCAGAAGCGCTATTTCTTGATAATGAGCACGAAGAAGCTCTTCGAGAACTCTCTTGGCTGAAGTCTGTTTTCAAGGAGAAGAAACTTGAAGCTGGCGATCTTTGGTTTGACACACCGCATGAAACAGAAGAGGATAGGCTGAAAGCCAAAGCGCAATATAAAGAATTCAACGACCTTTTTGAGAAAGTTTTTACTGACATAGGCGACTTATACTACCATCATGGATATTATGACGAGTGCATCAATACTCACTCAACAATCATATCGAGCAATCCTTTTTGCGCCGAATCCTATTTCATGATGGGAGTCTGTTATTTGGCATTAAATTCCTATGAAAAAGCGTCAGAATACTTTGCCAGCGCCTTGAAGCATGCAGACGACCAGGTCATGATGGGAGTTGATGTCGCTTTGACATTTATCTTGAACGACTTCGATGCCTTCGCGCTGGATGTCCTTGATGCCATCAGCAAAATTGGCGCCAACAGCAAGAGCCCATTTGTCAAAAACATATCAGTGGCTAAATCTTTGGCTTACTTGAAGACGGGGAATGCAGAGCAATTCTTGCATCATTTTAAGATTGCATGCCAGACAAGCCCGGAACTTGTTGAAAAAGTTTTTGACGGGTATTTCCCTTCAGATATGCCTGTTGAACAATGGAGCGACTATGCTGAGAAGGAAATTGATACTTTGTTAAAGAAATTTAAGAAAGAAAATTTGTATATTACAGGAAATTCGTAACTTTGCATTTGGAAATGATTATACGGGCTTTTTGATGACAAGATTGCTTGCCGATGATGATGCACTCCTTTGCACGATGAGCCCCAAATTCAAAAACGTTTTCATCATATTATATGGTACATAATAAATTCAAAGGGCTGGGTGTTGCGCTCGTCACCCCTTTCACGAAAGAAGGAAAAGTAGACTTTGTTGCACTTCGCCGCTTGTTGGATTATCAGCTCTCAAATGGAGTTGATTTCATCTGTATTCTTGGCACAACTGCTGAAACTCCAACGCTTTCGGCTGAGGAACGTCAGCAAATCAAAGAGCTTGCAGTAGAGAGAGTGAACGGTCAAGTGCCAATCTTGATGGGCTGTGGAGGAAATAATACTGCCGGCATTGTTGAACAAATCAAGACTGGGGATTTTGATGGAATAGATGGAATATTGTCTGTTTGCCCTTACTACAACAAACCATCTCAAGAAGGCCTTTATCAGCACTTCAAAGCTATAGCCTCAGCCGCAGAGGGTCGTAATTTGTCTGTTGTGCTTTACAATGTTCCTGGACGCGTAGGAGTAAACATGACGGCTGAAACCACGCTCCGTCTTGCCAACGAATGCGAGAATGTCGTTGCCATCAAGGAAGCATCAGGCAATTTCACTCAGATTGATGACATTATTAAAAATAAGCCTGCAAACTTTGATGTGATTTCAGGCGACGACGGCATCACCTTTCCGCTCATCACCTTAGGAGCCGTTGGCGTTATTTCTGTGATAGGTAATGCGTTGCCAAAAGAATTCAGCCGCATGGTACGCCTTGCATTAAATGGCGACTATCAAAATGCCCTTATCATTCACCATAAGTTTACAGAGCTGTTCAAACTTCTTTTTGTTGATGGAAATCCCGCAGGAGTCAAGGCTATGCTCAACGCGATGGGGCTCATAGAGAACGAACTTCGTTTGCCACTTGTACCTTCTCGCATCTCTACGATGGAAAAGATTTCATCAATCATTAAGGAGTTGAATATCAAGTGGTAAAATATTTTTATTTAAGTATTTGACAATATCAATAAAGCTCTTGCGAGAATTCTTGCAAGAGCTTTATTTTTCAAAATGCTGATAATCTTTCGTTGTATTCCAGTTTCCTCCCCAACGAAAGCCATGCTGAATGAACAGGCGGTAGCAGAGGTCATCCTTGTCGATGAGAGGGCATTTCGTCTGCTTGCTGCTAGAGCGGTGAGTCGCATACACTTTTCCTGCTGCTGGCTGCACTTTGCCCGTGCGCGTGTTCAGGCAAGGGTTGTAGAGAGGGTTGATATCTATGGCAAGTCCTTGGGAATGCTTGGAGAGTTTGGTTGAACCTGCTATTGGACGATAGTTGAAACACGACGTGTTGTTGGCTGCCATACTCTTTTCGTCATCAGCATCGTAGTCGTCAACGAGAGTTATCCGTTCTATCTTGTATCCATTCAAATACAATTCCCGAAATATATCCAGCAAGTCTTGTGCAATGGAAGCGTGGCAAATCAGTTCTCCAAGCTGAGTTTTTCCATCGGCATTGCGATGCAACACATGCAGATAACGAAGCGTGGAGCGTGGTTGCCTGCAATTCTCCTTGTATGATTTTTTGTAAATCCGATCAAAAACCGCATCTGTGATAGGGAAGATCCTAAAGCATGAGTCTATTCCAAAGTTTTCAACTGCTTCTTCGCTCACCACCTCTGCCGGCACCCATTCTCGAAGCACTTCCGTTTCGTCTGAAACTGATGCAAGCATCGGAATGTTCAAAACGACAGCGAACATCCACAGAAAGAAAAATCGCGTGAAGGTTTTTTGGCGCATCTGTGCGTATAGATTATAAAGGTTGGAAGAAATCTGAAACAGAAAATCGACACAAAGATAGGAGAAAAAAGCGTTCCGAAAAAGTTTTGAAAATAAAATCCATATGAATGCTGCAAATAAAGTGCTCAGGCTTGTTCTTCATGCGGAAAAAAGGCACACATTGCATGGTGATTTTGATAATCCCTCTAACGTAATTACCACACGTCCTTCAACGTAATTACTCCAAGCCTTCCAACGTAATTACCTTACACCCTGCATCATAAATGGCGCATGCTTGGTTAGCACACAAAACAGTACAGAAAATCGATGTGCCCCACACCGATGCGGCGATGTGCCCCAGAGCGATGAAGCGGTGTGGGGCACATCGATTCAAGGAATATTTGTGCAACAGGAATCGACATTAGATGAATGACGAATTGTTCGCGCGGATTTGCAGCAAAAGACAACGAGAATAAAAGAAAAAAAACACTCCTACTATGTCCTTTTTCTCTTATTTTAGAAAATATAACTTCCTTTGTGAGGAATATTTGAAAAAAAAATCGTAATTTTGAAGAGAAATTTAATATAAAATATATAGTTATGGATAATAAGATTCAAGAACTTGCCGAAAAGCTCCTGAAAGACGGAGTTGAAAAAGGCAATGCCGAGGCTGAAAAAATCATTGCAGCTGCAAATGAAAAAGCGGCTCAAATCATCGCTGATGCAAAAGCTAAGGCTGAGGAAATTGAGCAACTGGCGCAGAAGAATGCCAAGAGTCTGGAGAACAATACGAAGGGCGAAATCAAGATGTATGCCGCTCAGACTCTCAATGCTTTGAAGAGCGAGGTGGCAAACGTTGTTGGAGACAAGATTGTTAAAGAGGCTGCTGCTGAAATTGCAGGCAGCAAGGACTTCATGAACGAGTTTATCCTGAAGCTTGCAGAAAAGTGGGGTGCAGGCGAAGAAATTGTCGTGTCTGCTGCCGATGCTGCAAGCCTGAAGGCACTCTTTGCACAGAAAGCAAAGGCTCTGCTTGACAATGGCGTGAAGATTGAAGAGGTTAATGGCCAGAAATCGCTTTTCACGATTCAGCCAGCGGATGGCTCTTACAAGGTGAATTTTGGAGAAGCGGAATTTGAAGAGTTCTTCAAATCATTCCTCCGCCCACAGCTGGTCGAAATGATATTCTAATACGGATTAGGCTTAGGCCATGCGGTTCAGACGCCACAAGAAAAACGTAAAACCTCAAAACCCGCAATAAGATGGGAAATTACTATTGTTTAATGTCAGGTTTGCCTGATGTCACTCTTGACAGCACCAAGACCGACGTTAGCATTGCCAGCTTAAGAGAAGAACTTGAATTAACCTTGTCCGAGAAAGACAAGAAGATTATGTATTACTTCTTCCTTGAGAATGATTGTGCCAACATTGTCAAGCTGCTGAAGAATCCTAACGCAGAGATTGACTGCAATGGCAACATGACCATGGAACAGTATGCCGATTTGATAACTTCGGCAAAAGAGATGAACTTCAACGTCCATCGCTACCCAGCTTTCATGAGTGAGTTTGTTCGGCACTACACATATAATAAAGACAAGGAAGGGTATTTTCCTGAGGACGATATCCTTTATCTTTTCTATCAGTATGCCATAAAAACCTGCCCCAGCAAAATGGTGCGCAAGTGGTACAAGCTCAATCTCGACATCGCCAACATTCTCACGGCATTCCTTGCACGCAAGAATGGGTGGGCAGTAGCCAACTTCATTCAAGGAAACGATAATGTGACAGAGATGATTCTCACGAACAACACCAAGGACTTCAATCTGACAACAGAGTATGACTATGTGGCAGACCTGATGAAGATTGTTGACTGCGAAGACCCTGTGGAGAAAGAGAAAAAGATTGATGCCTTCAAATGGCTTTGGCTGGAAGAAAGCACATTCTTCAACATCTTCTCGATTGATGCTGTCTTTGCCTATTTCTGCAAACTCAGCATGCTGGCTCGTTGGGAAAAGCTTGACGTAGAAAAAGGTCAGGAAACATTCCGCCAAATCATCGAGAATCTGCGTGGTGAAGCACGTGTTCCTCAAGAGTTTCAAACGAAAGCGCTCTACAATAAAAGTGAAGCCGCATATAATAAATCTGAAAAATAAAACAAAAACAATATGACAAAAGGAACTGTTAGTGGCGTTATTGCCAACATGGTGACTCTCTCTGTCGATGGTCCTGTTAAACAAGGAGAAATCTGCTATATCGAGACAGGTGGCGATAAGCTGATGAGCGAGGTCATCAAGGTGGTGGGCAGCGACGTGTATGTCCAGGTGTTTGAAAGCACACGAGGACTCAAAGTAGGCGCGCCCGCTGAATTTACCGAACACATGCTTGAAGTGCAGCTCGGTCCAGGCATGCTGTCCAAAAATTATGACGGTTTGCAGAACGACCTCGACAAGATGGAAGGAGTCTTCTTGAAACGAGGACAGTACACAGAACCTCTTGATGCCGACCGAGAATGGGATTTCACCCCAATCGCAAAGGTGGGTGATGAAGTAGAGAACTCAGCATGGCTCGGCGAAGTGATAGAAAACTCGCAGAAACTCAAGATTATGGCTCCATTCCAGATGGAAGGCAAGGCCAAAGTCAAGAGCATCGTTCCAGCCGGAAAATACAAGATACACGATGTGATTGCTGTGCTCGTGAAGAGCGATGGAACAGAAATTCAAGTTGACATGATTCAGCGTTGGCCAGTAAAATTTGCCATGACAAACTACAAAGAAAAGCCACGTCCATTCAAGTTGCTTGAGACCGGCGTCCGAACCATCGACACCTTCAATCCGATTGTAGAAGGTGGCACAGGCTTCATTCCTGGCCCATTCGGAACAGGAAAGACCGTGCTTCAGCACGCCATCTCTAAGCAGGCGGAGGCAGACATCGTGATTATTGCTGCTTGTGGTGAGCGTGCAAACGAGGTTGTGGAAATCTTTACAGAATTTCCAGAACTGGACGACCCGCACACAGGACGCAAGCTGATGGAGCGCACCATCATCATCGCAAACACGTCAAACATGCCGGTAGCAGCACGCGAGGCATCTGTCTATACAGCAATGACAATGGCAGAATACTACCGTTCTATGGGACTTCGTGTTTTGCTGATGGCCGACTCCACTTCACGCTGGGCGCAGGCTCTTCGCGAAATGTCAAACCGCATGGAGGAACTTCCAGGACCAGACGCGTTCCCAATGGACCTTGGTGCACTTATCAGCAACTTCTACGGACGTGCAGGATATGTTTACCTGAACAATGGCGAAGTAGGCTCCATCACATTCATCGGTACGGTTTCGCCTGCTGGCGGTAACTTGAAAGAACCGGTGACAGAGAACACGAAGAAAGTGGCACGCTGCTTCTACGGACTCGAACAGGACCGTGCAGACAAGAAGCGTTATCCTGCTGTAAATCCGATTGATTCATATTCAAAATATTTGGAATACCCAGAGTTCGCTGAATACATCTCAAAGAAGATTAACGACAAGTGGATTCCCAAGGTGCTGGATCTGAAAACCCGTATGTTGCGCGGTAAGGAAATAGCAGAGCAAATCAATATTCTTGGTGACGACGGTGTGCCTGTTGACTACCATGAAGTGTTCTGGAAATCAGAAGTTATCGACTATGTCATCCTTCAACAAGACGCATTCGATGATGTTGATGCTGTAACATCTCTTGAACGCCAGGAAGACATTCTGAATCTCGTTACGGAAATATGTGAAAAAGACTTCAAATTCACCGAGTTCGGCGACTGCGTGACCTATTTCCGTAAGCTCATCAACCTCTGCAAACAGATGAACTACTCAGAATACAAGAGCGAAAGGTACAACGATTTTGTTTCACAAATAAAGGCAATGCTTGCCGCTGCTTAAACTATGGCTACAGCTTTTCAGAAAGTATATACAAAAATAGGCCAAATCACAAAGGCCACAGTCTCCCTCAAGGCAAAGGGAGTTGGATACGATGAACTTGCAACAATCAACGGGAAGTTGGCTCAGGTTGTGAAAATTGCAGGTGATAATGTGACGCTGCAGGTGTTTGAAGGTACAGGCGGCATCCCTACTAATGCCGAAGTCGTTTTTCTCGGAAAAGCACCTTCTCTGAAAGTAAGCGAACAGCTGGCTGGACGTTTTTTCAACGCATACGGCAACCCAATTGACGGAGGGCCAGAGATTGAAGGAAAAGAAGTTGAGATCGGCGGCCCTTCTGTAAACCCCGTTCGTCGCAAGCAGCCATCAGAGCTGATAGCAACAGGTATTGCAGGTATCGACTTGAACAACTCGCTGGTTTCCGGTCAGAAGATTCCATTCTTTGCCGACCCTGACCAGCCGTTCAACGAAGTGATGGCAATGGTTGCGCTTCGTGCAAAGGTGGACAAGATTATTCTTGGCGGTATGGGTATGACCAACGACGACTACTACTTCTTCAAGAACACCTTCTCCAACGCTGGTGCCCTCGACCGCATCATAGCTTTCATGAACACAACGGAAGACCCTGCTGTAGAGCGACTTCTGATTCCAGACATGGCTTTGACTGCTGCTGAATACTTCGCTGTAGAAAAGCATGAGACAGTACTGGTTCTTCTGACAGACATGACTTCTTATGCAGACTCGCTTTCTATCGTGAGCAACCGTATGGACCAAATCCCATCAAAGGATTCTATGCCTGGCTCACTTTATTCAGACTTGGCGAAGATTTACGAGAAGGCTGTACAGTTCCCGGAAAGTGCTGGAGGTGGTTCAATCACGATTATTGCCGTCACCACACTTTCGGGCGGAGACATCACTCACGCTGTTCCAGACAATACAGGCTATATCACAGAAGGTCAGCTCTATCTGCGTCGAGATTCAGATATTGGCAAGGTCATTGTTGACCCATTCCGTTCGCTTTCCCGTTTGAAGCAGCTCGTTTCAGGCAAGAAGACGCGCAAAGACCATTCGCAGGTGATGAATGCGGCTATCCGTCTTTAATCAGATGCCGCCAATGCAAAGACCAAGCTTGAGAATGGTTTCGACCTCACCGACTACGACTTGCGTTGTCTTGACTTCGCAAAAGATTATGCCAATAAACTTCTTGCCATAGACGTTAATCTTGATACAACTGAAATGCTGGATGTTACATGGAGTTTGTTTGTCAAATACTTCAAATTGGAAGAAGTTAATATCAAGAAAGAATTTACCGACATTTATTGGAAGTAATTTATGGCGATAAAGTTTCAATACAACAAAACATCGCTTCAGCAAATCGAGAAAAACCTGAAGATGCGACAGCGCACCTTGCCTATCATCAAGAGCAAGGAAACTGCATTGCGTCTGGAGGTGAAGAAAAGCAAGGAAGAGGCAGATGCTTTGGAAGAGAAACTGCAACAGCAAATCGGCGGGTACGAATCCATGTATGCCCTTTGGGGAGAATTCGACACATCGCTGGTTAGTTTAAAAGATGTGCAGCTGGATGTAAAGAAGATTGCAGGTGTTCGAATACCTGTGCTTCTCAACATTGAGCTTGACGTGAAACCCTTTGGATTGTTTTCTGCTCCAAAGTGGTATTTCGACGGCATCAATCTGTTGCAAGGACTTGCCAAGACTGCTGTAGAACGCGAGTTCGTTTTAGCCAAGCTTCATCTACTCGATCATGCACGCAAAAAGACCACACAAAAGGTAAACCTCTTTGAAAAGGTCCAAATACCTGGATATCAGGAGGCCGTGCGTAAAATCAAGCGATTTATGGAAGACGAAGAAAACCTTTCCAAGTCTTCGCAAAAGATACTCAAGTCTCTTCAGGAGGCAAGAGCAAGAAAGGAGGCAGAGACTGCGGTATGATACAAGACATGAAAAAACTGACATTCCTCATTACCAACGGGGAATACGAAAAGTTCATCGACGACATTCGTCAGTTAGGTGTCATTCATGTTGAAGAACTTCAGCAAGGTGCTACCAGCGAAGAATTGCAAGCTGGACTTGACTTGGCTGAGCGATACAAAAACGCTTTAAACGCTCTTAACTTTGCTGCCGAATCCTACGAATCAGCTCAGGCTTATACGGCTCTTCCAGCTGATGCCTCACAAGGCATAAAGTTGATAGAGAAAATAGAAAGTCTGCTGGCAGAGGAAAACAGCGTTAAGCATAGTATCGATGCAGCAGAAGACGCCATCCGGCAGCTGGAGCCATGGGGCGAATTCAGCTGGGAAAGCATCCAGCAGATTGAGCAGACAGGCTACAAGCCTTATTTCTATGTTGTTAACTCCAAGCAGTACAAAGCAGAGTGGGGCGATGCCTATTTTGCAACTCCTGTTAATGAAATCAGCAAAAAAACATATTTTGTTGCTTTCTCAAACGAGGACACGGAGCCAGCCATTACAGCAGAACGCCTTTTCCTGCCGGAAAATCCGCTGTCTCATTATCAAGAGAAGCAGAAGAGCCTTATCAGGCATCTGGAGGGCATTCGTGAAAATCTGTTGAAAATAAATGCCGAGAACCGTGCATCGATAGAAGCAGGGCAGTTGGCAAACGAAAACAACATACAGCTTTCAAAAGTGCACCTCTGCAATGAAGATGTTGCCAATGGGGCAGTAAAACTCATGATTGGCTGGACATTGGCAGATAATGCCAATCAAGTTGTCGATTATCTAGAAAAGGAGCACATCTTCTATGAGATTTCAGATCCGGCATTCGAAGACAATGTGCCCATCAAGATCAAGAACGACAAGTTCTCTTCATTGTTCGAGCCCATTTTGCGTATGTATTCGTTGCCAAACTACCATGACATCGACCCGCTGCCGTTCTTCGCTCCATTCTTCATGCTCTTCTTCGGACTTTGCATGGGCGACCTCGGCTATGGCATGCTCATTACGCTTGCAAGCATCATCCTCATCTTTGCCAAACCAGGAATCGCTTCCTACGGCAAACTGGGGGCATTGCTTGGCGGGATGACCTGCATCTGCGGATTCATTACAGGAACCTTCTTCGGCATCGATCTGTCATCAGTCGATTGGGAATTCATCAAGCCCATTCAGCCATACTTCATCAATGACTCCATGAAAGACAGCTTCTTTGGCTATTCACCCATGATGGTCATCTCTGTCATTATCGGTCTCATACAGGTATTGCTTGGCATGACGCTTGCGGGCTGCAAGGCCGTGAAGAACTACGGAATCATCTATGGAGTAGGGAAGTTCTCTTGGGTTGTGGCACTTGTCAGCGCAACCATACTGTTCGGTCTTCCACTCTTCGGGGCGGAATTGTCTCACATGACCCAAATAATTCTCTATGCTTTGATTGGAGTTTCCGCACTCGGCATTTTCTTCCTGAACAACCCCAATGCCTACAAGAAAGACTCAGCTCTTGGCAAAGCCCTTGGCGTGGGAAGCAACTTGGGAGCGGGACTTTGGGCCACATACGGAATGTCAACCGGCTTGCTGGGCGACCTTCTCTCCTACATCCGCCTTTTCGCTCTTGGCCTGACAGGCGGTGTTTTAGGTTCAGTATTCAATAGCCTCGCATTGGAAATGAGTCCAGACATTCCTGTTGTCCACGAGCTGGTCATGGTTCTCATCCTGCTCTTCGGACACGGCATCAACTTCGGCCTCTGCATGATTTCGTCATTCGTGCATCCGATGCGACTCACCTTCGTCGAGTACTTCAAGAATGCCGATTTCGAAGGCAACGGAAAGGAATACCAACCATTTATGATGAAAGAAAAAAACAAATAAATTCATTAACCCGACCCCTTTAATGTCATGTTAAGCCCTTCTCATGGGTGACGAAAGCGCGGTCATAAACATTTTTATCAAATTATGTCACCAGTACTTTTAGCTTACCTCGGAGTAGCCCTCGCAGTAGGACTCTCAGGTATCGGTTCCGCCTATGGCGTAACCATCTGTGGTAACGCCGCAATCGGCGCATTCAAGAAGAACCCATCTGCCAGCGGTTCTTACATCGGTCTCGCAGCCCTTCCATCATCACAGGGTCTGTACGGCTTCGTAGGATTCTTCATCCTCAACCCACTCGTAACTGAAAACATCAGCATGTTCGCAGCATGTGCAGTTCTCGGAGCCGGTCTTGCTCTCGGCGCAGTAGCGCTCTTCTCAGCCATCCGTCAGGCAAAGGTATGTGCAAACGGAATCTCTGCCATCGGCGCAGGTCACAACGCATTCGGTACAACCATGGTGCTTGCTGTGTTCCCTGAGCTCTACGCCATCCTCGGACTTCTCGTGCTCATCCTCATCGCAGGCTCAATCCCTGCAGCAGCATAAGGAGCAATCGAACATCTCCACACCTTGGGGCTGTGCCATATCGTTGGCACAGCCCCAATTTCGTCTTGGTACACATAGCCATCTTTTATGTCAAATCGGTCATTAGAAGTATAAAACTGCAATTTCAACGGTATTTGCCATCCTTCATCGTAATTACGCCACGCTCCTCAACTTAATCACGTTGCAAGGTGCATCTCGCAAACCGCCTGCAATTGGGTTCACCGTACGCATAATATTTAAAACACCGCCTACGAAATATTTAGAACACGATGCTTTAAATATTATGCGCACGGTATCACAGGGTCTGGAATGCTTAAACAAACTATTTAATTCTGTTAATTACAATCAAGTTGAAGCGATATTATAATAACGAAGTTTCCTATCGTCATTTTACATAATGGCGGTTATGTTAAATAATAAAAATTTTTCAATATTCTTGAATCATCGAAGAACTATTCATGGGTTTTGAGTTTACAGAAAACAAATTGGTTTATGAACAAAATAACTGTTGCTTTTTTTCGTTATATGATATATATGAAAGGAAATTTTATCAACAAGACAAGATATATCATTACTTCATTTTTGCTGGCATGTTGCGTCTTGTGCGTGTCTGCTCAGACGGTTGTCATCAAAGGAAAAGTGATTGACGACCAGAAAGCACCTATCGAACTGGCTCAGGTTCGTGTGGAAGGTACTGGATTCGGAACTGCGTGCGACTTGAAGGGTGAATACAGATTTACGTGTGAAAGCGCAGATTCTATGGTTGTCGTGTTTTCGATGATTGGGTATGAAACAAGAAAACGTGTGCTGAACAATCCGCAAGATTCTGTGACGCTGAATGTGATGCTGCCCCCTGTTGGCTACGAGCTGGGAGAAGTGCAGGTGGAAGAAATTCGCCGCCAGACGAGTACCATGACGGATGTGAACATGGACGACCTGAAGCACATGGGCAACGCGTCTGGAGGTGGCGTGGAAAAGTTGATTACGAGCCAGGCTGGTGTCTCTACACATAGTGAATTGTCATCGCAATACAATGTACGAGGCGGTTCGTTTGACGAGAACTCTGTGTATATCAATGGTATAGAAGTTTATCGCCCTTTGCTCATTCGTAGTGGTCAGCAGGAAGGTCTCAGTATTATTAATCCCGACATGGTTGAGAGCATCGGCTTTTCGGCAGGAGGATTTGAGGCACGCTATGGCGAAAAGATGTCAAGTGTATTGGACATTACTTATAAGAAAGTGAAAGGTTTTGAAGGAAGCGTAAGTGCAAGTTTCTTAGGCGCCAGTGCGTATGTTGGCTTTGGCACAGAGAAGTTTTCCATGACTCATGCCATTCGCTACAAGACGATGAAGAATCTGTTAGGAACATTGGACACAAAAGGAGAATACGACCCTAAAAACTTTGATTATCAGACATATTGGAGCTGGATGCCTAATCAGCGATGGACTTTGGATGCCATTGGAGTTATTTCGACCAATGACTATAATTTCACCCCAAGTGACCGTACCACCAAGTTTGGAACGGCTGAAGATGTCAAGGAATTCAAAGTATATTTTGACGGAAGCGAACAAGATAAGTTTCACACCTATTTTGGCGCGTTTTCTACCACTTATCATTTTAACAAGCTAAACAAATTGACTTTCAATCTTTCGGCCTTCAAAACGAATGAACGTGAAACCTTCGACATCAATGGCGAATATTGGCTGAACAACGATGGAGATGATGAAAGCTTGGGCATTGGCACTTATCATGAGCATGCAAGAAACCGATTGAATGCAAGCATGGTGAATGTGGGCTTGGCTGGAGAAAGCAGATTCAAGAGCCATCACCTCAAGTATGGATTGCTGATGAAAATGGAAGATGTAGATGAAACGATGCGTGAATGGGAAATGCGTGACTCTGCCGGTTACTCACTCCCCCACACTCCTGACCGCTTAGACCTTATCTATAATATGGTATCTTCAAATAGTGAAAAATCAAAGCATTATGGGCTGTTTCTTCAAGATACTTACAGAAAACAGATTCCTGAAGGAGAGTTGGTTCTGAATTATGGTGCTCGGCTAACGCATTGGGATTGGAATAAGGAGACGCTTTTTTCGCCACGAGCTACGCTGGCATTTACGCCAACCAAGAACGAGAATCTTGTTTATCGCTTCTCCACAGGCATTTATTATCAGACACCTTTCTATAAAGAAATGCGTGACACGGTGACAGTAAATGGCAACACGACGGCATTTTTGAACCCCGATATCAAGTCGCAGCAGAGCATACATTTTGTGTTGGGAATGGAATACAAGTTCAAAGTCAACCAGCGGCCATTCAAGTTTACGGCAGAAGCTTACTACAAGGTACTTAACAATCTCATTCCCTATAACATAGACAATGTTCGAGTTGTCTATTATGGAGGAAACATCTCCAAAGGTTATGCTGCTGGAATTGACATGAAAATCTATGGTGAGTTCGTGCCGGGAACATCATCATGGCTCAGCGTGGGCGTCATGAAGACGGAAGAGAAAATCAATGGAGGCAGCTATGTGCCACGCCCTACCGACCAGCGTTTGAATTGTGCAGTTTTCTTTAGCGATTACTTTCCCAATACTGACCGATGGAAAGTTACGCTGCAAGGACATTATGCCGGCGGCCTTCCATTCGGTCCTCCCCACTCTGGCCGCGAAAAGCAAGTGTTCCGTATGACGAGCTACCGCCGTGTGGACTTAGGGCTGAGCTACCGACTTTTGAAGAACGAGGACAAACATATCTATACAGGTTTAGGACGCGCATTCCGCAATATATGGCTGGGCATCGACGCTTTCAATATTCTGGGCATTTCAAACGTAAACAGCTACTACTGGGTCACAGACATTACAAATCATCAATATGCAGTACCAAATTATCTTACAGGTCGGCAAATAAATGCACGTTTATTGTTTGAGTTTTAATAATAATGTGTAAATTTGCAATCTATTGAATGACAGATTAGCAAAAAAGACTAAAAATGGCAGGATATTTGGTAGATGACCAACGTAAGGTCACCACTCACAGATTGATTCAGATGAAAGCCGAAGGCAAGAAAATTGCCATGCTCACATCTTATGACTATACAACGGCAGCCATTACTGACGGTGCAGGTATTGACATCATCCTCGTTGGCGATTCTGCCAGCAATGTAATGGCGGGAAACTGGACAACCCTCCCCATTACGCTCGACCAGATGATTTACCATGCGAAGAGCGTGGTTCGTGGTGTTAAGCGCGCACTTGTGGTTTGCGACATGCCATTTGGAACATATCAAGTGAATGAAACCGAGGCAGTCAGTAACGCCATCCGAATCATGAAAGAGACACATTGCGATGCCCTAAAACTTGAAGGTGGTGTGGAAATTATTCCCGCCGTGAAAAAAATTCTTGATGCAGGCATTCCTATTTGTGGCCATCTTGGCTTGACTCCGCAAGCCATCAACAAGTTTGGAACATACTCAGTACGTGCCAAGGAGGAGGCAGAGGCTCAGAAGCTCATCAGCGATGCACATGCGCTTGAAGAAGCGGGATGCTTTGCTATTGTACTGGAGAAAATCCCTGCAACCCTCGCCACCCGAGTGGCAAAAGAACTCTCAATTCCTGTAATTGGCATTGGAGCAGGAGGCGGATGCGACGGCCAGGTGCTCGTTATTGCAGATATGCTGGGCATGACACGCGGATTCTCTCCCAAGTTCCTCCGTCGTTATGCAGACCTTAACACTATCATGACTGATGCTATCGGTCGCTACGTGGAAGATGTGAAGCAGGGAGCATTCCCAAATGAAAACGAACAATATTAAAAACTTTTAATCATATAAGTAATTAAAACTATTAAGACTATGACTATCAATGAGTACAGCTTTGCCGGCAAAAAGGCAATCGTACGTGTAGACTTCAACGTACCTCTTCAGGATGGTAAAATAACAGACGACACTCGTATCCGTGGTGCTCTCCCTACCCTCAAGCTCATCCTTGAGAAAGGTGGCGCGCTCATCATCATGTCTCACATGGGCAAGCCAAAGGGAAAGGTAAAGCCAGAACTTTCACTCAAACAGATTGTTCCAGCTGTGAGCGAGGCGCTTGGTGTACCTGTACAGTTTGCCGATGATTGCCAGAAGGCTGACGCTCAGGCAGCAGCCCTGAAGCCAGGTGAAGTTCTTTTGCTCGAAAACCTCCGTTACTATCCAGAAGAGGAAGGCAAGCCTGTAGGTGTAGAGAAAGGCACTCCTGAATTTGACGAGGCTAAGAAAGCAATGAAAGAAAGCCAGAAAGAATTTGCTAAGAAACTTGCTTCTTATGCTGACTGTTGGGTAATGGACGCATTTGGTACAGCACACCGCAAGCACGCTTCTACAGCTGTTATCGCTGACTATTTTGATAAGGAAGACGTAATGCTCGGTCTCCTCATGGAAAAGGAAGTGCAGGCTGTTGACAACGTGCTCTCTAACATCAAGCGTCCTTTTGTTGCTATCATGGGTGGTTCAAAAGTTTCTTCCAAGATTGGCATCATTGAAAACCTCCTCGGCAAAGTTGACAAACTCATCCTTTGTGGCGGTATGACATACACATTCTCAAAGGCTCATGGCGGCGAGATTGGTGCATCAATCGTAGAGCTCGACAAGCTTGATGTAGCTCTTGGCGTTGAGGAACTTGCAAAGAAGAACGGTGTAGAACTCGTACTTGGCGAAGATTCTGTATGCTGCACAGGTTATGACTTCTCATCATTCTCTGTAAAGCCAGGCGCAGAAATCAAAGTGTTCCCATCCAACGCTATCGAAGACGGTTGGGACGGTCTTGACGCTGGTCCAATCAGCCGCGAAAAGTTCGCTAAGGCAATAGAGGGAGCAAAGACTATTCTTTGGAATGGTCCAGCAGGATGCTTCGAGTGTGAAGAATTCACAGCAGGTTCTCGTGCAATTGGTGAAGCTATTGCAAAAGCTACTGCAGAAGGTGCATTCTCACTCATCGGTGGTGGTGACTCTGTTGCGTGTGTGAACAAGTTTGGCCTTGCAAATCAAGTTTCATACATCTCTACTGGTGGTGGCGCTCTTCTTGAGGCAATTGAAGGAAAGGTTCTTCCTGGCGTTGCAGCCGTAAAGGGCTAATTCAACACGAACTTCCTTCTATAGGGACTCTATAGAGAAACATAACAAACATGATAGGGCAACTTGCTTCACGCTTGAAACAGGTTGCCCTTTTTAACAAGATGAGAAAACTGTTCTTTCTTATTTATTCTCTGCTCATTACTGCAGCATTAGGATCATGTGGCCAGGCTCAAAGTACAGCTGACAGCAAAGACTCGACGACTTTGATGTTGGGAGTTTTGCCTACAGTGGATTGCCTTCCTTTTTATTATGCCGACTCTGTTGGGTTGTTCGATTCTTATGGTCTGAAAATAAGCCTTGTCACTTTCGATGCTGCAATGGATGCTGATACTGCATTCATGAATGGAACCATTGATGGAATTGTTACAGATTTAGTAAAAGCGTGTATTTGGAACGAGAATACAGATTCCATGTCGGTTGTTATGACTGGTGAATTACGCTTATGGCTTGTCGCATCTTCTGAGGCTCAATTGCAAAATTCAGAAAACCTAAAAGAAAAGATTATAGGCATTACTCGTCACTCATCGATAGATTACTTTGCGGATAAGATATTAGCATCTGCAAAACTAAAAAGTATTGACCTCAACAAACCACAAATCAACAATATAAAACTTCGTACGCAGATGGTTAATCAGAATCAGTACGATGGTGCTATACTGCCAGAACCATACGCAAGCGAAGCCATTGCAAAAGGTGGCAATAGATTAGAAAGCACGATGAATTTGGGCGCAGAAGAACTAATGTGCGTGCTTTTTAATGATTCTGTCTATAAAGATAGAAATATGGACATTTGTAAAATCAAAGACGTTTATGATGCGGCAGTAAAAGCTTTGAATGCAGATAGTACGTCAAACAGATTGGACTACATTCCTCGATCTCACCGGCTTTGCATTCCCGAAACGATGTTTCAATACACACCTCTAAATCCAAGCATTCAACCAAAGGATTCAATCATACAGGATATCAAGAGTTGGGCAAAAGGACGAGGGCTTATCAAATAGACACGACATGGATTACAGTTGCATTACATCAAAGCTGAAAGAATATAATTTAGCAGAAACCTTTCCCGAATTGAGACGTAAAGTGTCTTCTTTGGGAATATGGTCTCTTACAGAAAAGGTTGAGAATCTGTGGATTACTTATCAGCAGATGATGCAGTTCATGTTGCAAGGGTTTCACGATTCACAAAGCGAAAAGATTCGTCAAGACATTTGTCATCAACTGGAAATCATTGTGGGCAGATTGGAACGATTCGAGCGAATGGCAAAGTACCCTTCTGACAAATATACCCAAGCAAGAAAGAATTTGGACAATGTTCCTTCTTTCGAAAGCATTGTCAGCGACATGGAGAAGCTTGCGTTGGAACTGAAGCAGGTGAAAGGCGATGAACTCATCCGCGAGAGTGTCCGTCAGTATCATCTGGAAAGACTGGAAAGCTTGCACGAATCTGCAACTCTAAACCTCTTTAATTGGACATGGACAAGTGAATTGTGGCAAAATGCAGACGTGAATCAGGCTAATCAATTCATTTTCTCTGAACACATCAGTAGCAATGATAAAGCCGTCTTTATTAGCGCTGTAACGTTGTCTCTGCTTGAATTCGTTGATATAGCAAAGCTTTTGTTTTTGTTGGATTCTTACCTTGTTGACGACAATCACGTATCGCAACGTGCACTTATCGGTTTCTTGTTGGCTTTTTATATCCATTTTAACGAAATAAAGACTTGTACGGAGATTGAAAATAGACTTAGTATCTATCGTGATGATTCACTTTTTTTGCATGATGTCTATGCTGCCATGATGCAGTTGCAGATGAGTTGCACAACCGACAGCGTTAGTTCTAAGATTCGTAATGATATCATGCCTGTCTTGATGAGAGGCGTAATGCCGAAAAAAACTTCTGGACAGGATTTTAATGTCAATGAATGGATGAAGAATGGGGAAAATCCAGAATGGATGGACAATGAGAAAATGGATAAGAAAATGCACGAAATGGCTGATTTGCAGTTAGAAGGTGCAGATGTATATTATGCTTCTTTTGCTACGCTCAAAGGCTATTCTTTTTTTAGCCAGATACCACATTGGTTCTACCCTTTTTCGTTTGATAGTATCCATATTCCTGAACTGAAAAAGATGCTCGAAGGCAGTGCTGGAAAGTTTATCAAACTGATTCTGAATGGAAGCCCCTTCTGCAATAGCGATAAATATTCTCTTTGTTTTACTTTTTCAAATCTTGGACAAATGGGAAAAACAGCTATTGAAGACCAGATAAGCAACCAAATTCCAAACGAGATGGATATCAATGATTTAACAGAAAATGCAGAATTGAATACAAGCAAGAAAGATATTCGTCGTCATTACATCTTCGACCTCTACAGATTCTTCTATTCTTATCCATACAAGCAGCAATTCAAGAATCCTTTTGACATCTTGAAAAAAAATCCGTTGACACCTCTCAGCAATCCATGGTTGAAACATCTGCTTTGTGCTCAGAAAGAAGATTTGGCACAATATGCCGATTTCTTGATGCGAAAAGAATTCTATAAGGCATCACTCCAAATATTCAATGTGTTAGCAGAAAACGAGTTCGATTCCCATTTGGCTGATATATGGCAAAAGAAAGGGTTTTGTCATCAGAAACTTGGAGAGAAAACGGAGGCCATCAATGCCTATACCGTTGCAGACAGTATCAAACCACATTCCAAATGGACGCTCATCCATTTGGCGTCACTTTGTTTTTCAGAACAAAAGATGGAAGAAGCTGCCACATACTATAAAGACTTGCTTGATATAAGTCCTGATAGCAGCAAATACCTTCTTTCTGCCTCGGTTGCACTTATGCATTGCCTGCGATTTGAAGAAGCACTTCCCCTACTTTACAAGGCGACTTACCTTGACGAAAATTCTGTCTCCATTTTAAGACAGTTGGCATGGTGCCTTATTGTAAATACAAAGCAAAACGAAGCGATGACACACATCCTTAAACTATTGGCTATAGATTGTAATGATGAAATGGCCAACGTGTTATTTTCTATTGTCCTTATCTTAGATGGCAAAATGATGGATGCCTATCAGAAACTTCGTTCCATAGCAACAAGCAGCATCATTACTGATTTAGGAGAGAAATTAGCAATACTTCACCGACTGAACAGAATAGAGAATAGCAATAGGATACTTTTCCTCGATGCTCTGCAACTCAATAACGATTGACATGCAGAATAACACACTATACTTGCAGCGTTTGCGCCAGCTTCTCCTGATGGAATACGAAGCTGAAAAAGAAGAGTTTCGTATTCAGACAGAAAAGATGAGCCTCCAGCGTAAAATACACAGAGGCATCTGCTGGTATCCCGTCCAGACAGGCAAAAGCTATTACAATTCACTCAATCAGTTTGTTGTCGAAATCATCAACAATGGCAGCAGAAGCGAAGATATCGAACATCTGTTTGAATACGGAAAACCTGTACAATTCTTCTCCATTGAAAAAGACCAGGCATCCAGCCGTCACCGCTATCAATCCTTCTCATCTTCCGTTTCTTATGTAGATGGCATTCGCATGGTGGTGACCCTCCCCTCTTCGCAGGCATTACTGGAACTCCAGAATATGGAAAACCTTGGCGTGCAGCTCTATTTTGATGAAACATCTTACAAATCCATGTTTCACGCCCTTGATGATGCTATCAATGCCAAGAACAACCGTTTAGCAGACTTGCGAGCCATTTTTTCTGGACAGCAGAAACTGCAGAAACATACATTCAACACCATGCAGTTTCCATGGCTTAATTCCACCCAAGAAGCAGCTGTCAACGAAGTGCTTTGGGCAAAAGATGTTGAAGTTCTCCATGGCCCCCCAGGAACGGGGAAAACGACCACGCTTGTTGAAGCCATCTACGAAACGCTTCGTCGTGAAACGCAAGTTTTGGTATGTGCCCAAAGCAATATGGCTGTCGATTGGATTAGCGAAAAGCTTGTTGACCATGGAATCCCCGTTTTGCGTATTGGCAATCCCACGCGCGTAAATGACAAAATGCTGTCCTATACTTATGAGCGTAGGTTCGAGAACCATCCCGACTATCCTGAGCTATGGTCCATTCGCAAAGCTATCCGGCAAATTCGCGAGAATCGCAAGCGAGACGACTCTACATATCAGAAAATAGCGCGATTGCGCGACAGGGCAAGCGAGATAGAGATGAACATCACCGCCCAGCTGTTCGACGAAGCCAGGGTTGTGGCCTGTACGCTTGTCGGAGCTGCAAACAAACTGCTTGTTCGTCAGAAATTCTCCACACTATTCATTGACGAAGCTGCACAGGCCCTCGAACCTGCTTGCTGGATAGCCATTCGGCGAGCATCAAGAGTCATTCTGGCTGGCGACCACCAGCAGCTGCCTCCTACGGTAAAATGCTACGAAGCCATGAAGCAGGGATTGGGCAAGACGCTTATGCAGCGCATCGTCGAGAACCAACAGCAAGCAGTTACTCTGCTGGGGGTTCAATACAGAATGAACGAAGCCATCGTCAAGTTTTCCTCAGATTGGTTCTATGGAGGCAAAGTGGAATCTGACGCCAGCGTGAAAAACCGCTCTGTGCTCGACTATGAGCATCCCATCATTTGGATTGACGGAAATGAACAGACATCTCTTCCCAAGTCAGGAACGATGCAAGGGAATGTCGCTCTGGATGATGCCGATACACTGTTCAAAGAAGAATTCATTGGCGAGAATCATGGACGTATCAATAAAGCGGAAGCCGAACTTGTGCTCCAGACTCTCAAAGACTATATTGCAAAAATCGGGAAAGAACGTTTTCTTGCCGAACGGCTTGATGTGGGCATCATCTCTCCTTATAAGGTGCAGATGCAATACTTGCGTCAGCAAGTTCGGAAACGTGAGGAATTTAGGCCTTTCCGCCATGCTATCAGCGTCAACACCGTCGATGGCTTTCAGGGACAGGAGCGTGACATCATCATGATAAGTCTTGTCAGAAGCAACGACAAAGGAGAGATTGGCTTCCTGTCCGACCTGCGCCGAATGAATGTAGCCATGACCCGTGCCCGCATGAAACTCATCATCTTTGGCGATAAGGAAACCTTGCGGCATCATGCTTTCTACAGGAAACTCATTCAGTATGTGGAAGAGTTGAATTCCTAAGACCTTCCCTTTTTTATCTCACCTTAAGCAGGTCGCCAGCGATAGGAAGATAGCTGTCATCCTTAAAGTTCATCTTGTAGAGATTCTCCAAGCGGATACCATAATATTGAGCAATGCCATACATTGATTCTCCTGACTTTACCTTGTGCCAATAGTCCTTGTACTTTGTGTCAGCCTTCTTGGCTTTCTTCTCAAGGAACACGTTCATGCCAGCAGGCAAAGCGTAGTCGTCCGTTGTCTCATTGTATTTCAGAAGCTTTCTCTTTGAAACTTTAAGCTCTTTTGCAATAGATTCCCATGTGTCTCCCTGACGAGCAACCACACACTGCTTGCCATTGACCAGCATCACGGCATGCTTCTGCGGAGCCACATACTCAACCTCCGTCTTTTTCTTCTTCTTACGCTTCAAGCCATGGCGGTCTTCATCCAGTTCGTGCAGTTCGTAAGTTTCGATTATGTCTATTAGCCTGTTTGCATAGGTGGGCAACGTAGCATAGCCGCAGGCCTTCAATCCTCGTGCCCAGCCCTTGTAGTCAAGTGGGTCCAGGTCAAACAGCCTTTTGTATCTTTCTTTCAGCAAGAACTTCGAGTGGTCTTCATAGCTGTCCTCCACATTCTTGTACTTGCGAAACTTCTCGTCCTTCCGGTCATCGTCGCGTTTCACATATCCGCCATTCCATCCACTGCTCACCTTGATGCCAAAGTGGTTGTTAGCCTTCGTCGCCAGATAGCTCCTGCCCGCGCCGCTCTCCAGAATAGCCTGCGCCATCGTGATGCTGGCAGGAATCTTGTAGCGCCGCATTTGTTCCACAGCCATGTCGCTATATTGGTCAATATACTGCTGATATACAACATTTTTCTGAGCATTTGACAAGCATGACAGCAGCAAACCACATGCCAGCAAAACACATTTTATCTTGTTCATTCTAAAAACATTTTATCATTTCGTTTACAAAGATACATAAAAAATATGAGAAATGCAAAAATAAACTTAATTAACGTGAGTTCGACGAATTCACGTCATCATTTTTACAACTGCGATTATAGGATAATAAGCGAATAATTAACCTACCCCCTCGGGTACGATTTTATAGAAAAGCATATTTTTTCTTTTTTCAATATAAATATGATGAATTTGAATGTACGTTAATCCGTTGAACTGACGTTAAATTCACACATATTTCATTCCGCCAACGGGCTTGAACCATCATTTTTCTGTCATTATTTTGTATGTTTCGGTTTTTTTTACGAATATTGCATACAAAATTGTAATTATATGATATACAACGAAGAATTAATCATTTCCTCCGATGATGATGCTCCCATCATGTCGAGCGTCACTATCGGAGAGACCATTCAGGGCGAATTAGCCCTATGCCTGGAAGACCACTACAATGGAGATGATGACTATTTCAAAATTGACGAAGACGATTTAAACAAGGTTGTCTTTGTCATTGACCCATACGAGCTTCCTGCCATGGCAAAGCGAATGGGAATCCCCACCAGCGAGGTGCGCAATCATCTAATTGAGAAATTCAGCGATGGCGGATACATCTCACGCAGGGATTACATACAAGAAGTATTTCAGGACATCTTGAATTATATATTGGACAATGGAGGCAAATACCGACCTTTAGAAAGATAGACATTGCAACTTAAAAGATATAGTGTCTGACAGGAAAAAATAAACATATATGAAGAAGCTGTTATTATCGTTTTTTGCTGTTCATATCATTTGCACGACACAAGCACAGGAGACTGATACTGTTGACATTTGGAATCTTCCGCCTCTCAATGTGGAGCAAGGGCCTTATACAACCGACTGGAGCAATCTTAGCCGGCAGTACAACACCCCTGCGTGGTGGCGTGATGCGAAACTGGGCGCATGGTCGCACTGGGATCCTCAATCAATGGCTGAGTATGGTGACTGGTATGCTCTGCGCATGTATAATGAAGGTCATCCACAGTCAAATTATCACCGTGAACATTTTGGCCATCCTTCTGAATACGGATATAAAGAACTATGCCGTGACTGGAAGACAGACCTTTGGGATCCAGAGGACTTGATGAACCTCTATGAGAAAATGGGAGCACGCTACTTCCTTGCTTTAGGCAATCATCACGACAACTTTGACTGCTGGGAAAGCAAGTACCAGCCCTGGAACTCCGTGAACATTGGTCCTCATCAAGACATTGTTGGCATATGGGAGAAAGTGGCACGAAAGCACAATATGCCATTTGGAATAGGGTTTCACGCCACACCAGCCCGCACATGGGGACAGTTCATGCCTCCACGATATAAAAGTGACAGCAACGGAGACAAAGCAGGGGTTCCATACGATGCCATATTGACGAAGGCTGACGGCTACAAGCCCAATGCTGACGGAACGGATAAATGGTGGAAGGGAATGGACCCACAAGACCTGTACGGCCCAGTTCACCACAATGGCCGCAACTCACTGGAAAGTCCTTTTGCCAACCAGTTTATGTGGCGTGTCGATGATGCTATCCGCAAATACCAGCCCGACATGATTTATTTTGACGATCATGCCGGTGATTCACAGGAGGATCTGGGAATCAATATGGGACTTGGTAAACTTACACCTGAAATCATCGCAAATTTCTATAACATAGCCTCCAAACGGGCCAATGGCAATCGTGAGGTGGTAGCCACCTTCAAGGGGGTAGGCGGTCGCTACAACAGTTTTCAGCACAACCCCGAAATGGTGGACATCGTAGACCGCTCATTGGTAAAGAGCACCGAACTCTACACCGAAGACGACATCATGCCATTCCCTTTCCAGACAGAAGTAAGCCTGCAGGACTGGCACTATCAGCAAGGTGGCAAGTATCGCAGCGCCTCGGAAATAATAACCAGACTTATGCAGAACGTTTCGCGCAACGGCTGCCTGCTACTGAACATCACACAGCATGGACGCGGTGACATCGACCAGGAAGCGCGGCAAATCTGTCTGGACATAGGAAGATGGGTATCCATTAACAAAGAGGCCATTTACAGTGCGCGGCCATTCGACGTTTGGGGCAATGACCATATCATCTACACACGTCAAGGAGGATACATCTATGCCATTGTCGTAAACCCTGCAGACGAAGAGATCATTCTTCCGCCTCTCTCTGACCAGTCTCCCTCGGTAGGTAAAATAACCAAGGTGGAGATGGTAGAGAACGGACAAGCCATCCCTTTCAGGCAAAGCGCCGAGGGACTGAGCATCCAAATGAATCAATTTGTCACCCCAGGCATCAGCGACCAACAATTGGCAAAGGGCTACAAGGTTATTCGAATCACGCACGACAAGACATGGTTCAATGATGACGACCCAGGTGTACGCACTTTCGGATGGAACAGACGTTGCAAGACAGGTCTGGGCGACTTCAATAACGACCTGTCATTCAGCACCCAAGCGGGTGACACATGGACTGCCACAATTGAAGCCCGAAAGATGAGCATCGTTGCTCCGCAAGGCATGGGAGAAGGATTGATGGAGGTATATATCGACGGCAAGCACGCAGGCGAGGTTACCTTCGCCAAAAGCCAGGAAGTAAAGCACCAGTCAGTAGTCTTCACCTCCAAGAAGCTGGGCAAAGGCAAGCATGAGATTCAACTGAAGAACAAAAGTGGATGGATTGCCATCGATGCCATCGTCATTCAACAATAAAAAAACATCATCACCATCCCGTCATGAAACGTTTACTCATATTATCTATCGCAGCTATAGTATCTCTGAACATTCTGGCTCAGGGCTATCGCAATCCGGTGCTTCCCGGCTTTCATGCAGACCCAAGCGTGTGTACAGACGGAGAAGATTTCTACCTTGTGAACAGCACGTTCCAATATTTCCCAGGAGTGCCTGTATTCCACAGCAAAGACTTGATACACTGGGAACAGGTCGGCAATTGCCTCACACGCAAGTCCCAGCTCGACCTCTCCGGACTTTACAGTCAAGACAACCCTGAACTCGGCTGGACCAATGCGGGCATCTATGCACCCACCATACGCTATCACGAGGGACGATATTACATGGTGACCACACTTTTCCCATCGCGCCGTCATTTCTACGTTTGGACAGACGACCCGGCTAAAGAGTGGTCGGAACCTGTATTCATAGACTTCGCCATCGGCAGCTGCGACCCTACTCTCTTCTGGGACGAAGGGAAATGCTACTTCTTATGGAAAGCCGCAGCAGACGAGACACGTCCAGGCATCAAGCCCGGCGAAATCAACATCTGTGAGATAGACATCAATACCGGCAAGCGCACGGGCGATGTCCATCACTTAGGAACAGGACTCGGCGGACGTTATCCTGAAGGTCCACACATCTACAAGAAAGACGGCTACTACTACATGATGCTTGCTGAAGGCGGTACGGAGCATGGCCACCATGTCAACATCCTGCGAAGCCAATCACTCTTCGGCCCCTATGAACCCAATCCGGCCAACCCCATTCTCACGCATTTCAGCATGAAAATGCAGAACAGCAACATACAAGGACTCGGACATGCAGATTTCGTTCAAGCCGCCGACTCCTCATGGTGGATGATATGCCTGGGCTATCGCACCAGCGGCTACCTCCTGCATGTGATGGGACGTGAGACGATGCTTGCCCCCGTGCGCTGGGACAAGAATGGATGGCCAGTGGTCAATGGCAGCGGCACCATTGCCATTGACATGAAATGCAAGACTCTACCCCAGACACCAATGCCTCTTGACCCTATTCGTGAAGAGTTCAAACACATCACGCGCAATGTGCCTGCCGACAGCTACAGCAGTATCGGCTTGCCATGGGGATGGATGAGCATAGGCAATCCCGATTACTCACGCTACTCACTTACCGAACGAGAGGGTTGGCTGCGTCTGCACTCCTCCCCTACGCCCCTCGATGCAGCCACATCACCAACCTTTGTGGCAAGACGCCAGACCGAGTTACACTTCAGCGCCACCACGCTCATTGACGCATCCCATCTGGCAGAAGGCGCTCAGGCCGGCATCACTGCCTATGCAGCACCCCTAAATCACTATGATGTGATTATAGAACGAAAGAACGGAAAAACGCTTGCCTTCTCAAACATCCGTCTGGGAGCACTCAGCCATACCAGCCAGCCCATCGAACTGAAAGACAATCTGGCTTACATACGCATCAGTTCCGACAAGGACTATTACTACATGCAAGCTTCAGCCGATGGCAAATCGTTCACCACACTCGGCAAGATGGACTACCGCTACCTTTCCACCGAGGTAATAGGCGGTTTCACTGGCGTTATGCTTGGCTTGTTTACCCAAGGCGCTGGTGATGAAGGACATGCCGATTTTGACTGGTTTGAATACACTACCTTATAAAAGACGAAAGTTTCACAAGTTTTACTTTAACTCCAATAAAGCAAAACTCCAATATGGGAAATGATAAAGCATTAGGGGGAATACTCACATTATTTAGTAGACTCATTTGTAAATATTTAGCAAAACATGTATCTATATCCTTTTTTTTGCTTATTTTTGTATTTGAATACCAGATAAAACCATGAATTATCAGCCACACGACATATTCATATCCTATAAAACTCATTCATCCATGGCAACAGCGTCGCTGTTGTATACGAAACTAAATCTTTTAGGATATACTGTCTTCTTCAATATAGAAGAGATGCCCCCTGGAGAATGGGAGAAGCATCTATATGCTTATATAGATGGGGCAAGGGATATTATCGTCGTCATAGAAAAAGGCTCGCTGGACGGTTGGAAGAAGTATAATAAGAATGGAGAAAAGGATGAAAGTTACAAAGACGACTGGTTTTATAAAGAAGTAGCATACGCTTTCAAACATAACAAGAATATTATACCAATCTGGAATAATTATAACATTCCCGACAGTCTTGACAACGACTTCCCTCCAGAAGTGGCATTGCTTAAGAAGCGACAATCACCAGCATTTTCACTTTTACACATAGAAAGTAGCATCGATAAACTCACTTCAAAAGGATTTCTGAAATCAGTATCAAAAAATCCTCAAAAGGGACGTTCTACCTTTAAATTGTATACAAACCAGAAATGCTGTGTATACAATGGGAAAAATCTTGTTGCTAAAGTAGATGCAAACGCCGATGATCCCTTTTATTGGCACGTGGAACGTAAAGGAGAATACCGCCTTCGATGCGTTCCCGAAAAAGGGAAATGCATTATTTTGGACTGTACAATCGGTACTGATGAAGAGAAAATAATTGATATAAAGTTCAAAAGCATAAATATTCCCAAAAGAGTCTTTATATATGGTTTAGGAACAGTTTTTCTCATCTCATTGATTATTAATATTTTCATATTATCAACAAGGGACGTTCCTTCTGTTGACAGCGGCGTATTCAGTAGTAATCTCAAAGAGTTTAATAGATTCGACACACGGAATAAAGCTGTGGAGAACAGACTCAACTCGTTTGTGAATAATGATGTAGAAAGAGAAAATATTGACATATAAATATATGAGCAAAAAACAATACGACATATTCATCAGCTATCGCCGCAGCTCCTACGACACGGCCAATCTGATAGCTACCCGCCTGAAGGCAGAAGGATACTCCGTGTTCTTCGACATGGAGGCACTCAGAGCCGGAAAATTCAACGAACAGCTGTATGACGTCATCGACACATGCACCGACTTCATCTCGGTGCTGCCCCCAGAGGCGCTGGACCGATGCGTGAACGAGGACGACTGGGTGCGACTCGAAATCTGCCGCGCCATCGAGAAGAAGAAGAACATCGTGCCCGTCATGCTCAACGGCTTCACATGGCTCGACCCAATGCCGCAGGGCATGGAGGAACTGCGCAACTACCAGGCGCTGACCGCCAGCTCCATCGAATATTTCGACATGGCAATGGAACGCCTGCAGCAGAAGTACCTGCTCAGTAAGCGGCATCTGCCCGTGCGCAAAATCATGAAGGTGGCCAGCATCGTGGTCACAGCACTGCTGGCGGTAGTAGCCATCCTGTGGGGCGTATTCATGATGCTGTCGCAGGATGTGTGCCAGAAGTATGCCACCAGACTGACAGAAGACGCCAACTACATACACCTGATAGCCGAAACCAACCGCGACCTGAAGAAGGATTGGGAGAAATTCAGCATCGCATGCAGCTACGAGCGCAAGCCCGAACGCATGGAGGCCATGCAGCAGAGCATGCTCGACAGGCTGGATGTGGCAGAAAAGAGCCTCAAGCAGCTGTGGAAAGTCGATTCCGTCGCGATGGACATCAGCACCTACCACAGCTTCCTGCTCTCGCTCCACGGCATCAACGCCGAAGAGATAGCCATATCACCGCAATTCGCCACGCTCTACTACAATGACTACCTCGGCCAGATTGAATCCATGCGCCGTGCCGCACGCGACCCCAACACCATCTACCTGAGATATGCTGACGCGCTCTTCGAGGTGTTCGACCACACCATCTACAGCTTCTATGCCGCCCTGCTGTGCGAACTGACGCCATTCCCCAAGAGCTCGCTCACCACATTCAACGAGATGCACAAGCTCTGGACACACTATCCCCTCGATATCAAGCTCGGCGAAGAACGCGCCTACTACGAAGACATCATCAACAAGCGAAGCATACTGGCACAGGATGCCCTCTCACGCTACGAAAGCATGCTGGAGGAGCAGGACGCGCAGCTGGAAGACCAGGAACTCAGGCTGGACAGCCTGGAGACAGCAATAAATGACGGATTCAGCCAACTGCAGATGCAAGCCGACTCCGCAGCCACAGCCATGTTCCAGTCAATGGCCGAAGCAGAAGTAGCACGCATCAAGCAAGAAAATGAGCAGGAACTCTCCATGCGCCGCGAGAAAGTGGAGGCAAAGAGGCAGATGGTCGAAGCATCGCGTGAGCAGCTGGAAGAACTGGACAAGCAGTATGTGCAGACCTACGAGAAACTGAAGGAGAAATGCACCCTCGAAGAGGCAGACGACCAGTGGTACAAGTGGGGCAAGATCCGCCGCTGGAGCTCATTCCTCTCCATGCTCGCCCAGAGCCGCCAGCAGCTCGAAGAAGAAGGCATCCGATCCACCTCGTCAGTCACGCCCGAAATGGCCAATGCCGAGATGAGCTCGCTGCTCTCCATCTACCAGACCTACCACCCCGAAAGCAAGGAATATGCGGCCGCCGCCAAGCAGTTCTACCGCGAAGTGTCGAAAGGCAAGCGCACCTATGCCGGCGTCATCATCTTCGGCTTCAAGGACGATGCCCAGCACCCCTACTTCCGCAAGGGCGACATCGTGATCGAGTATGACGGCAAGCCCGTCAAGGACTACGACACTTTCAAGGCGCTCTACAAGGAGAACAAGGAAGGGAAAGTCACTTTCCTACGCCTGAACGGAAACAAATTTGACGAAATGGAGAAGCCCATCGAGGAAACCGACATCGTCGGCTTCCTCGACCTGACAGAATAAGGAACGGAAAAATGGCAAAGGAAGTTCCACAAACAGAACCACCCTTCTGCCTCCATACATCCACACCGCCTGCATAATATTTTAAACACCGTGCGCGAAATATTTCAAACACGGTGTTTAAAATATTATGCACACGGTGCGCACGTAGGGAAAAACAGAAAATCTTGAAATCATATCTTCTTTTTCTGTCCATTCTGTGTGGAACATCCACATTTTTTGTTTATTTTTGCAATTATAATATAAATCATGTAGAAAATGACTTATCTCTTAAATATAGGCAAATTGAAGAATCTTTTCCAGCACAAGACAGAGGAAAAGACATACTTTGCATTCATCAGTTATAAGAAGGCCGGGGAAGACAGAGAGAAAGCTGAACAGATACAGAATAAACTTCAAAACTACAAGATTCCCAAAAAATACCGCAAGAAGGATGAGATGGGAATCAGATACATGCGTACCATATTCCGCGACGAGACCAACCTGCCTGGACAAGAGGAACTGACTACGGAAATTAAAGCCGCACTTGACAAGTCTGAATACCTCATTGTCATCTGTTCGCCACAAGCAGCAAAGTCCACATGGATTAACGATGAAATTCTTTATTTCACGGGCGAATCCGTTTGCAAGACAATGAAAGAGGAACTAAAGAGGAAGACAGCAGAAGGTCTGATGACGGAAGAGGAAACAAGGAAGGCAGAAGAGGCAATAGCAAAGAAAGAAGAAGGCATCAAGAAACAAAAAGAAAAGATTATCCCATTCATTATCAGCGGAAAACCTAAAGCGTCATTGACAGAAGGAGGAAATCTGACGGAAGAGGAATGCTTTCCGGAAGCACTGTTGGATTTGAAGGAAAAGACATATGCCAACATACAAAACACACAAGAAGAACTTGCCCTGAACAGGGTAAAAGCAGCCCTGCTGGAACAGAATTTCGAACATTTTCAGAAGGCCTTGCGCCGCCAACATATCAAGCAGCGCATAGCCTGCGGCATAGCAGCCCTGCTGCTGTGTGCGCTCGGAATCTTCACATGGGACTACAACCGCTCCACCTACGCCTACTTTGCCGACTATGTGGACTGCTACGGAGTGCCCGAGGGAGTGCTTCCGCTGACAGAGAAGCAGGTGGAGAAACGGAATCGGAGCTTCCAGTTCGAGTACCGCCGCATCCCATTCGGAGAGCCCGGCGCATGGAACTGGCGAATCCACCGGGTGGCATACGTCAACTCTGCCCTGCAGCCACAGGAGGTCGGAATCACCGAATGGAAAGACCGCTACCCTATCCTCGAGATGGAATACCACAAGGACAACGGCATGGCGGCACGCATCAACTACTACAACGCACAGGGGAAAGTGCTGCTGCGCCACGTGCTCTCGGAACGCAATGGCGTGCCTGCAGCCGTAGCCGATTTTATCGCATCGCGCGAGCAGCAGGGAACAGGATTCGTGGGCGCAAGTCTCGCCAGCATGTCCATGGGGCAGATGGACGCCAATCAGCAGAAATCGAACATTGTGCGCTATGTGTATGAACGCGACGAGAACGGACACATCGTTCGCCAGACCTTCCACTCCAACAACGACTACCAGCTCTCGCGCAGCGCCGTGAGCGATGCCAACGGCATCTTCGGCAAGCAATATACGCTCGACTCGCTGGGCCGCCGCACACGAGTGGAGTACCTTGGCATTGAAGGCGAAAGGGCATGCACAAAGAAAGGCGTGTCCGGCTATGAGTGCGAGTATGAGCCACATGGAAACATCGCCAGAGCATCCTATTTTGACATCAACGACAGCCTTGTGCTGAACGAACAGATGTGGGCAACCCAAATCCATAAGGTTGATAATGATGGGAATGTCGTTGAAGTAAGCTATTTTGACGAGGAAGGAAAGCCATGCTTAGACAATGATGGCGTGGCCAAATGGACAGTCATATACGACGAGAGGGGGAACAGAACTGAAACGGCATTTTTTGATGAGGAAGGAAAGCCGTGCATAAGTAACTATGGCTATGCCAAATGGACAGCCAGATACGACGAGAGGGGGAACCAAATTGGACAAGAAATTTTTGATGAGAAAGGGAAGCCGTGCTTGGATAAGAAAGGCATTGCCAAATGGACAAACATATACGATGAAAGGGGAAACATAACTGGATCGGTATATTACGACGAGAAAGGGAAGCCGTGCAAAGATAAAAATGGCTATGCCAAAGTGACATTCAAATATGACGAGAGGGAGAACATAATTGAACAAACAGTTTATAATGAAAATGGAGAGCCGTGCAAACATATTATGGGCTTTGCCAAATGGACAGCCAAATTCGACGAGAGGGGAAACCTAATTGAAGAGGCATATTTCGATGAGGGAGGAAAGCCATGCTTGAGCAACTTTGGACTTGCTAAAGCAATATTCAAATACGATGAAAGAGGAAACAGAATTGAACAGGCATGTTTTGACAAGGAAGGAAAGTCATGCTTGAACAATCAAGGTGATGCCAAATGGACAGCCAAATATGACGAGAGGGGAAACATAATAGAAATAGCATATTTTGACAAGGAAGGTGAGCCGTGCTTATGTAATGGAGGCTTTGCAAAAATGACAGCCAAATATGACGAGAGGGGGAACCAAATTGAAACGGCATTTTTTGACGAGGAAGGAATGCCGTGCTTGTGTAATGAAGGCTATGCAAAATTAACAACCAAATACGACGAGAGAGGAAATAAAATCGAACATACACATTACGATGAACAAGGAAAGCCGTGCAAAACTAACCGTGGCCATGCAAAAATGACAGCCAAATACGACGAAAGAGGGAACCAGATTGAATATGTAAATTACGATGAACAAGGAAAGCCGTGCAAAAGTAATGAGGGTATAGCTAAAACCATATCAAAATATGACGAGAGAGGAAATGAAATTGAAACGGCATTATTTGACGAAGAAGGAAAGCCGTGCAAACATAATGAGGGTGTTGCTAAATGGACAACCAAATACGACGAGAGAGGAAACCAAATTGAACAGGCATTTTTTGATGAGGAAGGAAAGCCATGCAAAAGTAATGTTGGTATAGCTAAAACCATATCAAAATATGACGAGAGAGGAAATGAAATTGAACGGGCATTTTTTGACGAGGAAGGAAAGCCGTGCAAAAGTTTCCAAGGTGTTTCTAAAACCATATCAAAATATGACGAGAGAGGATACAAAATTGAAGAGGCATATTTCGATGAGAGAGGAAAGCCATGCTTGCGTTATGACGGCGGCTATTCAAAAATGACAGCCAAATACGACGAGAGAGGAAACCAAATTGAACAGGCATTTTTTGACGAGGAAGGAATGCCGTTCTTGTGTAATGAAGGCCATGCAAAATTAACAGCCAAATACGACGAGAGAGGAAATGAAATCGAACATACACATTACGATGAACAAGGAAAGCCATGCGATACGAACCATGGCCATGCCAAATGGACAGCCAAATACGACGAAAGAGGAAATGAAATCGAACATACACATTACGATGAACAAGGAAGGATATGCAAAGGCAATGAAAATTATGCTAAAGTCATCAAAAAATATGACGAGAGGGGGAACCAAATTGAACAGGCATACTTTGACGAAAAAGGAAAGCCATGTTTGAGTAATAATGGCTATGCCAAATGGATTGCCAAATACGACGAGAGGAGAAACATAATCAAACTTACTGGATACGATGAGGAAGGCAATATGTCTTCATTACAAGTATATAAATAATTAACCATGTCATCCTCAATCACATAAACATCAAAATATAAAGCATCACTGCAACAAAATGAAACCCAAGAGAATCATCTTGATCAGGCATGGAGAATCAGAAGCCAACGTGGACAGGTACCTGTTCGGCAGGATACCCGACTACACCATCGAACTGACCGACAAGGGGCGCGAACAGGCAAGAGAAGCTGGAAGAATGCTGAAGGAACTGCTGGGCGATGAAACGGCACACTTCTATGTATCGCCTTTCTGGCGAGCACGATCCACCTTCGAGTGCATAGCCGAAGCATTCCCGCATAGCCAGTTCACCTACAGCGAGGAGCCACGCCTGAGAGAGCAGGAATGGGGATATCTGCGCAGCCAGGAGGACTTTGACCGAATCTGTCAGGAACGGAACGAGTATGGTGCATTCTACTACCGCATTCCGGGCGGCGAGGCTGGCTCAGACGTCTATGACCGCATGAACGACCTGCTGGGATCGCTCTACAGAGACTTCGCCAAGGACGACTGTCCCGACAACTGCGTGCTCGTGACACACGGGCTGACCATACGGCTCTTCATCATGCGCTTCTTCCACCTGACGGTTGAGGAATTTGAAAGCATGACGGCTCCCAAAAACTGTGCGCTGATAACGATGACGATGCTGCAGGATGGACACTACCGTCTGGATACCCAACTGGACCACTCGACTGTGCCGCCACGCCACTCTCGCCCTATCAGGCTGCCAGAGCCACGCAGCGGAAACATTGAGGACTGACACCGGTAAAAACAGAAACAGATAAAAACGCACATCCCTTCCACCTCGGAAACGGCATGAAGGCTGTTCCATTCAGCTTTGGCAAGCGAGGATGAAAGAGTGAGAGCATCTACAATTGATAAGCTAATCAGCCTAATACAAGCCATGAACAAAGAACAGATAGAAAAAGTCTGCGCAGACAAGGAGCAAGAGCTGCTGCGCAAATACTTTGGCAACCTCGTGAAGGAGGCAGCCATCGAACGTCCCGAAACCATTGGGTCATACACGAAAGAACTGCCGTTGCAGATTGAGGCAGAGTTCCGCGCATTCCTGCAAGAGCTGTGGAAGGAGGAAGCGCCAGACGCGCTCAAGGGCACGGAACTGGTGCTGGAGGAAAAGAGACTACGCGAGCTGATAACGGAGGATGACCGCGAAAGCATTGAGGTAGCATTCGAAGATGCCTCCCGACGAACACTGCTGGAGCGCATCACCAAAACAAACCACAAGGACGTGACCTACTACAAGAGTTTGCTGGAAGCATACACCCGCGACCTGCTGCTGGTCATGCGACATGACTTTCTAGAGGAAATCACTGGAAAGCATATCGAAGGGAAAGCCTTTCAGGACGAGTAAAATACAGTGGAAAATCGCAACAACAAATTAGCCGACACCCATCAAGCATTTTTTCCATCTGCTCCGAAAAATCTTCGATATCGACACATTTTTTATGGCCAGTGATAGATCAGCGTTTGATGAAGCCTCTATGGAAGAAAAATATGAAACTTTAATTGATGAATGACATGAAGAAAGACTACACACCGCAGCCTATAGACACAAGCGACGTGAGGCTGCCTGAAGAGCTCGGCGCTCTCGTTGAAGAAATGGCAAAGAACGTGCACGAGGTATGGGCGCAGAGCCGTATGGAACAAGGATGGACCTATGGCCAGCAGCGCAGCGACACGCTCAAGCAGCACCCCTGCCTGGTGCCCTACGAGGAACTGCCCGAAGAGGAGAAAGAGTATGACCGCAGCACAGCGCTCAGCACTCTGAAACTCATCCGAAAACTGGGCTTCAGCATCCAGAAAGAAGCATAGACTTTACTATATTTTCTGCCGTCTGCATACATTGTGCAGGCGGCAGATGCGTTTATGCAGCAAAAAAAGTCATATTTTTTCTTCAGTTTTTTCATCTTTTCGTTTTTTTTAACTATTTTTGTGAGCTAATACCTCTGGCCGCACCCATGTGGCACAATAATCGTTAAATTGAATACCATGATGAAAAAGGAAATACAAAGATTCTGGATCTCGTTCACGAACTCATTCACGAGATTTCTCAAAGCTAACATGATAACGCTGCTTATCGCCGTAGTGTTGGCTGTAGCGGGTGCCATAATAAACTGCAACATAGCAGGCATCCTCCTCATTTTCTTTTTCCTTATATTGCTCTATGACTGGTTCACATACAACAGAATCGAGCTGGACAGGACTTTCGCTGAAAGCACTTGGCGGAACGCACTGAGGATATTCGTCTTCATCATCTCAGTGCCGATCACCATCTTCGTAGCCATCATTGTGGGGGGGATACAGCCAGAAGAACTCTGGTGGGAGAACCAAGCAAGGCATGACCTTCCGTGGACCATCTTCTATTTCTTCCTCGATCCCGGCAACCAGCACATGGCCACTACATCGACAGGACAGATTGTGGCGATGATTCTCGCCCTGCTGGGCAGTGTGCTCATGTCGGGACTGCTTGTATCTTACCTGACCAACCTGTTTGACAGGCGTGCAGAAGACTTCAGCGAAGGTCGATGCCGCTACAAGTACAGCTATGCATTCGGCAAGTACAGCGTCATCATCGGCGGACATGAGATGGCTGTGAACCTGTGCCAGAGCCTGCTGAAGAATCCCGAACTGAACTTGAACTACATCTTCATCCACACCTCGAGCAACATACAGTCGCTGCGGAGCAAACTGCGCTCCACTTTGGGCAAGGATGAAAGAAAGGTTGTCATCTATTATGGCGAACGCAACATCGAGGCGGAACTGGACAGCCTGTACTGCGACCGCGCTGAAAACATATACATTCTGGGCGAGGAGAACGAGCAGCTGCATGATGCCAAGAACATGAAGTGCGTGACCTACCTGACCAACAAGGTAAAGACGACGCTGCCATGCTACGTGCTGTTCGAATATCAGACCACCTTTGCCGCCTTTCAGGCATCCAGCAAGAAGGCTTCCGATCTGGAAAATGGCGAACACCTCATCTTTATCCCCTTCAACTTCCACGAGACATGGGCGCAGAAAGTGCTGACAGGCGAATATGAGCCGGAGAACAAGGACAAGTACATCCCGCTGGACGGAGCGGGCATCAAGTATGAAGACAATGACACGGTGCACGTCATCATCGTCGGCATGTCGCGCATGGGAATAGCCATGGGCGTAGAGACTGCCCATGTGGCGCACTACCCCAACTTCATCCGCGACAACCAGCTGCGCACACGCATTACATTCATCGACAGCAATATGCAGGAAGAGCGAGAGTTCTTCATGAGCCGCTACAAGAGCCTCTTCGACGTGTCGCGCTGGCGCACCCTCGACAAAGAGAACATGAACAGCGAATGGGTGAACAAACACAGCAGCCTCATGGATGTGGAATGGGAATTTATCGACGGAGGAATCCAGTCGCCGCATGTATCTAAATATCTGGACGAAGCGGCTATACAACCTAACAGGAGAATCACCGTCATGGTGTGCCTACCCGTCACCAACCAGTCCATGGCCTCCACGCTCTATCTGCCCGACAGCATCTACACCAGCAAACAGGTGCAGCAAGTGCTCATCTATCAAAAGCATGAGGACGCACTGGCCCAGCATCTCAGCAGCAGCGCTAAATATGCGAAAATCAAGCCCTTCGGCATGACCAACGCAAGCTACGACGACGCACTCATTGTGGAAAGCATGCCTCCAAGAGCCATAGGAAAAGTGTACAGCATTGTCTATGACTGGAAGGAGAATAAGCTGACCTGCGATGCAGACGAGCTGTACAAACTGCTGAAAGACGGACTGATAGAGAGATGGGAAGAAAAACTCACGATAGACAGCAAGTGGAACATCTGCAAAATATGGAGGCAATGGTCCAACATCTACAACACCTGCTCCATCCCGACCAAGAATCGCTGCATCGTCATCAGTTCAGGCGAGAAGGGGCAGCTGTGGAAAGC
>JAFWAX010000074.1 GCA_017507385.1 Bacteroidaceae bacterium | reverse complement strand
TGTCACCCACAAATACGACGGCATGGCCTATATGCCTCTTATCGAACTGGCTAAGAAAGAGGCCGCCGCAGGCGAGCTGCCGCCATACGAAGGCACCGCTCCTGACCTCAGCGGCTACGACACCGTCTTCATCGGCGGTCCTGTGTGGTGGGGCACCTACCCGCAGGTGATGTTCACCCTCTTCAAGGACATCAACCTCGACGGCAAGACCGTCATCCCCTTCACCACCCACGAAGGCAGCGGCCTGGCCAGTTGCGCCAGCGACGTGAAGAAAGCCTTCCCTAAGGCTACAGTCACGGGCGAGTTCAGCATCTATGGCCACGAGGTGCGCAGCGGCAAAGCGAAAGTGGAGCGGTGGCTGAAAACTTCGTGTCAGTGAGCCTACCGCTGTTGGTTAGCTTCGCTGTTAACATGTAATAACCAACATGAAGTAATCAACACGAAGTCATCAGCCTTTTGTTTCATTCAAGAAAAGTTGTATTTTTGCATTGTCTTTTGAATAAAACTAATATGAAAGCACTCCTTATCAACGGCAGTCCCAACGCGAAGGGCTGCACCTTCACCGCCCTGAGCATCGTGGCAGAAGAGTTACAGAAAAACGGCGTGGAAGCCGAGATTGTCCACGTGGGCCACAAGAATATCCACGGCTGCATCGGCTGCGGAAAATGCTATGAAACAGGCAGGTGCGTCTTCGATGACATCGTGAACGAAGTCGCCCCGAAATTCGAGCAAGCCGACGCGCTGGTCATCGGCTCGCCGGTCTATTACGCAGGCATCGCAGGCACGATGAAATCCTTTCTCGACCGCCTCTTCTTCAGCACGCACTTCCGGAAGTGCATGAAAGTGGGCGCCGCCGTCTGTTCGGCCCGACGCGCCGGCACCACTGCCACCTTCGACCAGCTGAACAAGTACTTCACCATCAGCGAGATGCCTATCGCAAGCACCCGCTACTGGAACATGGTACACGGTCACTGTGCCGAGGACGTGATACAGGATGAGGAGGGCGTGCAGTGTATGCGTATTCTCGGCCGCAACATCGCCTTCCTCGTCAAGGCCATCGCCGCGGAGAAGGAGCGCAACGGTCTGCCCGAGGCAGAAGAAGCGGTATTCACGAATTTTATCCGCTAAAATGACAAACGACGGACCTCCCATCTCTCATCAGCGGGCACTTCGTTGACAATCCCGCCTCCGGCCGTGTGATGGAGAAATGCGGGTTCCAACCCACCGGGGAAACCTGCATCGACGAGACCCAGTATCAAGGCAAAGACAGACCCATCAGGGTGCTGAGGTTGGAACTGAAATAGCCTGCGGCTGTTGGTTAGCTTCGCTGTTAGTTAGCCTGCGGCTGTTAGTTAGCTTCGGCTGTTAATTACTTCGTGTTAACATGAAGTAATCAACATGAAGTTTACAGGGCTTGTTTGGCGGTTCGAAGTTATTTTTGTATTTTTGCCGCAGAATTTGCGACGTTACAAATGGTATATTGCCGCATCAAGTACGAATGAGTTATGTATATACACGAAAGAGAAAAATGGACAAACTTCCGTTGGGACACATCACAAGTGTCTCTCCTTCAGGAGAAAGTGTTCCGTAAACAAGGGCTGCTATACGGTAGGTTGAGTTCGTTAGGCTTTGACAGCAAACTGCGTGCGATGGCAGAGAACCTGACATCCGATGTGGTGTATTCTTCGGAGATAGAAGGCATTCTGCTGAACGTGGATCAGGTTCGTTCTTCCATTGCCAGAAAACTTGGCATTGAAAATGTGAAATATACAGCACCCTCGCACTATGTTAACTCTGTTGTGGGTGTGATGCTTGAAGCAGTCCAGCACTATGACATGCCTCTCGGCAAAGAGAAACTGTGTGCTTGGCAAGCCGCTTTCTTTCCATCGGGCTACAGCGAGGGTGGTCAGATAGAAATTGGCAAATACCGTACAAACGAAGAGCATATCGTCAGCGGAATGTTCGGACGTGAGAAAATCCACTATATTGCTCCTTCTCCAGACCGTGTTGAAGAGGAGATGGAAAAGTTCCTCACATGGTTTGATGGTGAGGAGCCAGTGAATAGTGTTATTAGATCTGCCATTGCTCATTTCTGGTTTGTGAGCATTCATCCCTTTGAGGATGGCAATGGACGCTTAGCTCGTATTCTTTCAGACATGCTTCTGGCACGTGGCGAAAAGAGTGAGTTCCGCTTCTACAATGTCTCATCACAGATTAACAAGGACAAGAACCACTATTACGAGATTCTTGAACGTATGCAGCATGGCGATGGCGATATAACGGAGTGGTTGGTGTGGTATATGCAGAAGTTGGTTGATGCACTTGACGAGGCAGACACCATCGTCACCACAATCCTGAATAAGAGCTTCTTCTGGCAGAAGGCATCGGCAGTTCCAATGACCGAACGTCAGACACAGATGCTAAATCTCTTTCTTGACGGCTATGAGGCAAAGATAACGTCAAAGACATGGGCAACATTAGCAAAGTGCTCAAAAGACACGGCCATACGTGACATACAGGACTTGGTTGACAAGAACATACTTAAAGAGGACATTCCAGGAGCCAAGCGCCCCAGTTACTCCATCGTCTATGATGCTGAGGACTTGACGCAGTTCTTCAACGAGGTGAGCATCACAGAGGAAAATGGCATTCCATATCTCAATGCTTTATATAAAGGTAAGAAAACTATCTGCGAAAGAATTTTAAGGCTCGATGCAGACAGATACCAGAAAGGCGATTTGCCATTGTCCAATCTGCTCAGTAAATATTGCTCGTATATCGTTGCAAGTAATAGGGAATAGCATTATAAACAGATAAATCGGAATTTATGGAGATAAAAAACAGACCCAATCCGAATGAGGCTTTCCCGAATCCTAAGATTCCAAGCCTCTGCTTCATCAAAAACGTGGTGAAGAACCCTCGTATCATTATAGGGGACTACACTTATTACGATGAGGTGGATGGCGCTGACCAATTCGAGAAGCATGTCACTCATTTCTACGACTTCATAGGTGACCGGCTGATTATAGGCAAATTCTGCGCCATTGCCAAGGGCGTGGAATTTGTCATGAATGGAGCCAACCATAGGATGGATGGCGTGACAACCTATCCGTTTTATGTCATTGGTGGTGACTGGGGAAGTGCCATTGCTCCAGTGAAAGATGAATTG
>JAFWAX010000073.1 GCA_017507385.1 Bacteroidaceae bacterium | reverse complement strand
CATGGGCGCAAAGTTACTAAAAATAATCCGAAAACAGGCAATTCCTATATTAAATTAAATAAGGTAAAGAAGGCGCTTTTTTATGTCATTTTTGCATCAAAATGATACCTTCACTTTTGCTTTTTTCGTATTTGGAATCTCTTATTTGCTCCATTGTGTTGCATACTCCAAATGACAAAATCGGAAAATTGCCGTTGTTTTCCACGTTAAGATTTGTTAAACAGAAGTTTTCATTCTGGGGTTTCTAAAATTTTTGTTCCCAGTTTGTTTCTTTTGTCGTTTTTGTCTTTTTAATATAGCTGTGTATCAATTACTTATGAATAATCGGAAAATTTTCAAGAAGAAGATTATGGTGGTGGTAGGGGGCCAGCATTTTCCTGATAGCCCCAATGTACTTCACTAAGCACTAATATGCCTTTTCATTCAAAGGCAACCGAGTCACATTGTTAAATCGTCAATGTGACTCGGAAGGTGTTTCCGTTTTGGCAACACTTTTTTTTATGTGGAACATAGTTTTACTTTACCTTCCCCAACCATTGCGCTTTTTAGTTCCATCCCAGTTGGTGAGTTCATTGTCAGAACCGCCACCTCCTAAACTTATATCGCCACGTCCACCAGCGGCAAGGAATAGGCTTTTCAGTAAATCTTTGGTGACCGTCATTGCATCGCATAGCTGTCTCGTTCTAGTAGCTGTGAGGTCGGCCTTGAAAGGCGTCATGCCACTCCATGACACCTTTTCTAATAGATAGTTGGTAGCCGTTTTACGTTGCTTGTCATCTGTTGGGTCAAGCCCACGTTTGAAGGCTTCTGCGACGATTCCCCAAGCAACAGTGTTTCCTTCCTTGGGTTGGAAGTCGTTGTATTTACTAAAAGCATAATCCCTAATGGCAGTAATGGCATTGCCAATCCATTGCTCAATCTGTTGCCAGAAGGCTTTCTTGTTCTGTTGAATACAATCCCATATTTCCTTTATTTCTGGGATGCCTAACATTTCTCTGATTTGGCTTTTGGCTTCATCGGCACGTTGATGCTCACTATATGCCATGTTGCTAGAACGGACGGCCTCGGACTCTGCTTTGTCAAGTCGTTCATGTAGATCTTTGATTTCTGCATCCTTCTGGTTGCGCAGTCTGATGATGGCATTCTCATCAATAGAAGCTATCTGTTTTTTGAGCACATTGTTTTCTTCGGTCAATCGACCATTCTCCTTTTGCAATTGTTTGCTCTGTTCTATGATGGCTCTTACATCCTGCATGGCTTTTTTGTAGAGTGATTTACCCAGTTTCAGTATTTCCTCTTTCTGGGCTTCCTTGGCTTGCATAAGTGCGGTCTGTAATTCTGTAAGGATAGCTTTAATCGCCTTTCGTCGTTCCTCTCTCCATTCTTTCTGTCCGAATGTAGGTATAGGCTTATCAATTTCTTCTTTAATGGCATCCCAAGCTTTGTTTACAAGAGGATTGATCTTCAAGATTGGCACTAACAGATCTTCCTCCTTGATGTCTAATGCCGCAGCATAATCTTCCAGTTGTAAGACTTTATCTTCCAATCTTGCCTTCTGACTTTTTATGTTTTGTGTCTCGCCAACAAGTTTGTCTTTTTGCTGTTCCAACTGTTGTTTTTCTGCTTTGGCATTGATGATGGCATCTTTGGCCTGACGTTCAGCCTCCAACACAGCCTTGCTCTTGTGTACACGCGCACGCTGTTCCTCAACCGGTAGCATGGCTATGTCATCGCCACGCTCCAGACCGTACTTGTGCCCCACCTCGTTGGAGTAGTCAGTGTGCATCTGGTAGTAGGTTTTTCCTACGGCATATTTGTCCTCGCCCCATACACGGGCATACGATACACATTCCTTTTCCCTCCGTTCGACTTCTGTTCTTACGAAGTCGCCACGGATTTCTTCAGGCAGCTTCTTCCACTCCTTATGGGAAAGTAACTTGGACTTGTCATCCTTATGTACATACTTGACAGATGCACGACCTCTGGCTTTTGTCTTGGCAACAGGGATGGTCTGAATCTGGATGTGAGGTGTTGTCTCGTCCAGATGAACGTCGAAGCCGATGATGTTCTCAGCTCCCCAACGGTCACATGCCCAATGGTAGGTGTCCATTGCCCAGTCTTTAATACCTTGTTTCAGCACGACATGGGCATTGCTTCTTTGAAGCGTGAAATCCACATCTTGGTCACCGAAGGCGAGTCGTGTCAGTACCCGATGGTCACCACTAACGATAATGCCGACGGTGCAGTTCGGACTGTTGTCAGAATTTCCTAAAGGATTATCTTTCTCCTTGTATGGTTTGAAGCCAAGCTCGTCAAAACGTTTCTGTAAACGCTCATGAAGTGGCACGGGATTGGAACCAAGAGAAACAATTTCTCCTTTGCCGTTAATCTCAAAGTTGAGATGATTGCGTGAGAAGTCGTAATGGTTGTTTGTGTCCAGGTTCTTCAGACGATAGGTGTTTTCGTCCCATCCGCGACGTTCAGGCTCATAGCCTTCCGCAGCTGAAAAAGACTTTGCCGGTGCGCCAACATGGATGGCGGCACGAGGAATGTTGTTTCTTGATTTACTCATTTTGTTCTATAGTTTTGAAGTTTATGTATAACTGTTTATCGGGTCTCGGGTGGAACCTGAGTGGAGGGTTGAGGGAGAGAGTCACTCCCTCACAGATGCACTTTGTTCCTGGCTTT
>JAFWAX010000072.1 GCA_017507385.1 Bacteroidaceae bacterium | reverse complement strand
CCGATAAAATTCCAATGCCTTTAATGACTGTTCTGTTGAATACTGTGGTGTTCCCCAATTTATAACGCCAAGCAACGTATGTGCCAGATAGCAGGTGTGCCAGTCCTCGCATCTCTCGCTGTACTTGGCTGCCTGATTGAAAAGTTCCTCGCACTGCTTGATGCTGTCGCAAGCCTTGTAGAAGAGCGCCATGTAATAGCAGCTCTGGGCATAGCGTCGCAGCAGCGCCTCGTCGGAGGTCTGACCTGCACGGGAGGCATCGCGGTAGTACTCATAGCTGCCGCGGATGAGGGAATCGCTCTTGACGCCCTTGCCCTGGCGGTTCTGCACGATGGTGCGCAGCAGGCCGTACAAGGCGCGGGAGTCTTCTGGCAGCCGCGCGGGATGCGCGATGCTGTCCAGATGGACTGCGGCACTGTCGTGCCGGATGGGCAGGAGGGACTCGGCGCGCTGAAGGGTGTCAGCGGCGCCGTCATATCGGTTGCAGCAGGTGAGGGCGGCGAGCGCCCAGATGGCTGCCAAGGCTGATAAAGCTATGGATTTTTTCATATCTTCTTAGAGGTCTGTTTGACCGCTGGCAAAGTTAACGAATTCCAACATTCCGACAAAGGAACAGGTGTGGAAAAGTTACAGTATTCCAAAATGCCTGATAAAGCGCTGACAAACAGATATATAAAGGCGTACAGGAAACAAAATCGGTGGTGGAAGGTGTGGAAAAGTTCATTTTTTTTGAGTTTTTTCTCGCAAATCGCACAGATTTCACGATTTTTTTTGTTGCCGGATGCAACGGTTTCTCTCTTCACGCCAAGAGCCGAAAGGCTTATATCTGTAAGATCCGTGATATCTGTGAGAGAATAAAAAACGCTTAATTAATTTTTCTCACGGATTACTCGGATTTTGCTAATCCATCCGCGACGGGATTAGTTTTAACCAGACCGCTTCACGGTCAATTACTGGGATTTGGAGGATGATTTTGGATGCATTTTTATTTATCGCCTGAGAAGTGCTTGTTTGGCGTACCCCTCGGGTCCGATGTACCGTACCCGAGGGGTGCGGCATGGTGGACCCGAGGGGTACGGTATTATATATAATAATGCGAATGGAGCACGGAGAGATATATTCCGTAGTTTTTCAGCAAGATTTCAAGGCAGCCGATTATAAAGAATCGGGGGGATTAGGGGATTCTAGAGAGAATTAAGCAGAGTTTAAGTTTATTTAATTCTCTTTCTTGCACGGATTGCTGAAAATGACTTATCTTTGTAGCAACTTTTGCAAATTCATGAGAAAATTACACATTATTATATCTATAGGAATGGCTATTCTTGTCCTTGCCACCTCGTGCGGCAGAAAGGACGATGCTGAAGGCAAAATGCCATCGGTGGAATCGGCTATTCTGTCGCGCATCAAGCAGAAGGCAGAACTGGCCACAACGGAGGTGAGAGTGAGGAAGCTGGCCATCTACGATTCGAGCAAGCATGAAAAGTTTGTGTTGAAAGACCCCAAGACATGGAAATATGGAGAACGTAAGTGCATTGTCCCTGTAGATATTACCATCAAGTACGGCTACGACCTCAGCGCCATGACGGTGGACGATGTGAAACTGACCGACGACAGCACGGCTGTAGTGATTCTGCTGCCCAAGCCCAAGGTGATTGACGCCGGATATGAAGCGAAAGTGGAGACCGAAGCTGTGGTGAGGATGTCCTCTGGACTCAGAGACAGAATCAGCCACGAGGAGGTGGATCTGCTAATGGAGAAAGCGTATGAGGCCGTGATGAAAGAGGATATCGTGGGCATGGTGGGCAATGATGTTGAGAATAATGCCAAAGTGGTGCTTGAGGGAATCGTGAAAAGCCTCGGAATGAAGAACACTGCTGTAGCAGTACTCAGAAAGGAGGGGTGGAAAGAATGAGAGACTGGCTGACAAACAAGAAATTAGCAGGCATCCTGATTGGACTGGCACTAAGCATCATCATGATAACGCTGACAAGGCGTTGCACAGAAGAGGATGAGGAAATGCCAATACCTGTAGAAGAAACGACTGCAAGCATTGAGGATGTGCGTCTGCGAGGTGAACTTTATGTGTGCAGTGCCATGATGGAGGACTACACGCTTCAGCAAGCGACAGAGCGGAATTTGCTCTGGGCAGACGAGGTGCATTCGTGTGTACAGACCATGACGCAGAAATGCAGCTACAAAATCGACCTTGACAAAGTAGAATATCTTGCCGACGACTCGGCAAAGACAGTTTACGTAAAACTGCCTGCCATCGAGTATGTGGCCATGACACAGAGCAGTTCATTCTTGTCGGACGACAGCAACTACTGGAGCAAGCATCTGCCTAACACGAACGCATTGAAACGCAAGGTGGAAGCGCAAATAAAGAGGCGGTTCGACACTTCCGGCAACAGACGAAAAGCTGAAAGATATGCCGAAGATGCCATCAGCGGAATGCTGGGAAAGTTGGGATATGAGACTGAATTTGTCAGGATTCTGAAACGGAAGGCGGAGTAAAAAGGCGGCCTTGAAAGGCATTCCGTTCATTCATTCGACGACGGACTTTATCGACAAACTCATGATTCTTCAGCCCCCATCCTTGCACGGCAAGAAGGCTTGAGGGCGACTGAGAGACGAAGCGTTCCAGAACAATATCAGGACGCAAACGCTCTACAAAATCGATGACTAAATCGATGTATTCATCCGCAGAGAAAAGGTGGAAATCGGACGAGTCGGCAAAGTATTCATCAGCCATACGAGTGCCCTTAATAAGCTGAAGCTGATGCAGTTTGAGTGTTGTGAGGGGAAGGGATGACAAGACAGAAGCCTCATGAAGCATTCCCGATTGGCTCTCTCCAGGCAATCCAAGAATGACATGGGCACCGACTCTGATGCCTCGCGCAGCCGTGCGAGTGATGGCATCAACCGTCTGAGCAAGGGTATGCCCTCTATTGATACGTTTCAGCGTTGCGTCATAAACGGATTCAACGCCGTATTCAACAAGCAAAAATGTGCGGCGATTTACCTCCGAAAGGTAGTCGAGCAGAGCTTCAGACATACAATCGGGCCGTGTTCCAATGACAAGCCCCACAACATCCGAAACCTGCAGCGCCTCTTCATATTTCAAACGTAAGTTTTCTACCGAATCATAAGTATTTGTATACGCTTGGAAATAAGCAAGATACTTTATATCTGGATATTTGCGAGAAAAGAAAGCTTTCCCCTCTTCCAGCTGCTGAGCAACAGACTTGTCAGTTACGCAATAGTCAGGATTGAAGGTCTGGTTGTTGCAATAAGTGCAGCCCCCCGTTCCCACTCGACCGTCACGATTGGGGCATGTGAAGCCTGCATTCAACGATATTTTCTGCGACTTCACTCCTAACTGACTTTTCAGCCAAATTCCGAACTCATTGTATCTCTGCATTGTATTAAGAACGCATAATGTGGATACAAAGTTAAAGAAATCTAACAAAATAATCAAAAAAACATCAAAACGCATTGTCAATCTGACAAAAAAACGTACCTTTGCACGCCGATTTATATCGAGAGACGGCGAAAGCCGCCTCGTGCTCTGTGTGGATAGCATCTTCTTTTAACCGGGAATGCGGTCCGTGAAACGCAGAAAACCCAAAGGGAAACCGATGGGCACAGTACGTCAGTCGCGCAGCAACGCCGAGCTGACAGCGAACACACATTATTAATTATTAAAACCAAAAGGTTAAAATGCAATCAAACAGTTTTAAGACAAGCTACATCACCACTGAGGCTGCAAACAAGCAGTGGGTGGTTGTTGATGCTGCAGGCCAGACATTAGGCCGTCTTGCATCAAAGGTAGCAAAGGTACTTCGTGGAAAGTACAAGCCTGTCTTCACACCCAACATGGACTGTGGCGACAATGTTATCATCATCAACGCTAACCAGATTCAGGTTACAGGCGCAAAGGAATCACAGAAGATTTACATCACATTCTCTGGTTATCCAAGCGGTCAGCACAAGGCAACTTATGCAGAAATGATCAAGCGTCCAAACGGATACGAGAAGGTTTTGCGTCATGCAGTTAAGGGCATGCTTCCAAAGGGCATCCTCGGCAGACACCTCATGCGTAACCTCTACATTTTCGAAGGCGCAGAGCACGATAAGGAAGCTCAGAAGCCTGTAGCACTTGATATTAACACCCTCAAATAAAAATAAGGTATATGGCAGTAAATTATATCAATGCACTCGGTCGTCGCAAGAGCGCCGTTGCACGCGTGTACCTTACTGAAGGTACAGGAAAGATTATCATCAACAAGCGTGAACTTGCTGATTATTTCCCATCAGAACTCGTACAGTTCGTTGTTAAGCAACCTCTCAACCTCCTTAGCGTTGCAGAGAAGTACGACATCAAGGCCACTCTTACAGGTGGCGGTTACACAGGTCAGAGCCAGGCACTTCGCCTTGCAATCGCTCGCGCACTTGTTAAGATCAACGAAGAGGACAAGAAGGCACTTCGTGCTGAAGGTTTCATCACACGCGACTCACGTGCTGTTGAGCGCAAGAAGCCAGGTCAGCCAAAGGCACGCCGCAGATTCCAGTTCTCTAAGCGCTAAAATGTCTTCTTTCTGTGGTGGCAACGTTTTCATTGCCACTGCAGAATACATACAATACAAGATAGCCGTTTAGCATCTAAACTTGCAGGACCATTCTTTACGGAAAGCTACTTGCAAGTTGGTTAAAAACATTAACTTACAAAGAAAGTAAACAAAACAAAATTATGGCAAGAACAAATTTCGACTCACTCCTCTCCGCTGGTGCTCATTTTGGTCACCTCAAGCGCAAGTGGAATCCAGCTATGGCTCCTTACATCTTCATGGAGCGCAATGGCATTCACATCATAGACCTTCACAAGACTGTTGCTAAGGTTGACCAGGCTGCAGATGCTCTCAAGCAGATTGCCAAGAGTGGCAAGCGCATCCTCTTTGTTGCAACAAAGAAGCAGGCTAAAGACGTTGTAGCAGAAAAAGCTGCATCTGTTGGCATGCCTTACGTTATCGAGCGCTGGCCAGGCGGTATGCTCACCAACTTCCCAACAATCCGCAAGGCTGTTAAGAAGATGGCTAACATCGACAAGCTTTTGAGCGACGGTACTTACGACAAGCTTTCTAAGCGCGAGAATCTTCAGATTCGCCGTAAGCGTGCAAAGCTCGAGAAGAACCTCGGCTCTATCGCAGATTTGACTCGTCTCCCATCTGCACTTTTCGTTATCGACGTTATGAAGGAGCACATCGCAGTTAGCGAGGCTAATCGTCTTGGCATCCCTGTATTTGCAATCGTGGATACTAACTCTGACCCACGCAACATCGATTTCGTTATCCCTGCAAACGATGATGCAACAAAGTCTATCGAGATGATTCTCGATGCTGTTTGCGGCGCTATCAACGAAGGTCTTGAGGAGCGTAAGGCAGAGAAGGTTGACATGGAAGCTGCTGGCGAAACTAAAGCTGCTGAAAAAGCAGAAAAGGTTGAAGCTTCAGAAGAAGCAGAAGCTCCTGTAGCAGAGTAACAACTAAAATAAAAAAAAAAGAATTGAAAGATTGAAGCAACAAAAACTTCAATTTTTCAATTCTTCAACACTTAAATTACAAATAACATTATGGCAATTACAATACAGGAAATCAACGAGCTTCGCAAGAAGACTCAGGCTGGTCTCATGGATTGCAAGAAGGCTCTTACTGAGGCTAACGGCGACATGGAGGCTGCAATGGAAATCCTCCGCAAGAAAGGTCAGCTCGTAGCCGCAAAGCGTTCAGACCGTGACGCTGCAGAAGGTTGCGTTCTTGCAAAGGTTGACGGAAACTATGGCGCAATGGTTGCTCTCAAGTGCGAAACAGACTTCGTTGCTAAAAACGCAGACTTCGTTGCTCTTGCAAACAAGATTATCGATGCAATCGTTGCTGCAAAGTGCAAAAGCATGGACGAAGTTAACGCCCTCACTATTGATGGCGAGAACATTCAGGATGCCATCACTAACCGCTCTGGTGTTACAGGCGAAAAGATGGAACTTGATGGTTTCAATTATGTAGAAGGCGAGGACATCGTTGCTTACAACCACATGAACCAGAACTTCCTCTGTGCACTTGTTGTTTTGAACAAAAAGGGCTTTGAAGAGGCAGGTAAAGGCGTGGCAATGCAAGTTGCAGCTATGTCACCTATCGCACTCAACGCAGAATCTGTTCCTCAGGACATTAAGGATGCAGAGACAAAGAACGCTGTAGAAAAGGCTAAACAGAACCAGATTGCCAAGGCAGTAGAAGCAGCTCTCAAGAAGGCTGGCATCAATCCTGCACACGTTGACTCTGAAGATCACATCGAGTCCAACACCGCTAAGGGCTGGATTACCCCAGAAGATGCTGCTAAGGCTCGCGAAATAAAGGCTACTGTTGCCCAGGAGGCAGAAGCAAACCTCAAGGAGCAGATGATTCAGAACATTGCAAACGGTATGGTTGCCAAGTTCTACAAGGAAAGCTGTCTGCTTGAGCAGGCATACATCGATGACAATAAGATTTCTGTTGCTCAGTATCTTAAGAACATCGACAAAGACCTCACTGTTACTGACTTCAAGCGTTTCACTCTCCGCGCAGAGTAATCAAGAACGACTTACCGATAACAAAAATAGAGGGATGCATCTATGCGAATGCACCCCTCTATTCTTTTCTTCAAATTAAACATTCAAGGAAAAAGCGCCAGTCCCTGCAATAGCCTCATCAGCGCCAAGAAAGAAGCGAACGAGCCTCATTTCTGCTTCACTTTCAGCCATTTCCCAAGTCATTTTGTTGATGAAGGTTTGCCTAATGAACGAGACATTTTCTCTTCATAGAATCGTATCTTTAACTGCAATTTCTCTTTTTTCTGCTGTGCATTAGACAGGTCTTGCATGGCTTTAGCCAAAGCATAACACGCATCTACATCCTGACGTTGCAACTCCGTCAAGTGCTTGGGCAACAAGCTCTTGTAGTCATCCTTTTCCAAATCCACCTCCACAAACATATACTTTCTTTCCTTGTCAACCGTGACAAGCAACAGAGCGCCATCTTCTTCCACTTCAGGAAAGAAATTATATTTCTCTTTTGTTCCACTATATGCAGACAGCACATAGTAACCTTTGGTTTGATACTTTTCCTGTTTTTCAAACACAAACTGTGCTTTCAAGTCCTCCACCTCAAAAATTTTGAAAGATAAGATACTATCTGACACATACAAATCCCGACGAGCTTGCAGCAGTTCCAACGAGTCTTTTTCACGGATTTCCGCTTTCCGTCGCTCCACTACAGAAGGCTGATGCTGACAAGCGGAAAAGACGGAAGAACAAACAGCCATCAGGACGACAGAGGCATAATAGATACTCTTTTTCATACGTTTCATTTTATTAGCAAAGGTAACACAAAAATATTATTTCACAACTATTTTCACTTGTTATCCAGCTTTTTCGTTTCTGCATCGACAAAAAAAGCATTCATTTATCACGTTTGTCTCCTTTTTTTTTACCTTTGCAACATTAAAGAGACGTTCAGAGCCCATCTCGTATGAAGATACTGACGCATGAAGATATATTAGCAAAACTTGACCACCCCTTTTTCCATCTCATTTCTGACACAGCGGAAGAATTAGGGTTAGATTGTTTTGTCATCGGAGGATGGGTCCGCGACTTGTATTTGGAGCGTCCTTCAAGCGACATCGACATTGTAGTAATTGACCCCAAGAAGCAAATAGAGCGTCCTGGCATTGCCATAGCAGAAGCCTTGCGCAAGCGACTGGGCCAAAAAGCGCACATTGCCATCTACAAAAACTTTGGCACCGCACAACTTAAACACAAAAATCTGGAGATAGAGTTTGTTGGCGCACGTAAGGAGAGCTATGACCGAAATTCTCGAAAACCCATTACAGAAGACGGAACTCTGGAAGAAGACCAGAATCGACGCGACTTCACTATCAACGCAATGGCTCTGTCTTTGAACAAAGATAGGTTTGGCGAACTGGTTGACCCTTTTGATGGTCTTTATGATCTTGAAGATAAGATTATTGCAACCCCTTTAGATCCAGACATCACCTTCAGCGATGACCCTCTCCGCATGATGCGGTGCATACGTTTTGCCACTCAGCTTAATTTTCATATAGAAGAAGTAACTTCTGAAGCTTTGAGCAGAAATAAAGAACGCATCAAAATTATTTCAGGAGAGCGTATTGCTGAAGAATTAAACAAAATTATTCTATCCTCCACTCCCTCTAAAGGTTTTGTGGAACTTGAACAATGTGGCTTGCTTTCTTTGATTTTTCCCGAATTAGCCCAACTGCAAGGCATTGAGACCAAAAACCAAAAAGCTCACAAAGACAACTTCTATCATACCCTCGAAGTCCTTGACAATATGGCAAAAGCAACAGCTAATCCACAATCCATTCCGGCAGGAAACGGGAAGTGGGATACTGTACAAGATCATATTCTTTGGCTCCGATGGGCTGCTCTTCTCCATGATATAGGAAAGCCTAAGTCAAAGCGTTTTGACCCTCTCCTTGGGTGGACATTCCACAACCATAACGATATTGGCGAAAGAATGATTCCAACCATTTTCCGACGCATGAAACTACCGATGAACGAGAAAATGAAGTTTGTCCAGAAACTCGTTCAGTTGCACATGCGTCCGATTGCTATTGCTGATGAAGAAGTAACGGACAGTGCTGTCAGACGGCTATTGTTTGAAGCTGGCGACGACATAGATGACTTGATGCTTCTTTGTACAGCAGACATTACCTCTAAAAATGAACTGAAAAAAAAGAAATTCATCGAGAACTTTTCCATTGTACGTTCCAAACTTGTTGAGATTGAAGAAAAAGACCGCATAAGAAATTTCCAGCCCCCCATATCTGGCGAAGAAATAATGAAATTGTTCAACCTCCGTCCAAGCCGTGAAGTCGGCATATTGAAAACTCACATCAAAGATGCCATTCTTGACGGGGAAATTCCTAACGAATACATTCCAGCCAAACAACTTCTCATCGAAGAAGCACAAAAGCTTGGATTGCAAATGATTACCAACCAATAAAAACATAATAGCATGAAACTTTTATCCACACTTCTACTCGGAACAGCCTTAATGGCGCAAACGGTTGTAGCACAGACAAAAGAAGACGTTATTGCAACTATAGAAAAAGTGAACAACTATTGGCAAAGTCACAATTCTGCAAAATGCCGCGGTTTCTGGGACAATGCCGCATATTTTACAGGAAATCAAGAGGTTTACAATCTTACAGGCAACCAGAAGTACCTCGATTACGCAATAGAATGGGCCGAATTCAACAATTGGAAAGGAGCAACACAAAAAGACAAGAGGCGCTGGAGATACCAAACTTACGGAGAAGGCATGGATTTTGTGCTTTTTGCAGACTGGCAAATATGTTTTCAAGTGTATATCGACCTGTATAAACTTGAACATCGTGCAGAACGTTTGGAACGTACCCTTGAAGTGATGTGCTATCAAGCAGCTACTCCCGAGAAAGATTACTGGTGGTGGGCTGATGCACTTTACATGGGCATGCCTATATTCACCAAACTATATACCGTCACTCACGACCCTAAACTGCTCGACAAACAATACGAATGTTTTCGCTGGACAGACAGTTTGCTTTTCGACACACAGGAGCAGCTTTACTATCGTGATGGGAAATACGTATATCCAAAGGTTAAAACGGCATGCAATGACGGCAAGTCCTTTTGGGCACGCGGAGCAGGATGGGTAATCGCAGGTTTAGCAAAAGTAATCCAAGACATTCCCCAAGATTGCGAATACAGAGATTTTTACATTGACCGTTTCAAGAAGTTAGCAGAAGGTGCTGCTCGATGCCAGCAACCAGAAGGTTATTGGACACGTTCTATGCTGTGTCCAGACGATGCTCCTGGATACGAAACGTCAGGTACCGCATTTTTCACTTATGGAATACTTTGGGGCGTGAATAATGGCATTCTTTCCGCAAAGCAATATAAGCCAACGATAGATAAGGCATGGGAATATCTCTCGAAGATTGCCCTTCAACCTGATGGCAGCATTGGCTATGTGCAGCCTATCGGAGAGAAACCCGATCCGACTCGTACTGTAAATGCCCAATCACAGGCTCCATTCGGTACAGGTGCCTGGCTATTAGCGGCTTGTGAATACAGCAAATACATCAAGTAACAAATGCTCTAAGATGGAAGGCGACCATATCAAAATCAACTATTGGCTCATGCCATTCTCATGGCTCTATGGGCTGGTGGTAGGCATCAGAAATCTGATGTTTGACTATGGTTTGCTCAAATCTCAGGCCTTCAACCTTCCTGTCATCAGCATTGGCAATATCACGGTAGGCGGAACAGGGAAAACACCACATACTGAATATTTGATAAAATTATTGTCAAAAAACTATCAAGTAGCTGTACTCAGTCGTGGATATAAAAGAAAATCAAAAGGATATAGGCTTGCCACCATGCAATCACCCATGATTGAAATTGGAGATGAACCTTACCAGATGAAGCAGAAGTTTCCTGAAATCCACATGGCTGTTGACAAAGACCGCTGTCATGGAATCAAAAATCTGATGTCCAACAATATACAACCTCCGGCTGAAGTTATCCTGTTAGACGACGCATTCCAGCATCGATATGTACAGCCCGGCATCAACATTCTGCTCATGGACTATCACCGTTTGATATGTTTCGATGCATTACTGCCAGCTGGGAGGCTCAGAGAACATCCAATAGGCCGCTTGAGGGCTGACATCATCATCGTCACAAAATGTCCACAAAACCTAACTCCGATGGACCGGCGAGGCATAGAACGCTCGCTTGACCTTGGTAATTGGCAGAAAATATTTTTCACAACATACAAGTACCCAAACCCTATAGAGGGCTTAGGAGAGAATCCACTCTTGGTTACTGGCATCGCATCACCAGAGCAAATGGTGTACGATCTCCAGAATATAATTCCCAAATTGGAACTGATGAGTTTTCCCGACCATCATCACTTCACGAAACATGACATAGAAAATATCAAACAGAGAGCTGCAGGGCGTACCATTCTCACAACAGAGAAAGACGCAACTCGCATACAAGGTATTGACAATCTCAAAATCATCCCAATAGAAGTCGAATTTCTTGACAACAAAAAGAAAGAGTTTGACCATTTCATAAGAAATTATGTAAAGAAAAATCTGCGTAAAGATTGTGAATGTAAAAAAAATAGAAAATAATGGCAACTGAAATATCTACCCTTGGCGAATTTGGTCTCATCAAGCACTTGACTGAAACCATTGAAATAAAAAATCCAGAAACCATATATGGCGTTGGAGATGACTGCGCTATTCTTCAATATGGGGAAGAGAAAGAAATTCTCATCACTACAGACATGCTGATGGAAGGAGTGCACTTCGACCTCACTTATCTGCCTCTCAAGCATTTAGGCTATAAAGCCGCAATGGTGAATTTCTCCGACATCTATGCCATGGGCGGAACGCCCAAACAGATTACGGTAAGCATTGCCCTCAGCAAACGTTTCAGCATTGAGGATATGGAAGAACTCTATGCAGGATTACGTTTGGCCTGCAACACACACGGAGTGGACATGATAGGAGGAGACACCACCAGTTCAAGAACGGGAATAGCCATTTCAATCACAGCAATTGGAGAAGTAGAGAAAGGGAAAGCCATTTATCGCAACGGCGCAAGAGAGACCGACCTCATCTGTGTCAGCGGAGATTTAGGCGCTGCTTATATGGGACTGCAGCTGCTTGAGCGAGAGAAGGAAGTGTATTACAAGCAGATAGAGGCTGCAAAGACAGACATCGAGCGTATGGCTATCTCGCAGCCTGATTTCAGCGGACGCGAGTATCTGCTGGAACGCCAGATGAAGCCAGAAGCACGCAGAGATATTCTGCAGCAACTGCGCGATACGGGAATCCAGCCAACATCTATGATAGATATTAGCGACGGGCTTTCGTCAGAACTGCTGCACATCTGTACACAAAGCAAATGCGGATGTCGAATCTACGAAGAACGCATACCGATTGATTACCAGACAGCAGTCATGTCCGAAGAGATGAACATGAATCTCACCACCGCAGCCATGAACGGCGGAGAAGATTACGAGCTTCTGTTTACAGTTCCCATTGCTGACCACGAGAAAATCGAAAAGATAAAGGATGTGAAACTCATCGGACATATCACCAAACAAGACTTGGGCTGTGCGTTAATCACTCGCGACGGCTCTGAGTTTGAACTAAAAGCACAAGGATGGAATCCTCTGAAATAATACAACTTAAATACAACTTAAATACAAACAATTATGAGAGTAATTATTGAACCCGATTACGCAACCATGTCCAAATGGGCTGCGAATTATGTTGCAAACAAGATCATTGCAGCAAATCCGACACCAGAGAAACCTTTTGTGTTAGGATGCCCTACAGGTTCATCGCCACTGGGGCTTTATCGAGAATTTATCGAGATGAACAAAGCTGGGAAGTTATCTTTTCAGAATGTCGTAACTTTCAATATGGACGAATATGTCAATCTTCCTGAAGAACATCCTGAAAGCTACCACAGCTTCATGTGGAAAAACTTTTTCAGCCACATTGACATCAAGCCAGAAAATGTACACATCCTTAATGGTAATGCTCCCGACCTCATCGCTGAATGCAACCATTACGAAGAGCTCATAGCCGAGGTGGGCGGAATCGACCTCTTCATGGGCGGAATTGGTCCTGATGGACACATTGCCTTCAATGAGCCAGGCAGTTCATTATCTTCACGCACACGCATCAAGACCCTTACTACAGACACCATCCATGCAAACTGCCGTTTCTTTGGCAACGACCTCAACCTCGTGCCCAAACAGGCTCTGACAGTCGGCATCGGCACAATCATGGATGCAAAAGAGGTGCTGCTTGTGTGCAACGGGCACAACAAAGCGCGTGCTCTTAAACACTGCATCGACGGAGACATCAGTCACAAATGGACATCATCTATCCTCCAGATGCATCCCCGTGCCATCGTCGTGTGTGACGAAGCTGCTTGCGACGAATTGACCGTAGGCACATACAAATATTATCTTGACAAGGAAAGAGGAAATCTCTAAAAACATAAAAATTCCCCAGCAGATTACTGGGGAATTTCTATTTTCTATCATACGTTATCACCCTTTATGCTCTTGCCCATCCGAGAGCGTATATAAACACCGTCTGCATAATATTTAAAACACCGCCTGCGAAATATTTCGCAGGCGGTGTTTTAAATATTATGCAGACGAGCATCGGGAATGAGACCTTTACTCCTCCAAAAAGTCCTCGACAAGAGCAAGCACTTCAACTTGCGCTATTTCAAGATTATCATTCACAACCACTTCGTCGAAATGCTCAGCCTGGCTCAACTCATATCTTGCGCGTTCAATGCGCTGCTCTATCACTTCGGGAGCATCCGTAGCGCGCGCTTCCAAGCGATGGCGCAGCTCTTCTATGCTCGGAGGCTGAATGAAAATGCTCAGCGCCCGCTTTCCATAAATCTTCTTGATACGTAATGCACCATTGACATCGACATCGAAAACCACGTTTTCTCCAGCCGCCAACTGTTTGTCCACTTGCGACTTCAGCGTTCCATAGAACTTATCCGTGTAAACCTCTTCATACTCAATAAATTCGTCATTGGCTATTTTCTGGCGAAAATCTTCTGGAGTGAGAAAAAAATACTCCACGCCATCCTGTTCCGTGCCACGTGGAGCACGAGATGTCGCAGAAATCGAAAAGTGCAGATTGAGAGCTTCCTCTCCACCATCAGCCATCAGATGGTTAATAATAGTAGATTTGCCAGAGCCTGACGGAGCGGCAAATATAACGAGTTTTCCTTCCATACAAGAATTTACATAACGTTAAGCACCTGTTCTTTAATCTGTTCGAGCTCATCCTTCATCATCACAACAATATTCTGCATTTCTGCCTGATTAGATTTTGAGCCAGTAGTATTGATTTCACGACCCATTTCTTGAGCGATAAATCCCAATTTCTTTCCTTGCCCTTGACCTTCTTCCATCGTTTGGATGAAATACTCGAGATGATTGGAAAGTCGCTGCTTCTCTTCCGAGATGTCCAACTTTTCTATATAGTAAATCATCTCTTGCTCAAGCCGGTTCTTGTCATAGTCAACACTCAATTGCTGTTCCAAAGCATCTTGGATGCGCTGTCTAATCCTATCCGTTCTTTCCTTCTCATAAGGTTCAATAGACGCCATCAGCTTTGCGATATTATCGATTTTCTCACGGAACTTTTTCGCCAACGCCAAACCTTCCTGCTTACGGAATGCCACAGCTTCGGCAATCGCTCCTTCGATTGCCTTTTTGGCCTCCACCCATTCTTCGGCTGTCAGTTCCTCCACTTCCGTATGCGACAGCACATCAGGAAGGCGAAGCAAAGTAGCATACCAGTCCTCTGGTTCCGGCAACAGCAATTCCTGCTGCATCTTCTCAATCTGCCTCTTATATTCGGCAACAAGCGGCATGTTAATCGGTGCAACACAAGAAGCTCCCTCCTTTTCTACCCACAAGACAAAATCCACTTTACCCCGTTCCAGCGCCTCCTGAATGAGGTGGCGTATTTCAATTTCTTTCTCACGATATAAGGAGGCGATGCGTGTTGTCAAATCAAAAGCCTTGCTGTTCAGCGACTTCAATTCCGCATGAATCTTTTTTCCTTTATACTCTACGACACATTTGCCGTAGCCTGTCATCGACTGTATCATAAACCAAAATTATTTTTTGCAAAGATACAAAAAAAAGTTAGGAGTTAGGAGCCTGCAGACAGGAAATTACCATTCGGACAGTTTTTTGACTTGAGAAAGACTAATTAATCTCTATTTCTAATTCCCAATTCCCTTTTTTTCACTAACTTTATCGCACTTGAATCTCTATTTATTTGAGAATAAAGATGATTGGGTGTGATTTTTGCTGTTTTTTTGAGGGCTCCGACAATAAAAAGGAAATGTCGGAGCCTTTGTTGTGTAGTTACGTTAGTCTGGACTCATGCCTGTGCAGCCTGTTGAGAGAAGGTAACGGTATCCGTTTACAACATCGCGGATTGCTTTTTTCTCCGTGTTCGTGATGGAACGGTCATGGGTGTATTTACCAGACATTCTTATCTTTGCATTATCGAATTCTGGAATGTCGGCGATGTAGCTGAATGGATATTGGTCTATGCCCATATTGACCCATTCTGCCACCCTGCCACCAGAAACTTCCGTTTCGCGGTCTTTGTGCTTGTTGAAAGCGAATGTGAATGTGCCCTGCCCGATAAGGAAGGTAATCTCATCGAAGAAGATCCAGTCACTACCAGTGTACGAGATTTTGGCACATGGCCATATCTTGTCACCTTTCCTACCGATGTAAAGTGACACGTTGTTTGAGAATACATTATGTGTGAAGTACGGGTTTTCGTACCAGGTTGTGTTCTTGAACTCGTCCTTCTTCACTTTGAGTTTGTCGAATGACACTTTCCATTCTGCTTGGAGCATGGCGTATTTTTCACGCAGTTCTGAGAGGTAGCCGTTTATCGTGTCGAGTTCTGCGGCATCAGGATACTTCTCCATCAGTTTGCTCTGCATGGTGATGAGACTCGTTGTGTCTTCTGCGCCATAGTAGAAGTGCATTTTGTGCACGATGCTGTCCTTTGTTTCTACTGTTTGCTCTTCTGTGTTGTCGCCCTTACCTCCTTTGATTAAGTGAATGACGAAGGATGCGACAAAAAGGATGCCCCAGATGGCTAAGATTGAAAGACAACCATATTTGACAACTTTTTTCATAATAGTAAGGTATTAGTGGTTAAACAATTTTCTTTTCGAGCTCTGCGATGCGGGCTTTGAGCGCATCGATGGTCTTATCCTTTTCCTGAATGGTCTCAGTAAGGATGTGGATTGTTGACGTGAGGCTTGCAATGCGTTCCTCGTTCTTTGAGTTTTCCTCCTCGGTGATAGAACCTTCTCCTGTGAGAAGGAACGACTTTGAGATGCCGAAGAGTTCACTCCACTTCTCAGCCTGTGCCTTTCCGAACTTACTGTAACCAGTAAGAAGATTGTTGACGGTCGTTTTTGAAACTCCGAGTTTTTCCGCAATTTCGACCTGCGACATCCCTATTTCTTTGAAATAGGAGCGCAATTTTTCATGAACCAGTTCCATAGGACTTTCTTAAAAGTTGTTAAAGTCCATCAATTTTATGGACTTTTGCTTGTTTAGTCCATAAAAACGATGTACTTTTGCACTACGTTTATATGTCGCTACAAATTTACGGATTTTTTAGCGAAACCACCAAAGGGTTTTGGGAAAAAGTTTTTGGTGGTTCAGTTTTAAGATTTTTCAAAGGGTAAATTTCGGTCAGAGGTGTCTGGCTTCATGGAATACTCTTACGTAGTAAACCATAGTGTTAAATTGTAATAAATGGTGTTCGGTGAGGCAGTCGTGAGACTGTGAGTGCCGAAAAAGAAACATGTGTATCCTGTTACATAAATGGCCAGCGGAGAGGTTTCCCCTCGTGAAGGCATTAAACCGATGACAGCCGAGAACAGGGCGGCAGGAGGATGCCCGAAAGGGACATTCGGACAGGAACGCCTTCATGGGTGCTTGTGTAGAAGTCGGCGACATCCTCCATTCTTTGGAACAACATAGTATTCACATATAAAAATCGAAGACAATGGAACAGAACTTATTGAAGGAATTACTCGGTGGAATAATCATGCTTTTGACGTTTTACGCTGCAATGTGGTTGTTCTGCTGAAAGGACAAAGGGGAGCCTCGCTAAGCCTGTCCTGGAATGACACTTCGGAGAGACGAAGGACGCGGATGATAGCGGTGAAGTTGGCACAAAGCCGCAAGTTTGGGAATAAGGGTGGTTGAGTTACCACAACCATCACGAAGGAAGCCTAGGTGAGTGGGGGTTCGAGTCCCTCCGTCCGTGCAAATCAATGCAGAGTTCTTTGACTTATTGGTACAGAAAGAAGAAGATTGGAATTCGGGAAGTAGGAGCGAGTCCCACTGGGGATGCAGACCTCTGAACGGCCGATAGTATAGATGAGCCGCTTATACCGTGATGAGCGAATGGTGCCTGGCCACGAGATGGCAGGGTGCTTTGGACGGCGGTCGGAAAATTAAACGCATTTCGGTGCGTTTGCCCGTACCTCTGGATTCGTCAACTTGAGACGGATCATGCTGCGGATGCAGTTCCGCCAGAGGCGATCAGCGTACACACTGGAACACGCACGGGCGCGACGTAAAGTGTTTTCACAAACTTTTTGTAAAGTTGCATGTGTTTCCGCCTGCCTGTGAGGGTCGGCGGTTTTCTTTGAATTATAAACTTTAATATATATATGCGTATGTGTAATATGGAGAAGAGACCTATTTCCGACGTCCTTCGTGGAATGGAAGTCGGAGCTGAGGAGCTGTTCCCTATCGAGCAGCTGAACAGCATCAATGCTGCCAAGAACAGCACGCTCGTCATAGACAGGGCGAAGGGAATGAATTGGAGTGTGAAACGTGACCTTGAGCATGGTCGTGTCAAGGTGACAAGAATTAAGTGAACATGATAAACATAAATTCTGGTAAGGAGCTGATGCTTGACAACATCCTGCTCTACTTTTCCGGCAAGACATTCTCCCAGCGTCAGGCGGTCGAGATTGTCGGTGGACTCGGAAAACTGATGTCACTGATTGAGAGTGGCGAGGTGGAGGCTGAGAAGCCTCTGAACGTACAGAACTCCAAATGGAGAGTGAGGGCTGACCAAGTGCTGAGGCATTGCAAGATGCTGAGGCGGTAAGCCAAGGTGTTTGTAAGGGATTTTCAAATTTTCATAATAGTAGATTTTGAGTATCCGCCTGCCTGTGAAGGTCGGCGGTTTCCTTTCAAACGTCAGCAAATGTTAAGGTGTAAAAATGGTGAAGTTTCTGTTTGCACAACTTGTTCAAAATAAAGAACTTTGCAGTGCATTCAAACAAAATAATTGTCTAACTAAACAAATGAGATTATGAGAACAGAAAAACAAGAAATGAAAGCGTTCCTTGCAGACTTGCAACAGTTGCAGCGGAATGATGACTTTGAGCATGAAATCAAGGTTGCAGTTACCAAGAACAATGACGGTGACGTTTCGATTGAAGCTTCGATGATTTCCAACATCGATAAGGGCGAGAATGACACCAATGTCTATTTCTACTGCTACCTCTATGAGTACAGGAGCAAGCGTGAGAACGAGGCAGAATTTGAGAAGTTCAAGTACCTGCTTCTGAGTGACGTTGCCCCAACGCCTCAACAGAAGTAAAAGATTGTCGAACCAAATACGAGAGATTATGAAACAAGAAGAAAAAAACAACTTGCGGCACTATGAGGCTCTAAGGAGCGTGCCGGAGAATGCTTTGAAACCTATTCAGGCAGGACGCCTGAAAGGTATGAGCAACATATCCCCTGTCTGGCGAATCAAAGCCATGACTGAGGAGTTCGGCCCCTGCGGAATCGGCTGGAAGTATGAAATTGTCAATCGGTGGACAGAAACCTATGGCGAAGAGATCAAGGCGTTCATCGAGGTCAACCTCTACATCAAGGATGGAGAAGAATGGAGCGCACCCATTCCTGGCACTGGTGGCAGTTCCTTGGTGACGAAAGAGAGCAAGGGCTTATATGTGTCCGATGAAGCCTACAAGATGGCATTGACGGATGCGATGAGCGTTGCGATGAAGTCACTAGGCGTTGCTGCAGACGTTTACTTCAAGGGTGATAACGACAGCAAGTACCAACAGTACACTGAGGCTGCTCCACCTATTGAAGAAGCACTTGCGGCTCTTGACGCAGCAAAGACACCAGAAGAGTATCAGGATGTGTGGGCGAAGTATTGTCAATGGTACGAGAAAAATCAAGATTTCTACAACAAGGCGATTGAAGCCGCCAAAAGGGTTACGAAGAAATGATTACACTGAAAGAAAGCGGAGTGATGTTCCTTGAGGAATGTCACTCCTATTTCCTCAACGGAAAAGAGTTGAAGGGAATCACGGGGATGATAGAAAGACAGTTGTTCCCGAACAAGTATGACAACGTGCCGAAGTCTGTGCTTGACAAGGCGGCTGAACTTGGAACTGCCATCCATAAGGGATGTCAGATGTACGACGAGGTGATGATTGACAATGGTCTGCCTCAGGTTGCAGTGTACAAGAAACTCTTGGAGAAGGAGCTTCCCAACAGTCAAGTGATAGCCAATGAGTACATCGTCACAGATGGTGAATACTTCGCAAGTCCGATAGACAAGGTTTTTCAGATTGAAGAAAACCTCGTGGCCATCGTGGACGTGAAAACCACTTACGAACTCGACAAAGAGTATGTGAGTTGGCAGACTTCCATCTACAAGTACCTGTTCGAGAAGCAGAATCCAGGCATCAAGGTCGGTGGTCTTTTTGCCCTCTGGTTGCCAAAGAACGAGAATCAGCTTGGCAAGGCTGGTTTCTTCTTCGTGGATGACAAGGGAAGTGAAGCGGTGGTGGCTCTGATGGAGGCTGAGAAGAAGGGTGAGAAGTATGTGCCAGTCGTGGCTCCGAAGAAAGAGCAGCACATCATCCTTGCCGAAAACGCCATCAATGAGATGCTGGAGGCTGAGCGCCTGATGGGTCACTACAAGGATATCTATGAGAAGTACAAGCAGGAGGCACTTGATGCCATGTTGAAGTACGGTGTGAAGAGCTTCGACTCCGAGAAGGTGAAGATGACGCTTGTGCCAGGAGGCAAGTCGATGCGGTTTGACTCTACACGCTTCAAGAAGGAGCAGCCAGACCTCTACGCTCAATACTTGAAGGAGAGCGAGACGAAGGACAGCATCAGAGTGACAGTCCGATAATGAGAACTGGGAGGGCAACCTCCCCACCTAACAAATTGTTTAACTTATACACAATGAGATTTTATGAACAAGGTAATGTTAATCGGTAACGTCGGCGCAGATCCTGATGTAAGGATGATGTCTGACAATGTTACCATTGTGGCGCAGGTTCGTCTTGCCACCACCAGGAGAGGGTACACCAAGCAGAACGGACAGCAGGTGCAAGACAAGACAACGTGGCACACCTGCATCTTCTGGAGGAAACTTGCCGAAACCGTGCAGAAGTATGTGCACAAGGGTGACAAGCTTTTTGTCGAAGGCGAGTATGAAAGCAGAGAGATTGCCGACAAGGACAACCCCAACAACAAGAGAATTATTTACGAGGTGACGGTGAGCAACCTTGAGATGCTGACACCGAAGAACGCACAGGCTGCCCCTTCTCCATCGCCAGCACCGATGCCGATGGCTCCACCTGCTGCCCCTGGTTATAACAACCAGTACGCTCAGACGGGTCAGTATGCTCCAGCAGCGCCAGCACCTGCGGCTCCTGCTCCAGCACCGTTGCCACCTCATTACGCGACGCCTCAGCAGGGAACCATCCCCTTTCAACAACAAGTTGCTGGACAACCTCAAGCGCAACAAGGTGCGCCCGTTCAAGCCGCTCAGCAAGAATGGGGTGATAATAGCGACCTTCCATTTTAGTGATGTGAACGTATGAAGCCTGTTAGCACCATTCTCGTAAAAAGTGAAGGCAAGGTGACATGGGGCAAGCCAATAGACTTGCTCCTGTCGCTTCTGCCGAACGGCAAGTTCACCCTGACCATCAAGAAGCAGGCGAAGGACAGGAGCATCAACCAGAACGCATTGATGTGGATGTGGTTTGCCTGTATCGCTGACACGACGGGGAACACGAAGGAGGAGGTGCATGACGCTTACTGCTACATGTTTCTGAGCCGTCCTGTCACAATGGGCAATCGTGGAGGAAACATCCCCATGGGAACAAGCAAGTTGAACACCGAAGAGATGAAGGAGTTTCTGGACAAAGTGCAGGCAGATGCGGCCAGTGAGCTTGGCATCACGTTGCCGAATCCCGAAGACCAGTATTTCGAGGCGTTCAAAGAAGAGTATAAACGCAAGATATAAACAAGATTGTTAAACTATTAAAACAATGAGACAATGAAAGCGAATCAGATTGATTTGAAGAGTGTGAAGATCAACGGCATTGGTCTTGAAGCATCCTATGTGTATGACAACAAGGAGCTCAAAGCGAAGGGCAAGGAACCCATCCATGATGACCTCCGCAATGCGGTGAAGAAGTTGATCCCATACTCATGGAGGTGTGCGAGATGAGTGAGGCGGAGAACATCGACTGGAATAACCTTGAAGGCAGCATCACAAGCGAGGCTTGCCTCAAGTTCGGTGTTGGTGGCATCACTATCAGCGGCAGTGAGGCACAGTTGAGCGTGACCATCAGCGGCTTCAAGCTGTTGAAGACGAACAAGACTCTTTTCTTCAACACTCCGAGGGTGTTCATCGACCTTGAGAATGAAGACCACTATGAGCGTTGTGAGGAACTGAGGGAAATCGTGCAGGACATCTGCTTCGAGGCAGAGGCATACATCATCAACCACAAGTATGCCGTGTATCAGCAGGAACTTCCGTTCAAGGATGACGATGGTGAGGGTGAAGATCCTTTTAACGGCGAGGGTGAGTAATGATTGAACTGCATATCATCAGCAGTCAGAAGGATTGGCGTCTGCAGGTCATCGAGAACAAGCGTTTCTATCGTGGCAACGCATCATTCACGAAGACTTTTCCACGTCACGTCAAAGGCATTGTTGACGCAGTGAAGCGGATTCCATCCTCTCCCCGATGGGATGGCGACGATAAGGCATGGGTGTTCCCTCGTGTTCACCCTGCCTATCCTGTCGGCAGACCCTCTGACTGGTATGTGAGGACATTGGCAGACTGGGCAAAGCAGAAGCGGCTCGTGAACGTGGTGAAGTGGCGTGAGGCTGACATGGAAGAGTTCGCTGATGATGTGGACAGGATGCAGCCCTTCGAGGGTGAGCACTACATGCTGCTGAATCCCTACCCCTATCAGTTGCTCGGTGTCCGCTATGCGTTGGACCACAAGCGGTGTATCTTTGGCGACCAGCCAGGACTCGGAAAGACGTTGCAAGCCATCTGCTCGGTGGTGAAGGCACACAATGAGGCACAGCGGTATGGTGAGAGCTTCCCTGTGCTGGTCATCTGTCCTGCGGCATTGAAGATCAACTGGCAACGTGAGTTCAAGAAGTTCGCTGGCATCGATGCCATCATCCTTGATGACAAGAACAGAGGCACCTGGCACTTGTTCTGGGAGCAGCACATGTGCAATGTCTTCATCACCAACTACGAGAGTCTGAGGAAGTTCTTCGTGGTGAGGGTTGATGACAGTTCACGCTTCACCCAGCGGAGCATCGAGTATGACAGAAGGAAGGATATCTTCAAGGCTGTCATCATCGACGAGAGCCACAAGTGCAAGACGAGCAAGACCCAGCAAAGCAAGTTCGTTGAGGGTATCTGCAAGGGCAAGCCGTGGGTGTTCGAGCTGACTGGTACTCCTGTCGTGAACAACAACACCGACCTCATCCAGCAGTTGAAGATCATGGGTCGGCTTGATGACTTCGGAGGATATCGGAAGTTCGTTGACCGATACTGCGACGGCATCGACCAGAGCAGCAACATGAAGGAACTGAATCATCGTCTTTGGATGAGTTGCTTCTTCAGGAGAGAGAAGATGAAGGTGCTGACTGAGTTGCCAGAGAAGTCACGCCAGTACCTCATGGTTGACATCTCGACGATGAAGGAGTACAAGGATGCTGAGCAGGACATGGTGAAGTATCTGAAGACTTACAAGGATACGCCAGAGGAAGACATCAGGAGGAAGATGAAGGCGAGCATCATGGTGAAGATGGGACTGTTGAAGCAAATCTCAGCCAAAGGGAAAATCAAGCCAGTGGCAGAGTTCATCCATGACATCATCGACGGAGGCGAAAAGCTGATTGTGTTCGCCTATCTGAAGGAGGTTGTTGAGGAATTGAAGAAGGAGTTCCCGAAGGCTGTGACGGTGACTGGCAGTGACAGCATCGAGCAGAAGCAGAAGGCGGTGGATGACTTCCAGCAGAAGCCGAGTTGCAAGCTCATCATCCTCAACTACAAGAGCGGTGGAACTGGCTTGACGCTGACAGCCTCATCGCGTGTGGCGTTCATCGAGTTCCCCTGGACTTACAGCGACTGCGAGCAGGCAGAAGACCGCGCTCACAGAAATGGGCAGAAGAACAACGTCAACTGTTACTATTTCCTCGGGAATGGTACGATAGACGAATACATGTACAAGATTATTCAGACAAAGAAGAACATCGCTGACGGTGTGACCGGCACAACCACCAACATTCAGGAGATGGTGACGGACATGGCGCTTGAGGCGTTCGGTAGCAGGTTGTAGTGGCTCCCCATGAGCACCTGCGGAAAGGAGAACAACAATGGCAACAAAGAAGAAAATCGAAGTGAAGGACGCTCAGGACATCAAACGTCTTGAGTGGGACTACTCAGAAGCGCAGATCCAGCACACGTGTAAGAAATGGTTCGATACCGTCTTCCCAGACATCGCAAATCTGCTGTTCGCTGCCGAGAACGGAGGGTTCAGGACTCCGAAGGCTGCGGCGATGGCGAAGTACGAGGGCATGGTGAGCGGTGCGCCTGACCTGGTCCTGTTCCCGACCAAGTACAACACGATGGCGTTGGGCATTGAGATGAAGCGTCCGAGGAAGCCAGCGAACAAGCAGTTCGGCATCAGAGGTAGAGACCCTGGCGTGCAGAGCGATGAGCAGAAGAAGTGGGAAGAGTTGTGCAAAGCCAATGGTGGTGACTACAAGCTGTGCTATGGCTTCATCGAGTTTGTGAAAATCATCTGTGACCACTTCTGGCTTCCATGTGAGCAGTATGTGAAGGAAGCTATCGAGAGGTATAGTGAATGGAGGTAGGTATGAAAACGGACAACATCATATATTATAAAAGATGGGCGAAGATAGCAAGCCAGATGGATGACGAGCTTCGCCTTGTCTTCTTTGATGCCATCAATGCCTACATACTCGATGGTTCAGTACCGTCTGAGGACAGTCCTGTATATTGGGTGTTTCTCTTGATGCTGGAGCAACTGAAAGCCGACGCTGAGAAGTACGAAGACATCAGCGAAAAGAGGAAAGAGGCCGTCAAAAAACGCTGGGAGAAAAATAAAAAATCTGATACAAATGAATACAAAGATATACAAAATGTACAAATGTATTCAAACGATACAGATAATAATAATAATAATGATAATATAAATGATAATGATAATAGGAATACAAGTTCCTTATCAGGAACTATAGATTCATCATTATCTTCTCCTATCGTCGAAGATAATATTATAGAGTCTAAAGCCTCTACGTCATCCGACGATGACGCAACGCTGGTTCTGACACCTCAAGAAGGTGGCGGGAAGAGAGTGAAAGACTACTCGGAGAACGTGATGAGGTTCTGGAACCACACGATGATAAGTCCTGTTGCTATACCAACCATTGCCAAGATGACACCGAAGAGGAAGTCGATGGTGAATGCCAGGGTGAAGGAGTTCGGCATCAATATGGTGTACAATGCCATCGCCAAGGCTTCTGAGTCCTCTTTCCTCAACGGAGGTGGAAGCAAAGGCTTCATCGCTGACTTCGACTGGGTGTTCAGACCCAACAACTTCCCGAAGGTGCTGGAGGGCAATTATGACGATGTGAAACCTATAAACAAGAACGGAAATGGAACTAATGAACGAGACAAGAGCCGTGAGTCGAGAGAGGCAGACCTCCGAGACAAGGAACGGTTTGACTTTATCACCGCGAAGTATTGCGATATTGGCTGAGCATCCGAAAGGTGCCGAGTACCTGTCAAAGTTCAAGGCAGAGGACATGGCGCGGTACTGCCGTGGAGCACTTGACCGATGCTTCGTCGGTTCCGCTCCTACACTTAACGACCTGTGCGAGGCTTATGGCGAGAACATTTGCGTGGTGTGGCTGTCAGGCCTCATCTATGACTTGAACAACTTTGTTGGGCAACGTCAGCAGACACCACAGCAGAGTGACGCACTGGCATGGATGCTCTTGGACGAAGCGAAGCAGTACAAGCTGACCGAGGTGATGTACTTCTTCTATCGCTACAAGATGGGGCTGCAGGGCGAGTTCTACGGAGGTGTGAACTCACACAAGGTTCTCAGCGACTTGAAGAAATTCAAGGAAGTGCAGGGTGAGCACCTTTGCCGCATCTACAAGCAGCAGGAGGAAGAGCAGAGGGAGTTGGAACGCATCCAGACGAAAAAACTCAAGATGTCCTATGACACCTACCTGTGGTACACCGCATGGTCTGCCATCTATGGCGACGAGAATGCGCTTGATGCTTTGGAAGCAGCACATGTGGCTTGCATGGCAAGGGAGAAGTGGGGTGTCTGAAAAGAATAACACGATTGTCAAACCAAAATGAGATTGAAAAATGGGTGAATTGAAAAATGGGGGGGGTAAAACCTCCACAGGCGAGAAGAAGCGCTTCTACCATCATATCCGCATATTCGGTCTGAATATCTATCTGACCACCTTGCGGATGAGAAGAAGACAGAGCAGAGACGTGTTCGAGTTTGGGCAGCTGTCGCAAAAGAAGTGCTGTGTGACGAAGCGTCAGTTGTACGCAGACACGTTCGGGCGTTGCCAGTGTTGCGGCAGGCAGCTCCCCTACAGCAAGATCCAGCTGCACCATGTCCTGCCTTGGTGGAAGTATCCGGAGTATGATGGCGACATCAGAAACTCGAAGCTGTTGTGCAGTGACTGTCACAGAGCCATTCACAAGAATCCTTTTGCCGAGGTGATGGAAATGGAAGAGGTAGCGAAGGTGTTGGGAGTTGATTTGAGTGAGAGATATGCGCTAAACGTCAGTAAATGTTAAGGTGACAAAATGGTGAAGGTTCTGTTTGCACACCTCGTCAATTATGAAGAACTTTACTGATGAAAAGGCGGAAACGCCACAAACGATTGTTTAACCAAAAAGTGAAATTATGATTGAGATTCAGAACTTGAAGGTGAAGGAGATTTGCGAGTCTCCGATGAACCCGAGAAAACGGTTTGAGAAAGCCGACATCGAGGAACTGGCGAAGAACATCGCCGAACAAGGATTGTTGCAGCCCATCACGGTGAGGACTCCCCACGCCATGGGCTTTGACACCTTTGATAAACTTGACAAGGATGGCAAGGCGCATGAGTTCAAGTATGAGGTTGTCTGCGGTGCGAGACGCTTCAGGGCCATCAACCATCTTGGATGGAAAGAAGTTCCTGCCATCGTGAGGGACATGACAGATGCTGAAGCCTTCGATGCGATGATCACGGAGAACCTCCAGAGAAGGGATGTTGACCCCATCGACGAGGCTGTGGCATTCTCTGAGCTGATGAGAAAAGGACAGTCGGTGAAGGAACTGGCTGCGAGGTTCGGCAAGAGTGAGCGTTACATTCAGGACAGAACAAAGCTCTGTGGCCTCATCAAGGAATTGCAGAAGGAGCTGACGAAGGGGCACATTCCTCTCATTGGTGCCATCTACCTTGCCAAGTGCGACGAGGACATCCAGCGGAGTTTCTATGAGGACGAAATTGACGGGTGCTTCGATGATGATAACACGGACTGCTATCCTTATTCTGACATCAAGGAGTTTGTAACAAGGTCTTTCCGCCTTCTCGCAAACGCCGAGTGGACGAAGGAGGGTGAGGAGGAATCATGGAACGATAAAAAGGAAGTGCCCAAGTGCAAGGGTTGTGAGTTCAACACTGCGAGCCACGGGTGCCTGTTCTACGAGATGAAGGGAAATGGTGAATGCACCAAGGAGAGTTGCTTCGAGAAGAAGGAACTGGTGTTCAGGAAGTGGAAACTCATGCAGATGTATGACAAGATGTTGAAGAACGGAGAGGAGTACACGCCCGACAAAATCATCGTCACCGACTCTGAGTGCCCGTCATGGAAAAGAGATGAAGAGAAGGAGAAGTATGAGGATGCCAGGGAATACTTGAAGGGGGCGCTTCCAAATGTGAAGATCATGCCCTCTCGTGACTTCAGTGGTTCCTGCTACTACAAGGAGGATGATGAACGTCTGCAGAAGATGCTGTCTGAGGGCAAGGTGTTCAAGACCGTAAGGCTCTATGAGGACTGGCATCGAATCACCATCGAGTACCTCTACAAAATCGGTGTCAACAGAGACACGGCAGAGAAGACGGAAGATGAGCTGCTGGCGATTGACATTGACAATGCTACGAGGAAGAACACCGAGAAACTTGATGGTGAGTTCATGAAGATGTGCAAGGAACTGACGAACGAGAACTTTGAAGGGCATCCAGAGTTGTTGAACCGAATCGTGAAGCTGATAGTCTTCGAGGCTTGCCCCTACATCTTCAAGAACAAGACAGGTGCTTCAGATGAAGAAAAGATGGATGCGATGCTGAACGACCAGAAGAGAATGTACGAGGTGACGAGAGAGGCGGCGAGGGAGTTCATCACGAAGTACAGCTTCTATTCCAGCATGGGTGTCGCTCTGAGAAAGAAGGTGGTCAGCGAGTTGATGCCTGAGGCGTATGATGAACTTGTGAAGAAGTATGAAGAGAAGCTGGAGAAATCAGTGGAGAAGATTCGTGAAAAGTATGGTGAAAAGTGAGAACAACTATATACTAACCGGTGGGGCGGCTGATGCTGTCCTCACCTTCATACAACGAAGCCTATGGTGACGATCAATCGATGGGCGGGAGATTGCCTTGCAAGGTTCCGCAGTCATTTTCATATCAAGGTGACTGCAGGTCCCAAAATCTATTCGGTCATGCTGTCCGGTGAATGGCGGCGCATGGACGATTCGCTGGACAAGGCTCGGGAAGAAAAGACCGAGCGCCAGCGTAACAAATACCTTGTTGACACGCATGAGCGTCTTGCAGACATGATTATCTATTGCATTGGTATGCTGCACATGCTTGGCGTGAAGGACGTGGAGGAACTGGTGAGGATGAGATTAGGAAAGTAGCACTGCCAGAATGGTGCTGTTGATATAGTGTTGTTGAATTAAAAATTTTGGTAGTATGAAGACTGAAATCAAGATGATTCCTGTGAGATTGCTTGAGCAGAACAGGGGTCAAGTTAGCGGATTGCCAAAGAATCCGCGTTTCTTTCGTGACTATCGCTACGAGGCGATGGTGAAGAGCATGAGGGATTGCCCGGAGATGCTCGAACTGCGTGAACTGATAGTGTTTCCGAATGGTGACAAGTTCGTCACCGTTTGCGGAAACCTGCGTCTGAGAGGAGGCAGGGAGTTGGGGTTGAAGGAGATGCCCTGCAAGGTGCTTCCAGCGGACACGCCAGTGAAGAAGCTGTGCGAGTATGCGGCAAAGGACAACATCTCATACGGAGAGGATGACATGGATATCATCAGCAACGAATGGGACAGAGAAATGCTCGAAGGTTGGGGATTTGAGTTTCCACAAGAGAAGGAGAAAGACCCCTTCAAGGAGCGTTTCGAAGCCATCAAGGATGATGATGCAGTGTACCCACTCATACCCAAGTACGATGAACGGCACGAGCTATTCATCATCCAGAGCGGAAGCGAGGTTGACAGCAACTGGCTACGCGAACGGCTCGGGATGCAGAAGATGAAGTCCTACAAGACTGGGAAGCTGACCAAGAGTAACGTGATTGACATAAAGGATGTGCGCCATGCCCTTGAAAATCGTCATCCCAAGTCATAAGCGTTGGGACAGGGTGTTCGCGAAGAACATAGTAGTGGACCCCATCATCTGTGTTGCAGAGAGTCAGAAGGAGATGTACGAGCGTTACAACCCAGAGTGTGAGATAGTGACCCATCCCGATGAAGTGATAGGCTTGATTCCGAAACGGAACTGGATGGCGAAGCACTTCGGTGAGCTGTTCATGCTGGACGATGATGTGCATGCCTGCAAGTATCTGGCCGCAGTGCCAGGAGAGAAGACGGTGGTGAAGGATAAGGCAAAGGTGACGGGAATCATCAATGAGCTGTATGACATCGCTTGTCTGCTTGACGTGCATGTATTCGGATTCACCTCTCGCATCAGTCCGATGATGTATGAAGAGAATGCGTGGCTTTCCCTGTCGAAGATGATAACCGGCTGCTCGTATGGTGTGAGGTGGAACAAGAACGTATGGTGGAACGAGGAACTGAAATTGAAGGAGGATTTCTGGATCAGCTGCTACATGAAGTACAAGGAACGGAGGGTTCTGACCGACCTTCGGTACTCGTTCTCCCAGAAAGACACGTTTGTGAACGCTGGCGGTCTGTCTGCATTCAGGAACCAGGAAGAGGAGCGGCGGTGCATCATGCTCATCAGAAAGAACTTTGGTGAGAGTGTGAGGATAAAGGGCGCGACCAACAACGGCAAGGGTGTGACGAAGCAGATGATAGAGTACAATATCAGTGTAAAATTTCCCTATTGAGTTCATCATATAGTAATTAACACCAAAATTCATTACAATGAAACAGATTCAATTAAGTGTACCCGACGGCAAACGTGTCGAGTGGCAAGAGGTGGATGGCAAGACCATTGCCGTCCTTGTGGACGAAGAAGTGAAAGACGATCGTCCAGTAACAGAACGCATCAAGACCTTTGAGGACGCTTGTGTAGCGTTGAACAAAAGAGCGGAAGCAGGTGACGAAACAGCTGGAGATTTGCTTGCCGACTATGAAAGCAACAGAGACAACATTTTATGTAAAGAGATGTTGGCTTGCATGAAGCTCTTCATCATCGTTGCTGCCCTCAATGAGGGTTGGGAACCGAAGTTCGAGAAAGACGAGTACCGCTATTATCCTTGGTTCCGTCTATACACCAAAGATGAGTATGAGAAACTATCAGAGGAAGAGAAAGGGCGTGCGGTTCTTCGCTCTGGCGGCAATGCGAGTGCGCACAGCGGGGTCGCTTGCGTGCATGCGGTCGACGCTTCCTCGTTCTCGAACACGAGCGGCGGCGCGCGTCTTGCCTTCAGGACCCGTGAACTCGCATTATACGCAGGCGAGCAGTTCGCAGAGGAATTTGCCGACTTTCTTTTCAAGCCTCGTGACAACGAGGGCGCTGAATAGAAAGACTACAAATTAGAACGAAAACGTAAATCGTTAGTAAACGTTAAGGCATGAAAATGGCGAAGTTTCTGTTTTGGAAACTCGCCATTTTTTACGAAATTTACAGATGAAAAGGAGAGATGAAATATGATTATCAGGACTAGAAACGGATATGACTTTTTTGAGGTGTCTTCGGCTATGCAGAAGGCCATCAGGAGAGGCGACACTGGAGTCGCAGGATTCTTTGCATTGGAATTGTGGGAAAGCGGCTACCGTGACTATGTGTGGAAACGACTGTTCACTATCAGCGCAGAAGACTGCTGGGGCCTCATCACTGCCGAGGTGGAGGCTTTGTGGCAGGGGCATGAGTTGGTGAACAAGAAATCTAACGAGCCGAAAGGCAGAATCTTTGTCAGCAAATGTGTGATTCTGTTGTGTGAGTGCGCGAAGTGCAGGGATGCCGACCACCTCCAGAACTTTGTGTATGACCGAAGGGATGTTGACGTGGAGCGATGGATTGAGGATGTGAGGCGTTACCCTATTCCCATACCTCCATACACCTATGACGTGCATACGAGGAAGGGGAAGAAGATGGGCAGGACAAAGAAGGAGTTCTTCAAGGATGAGCTGGAGGCGTTGCAGCCACGGATAAAGGGCTTGTTTGATGACCTCGTAGAAAGTGAAACCTAAATATGACTCATAATGGGAATCAGAATTAACGGCAAAACGAGTATGCCTCAGGGCATGAAGTTGGCGAGCAAGATTGCCACATATCTGTTCGAGCAAGAGTATGGCGAGTTGTCCAAGGTGAGCAAAGCAGACATCGAGGTGCTTCGCTCGGCAGTAAGAGTGTTGACAAGCAAGTGAAAAATTTCAACAAAATTGAAAGTATGGCAAAGAAAATTGAAAACGGGAAAGGTTTCAAGGTGCTGGAGGTGCCAAGAGCCGTGAAGATGTTATCAAGTGGATCGGGCTTGACCAGCCTGACGTTGAGTGGTACATGTTAAGATGCGAGGAGGAATGATTATGACTTTCCAGGAACTGAAAAAGGAAATACGCTCATTGGATAGAAAAGCAGATGCAGCATATAGTCGACAATACAAGTTGCGTCGCAAGTACATACAAGAGCATGAGCCATTACATGCCAAGTGTTATCAGCGCATGACCATTCGGCTTAGAGTGACAGAGAAATCACGAAAGAGGATGAGCGAGAGAGAGCGTGGCATGAGGAAGAACCAGCTTGGCAACGAGTACACCGTGACTGGGATTTTCACGGGATATGCCCTTATGGATGATGGCGACATACGCCCTTGTTTCTATGGTAATGTCACCTACTCTCGCTACGATGAGATTGTGAGTCTGGAACTGACCAAGAATCAGCCAGAGGGAAGTTGCCGTCTTTGCCGATGCTACAAGGATGGACTTTGCTACATGAATGGAGGGCAGAACCTAAGCAAGTCATGCGCCAGCCACAAGGTTGAAGATGGCGACATCGTCTGTCCGAAATACGAAGAAGTGTTGAACAATGGCTTATACGAGTACGGTGAAGCCAACAGGCATTGTCCTAACGTCACTATTGCCCGGGACAGCAAGGGCAATAGGCTTTACCGTGTTTACTCGCTCAACTGGAACTATTACACGGAATACAGCGAGACTGAAATATGGAAATTCTATTCAAAAGAACCTAAAGAAGGATAACAATGGGAGCAACAATATACCCTCAATTCCAAATGAATGTGGTAAATGGCAAAGCGTATTTCAGTAAGTTTCCATTTGCCATAGATGGTGTGCCATCTAAGCGTATTCAGAAGTAACAATAATAGATGACGAAGCTGTTGGAGCTACGTTGAAGAAGGAGGAATGAACTATGACAACAGAAGAAGAGAAAAGAGAACAAGCTATTCAGAGCGTCGCAGAAGGGTTGCGGAGAAATCCGTTCTCTGTGGCGTTCAAGGTTAAGAAAAAGCCTGCCGGCATCAAAATCATCTTTGAGGTGACGCAGGAAGAGATGGACGCAATGTTAGAGAAGGAGGACTGAATATGAGAACAAAATATCACTTCATCATTTCAAGGTATTGCCCTAAAGAAGAAATCTTTGATGGGAAAATGGACTTCACAGAAGCCAGAAAGTTTATGGACGAACACGCAACAGAAGAAAGGCGTGTGGGTTTCAAAGTATTTAACGAACTCAGGAACCAATGGGAAGACTTCGGCGTCAGTTTTCACGGAGGGCGTAAGGTGTATGACAAGCAAGGAAGCCTTTTCATTCTTAACCCTGACTATAGCGGTATGTGGAAGCCGGATGAGCAGCGTTTTCACCTGTGGCGAAAGGTTCCTGACGGGAGTAGCAGATTTGTACAATCGTTTGCCACCGAAGAGCAAGCCGTCAAATGGCGAGACTTTTTGCAGGAAGGGCAAAGCACTTACGAGTTTTATGTAAAACCATCAGACATACAGGAGGACTGAACATGATTACAGAGGATTACGTTTCATTTGAGTTGGCACAGCTGCTCAAAATAAAGGGCTTTAATGAACCATGCAACAGCAGGTTCTACATGAAAACGCCTGACGGTAAGCCAGTGGTGTATCTCACATCCGTCAGAGAGGATTTCAATAAAAGAGATCTCATAAACACCTGGAGCAGACCGACGCATCAGATGGTGATGAAGTGGCTGCGTGATGAGTATGCTCTTTTCATCGAAATTGCAGTAAGCATGGATTTGAATGGTGACTACCACTATTCTTACATTGTTCTTGACGCTGCTTGCCAATACGTGAGAAAAGGCTGGACTTCTTTTGAATGGAAATACGAGGACGCTGTAGAAGCAGCTGTCTCGTTTTGCCTTAAATATCGGGTATAAGAGTATGGAAGCGATGACGATTGAGAAACTGAAAATGCTTGAGGCGAAGCATGGAACCAAACCTACGCCCAAGAAAAAGCGTCTGAAAGTCTTTTATGGATGGGCGAAGCTTGGCAAGGTGCGCAAGCGTGAATCCATATCCATCATCTTTGAGAATGAAGAAGGTGCTGGATGTGAAACGCAACGCTCCCATAAGACTTTGAAGAAGATGCAGGACACAGTCTTTGAGAGGTTCCAGACCGACGAGGAAGCACAGGATGCCTCTTTTTGTAGGCAGGTGTTTACAGAATACTGCGTGTTCATGGATGAAAAGATTGTCAACGGCAGTTTGGAAAAGGCGTTGCAGATCAATTCAGAACGGGACAAGAATCATGTTAGCAAGCAAGTGAGGAAAGAGATTGCAGACAAACTGCGAACTTCTTTCCTCGCTTCGCATCAGGGATATGTTGAACCCATAAGACAACTGGAGTTTGATTTTTTATGAAGACATATTATTTGACATTATCGCAGGTGTTTCCTGTTACCCATCCGAGAGCAGGTGAGGAAACCCATTTCAAGGATTGGCTTATAGGTGCCTTGTACTATGGCGCAGAAAATGGGAAAATACACACCATCAGAGCGAATTATGAGTTGTGGGCCAAACGATTTGAACAGATAAATGCAGGGAAGGCGTGTCTCTCGGTTCGGTACTGGGAGGGTAAGCCTTACAGAAGCAAGCAGCATGAGATTGTGAGGCTGACGAAAGATGATGGCATCGGCATACAGAAATTGGAGTTTCCTTTTGGCACGCTCGATGAAGCCATGATAGAAGATGCTGAACATGTCGGAATGTTTGGCGGCATCGCCCAAACGCTTGCAACAAACGACGGCCTTTCTCTCGAAGATTGGAAGGCATGGTTTCGTGGTTACGACATCACAAAGCCTCTCGCAATCATTCATTTCACGAAATTCAGGTATTGATTATGAAGACACCTATCACATATTACGGAGGCAAGCAGCAACTCGCATCTCAGATTATCGCGATGATACCTCCGCACAAGATATATTGCGAGCCATTCTTCGGAGGCGGTGCCGTATTCTTTGCGAAAGGAGCGTCATTCTTGGAGGTCATCAACGACAAGAACGACCTTCTGATAACCTTCTACAAGCAATGTATGACCAACTTCGACGCACTCCAGCAGAAAATAACAACCACATTACATTCTGAATCCGAATACAACCGTGCGAAAAGGATATACAACAGTCCCAAGTGGCACAAGAAAATCGATATCGCTTGGGCTGTGTGGATGGTCACCAACATGTCTGTGATGGGAACGCCACGTGGAGGATGGAAACGTGACAATGGCTCTGGAGGCTCACACATCGGCATAGGAATGGAGAATTACAGGAGCGCATTCACGAAGCAGGTGCATAACCGACTGAAGCACGTTCAAATTTCATGTCGCGATGCCATCGATGTTATCCGAGAAAGAGATACTGCAGACACTTTCTTCTATCTTGACCCACCATATATCAACTGCGACCAGAAGCACTACAAGGGCTACACCACAAAAGACTTTTATGAGCTGCTGGAAACATTGAGCGGGATTCAGGGCAGGTTTGTCCTCAGCAATTTCTGGTCTGACATACTCGGTCAATACATCGAGAGTCAGAAATGGAACTATAAGGTGATTGAAAGAAAGTGCATGATACCAGCAATGATTCAGCAACCTCGCCGAAAGAAGGAGGTGCTAACTTACAATTTCGATATCGAACCAACATTATTTGATTGACTTATGAAAGTTTTTGTTGACAGAATCATGGATCTGCTTGAAGATGTGGAGAAGTATAAAATTCAGTTCCCATCGTCATTTACAAGCATTCGTGACATAGAAGCAAGTTTGAAAGAGAGGGTGAACGACCCTGTTGGCAGCATGTTCGGCATTCAGGTGTCTGACGAATGGGAAGATAAATGCTACGGGTTTGAAGTTGACAGGGTGACACCGGAAAATACTATTTTCAGATACGTCGGAATTTGGAAAACATAGAACAAAGGAGGAACAACGATGAATTGGCAAAAATATCAGCAGGGATTGTATGAATACTACAGAACTCATACGGAGAACCCATTGGGAAAGGAGGCTTTCTTGAAGGAAGTGAAGGATTACACCAGCAGGTCAGACAAGTATATTGTTTATTACGGATACTCTCGCAAAGACAGCAAAAAGAACGGCAAGGTTGTCTATATTGGTACAACCATCCAGCACCCAATGTCTCGTTGGTTCTACCATTCAATACATCAGAAGAACTTGAATTTTGTTGAAATGTTCCGATTCGACAATGAGCATGATATGCTCGAAATGGAGTATAAAAAGATTCGTGAACTACGTCCAGCGATGAACAAAATCAAGAATCGTCAACAGAACTTTAACGTGATGTTAACCCAAGATGTGATAGAACTTCGCAAGGGAAATCCAGAATGGTGCCAATGTTGTTTGCGTCGTCATGTCAACAAAGGTTACAGGTATTGCTATTTTTGTTCAACTGGAAATAATTGATAAAATGAAAACTCCAATAACATACTACGGTGGAAAACAGCAGATGGCCTCAACCATCATCGGAATGATGCCGAAGCACAAGATATATTGCGAGTGTTCAAGGAACGTGGTAATTTCTTCTATTACGAGAATGCGCCAGAGCAGGTGAAGATCATGGTCAACAAGATTAACTTTGACTCACTTGCAGAGGTGTGGAAGGTGACGAAGGACAGACGGCTGTAAAAAGTTCGGGACTATGAGAAGATAAAACCGAAACGTAAATAACAATCATCATGAGAAGTGTAATGAAGTGGGTGGTGGTGGCGTTGCTCTTCATCATCCTTATTGTGTGCGGCATCATCATGTCGCCATTGCTGGCGTTCTCCATATTGGCGGAGTCGCATGAAAGTTACAACAAAGTAAGAATGAGCTTATGAAAAGGAAAGACTGGAGAAACCTGGCAGGAACCGTCATGTGGTTCTTTGCTGGAATGGCCCTGTGGGGCTATGCCCTCACGCTCATGGAGCGAAGGGAAGAGAAGCAGGCAAGAGAGGGGCACTTCCCTCTTGAGTCCGATGACATCAGACGTTACTCGATAGCGATTTTCGCTGGGATTCTGGCTGACATCCCGCTCGGTGCATCATTGATTGCCTGGCTCAGCGAACGGTAAACGTCAGCAAATGTTAAGGTGGTAAAATGGCGGTAAAATGGTGAAGTTTTCGTTTGCATATCTTGTTAAAAATGAAGAACTTTACAGTAGAAAATCAAACAAGAAACCCTCTAAAAACAACGGAAACATGAAAGCTGCATTTATCAATGAGATTGGCAAAAAGATGGCAGAAGCGATGAAGGAGGCCATCTGTGAGAATGAGCACAACGCCTACATCGACCACAGCGCAGGCGACTTCTACTTCACAGTGGAGGTGAATGAGGATGACGAAATCGTGGTTGAGGTGCTCAACAACGAAACCGACAAGACGGACTATCCGAACGTCATCGATGCCATCAAGGCTGCTATCCCAGACTGGAGCGATGTTGCCGACGATGTGAGAGATGAATGGCAGGAAATGGATGAGTGGCAGAGAAACGGCTTCAAGAATGCCGCTGACTATTACCGTTGGAGATATTGTTGAACCTAACTGAGAGAATCATGAAAGCGGTAATTCCAAGAAGCGACGTAACCGGTCCTCTGCTGAAGGAGATAGAGGACTTCGCCAGAGTGCATGGCCGGTACTACAGCGAGGTGCTTGATTCCTTGCTTGACTACATCATCTTCTGCTTCGACATTGACCACACGCCTCTACCTTGGTGGAAGTACAATCACGAAGAGACGGCGAAGTTCCATCAGATGATGATCACGTATTTCCTTCAGATGGAGGTGGCATTGAAGAATCGGTTCTGGTATGACATGTTTGGCGACCTCTTTATGGCATGGGCTGGCGACAAGAAGTATCGCGGCCAGTGCTTCACTCCGATGGATGTGTGCGATGTGCTCGCCCACGTCACTCTTGACAAGAGGATTGAGGATGACCCAGTCATGCCATGCCGTGCTTTCGGAAAGAGGGTGATTGTGAATGATTGTGCCTGCGGAAGTTCACGAACCTTGCTTGCCGGACACGCACTCTTCGTTGAAAAAGGACTCCGCAAGCCTTACCTCATCGGCGAGGATCTTGATGCGATGTGTTGCAAGATGAGTGCGGTGAACTTGATGTCGCACGGATGTTATGGCGAGGTTGTGTGCCACAACACGCTGACTGAACCTGGTGAGGTGCGGATGGGATTTGTTGTCAACGAGGGCATGTACCCATTTGTCGGCATCCCCACCATCAGGAGAGAGAACAAGCCTGAGCTTCTTGTCACCACGGCTGTGTGGAGAAGGAAGAAGGAGCAGGCTGAGAGAAATAGTGTGGTTGAGCCTCAACCGAAGAAGCAGGAGGCGGTGTAGTTGAGTTTGTTTTAATTGTTGAACAAAAAACGAGAATCATGGAATACAGAAATTATCGTGATCTGACCAGCGAGGAGCTGGAGGAACTCGAACAGCTGTACCCGACTACGCTGAACCGCGAACTTTGCCGACGGTACAGCATCAGTCTTGAAGGCCTTGTTGATGGCATAGCGACACCCAACGGGTGGAAGAAACAGAAGGCGAAGGCGTATTGGAGTTGCAAGAAGATAGAACTGACGGAGAAGCAGGTCAAGTGGTTCATCAACCACTACAAGCATACCAAGAACGCTGACATCATGGCAAAGCTGCATATCGGAGAGTCCACGCTTCACCGCTACGCACGCAAGTACGGGTTGAAAAAGTCGGCGCAGTTCATGAACAAGAGCGTCAAACAGAACATGCAGATGGCGCACGATGTCTGCGTCAGGCATGGCATCTATGAGGAAACCGCCGAGCGGATGAGGATGGAAATGCGGAAGATGTATGAGCGTGGAGAGCGCATCCCTGGCTCTTTCGCGAAGGGAGTTTCCAACAAAATGCGTTTGACCCCAAAGCGATATAAGGAGTGGAGAAGGAAGAATGCTGAATCCATCCGTGAAGTCCGGAGAAAGGAGAAGATGCGCATCAACTGGGGATTACCCCAGCGCACAAAACTGAAGTTCGGACACAACAAGAGGAAAGCGAGCCACCGCTACTTGTTCAAGAAATTCAACTACATCGTTGACCGCGGAAGCGATATCATCTACTATGACGAACTGACCGAGCGGAGACCGCTCATGGAGAAGAGGGCGCACCTGTACGGGCTGACCATCATGGAAGCGGAAATGGAGGATGTTGTATGAGAACTTTGAACGGAAAGAAATTCTATGAAGAGCCGACCAGCTGTGGAACCTGTCCGTTCTTCTACAACGGTACGACCTACACGCCCATCAGCGACAGAGGTTCAACCACTGGGCACTGCCAGCAGTTCGACGAGAACCACAAGTCGTGGCGTTCCGTCCCGAGGCGGTGCGCCAAGCTGTTCAAGAAATTGTTTGAGTACCCAGACGGGTGCGAATTGGTTATCGTAGCAAAAGAATGAGATTATGGACGAGAAGGAAATGAACAAGAGCTTCTACGAACTGGTGAAGAAGGTTCGCAGAAACCAGAAGTCGTACTTCGCCACGATGGACAAGACGTTCCTCGCAGAGGTGCTGCGTCCGATGGAGGAGGAACTCGACAGACGGCTGAAGACAGAACGCCCGACCCTGCCCACCGCACTGCAGTTCAGGAAGGCGGTGTGGAACATGAGGGGATGGCAGAACATGTGGGTGGCCACCTACACGGAGAACGCCAAGAACAACTCCATCAAGTGCGAGAAGTTCATTGATAGGTGGATTCTCAAAACGGAGGAGTACATTAAGGAGTGCCAGCAGCCGAAATTACAGTTTGAAGAATAACGGGTGAGCGAGTGCGTCGGGAAAACAATTCTCGAAGAACTCTGCATGGTGACATTATGTCCCGGCGCACATCGCCTCACGCCATATCGGTGCAATGAGCGGATATTTTCACTACCTTTGCACTGAAAAACAACAAAATGGAGGAATCGACATGAAGAATGAGTTGACAATGAAGCAGGAAATGTTCTGCCAGGCATACGTCGATACGGGCATCGCCAGTGCTGCGTATCGGCTCGCTTATGACTGCAAGAAGATGAAGAGCGAGACCATCTGGAGCAATGCCTGCAGGCTGCTTGCCGACAGCAAGGTTAAAGCAAGGGTGGCTGAGATTCAGAGGGAGAACGCGAAACGCTCCATCGTGGACAGGGCACTCGTCGAGAAGAAGCTGATGGACATCGTGGAAGTTGACCCTGCGGAACTGTACTACTGGAGTGAAGAGAAGGGCAAGTTCGTGATGAAGAGTCCGCATGAGTTGCCCAAGCATCTGCGCTCTGCCCTCAAGAAGATCAGCAACAAGCGTGGCGAGTTGACCTATGAGTTCAATGGGAAGGTGGAGGCTGCAAGACTGCTGGCCACCATGAACGGATGGGAGCAACCGAAGGAGGTGAAGCTGAGCGGTGGCGGTGTTCCTGTTCGGTCGGAAATCCGTATTGGCTTCGACGACGAGGAAGACGAGTAGCAAATTACTGGCAAATTGTAGGCAAATTAAATGGTCATCAATCCGAGAAAACTCAACCCTAACGGCTTCTGGCTGTTGCGGTGCCTCCAAGACGAGGCGCTGCGATACGTTGTGCTGTATGGTGGCTCATCGTCGGGCAAGTCATTCAGCGTTGCCCAGGTAGTACTCATCATGACGTTGTGGGATGGTGAGAACTCTCTTGTGATGCGTAAGGTCGGTGCTGCCATCAGCAAGACGATATACGAGGACTTCCGTGTGGCTGCACAGACATTGGGCGTGAGTGACATGTTCAAGTTCGTGCAGAACTGCTGCAGGTGCGTTGTCAACGGAGCGAAGATAGACTTCTCGGGATTGGATGACCCAGAGAAGGTGAAGGGTATCTCCAACTACAAGCGTGTGTTGCTGGAAGAGCTGTCGGAGTTTGAGTTGCAGGACTGGAAGCAAATCAGGAAACGTCTGAGAGGAAAGAAGGGGCAGCAGATAGTTGCCACCTTCAACCCTATCAATGAGCAGCACTGGATAAAGAAAGACTTCATCGACATGGACAAATGGCATGACGTGCCCATGCAGGTGATGATAGGAGGCGAGAATGTGCCGGAGCATCTGTGCCGTGTGAAGAGCGTGAGGATGAATGAGCCTAAGATGGTGATGAATGCGAGGACGGGAGAGCTGGAGCAGAAGCCCTCAAACGCTGTACTCATCCAAAGCACCTATCTTAACAACTTCTGGGTGGTCGGCTCTCCTAACGGGAAATATGGCTACTATGACGAGCAATGTGTGGCAGACTTCGAGTATGACCGTCTGCACGATCCAGACTACTACAATGTCTATGCGCTTGGTGAGTGGGGCGTGATACGCACCGGAAGCGAGTTCTTCGGTTCGTTCAACATAGGCAAGCATGTGAAGCCTGTCGAATATGACAGTGACTTCCCCCTCCATCTGAGTGTCGATAACAACGTGCTGCCGTACATCTCCTGCTCGATGTGGCAGGTGGACACCTCTAGCGGAAAGCGTGTCGTTGAAATTGGCGAGGTGTGCGCTGAGAACCCGAACAACACCGTGAAGAAAGCGGCTGCCATGGTCGGTGCCGTCTTGAATGGCATGGGATATGAAGGAAAGTTGTATGTGCATGGCGATGCAAGCACTAGGGCGGCGAACACGTTTGATGACGAGAAGCGCAGTTGGATGGACTTGTACATCGAGACGCTGAAAGGTTGCGGGCTCGATGTGGTTGACTGCGTGGGTGACAAGAATCCGAGTGTAGCCATGAGCGGTGAGTTCATCAACCAGATACTTGATGGCGAGATAGAGGGTGTGGAGCTGGTGATAGGTGACAGTTGCAAGAATTCCATCATCGACTATCAGAGCGTGCAGAAGGACGTGAACGGTGCGATGCTCAAGACGAAGGTGAAGAACAAGACCACTGGGCAGAGTTATGAGGAGCACGGGCACCTGAGTGACACGCTCCGCTACATGGTGGTGGATGCCTGCAGGGATGAGTTCACGGCATTCAGCATGAGGAGGAAGAGGAACCTCTATGCCAAGGATGGTGCAGTCAAGTTCTACAATGCCGATGGTGAGTTTGAGTATGGGCAGAAGGTGCTGTATGTGATGCCGAACGTGAACGGCATGTTCGTCATGTGCCAGGCAGATGCGTTGGGCGACCTCTGGCACATCGTGTCCGTTGCGTACCGTGAGACCATATCGACGGAGGAGATGGCGAGCCTCATCATTAAGAGCGGTTCTGATGTGTGCGTCATTGAATGCGCCGAGGCTTATTTTCCATTCGTTCGTGACCTGAGAACACGCACCACCATGCCTGTGAAGGTGATGAAGGAGTTTGCCGATGTGGACGGGCGCATCGCTGCCACAAGCGACTATGTGAGTGAGCGGATGCGGTTCAGCAGCATGCAGACGGATGAATACGGGTTGTTCATTGACAGCCTGTATGACTACAACAAGGATAGCGAGAACAAGTGCGCCAGTGCCGTGCTGAGTGGGTTGGCGCAATACGTCCAGAAACTGTCCTGACCATTTCCGTGAGTCCACGAAAATGCCGATTTTGCGGTTTATAAAATAAGCATGAAAAAAAGTCTTATTTTGTACTTTCTTTATAATTGTATGAAAAACATAAAGTTACAGCGATATTTTAAGAAAAGGCGTTTTCAAGATCTCGCTTGTGAGTATCACGGATTCAATTTGTCACTAACTTTGCGACAAAGAAGATCGCGTGATGAATTGGTTCCAACATCTATTTTCAAAGAAATCGACTGAGAATGTTGTGGCGGTAACGGAAGAATCGCCACAGCCTTCTGCCTCTCCAGTTGACAGAGGTGCCTTGTTGCTGGCTGCTCTTGATGAGCGTAGATTGGAGTGCAATATGTCGTACATGAACATGTATCGGTGCATACCCGAGGTGTTCTTTCCCATTGAGTATATTGCAAGCCGCATCTCTGGCGGAAACTTCCAGTTGAAGAAGGAGGCTGATGACAGCGTGGTGTGGAGAAACTATACGGTGAACAAGTTGTTGAACAAGCCCAACTGCGTGTTCTCGTGGAAGGAGTTCGTGCATGACCACTTCGTCTGGAAGCTGACTACCGGCACGAGTTTCATCCGTGCGGTCACAGCGATAGACGTTGACTACCGCAGCGTGTTGGCGTACTGGGTGCTCCCATCTGACAGGGTTGAAGTGAGACCTCCAAGGGCATTGATTCCCTTGTATGACGTGTCAGAGGTGTCCGACCTGATTGCGAGTGTCAATGTCATGGGCGCTTTCGGTGTGCAGATGCAGATAGACCCGAGACAGGTGATGATAGACCGTGACGGCATCGCCACGTTGCTCAGCGAGAACAGCTACATGAAGGCTCACAGCCGTCTTGACTCGTTGAAAAAGAACATTGCCAACCTCCTTTCGGTGTATGATGCCCGTAACGTGATATTCACGAAGCGTGGTGGCATTGGTTACATCGTGAGCAGGAAGATGGATGCTACTGGTACCGAGGCGTTGACGGAAAATGAGAAGAAGCAGCTCGTTGAGCAGAATGCAGAGCGGTACGGTCTTGGCAAAGGTCAGTTGCCCTACGGCATCAGTGACGTGCCCATCGACTTCGTCCGCACAAACCTCTCCATCGCTGAGTTGCAGCCCTTCGACGAAACGCTGGCCGATGCCATCAACATCGCTGGTGCGTATGGTGTCCCTGCGGTGCTGGTGCCAAGAAAAGACCAGAGCACGTTCAGCAATCAGGCGACTGCAGAGAAGACGGTGTATGCGAGTGTGGTGATTCCGATGGCGAAGGAGTTCTGCAAGATGTTCACCTCGTTCATCGGACTTGACAAGAGCGGCTTGTACCTCGATGTCGATTTCTCCGGCGTGGACTGTATGCAGGACGGTATGAAGACTGAAGAAGAGGTGAAGAAGCTCGTGAACGACCGTTGTCGCCAGCAGTTCCTTGACGGACTCATCACGCTGAACGACTGGCGCGGACAGATTGGCGAGGCGCAGATTGAAGAAAAAGAGAATCCTTTGTTCTCGAAGTTGAAGTTCGACATGACAGACGAGGATCTGGAGATAGTTAACAAAATAATTCTTAACCAACAAAACCCTAACAACAATGGCAATAGAGCAGATGAAAAGCCTGGTGTACAAAACCAAGGCGAATGATGTGGATGAGAAGGGCATTGTTACCGTGGCCGTGAACGGAATCGGCGTGAAGGACTCCCAAGGTGACATCTCCATGCCTGGCTCATTCGACAAGACTTTGACAGAGCACATCCACAAGATGCGCTGGTTCCTCAACCACAAGACTGACCAGCTTCTGGGCGTTCCTCTGAGCGGCAAGGAAGAGAATGGCAACCTTGTCATGGTCGGCAAGATTAACCTTGAGAAGCAGATGGGTCGTGATGTGCTTGCAGACTACAAGCTGTATGCAGAGAACGGCCGCACACTGGAGCACTCCATCGGTGTGAGTGCCGTGAAGCGTGACGAGGCTGACAAGAGCAAGGTTCTCGAGTGGAAGATGTGGGAGTATTCCACGCTGACGGCTTGGGGCGCGAACCCTCAGACGTTCCTTGTGAACATCAAGAGTGCGACCCGTGAGCAGGTGGAGGAGGCTGCACGCTTCCTCAGCAAGGCAGCGGAGGGCAAGTATGGACATTCGGACGAAAGATTAAATTCATTCGATATGGAACTGAAGAAACTTTTGAAGGCGCTTGACGGTGCGAACATCGTGAAGTGCCCTTACTGCGGTAAGGAGTTTGACTATGACGAGCAGGCAGAGCGTTCGTTCAGCACTCAGGTGCTGGAGAATGCAGCCATGTACGCACGCTGGATTGCCGAGGACAGGGTGTCCGAGGAAATGCACAAGCTGACGCCTGAGATTCAGGCAGAGGTGATGGCAGTTCTTCAGGCTGTGAACATCATGAAGGCTGGAGGTGTGCGTCCTACAGAGCAGAAAGCGCTCGTCGAGTTGTACACAGAGAAGAACATCCAGGATGCGATGACGTATGTGCGTTGTCCGCATTGCTGGAACAAGGTATACAAGACAATGACCGTCATAGGCAAGACGGGTGAAGACCTCACGCCCAAGAATGAGCCGTCTGGAGGCACTCATGAGAAAGGCAATGGTGAGGGCGATCCTGAGCAGACGAAAGCCGCCGAGGGCACTTTCGACCTCTTGAGTCTGGGCGATTGTTTTGCTCAATAGACAACAGATTTATTAACCACTAAAATTTTCTGAGACATGAAGTGCAAGAAAATGACAGTAGATGAAATCCTCGCGCAGCTCAAAGAGGGCACCAGCGAGGAGAACAAGGCTCAGTTGAAGAGCCTGTATTCACCCATCGTCAACGCCATGAACGACATCCTTGACGAGATTGTGAAGGGTGCGGCAGACAAGGAAGACCTCGCCAAGATTGACGAGCTCAAGTCTGCTGTTGCCGAAATTAACGGCGAGAAGGGCCTGAAGAGCGACATCACCAAGTTGTTCGAGCAGGTGAAGGAAGTGAACTCTGTGATTGCCGAGCTGAAGAAGCAGGGCGTGAAGCAGGAAACCATCAGCAAGTTCGACGAGCAGATCAATGCGATGTTCGACTCTGAGCGTTTCGCTGACTTCGTGGCTGGCCGCAAGACCAAGTCTGGCGAGTTCGACATCTCTGCTCTGAAGAGCGCAGAGTACCCTGTCAACCTGACTGGTAACTATACTGGCAGTGTTCTCATCAGCCAGCAGCAGAAGCGTGTCATTGACCCCTACGCAGGTGGTAAGACTCACCTCCGTGAAGTTCTCTCCACAGAGCAGGGCGACCCACAGTTCCCCAACCTCACCTACAACCAGATTTCAGCACTGAACCGCAACGCACGTTTCGTGACCGAGAACGGTTTGCTGCCTGAGTCTGCGTTCAGCGTGAAGGAGGTGACCACTGGCACCAAGCGTCTTGGTACCACCATCTTCGTTTCCAAGCGAATGTTAAAGAGCCGCGTATGGGTTCGTTCGTATCTCCTCAACAAGATTCCTGTGTGCATTGCCATGGCAGAGGATTGGAACATCCTCTTCGGTGACGGTCAGGGCGAGAACCTTGAGGGTATCGTGAACAATGAGAACGTGAAGAGCGTGGAGAGCATCATCTCCAACGCTGTAGTGACCGGTACTGCTGGTTCTGTTGCTTCCGTAGCAACTTACAACAACGGTGCAGACACCATCATCACGTTCGCTGCTGCTCAGCCTGACATCCGTTCGGGTCAGAGCATCGTCTTCACTGGTGCTGCAGAGCACTCTCCATTGCTCTCCGCAAAGACGCTCATCAAGATGAACGACACGCAGATCCTTCTGCCAGGTGTCGCTTATCAGAGCGAGACTGCCGCTAACCTCGCGTTCACGGTGAACAACCAGTTCTTTCAGAACATCGAAGACCCGAACTCTGAGGATGTCATCCGCACAGCCTTCGCTGTGATGAACTACGGTGAGTACAATCCAACCGTGATTGTTCTGAACCCATCGGATGTGAACACCATCCAGGGCGAGAAGGACACGACTGGTCGCAGCCTCAACCTCGTGACCGTGGTGAATGGCCGCAAGTACATTGCTGGCTATCTCATCATCGAGAGCACGCAGATTCCTGTCGGCAAGTATTTCCTCGGTGACACCATCAACGGTGCTTCTCTCGTGGACTACACGAACCTAACGCTGGAGTGGGCAGAGGATGTTGAGACCAAGCGTCGCAACGTTGTGGCTCTCATCGCTCAGGAAGAGGTCATCCTTGCCCTCTACAACCCATTCGCATTCGCTTATGGTGACTTGGCATCGCTCAAGACCGCCATCACGAAGCCTGCTGCCCAGGAGGAGCCTGAGACTCACACCACAACGACTGTTGTGTACGAGCAGGTTGACGCCACTGGCCAGAACCCTGCAAGCAAGGGTTACTACAAGAAGGTGAACGGTGAGTTCGTGGCTGCTTCTGAAACGGAGCCAGCAGACAACACGACTTACTACACTCGCACTGAGACTGTGACTGAGGTAACAACTGAATAGCCATGAAGAAGACTCTTATCATAACAGGCAACGGCATTGCTCTTGAGCGTTTTGCTCGGGAGCAGCGCCTGCGCTTCAAGAAAGAGGGCTTCAACGTGACTGTCGGTGTTCCTTCCGTTCCTGCCATCGACACGAAAGCGGCTCCTGCTGCTGACGTGAAGGAAGCACCAGCGGAAGTTGAGAAGCCTGAATCCGTTGTGGTCGTTGATAACGTAGAAGTGGAAGATTCCAAGGAAGTGCCAGTTGAGGACTCCAAGGAAGCATCTGCGGAAGAATCCCAAGATGCACCTGCGGAAGATTCAAAGGAAGCACCTTCCGAGGATGTCAAAGACGCTCCGTCTGATGACACCAAGGAAGCTCCTGCTGCTGACGTGAAGGAAGCACCAGCGGAAGAGAAGAAAACTACGAAAAAGTCCAACAAGAAGTGAGCATGGTACGACTGATAGATTGCACGTATTTCACGAAGGGCGAACGGCTGATTCAGAACGCCCCGATATCTCCTGACCGATGCGTCGATCAGAACGAGATTGCTGTCCGTGACAGCATCAACGGATGGATAGACAGCGTTCAGGAAGGTTTCCTCATCGCCATGATGGGCATCAACATGACGAAGGTTCTTCTCGCCTACCTTGAGGCGAAGGAGATTGCAAGCCAGAGCCAGGGTGAGTCTGATGGCGCTGAGGAGCCAGAAGTGGAGGATGTCGAGACTGACGAGGAACTGGAGTTCCTTGCCAACGGTCTGAAGGAAAGCCTCGCCGACTATGTGATGTACAAGCTGCTCAGAGGCACAATTCTTCATGTCACGAACACGGGTGCCGTTGTACTGAAGAGTGCGAACGACACCCACGAGAACACGGCACGCCGTCAGGCTTCCGTATGGAACACGATGGTGGAGCGCAACCTCCGATTCCTTGAGGAGGCGAAGCTGCGTCTGAGTAATTATACAATCTGTTATGTCACTAACATGGTGACTCCTGTCAATGCGATGAACCTATGAAGGGAATAGTTGAGATATTGGGTGAAGTGGTTGCAGGTCTGAAAGAGGACTTGACAATCAGCGTGTGTGACGGTGTCGGCCACTGCACTGAGATTGAGAAGCCCGAGGTGAATTACATATTCGGCAACGATATGTACATCAAGGAGCAGCTTGATACGATGAGCAAGTCGCCTCAGTCGGCAGACCGAAAGCCCAAGTTCCCTCTCGTCGCCTTGTTCACTCCTGTCATTGAGAAGCGTGATTCGGCAGACTATCAGATGAAGGCGAACGTCAACATCTTGATAGCCTGCTCATCTCGCCAGGAGTGGAGCAATGAGCAACGCTTGACGACCTCTTTCGTGAACATCCTTCGCCCGGTGTACGAGCGTCTGATGTCCGCATTGAAGTCTGACAGAAGGTTAAACGTCGCCTATGATGGTGTCATTCCTCACACATACAGCGAGAACTACAGCTATGGACGATATGGTGCCTACACGCAGAGCGGCCAGCCCGTGAGCGAGCCCATTGATGCCATCAACGTAGGGAATCTGGAGATTAAAATCAAAAATGTCAAATGCGTAAATAGAAGATTACAATGAGACCAACACGTAACTGTTACAAGGCTGATTTCAATTCGGGCAAGAGTGGTTGCCCTATTGACTACGGCAAGATTAAGGGTGCCATCATCGTCCCTGCTGGCGAGAAGCTCCCTGCGGGTTTCGATGGTGATGCCCTCCGTGAGGCTTGCCACGCTGATCTGCCCAACCGCATCTATCCTGTTCTCCTTTTCGTGGAGTACTCGAAGAACGGCGGTGAGCCTCAGGTTAGCGCCACTGGCTACGGCCCCAACAAGGTGACTGGCATCAGTGCCCAGACTGACACCTTCACGCTCGACGGTGTGGACTACGGTCTGCACGCTGAATTGCTGAAGAGCAAGAACGTGAAGCGTGATGTGTACTACTTCGACGAGGACGGTGTGATTTACGGAGTCAATGACGGCACAGACGTGCTGGCAGGCATTCCCATGAGTTGCATCTATTCGACTATCATCCCTCATCCCACTTCGGGTGCTGAGGAGTCTTTGACAGTCAGCTTCTGCCACCTCGACGCAGAGAAGAGCCAGCAGAACTATGACTTCATCGACACCGATATCCGCTTTGAGGATGTGCTCATCGGTCTGACTCCTGTCGAGCTGGTGAAGGATGGTGACAACAAGTACCACATCGTGGAGAAGGTCGGCGGTTTCGACCGCACACCTGAATTCGGCACCATCATCGCTGCCAACGCTGCCGCAACGATTGACGGCATTTCTGCCGCAACCTATGCTGATGGTGCTTTGACGCTGACGGCGACTCAGGGTGCAACACCAGCACTCAAGGCTCCAAGCGCATTGTATGCCAATGGTATTGAGGGCATTGTTGGCGTATGACACTCGAGGGAGTGACGTTTGTCGATGACGCTGTCAGGATGATGTCTCGGGAGGAGTTCGTTGAGAGACACAAGGACTGCTTCTGGCAAGACAGGAAAGAGGCTGACAGAGTGAAGATGCTTGAAGATGCTTACGATATTATAAGTAGATGAGGGCTGGGCGAAAGCCCGACCCTCTCTTTTTTCAAAAAGATGAATGTTCTATGGATTTTGACAAGTTGACAGATGCAATCAATACGGCAGTGGACGGGTTCGGGGATTCCGTGCTCGCATGCCTTGAGGCGAATCATGGCGTGGTGGAGGACATCGTGCATGAGCAGCTGTACAGCGGTGTGGACGGCAACAACAACTATCTGTCGCCAACATATGAAGATGACGCCTATTTCAAGACGGAGAAGCACAGCCAGTGGTACAAGGATTGGAAGGAGAGGATCACGCCACCGATTCAGGGTGAGATGCTGTTCCTGCCTCCGAGACCTGTCGAAGTTCCGAACTTGTTCATCATCGGCACGTTCTATGACAGCATCAGGACGGAACGGACAGCGGACAGCCTCCATGTGTTCACTGGAGGTTTCCGTGACGGCCCTCTGATTGAGAAGAAGTATGGAGAGTCCATCTTCATGATTGGCATGACAGGAAAGGAATACTTCAATGAGCATTTCTTGAGGGACTGGATATTGAACTATTGGAAACTGTGTGGACTATGAGTTGTGCATGTGAGAGAAAGAAGAGGATGAGTGACTTGGAGAGGGTGAGCGAGCTGGCGAGGAAAGCCGCTCGGATGGAAAAAAAGATTATGGCGGTGTATGCGAGGCATGACGGAACGTATGCGTTCTGCGGTGTGGATGAGTTGAACGGAGAGGAGGTTGTGGAGTACCGGCATTGGCTGTGAGGCATGGCAGAATCATGCCGATTGTTTAGGAATAACTAAACTCAAAAACTATGTATTATGGCAGACATAAGAATTACAGATTTGGTTGACCCGCAAGCGATTGAGGATTTGCGTACGGTCAAGGCAGAGGTCGATAATGTCCGTACGACTTACCTTGAAGTCATCAGGGCAACGGCTGAGGCCATCAAGATTAAAGTGGAGACAGTTGGCGACATTGAGAAGATCAACAATGTCGTTGCTGGTGGTATGAAGAAGGCTGAGGAGGCAACCGTGCAGTTGAACACGGCTGTTGACCAGCAGCGTCAGATTATCGGTCAGACAACGAACGCCATCAGTAGGGAACTTGCGGAGATTGAGAAGGAGAACAAGGTGAAGCGTGCTGCGTTCACTCAAGACAAGAGCATGCTTGACCTTGCCAAGTCAATCATCGGTTCGAGGGATGAGAACATCGCCCGTCTTGTCAAGCTCCAGAAGCAGATGAAGGACATGAAGGAGGAGCAGAAGCAGTTGACCGATGCTGTGAAGAGGGGTCAGATGTCCGAACAGGCAGCATACGAGCGCCGCATCGAGATTGAGGGTCAGTACCGACAGACGAAGGCATCTGTTCAGGAATTGACAATGGTTCTGAATAATCAAGACAAAGAACTGAATGCCGCTGAGGGCAGTTATCAGCAGTTGTCCCTCCAGCTGGAGCAGTTGAAGATGACTTACAAGCAGATGACGGATGAAGAGAAGAACAATCCGATGGGCAAGGCGATGAACGAAGAGATTCAGAAGATGGACGCTCATCTGAAGGACTTGGCTGCCGATATGGGCGAGTATCAGCGCAACGTGGGCAACTATGCGATAGCTGCCGGCAATTACGTTGACGTGATGCTGAATGCAGTCGGTGTGAACGGCAAGTTCGGCAATTCGTTGAAGATGCTGGCCACCGCTGGCGGTGGTGACGTTCTCGCAGGACTGACAACGAAGGTGAAGGCCTTCGGTACCACGCTTGTAGGTTTCCTTGCCAATCCTGCCGTGCTTGCCATCCTCGGCATCGGTGGAACTGTTGCCGCCTTCAAGTGGTGGTATGACTACAACAAGGGGCTGATGGAAGCCACAAGGCTTACGAGGGAGTTCCTTGGTGTGAGCGGTGAAGAACTGGTTGATGTGCGTAGCGAGATTCAGGCTGTTGCTGATGAGTGGGATAAGGACTATAAGGATGTCCTTTCCGCTGTCGATATATTGATGCAGCAGTACGGTGTTGACAGCCGCGAGGCATTGGATGTCGTGCGCGGTGGATTCCAAGCAGGTGCAGACTTGTCTGGCAACATGCTTAGCAACATGGAGCGGTACGCCCCCATCTTCAAAGATATGAAGCTGGATGGTAGCGAACTTGCAGCGGTCCTGGCACAAACTCGTAGCGGCATCTTCAACGAGCAAGGTTTGCAGATGATGCAGATGGCGACGAAGCGACTTGGCGAGATGAGTTCTGGCACGAAGAAGGCACTTGAAGACCTCGGCATCAGTACCGATGAGTGGAACGAGAAACTGTTGAATGGTGAGGCAAACTTCTTCGATTACCTTCAGGAGGTAAGCAGGAAGATTGGAGAATTGCCTCGTGAAAGCCAAGAGGTGAGCAATGCGTTCAAAGAGGTGTTTGGTCGCGATGGTGCTTCTGGTGGCATGGAGTTGGTGAAGTACCTGGGAGAGATGACCACGAACCTCGAAGAGGTGAAGAAGGTGACGGGTGAGGTTGGCGAACTTCACGACCAGCACATCGAGAAGGTGAAGGAGTTGAACAAGGAAGTCGCTGCGCTGTTCGATATGACAGACGATGGTTTCGAGGAGGCCACGTTGGCTGCAAAAAACTACATGACTGACGCGCTCATCAGCATAGTTCGCTATGTTCATAAAATCGTGGACTGGTTCAAATCATGGTATGATGAAAGCGTTATCGTTCGAGGTGTAGTAAACCTCATAGGTTTGGCATTTAAGAACCAGATGAACATCATTACGTTGTTCTTCAAGAATACAATCAACGGAGCGGAGACTGCCGGCAAGGCACTACGTGCAGCATTCGACTTAAAAACTCTTATGAGCGATGGCGACAAATACATGGAGAATCTCACTAACACGTGGAAGGAGGGAGGCTTGAAAATGTTGGCGAACGCCAAAGAGTTTGCTTCTTCCTATAAGGATGCCTTTGTGAGTGCATACAATGAAACATTGATTCCAACTAAGAGAGGCATTAAAGCCAGTGGCGGAGGTGAAATAGCAAGTAGTGGAGGTGGACTGGATGGTTCCAGTGGTGATGAAGATGATGAGAATAATGGTTCCAGTGGTGATGAAGATGATGAGAATAAGAATGGAGGAGCCTCATCCGTGAGCAAGGAAGCCGAGGCTAAGAACATGGAAGAGGTGCGTGAAATCATCATGGAAGCCACGAGGAAGACCATAGAGGACAGATTGAAGCTGGTGGAGGAAGGCAGCGAGGAAGAAATGAAACTCTCTGCCCAGTATGCTGAGGCTGAAATGGCTGTCGCTATTGTCGCTGCACGTAAGAACTTCGACAAGCAGAAGGGAGAACTGGATGCGAGCCTCGCCCAGCGGAAAATCAGTCAAGAAGAGTACGCCAAGGGCATTGAGGTGCTGAATGAGGAGATGATGGCTGCCGAACTTGCTGCAGAGCATGAGAAGAACGAGGCTATCAGCGAAGCGAGGAAGAAGTTCGCCAATGCTGAAATAGGTCGAATCAGCGAGTTCTATGCCGTGCAGAAGTCGTTTAGAGATACCGCCTATGTGGAAGAGGTGACAGCCATTGAGCAGGAATATGCAGAGGGCCTCATCACGAAGGAGGAGTACGAGCGTGCCCTGTATGATGCAAAGGTGAGGTACGAGCAGGCTTCTGCCCTTGCCGTGATTGAGTCCCTGGAGAAGCAACTCGACGTTGAGGAGATGACCGACAAGGATAGAGAGAAGGCGATGCGTGAGCTGGCGAAAGCGAGGGCAGACTTGGCAAAGAAGGAGGCAGACGATGCCGTTGCCGACATGGAGCGAGAAAAGAAAGCAGATGACGATCTTGCCAAGAAGCGTCAGCAGAACATGAGGCGATGGATGCAGGTGGCTGGTCAGGCGATAAGCAAGATTAACGGTCTGATGGGTGCGATGTATGACGGGCAGATCCAGAAAATAGACGAGGAGAAGGAGGTGAACCAGGCTCACTATGATGAAGAGGTGGAACGCATCGAGTCGCTTGCTGAACGTGGTGCCATCTCGACGGAGGAGGCAGAGGCACGGAAAGCGGCTGCAGAGAAGAGACGTTCTGACAAGGAAGCAGAGCTGGAGAAGAAGAAGCAGGAACTGGAGTACAAGAAAGCCGTGTGGGAGAAGGCTACGAGCATCGCACAGGCTGGCATTGCAACAGCACTTGCCATCACTCAGGCTTTGCCGAACATTGCGCTTGCCGCTGTTGTCGGTGCCATGGGTGCCATCCAGATAGCCACCATCCTTTCAACACCCATCAAGGCTTATGCCAAGGGTACAGGCGAGAAGGGACATGAGGGCGGTCTTGCCATGGTTGGTGATGGTGGAAAGCGTGAGGTTGTCGTGATAGGCAATTCTGCATGGCTGACACCAGACAAGCCCGTGGTGGTCGATTTGCCAAAGGGTGCGATGGTGTACCCGGACGTGGAGGATTGGAAGCTCAGCGTGCCTCTTGCAGGGGCTGCGGCACCATTGCAGCAGAATGAACCGAGGACACTTGTTGTGAACGACTACAAGCGTCTGGAGAAGAAGATGGACGAACGTAACAGACTGGCGAGGATTTCCTTGAGGTTGCAGGCAGATGCAGCGTATAGGGCAGAGTTCGCACAATATAGGAGGGAATGCTGATGAAAGGAAAGACTGTAAGGCTGGATGAGTTGTGTCTGGCTGAGTTCATAGATATCGCCTGTGGTGAGTATGGCGGCTTGGCAGAACGTGTCGGGTTGCCAGCCTCATCAGAGGAAGTGCAGAAGCTCGCAGCGAGCCTCATCGTTGCGTATCGTGGTGTTGCCGACCCTGTGGGCATGAGGATGTATGTGAGCGAGCATGGCGGTGATGCAAAGGACAGGGCAAAGATGGTGATGTACGGCTTGATGAAGGCATTGGTTGACAATGGTGAGCCTGATGACGTGGAGGAGGTGAAGAGAATCCTTGTCGAGACGATCGGTCGAAGCCGTTGCGGTCGTATGAGTGTGGAGGAATTGAGTGCATTCCTGGGCAAGGAGTCGAAGGGTGTGGAGTTCTCCGTGGAGAGGAAGAAGGCGAAGAAGGGAGCCTCAACGGAAGTGCATCGCTCGTCAGATGATGTGCGCCTCGGGTTCGATGCTGAGATTGCTTGGGTGATGAGCCATTACAAGATGAGCATTGACACGAGGGTCGTGAGTGCAAGCGTGTACGCCAACCTCGTGAAGAATGCGGTTGCAGAAGTGAAGAGAAGACGGAAAGTGAAGTGAGATGTTTCATATAAATTTGTGTTTGTGTGTACACCGCTGGGCTGAGAAGTTCGGTGGTGTTTTTATGCGTTTTGCAAAGTCGAGATTACAAAAACATGGTGTTTTGATATAATTTTGTATGATATTAAAATAAATATCATTTTTATTAAGTATTATTTTGTAGATGATATTAAAAATCGTACCTTTGTGTTATCAAAATAACAGATTTATTCACTTATAAAAATGAAGTACAATGAATTAACAAAGCAACTAAAGAAAATTGGATGTTACGACACAGGCGAACAGCAGGCAGGTCACCCCTTATGGTTCAGCCCAGTAACAGGAAAATTTTTCAAGATGAGCAATCACGGAAGTGAAGAGGTGGCAACAGGAACTCTTAACTCAATCAAAAAGGCAGCTGGTCTCAAATGACCAGCAGCCTTCAAACAACAAGCCTTCAAACAACAATCAACAACTACTATTTTTAATCTTAATTTCCACAGAGAATTTAGGGTTCCCAAAATGGCATTAACAATGAAAAAGATTAAAGCAATCATCGAACGCGCCAACGATGGCAATTATAGCGTTTACATGGATGCTGACGATGTCAGCTACCTTGTGACAGGCACAGGCGCAACAGCAGAAGAAGCTGTAAAATGCTTCGAGGATGGTTACAGCGACATGAAAGCGTTCTACACAAAAAAAGGTATGAAGTTTGAAGAATTGGAGTTCGTATATGAATATGATATGGCTTCGTTTCTTTCCTATTACTCAAAGAATTTCTCTCTTGCAGGTTTATCAAGGCTCACGGGCATCAATCAGGGTCAGTTGAGTCACTACTTGACAGGAAGACGCAAGCCATCACGTGTGACAGTCTTGAAAATGCAGAACTCCATTCACAGATTCGCTAATGAACTGGGAAGGGTGAACTTCGTTTAGTTTCATTTTTTATAATAATAAATCTGTTGCCTTCCACAGCAATGTGGAGGGCTTTTTATTTTCCGAGTTCTTTCTTTAAGACCTTTCTCCCTTCGTGGATGCGTCGCTGGACTGTTCCCATTGGGATGCTGAGGATGTCCGCTATCTCTTGGTAGGAGTAGCCGAGTGCGTACATGATGACAGGACGGATGCAGACGCTTCGTGTTGAGGCTTGGTGTACACGCTGGATGACCTGCTTGGCACGGATGAGAGCGTCAGCGTGTACGCTTGTGGTCGGTTCCGTCTGGAACTGCTCGACGAATGTGATGCACTTGCTTCTGTTGTACTGGTTGATGTGGATGTTCTGCATGACCTTGTAGGCGAGGCTTCGGAAAGCGTGGCTTTCGTCGAAGCTGTTCCTTGCCTGCCAGAGCCGAAGCACGGTTTCGCTTACCAGGTCTTGTATGTCATCCTCTCCCTTGCAGTATCTGTGTGCCATCTGTCGGAGCCATGGGAGCTGGCTGATGAGTTCACTCGCGAAGTCCATCGTTGCTGGCTTGTTCTGTCCGTTCCCTCTCGATGCGGCTCATTTCCCTCATGCGCATGGCTTCCTGCCTCATGGTGTCGATGAGGCTGTCCACGACTTGCCCTCTCACCATCCTGTTGAGTTTGGTGAGGAGTGTTGTCATTCGATCGCATTTCCGCTCAATTCTCTTGAGCTGCCTGGTGATGTTCTTTTTCGGTTTCATATAGGTGTGAATTTAGGTGTTGTTTGGGATTTTGATTACAAATAAGACGTTGTGTTTGTTCGGTTGGCGTGTGATTCGTGCAAAATGTCAGCAAATGTTAAGGTGATAAAATGGTGAAGTTTCTGTTTGCACATCTCGCTAAAAATGAAGAACTTTACAGTAGAAATCATTCAAAGAATTGTCGAACTTAAAACAATGAGATTATGAAACAGAAAAATTTCAGAATGAGAGTAATGAAGTATGCGTATCAACTCAAAGAGAAGGACTTCGGAAGTTGGAGCGAGTGTATGAAACAAGCGTGGTCGTTGTACAGACTGGCGTCACGGATGCGTGAAGAGGTGGTTTCTTTCCTCTACCGCAAGACTAACGGGCAGTTCCGCCATGCCTTCGGCACACTGAGAGGTCTGCCATCAGGAGCGAGTCTGAACGGCAAGCGTTTGACCAAGCCAAGCTACAAGACAATGGCTTACTGGGATGTGAAGAAGGAGGGGATGCGATGCTTCAGAGTTGACAGACTGATTGCAGTCTATTGAAAAAAGTCGGATGAGGCTTTAGGGGTTAAGTATGTGAAAAAGAAAGACATGCGAAAGTAGGGTGTTTTCAGGATTGGGGCTATGTGGTAGTTCCAATCCTTTGTATTCGTATCTTTGCAACATAAGAAGAAGTTTTTTATGTTGTGCAAGTTTTATCTTCATCTGAACTCATACGTTGTCGCTGTCGGAGATAGTGACTGTTACGACGTGTCCTCTGACGTGGTCAACTGGCAGCAGTTGAAGCAGTCGTACACACGAAAGAGCCTTGGCGGTGTGGTGAAGAACTATGGGAGTAAGGTTGAGTTTCGTGGGAAGGCTTACGAGCTTCTTGTTGACTTGTGGCGAACCCAGTACGTCCATGCGAGGGCTGCTTTCTCGATCCATGTGATTGACAACAACTGGAGGTATCACGAGGCATGGCAGTGTCCTTTGGATTTTGCGACCTTCACGTATGACGGGCAGAAGGTGAGCGTGAACTGCACGGAGGTGTCTGCAGCGAGCCTCATCAAGTCGAATGGTGGTACAAAGAGCAGTTACAGCGTGAATGCGTTGCGGTCAGAGTATCGGTTGCTTTATGACAGGGTGATGTCTTACAATGAGGTGCAATATGTTCTCGTTGGAGAGACAGAGACAGAGGGTGACACTTTCACGAAATGGCATCGAGAGATGAATGAAGATCCGGGAGATTTTCTCGTTCTTCCCCTGTCTAATCTTGGCGGTACCATTGCGCCCAACAACGTGCTTACTCCTAAATCACAAGAAGCTTATGTCATGGATGGTTTTATTCATTGGGATTCACCTCAATATATGGCAGAAGCGTCAGGGGATTGTTCTATTTCAGTGGACTTTTCTTTGATGGAGTTCTGGGTATGGCATTACGGCCAATTTAATATGCCACAGATCACCATGATGTTGTATAAGTATCGCATATCGAGCGGCAACCATACAGTATTGTGCTCAAAGACATTTGAAGTTGAAGACGGAGAGCATTTCACACTTGGTTCAGACTTCATCGGAACATTCAACCTTTCAGCAGATGAGCGTCTTGTTTTCTGCTTTAAGCCTGAGGGTGCGAGCGGTACGGCTCCAATAGCTACAGTCTATATGAGCAATGATCGTGCCACCATGTCGTGGGCAAGCCGTGCGCTTTCTATTGACGTGGATGTGATAGAGCCAACCACGCTCTTGCATCGCATCCTTCGGACTGTTGCAGATGGAAAGGCTTACATAGACGGAGAAATCAGCACGACGGTAGGCGGTGTAGCGAATGCTCGCTTGGCTGGAACGAAGATGCTGGCCGCTGAGAGTATGCGTGGATTGGATGATGCGCAGATTCACACCAGCTTCAACCAGTTCGCCTCGTTCATGGAGGCTGAGTTCGGGTATGTTTACCGCATAGACAGGCTTGTGCGTAACCGTGTGGAGTTCGACAGCATCATCGAGTATTCAGCGGTTGAGGGGAAATTGATTGACGGGTATTCTGGAACGGTGGTCGATTCCATCCATTTCGTGCGAAACAAGGGCATCTTTGTCGGAAGGCTTGAAAGCGAGGATAAATACTCCAGGATGTTTGTCGATTACGATGACTATATGCGCATCTTGGATGTTGCCCGTGATGATGGCTCATGGCTGGAGGTGCTTGAGCAGCCGGTGTTTGTTGATGGGGATGATGTGGCGTGGATGTACGATATAGACAACCGCACGTTGTTGGCGTATCATGGCGAGGAGGCTTCTGTGGTGCGTTTCATGCACCGTTCCGACCTGTTCGACAATGAGGTTGCGAAGACGTTGGAGAGCGTGAACGAATTCAACTTTTCTGTTGACAAGAGCCGCCTGTACTCTGGTGTGAATGTCGGGTATGACAAGCAGGACTATGAGTCAGAGAACCGAGGCAGGGATGAGTGGAACTTCGAGAATTACTATCTTACGGGTGTGGAACTGACTGAATCGAAGTTGGATCTGAAATGCCCATACCGTGCAGACTGCTATGGAATGGAGGAGTTGGTGCTGAAACGTAATGAGGAGGAATCGACTGACAGCGATGAAGATGTATTCATCGTGAAGTGTCTGGCCAGCACGAACAACGGGAAGTGGAAGATTGACCGCACTCTGGCAATTACAGGCACATACACGGATAGTGTCTTCAATGGTGCTTTCTCTCCCATCTACATGGTTGAGGCTAACCGTGGTTACATCGCCTCTTTCTGTGATGCCTTGAAGCTGTCGATGACTCGTGGATGCCGTGACGTGATGGTGGGGAATGACAGTGTGGCGAAGGATTTCACGTTCCTTGCTTCTGAGCGTCTGTTTAAGTGCGGAAAGATTGAAATCAGCACGAACGACCTCGATATGCCTGATGACAAGGATGGGCTGATTGAGTTCGTTCTGAACGGATGCCGATACAAGGGATACCTGCAGAGTGTTGAGCAGATGTGCCAGCATGATGAGGCTTTGGAGTATGAACTAATAGAAAATAGTGTGACATGTATATCATAAGTCCTTTTACCCCGATTTTCTTCCGACCGACTACTGACAAGTTCGGTGCAGGGTCGAAGTACACGCAGACGTGGTCGCCCACCGACCACATACTTGTGGAGGCGATATCGTTCTCCGATGATTACGGCATGGCTGGCATCGACGGGAATGTTCCCACGCTGTATGTGAACAATCTTGAGACAGGTGAGCGTGTGACGCAGAACTGGCACACGTGGGTGATGAACACGGGCGTGACGGTGTACTGGAGCATCATCAGCGGACTGTTGCCAGGAATCTACAGCGTGACGCTTGGAGTGGAGAGCGAGCCTTTCTGTGTGAGTGACGAGGCTGTCATTTTGGAGCAGACCACGCTCATCCAGTATTCGATGGCAGACAACCGCCGCAGGCTTGATGGCGTATTCCTGCTGAACGGCGTGAGGAACTTCTTCGATTTCCGTGTGCCTGGTGGATTCAAGGATGACAACTGGGTGTTCGGAGTTGACAACGAGCAGTTCACGACCCATCTGTATGACGTGCTTGACATCTATTCGCATGAGCAAGTGGTGAAGGCATTCACGATGGGAGGCAGCATCGGTTGCCCTGTATGGTTCGGTGAGCTGCTGAACAGGATCCTGACGTGCAGTTACGTTTACTTCGATGGTGTTCGCTATTCGAGACATGAGAGCGATGTTCCAGAAGTGACTCAGGAACTTGAGGATTTGCGGTCCTACATCATCACCCAGAACGTGCAGAAGGTTGTGAACCTCGACCCGAATGTCGAGAAGATTAACGCACTCCGTCTGCGCCGTGTAGGATTGAGGGCAAACAATGATGATTTCAGAGAGACAACAACATATCGTAAACTTCTAAATTTATAAGGTTATGACAAATACTGAGAAGCAAGAGATTATTGACGCGGTCATTGCCGGACTGCGTTCCAACAGCCTCCAGATAACAGACCTGACAGAGGTCTCTTCTGCTCCTGCTGACGCTTACATCGAGTTGAGCGGTGGCAGACGTGTTCAAGTGAGCAACCTTGTGACGGCTGTGGTTGCTCAACTGGAAGGTGGCAACGTGACATCCACCATGCTTGCCGATGCTTGTGTGACCGCTGCCAAGATTGCCAATGGTGCGGTGACGGCTGACAAGATTGGTTCGGGTGCTGTCGGAACTGCCAAGATTGCCGACGGCTCAGTGACCACCGAAAAGCTGGCTGCTGAGGCAGTGACGTTGGCGAAGATTTCCGCATCCGCCTTCGGCTCCGTTTCTTCTGGGAACACGGGGCTTGTGAAGGGTGGCGATGTGTTTCAGGCGATGCGCAGCGAAGCCACCGCACGCCAGAACGCTGACACCACGCTGCAGGGGCTGATTACTGCACTCGGGCATCAGCTTGCCACTATGAAGAGCGGTGGTTCCACCGATGCGATCGAGAACTTCGATGAGGTGATAGCGTTCCTCGCTGGCATTGATGATGATGAGACCCTTGCAGGGATTTTGTCAAACATCAACTCTACCCTTGAGAGTCTTAACAGCGCCGTTTCCCGTTGCTTGAAGTTCGTTCCGTTCGAGGAAATCGTCAACAACGTGTCATTGGAATCGCAATCCGTCTATGACGTGCAGCACATCGTCTATGACAAGACAAGAAAGATGTTCCTTGCCCGTATCCAGACAGGCGGTCAGCCTCCGAAGTATTACAACACGTTCATCAACCGTCCAGACTACATGGATGTGGAGAACGGAGGAATCCGCTGTGACAGAATCTTCTATCACACAAGGCTTCAGGAGGCATATCGGTCTGTCGATGGTGAGGACATCGTGCCTATGGGCATAACGCATGAGGAGTTGAATAATTCCCTTGTCAGCCTGAGTGAGACGTTAAGCGGACTGATTAGTGCTGAAGCCACCGCTCGCCAAAACGCTGATGACACGTTGCAGGGGCAAATCACTTTACATGGCACTCGCATCGGGGCTTTGGAGGAAGCGATGAGTTCCATGTCCAGCGTTGCTGGTATCTACAACGTGACGAACGAGATTCCTATACAGGGTTTTTATGTGCTCTGTGATGCACAGAACCCGACTATTTCAGCTGTTCATGCCGTATGGAATGCGGATATGGCTTTGAGCGGTCTTATCATCTCGTTCGAGATCAGCGCAGGAATCTGGAAGACGTATCAGTATATCGGAAGGACGGTTACTGAGTTGAACTGGAAGAACGCTGAAAACTGGAAGGACTTCGGTTCGCTGGCTGCAGGTAGCGAGACTTATATCATCATTGACGAGATGATAGGTGCTCCAATCGCTGGCGAGTATTACACGCTTGAGAGTGCAGTCGCTCGATTGGTTGCCTACCAGCAAGAGACTGGTGTGAACTATGCTAAAAAGGGCCTCATCATCTCTTACCGCATTGGCGAGAACGTGATGGAGACGAAGCAGTTCCAGGGCGAGGTCACAGACTTCGGAGAGGTCGGACTGTGGAAGGACTTCGGTGGTGGAGGTTCTGATGTCGAGACGAGTGATGAGCCAGAAGAGGGCGGTGAGGGCGCTTTCTCTACTGGAGGTGCATACAACTACCTTCCAACGGGAATAAAGGTTGACACAGAGACCGAAGGTGTTGTCAAGCTGCAGCTGGAGAATGCTGAAGGTGATGGCTTGGGTGACGAAATTCAGTTTACCGTCGGTACTGGCGGCGGCGGTGGAGGTGGAGGAACCATCGTGACGATGGCGTTCCAGACCTCGCCTATGTACGGCAATGCCGGCAGCTCATTCATCTTGAGGGCTGCTGTCCGTTCTGTCACGACCGTAGGCTCTACTGAGCAAGAGAACACAATCGCCACAATAGACCTGTACGACAGAGACACCAACATGATGTTGGAGAGCTTCACGTTCAACAAGGCATCCTCAGCGTCGATGGATACCTACGACTTCGTGATGGATGTGAGCAAGTATTTCACAAGCGCAGGTGTCCGCAGGTTCAAGTGCCTTGTGACAGACGATGCAGGAAACACAGGCTCTCGCAATGTCAACGTGACCGCTGTTGACGTGACTGTTCAGAGCGTTCAGACGTTGCAGTACACTCAGAGCACCTCTCTTGTTGTCGGTGGCAGTGCGAAGAACATCCCTGTCTATCAGTTCCCGAGGAACGTGAGCGACCGAGGCATCACAGCCATCACAGAGATTTATCTGAACGGTCAGTGGCGTGAGTTGGGGCGTGCCGTCATCACGGACTCCTATTCCCACGGCATCACGATAGACCCGACAAACTGCCTTGGCTCAGTATTGTCGCATGGTGCTTATCCTATCCGTGTACATGGTGTGGATGTGTCTTCGGGCGTTGTGGGTAATTACCTCTACTCAGGCATCTTCGTGATTGACGATAGAAGCACCACGCCCCTTGTAGTCGAGAGTTGGGTGAGTGCAGGTGTGAATGCCTCCGTGAAGCTGTACGAGACCATCACCGTGAACTATGCGGTGTATGACCCGACCAACAATGCTCCTACAGCCACCGTCTATCTGGACGGCACAGCTGACCAGAGCCATATCGCTTACCGTTCTTCTGCTTACACCTACACTCATCAGGTGTCAGGCGTGGCGTATGACGGCACCTTCTCCCATATCGTGAAGGTTGGTTGTGGTGCATCGTATGGTGTTGAAGCCACATTCCTTGTGAGCGGAACAGTCATCGATGCCCTGTTGAAGGCTGGTGCCATCTACGGATTTGACTTCGCCAACCGAAGCAATGACGAAGCAGACCACACCATCACCAACAACGGCTATGAGATTACCGTGAACGGCTCGAACTGGAGCACGACGGGCTTCAAGATGTTCCTTGGAGAGAAGGCATTGAGAATAGCAGAGGACGTGACCGCCTCTCTCGATCATCAGCCGTACAACCGTGTTTCCATCGAGAGCACGGGTATGGCAGTGCAATTCGCATTCGCATCGGCTAACCTCGTCGATGATGATGCGGTGCTGATGTCTTGCTTCAATGAGGGTGTCGGTGCCGGATTCTTCGTGACTGGCCGTCATGTCGGCATCTACTGCTCGACGGGTCTTTCCAATCAGGTAGAGCAGCGAGCCTACAAGCAGGGTGAGAAGGTGACTGTTGCGGTTGTTGTTGAACCTGCTGCAGAGGGTCTCGGCCAGACTCGTGCCGGAACCACCTACTACTTCATCAAGCTGTATCTGAATGGTGAGGAAGTCGCTGTCATCGGCTATGTGGCAGGTCAGAGCAACCTCATCCAGAACAAGAACATCACGTTTGACGGAACGTATGGTGACTTCTACCTGTACTACATCTTGGCATGGGACGATTACTTCCAGTTCGACCAGGCATTCCAGAACTACCTCGTGAAGTTGACCGACACCGGCAACATGGTTGTCGAGTACAACAATGAGGATGTGATGGCATCGCAGCAGGTGACAGAGCAGGATGTGACCACCACCAAGCTCCGTCCGCAGGCATCAGAACTTGCAGAGCGTGGCATGGCTTACATCATCGAATGTCCGTACAACAATTCCGACATCGAGGCGCTGGACAACACCACCAGCACGAAGCAGAACAACTATGTGACGTTGTACTACATCGACCCTGCAAGACCTTGGACTAACTTCGTCGCAAGGGATGTGAGAAGAAGGAATCAGGGTACCACTTCCGCCAAGCGTCCAGTGAAGAACCCACGCTACTATCTGGCACAGAAGAATGGTTCCACCTATGACAAGACCAGCAAGACGGGTGGCACGACGATTGAGTTGCTGAACCCAGACAACACCACCGATGCAGGACGCAGGGCTATTGCTCTTGCAGCCATCAACAAGGTGCAGATCCACGATGACAGCATCCCAGTTGATATCATCACGGTGAAGGTTGACTACTCTGACAGCTCGAACGCCAACGACTGCGGTGTGTGTGACCAGATGAGCGCCACCTTCAGAGCCTTGGGACGCAACTACATGACACCGGCACAGCGTGCATTTGACGGTACATGGAAGAAGGGAACGGTTGAACTCGACGGACTTGTGATGAACCACTCGACCGCCAACATGCCGATTGCGATGTACCGCTCCAAGAGCGACATGGGCAGCAGTCCGTACTTCCACGCCAAGGGCAACTGGAAGGAAGACAAGAATGAGCAGGTGGCACTCGGTTTCAACGATGTGCCTGGTTACAACAAGGGATGTCTGAACTATGGTGATTTCGTCGAGTTCTACGGCAAGAGTGCAGCCATGCTTGTAGCAGAAGGAGAGACAGGGCGAACGACGGATGAATCGCTGTCAGAGACCAAGGCACGATTCCTCGCCACCTCTGGACTTGACACCACCAAGACGTATGTGCTCACCCAGTACTGCGGTACCTCATACAAGGTGATGGAGCACGACGGCACTTCATGGGTAGAGCAGACCGGCTCGATGGTTCAGAACGCCAACGGCAAATGGACTGTCACGGGTTCTGTTGTCAATCCTGTGGAGGGCTTCGAACTTCTGAACTATCAGGGTATGGACTGGTTCAAGGGCGTCAGCAGTGTTGCAGATCTTATGGCTCCGAGCACTTCGTTCTCGAAGTGGGTGCAGGCCCTCATCGATGATGGTGACATCTCGGCAGAGACGGTTCCAGCATGGACTTACTACTTCGAGTCCCTTGTCGATGATGATGACCTCGCCATCGCTTACGCTCTCGGAAAGAAGGTTCCTTATAACCTGTTCCGCTGGATGCAGTTCTGTGACAGCTGTGACTGGGATACCTACCACAGCACAGATGGTGACGGTGGCACTGCAAGACTGAACAGATGGAAGACCGACCTGTACAAGTATGCCTCTCCTCATTCTTGCTTCGCTTACGACATCTTCACCGACTATGATGCTGCCGTCGATCAGCGAGCAAAGAACATGCAGCCTATGTGGTTCCTTGAGGACGGCTGTAAGGTTGTGAACGGTGTTTACTACAATGCAGACGATGAGGCGAACGACACGACAACGGGAATGCTCGCCATGCGCATGTACCTCAACAAGGTGTATGACTGCGACACCTGTAACGGAAAGGACAATGACGGTGGTCAGACTGTCGATGCAGAGGTTGACCCGAACAAGCTCCCAGACGAGCAGACGGGTTACACCAACCCATACGCAGGTTACAATTCGGTCCTGTTCCGTAACATGTACCTACAGCAGACGGTGTATGTGGATGCCAACAACACTGAGCTGTCGTTGCGCACGGTTGCATCAGCCATGAGAAGCTGCACCACCACCGTAAGCGGTGTGACCTTGAAGCCGTTCTCCCCAGACGGAGCACTTTACTTCTTCGTCGAATCACGCATCAAGCGTTGGCAGAAGAAAGTGTCTTCATACGATGGAGAACGTAAGTACATCGACTTCACGGCGACATCAGATGCCATCTACTTCTATGCTCTGCAGGGTCTCGGACTGACTTCGCTTCCTGCCTTCATCGAAAGAAGGTGGCGCATCCGTGACGGCTTCTACGGCACTGGCGACTTCTTCAGCGGAGTCCTCTCTGGTCGTGTGAACGCTCCGAGCGGTGCGAAGATACGCATCACAGCCGCCAAGACCGGCTATTTCGGCATCGGTAATGACAGTTCAGGCTCTTTGTCTGAAAGTGTCTATCTGGAGGCTGGCGAGAGCCACAACTTCACGAACTTCTCCCATGAGGAAGGTGCGTTGCTGTACATCTACCAGGCAGACCGCATGTCGATGATTGACCTCTCTGAAATCACGCTGTCGAACAACTTCGACTTCTCCGTGATGACGTTGGTGGAGGAAATATACATCGGCAAGGTCGGGAAGGTGAACCTCACCATTGGGGCCTACACGCTGCTGACCAACCTTAACCTCGGTGAACTGCCGTTCTTGAAGAAGCTTGACGTGAGGGAAACGCTCATCACGAATGTAGTGTGCAGCGGCTGTCCTCGCCTTGAGAGCCTGTATGCAGCAGGAAGCCAGTTGGTGAGAGCCGATATCGCAGACGGTGCCAAGGTGACGTACATGCAGCTGCCAGCGACGTATGAGTATCTGAAACTGCGCTACCTCCCAGAACTGACGTTGAGCGGCCTTATCCTCGCTGACGCATCGAGCGTGAAGACGCTGATTGTGGAGAACTGCGCGAAGATTGATGCCTACACGCTGTTGAACACCGTGGCAGGTTCTTCTGGTAGTCACCTCAGCGTTGTGCGTGCCCTCCCGATTGCCGCCAGCGGTAATGGAAACGATCTCGCTACATGGGTGTCGCTCAACATGACCGGTCTTGACGTGAACTTGAACGCACAGAGTGATCCAGCCATCGACGGAACGTACATGCTGACTAAGTATGCCGACGCATCTGTGCTTGCTTCTTGGCAGGCTGCATTGTCAGAGCTCACCATCCATCAGGCGCAGTACACGATGATTGAGTACGATGATGCAGAGGCAAACGGCTATGACGGCAACATCCGCAACCTTGACAACAACACCAAGGATGGTGTGGGCAGCGGATACGCCCATAGCGGTCATATCAGCATCATCTACAACCGTCTGCACATGTACAGCGGCATCTATGACGAGCAGAACAACAAGATGCTTCTCCAGCAGGTGAGTGACGAGGACTACCGATATCTTGCGAACGGAAATGCCGTTGACGTGAGAGACAGCGACGGCATGGGTCGTGACTTCTACCTCGGACTCGTGCATTACTGGTACAAGGGCATCAATGACCACCTGCACCAGAAGAAGTACGTTGCCTTCTCATCTCTGAACGATGAGCCTCTGAGCACATCGAGCGTGGTGAGGAGAAAGACGAATGCGCAGACTCTGCTTGTTGCTGGCAAGGCTGTCCAGCTCAGCAACTTCAATGTTGGTGACACGTTCGATGTGGCGAATCTTTCGACGAACTCATCCAACAACGTCTGCAGCATGGACGTGAGCGGCATGAAGCAGGTGCGCTGGACGGGCGTGAGCAGTCCATACGTCGGTGCCATCTTCCTTGATGCTGACGGAAAGGTGCTGAGTGCCGTTCAGACGTACATCACGAACGTGAACAGCGACTTCATCCTGGGCGAATATCTGTTCGTGTCCGTGCCGGACGGAGCCTCAACGTTCGTATTCACCTGTCCTATCAACTTCGACAGCCTCGAGTGCATCGCAGTTGACAGCAGCGAGATTGAAGCCATTGAGCCTGACTGGGTGGAGCATGACTTTGAGCTGATTGGCACATACATGGCCAGCATCGACGTGCTGTCCCGCATGCGCTCCATCGCTGGCCAGACTCCGTTGAGAGGCACAGGAACATCACAGACCGCATCTGGTTGGACTTATGACAGCAACGGCAACGTGACGAATCAGGAGGTGCCGACCATCAACAACTACACCTGCAAGGACTTGCTGAACTTGGCAAGGATGCGTGGTAACGGGTTCTTCTGCATGGACTATGAGCAGCACAAGGATATCGCTAACTTGTGGATGGCAGTTCACGGAAGAAGGAACTCTCAGGCTGTGAACGGTGACGGTGTGAACGCTGGTACTGCCACTGGCGGTACTGACCTCGCAGCGAGCCCATCTCCACGCCGTGAGACCAGCACTGGAAGACCACGCACCATGTGTCTTGAAGACTTGTGGGGCAACCTGTCTGAGTGGATGGATCATGTTGCTGTGAATGTGACATCGTTTGCCGCCTACTACAAGAACAAGTCGCAGACTCCTACGGGCAGTACCGCAGACTATATCTTCCGCATCCAGATGCGTGACGGTTCTGAGCGTGCCGTGCAGAGCCTTGCCGGACAGACGGAAATCTGCCGTGTGAGAAACGGACGCTTTGCGGACCTGGTACCAAGTAAGTTCTACAGCAACAGTAATTACGATGACTATTATTGTGACTACGGTTGTGTAGTTGCCGATACTGGGCGTGCGGTTCTTCGCTCTGGCAGCAATGCGAATGCGGGCCACGGGGTCGCTTACGTGAATGCGAGCGTCGCTTCCTCGAACTCGTACGCGAGCAGCGGCGCGCGTCTTGCCTTCAGGGGTCAGTGCGAAATTACGGACTGACGTTGACTCGAAAGAGCGAAAAAGCGCAGAGGGAGAGCCCTTAAAAGGCTGCTCCCTCTCATTTTTGCCGCGTAAGCGGCTCGATTTTTCGGAAAAATCCTTACCTTTGCGCCTCCAAAGGTGGATGTCCCCAACTGGGCGTGCGGTTCTTCGCTCTGGCAACAATACGAATGCGAACAACGGGGTCGCTTACGTGAATGCGAACAACGCTTCCTCGAACTCGAACACGAACAACGGCGCGCGTCTTGAAATCTGGCTACTGACACTATTAAGTGAAAATATAATCGTTCCTCTGCGACAGCAGCGAGTCTGCCATTGTACGGGCGAGGGGACTGAGCCTCGGCAACAGCGTTGCTAAAGTTGCGATTTGTCGCGACCAGACGGAAAGCCGAAACATCACATGAAGCCTGAAGGCATGAACACCGAAATTGTTTACCCTCTTGACAATCTCATACCCGAAATCGTCAGCGATGACAATATGTATGAGAGCTTCGATTACGTCATAGACCATCTGGAGAACAGTCATCAGAAAGAGATATACAGACCTCTGCGAGAAAAGATTGTGGCACTGCTGCAAGACGAGATCAGCAGGGGCGTTTTTCGTATCCTCCCATCTGACGTGAGACAGATTCATGTAACTGACGGCCCCAAGGAACGTGACGTGCAGGCTCCACGAGTCATCAAGCGTGTAGGCTGTCACGCCATTATGGTGATAGTGGAGAAATACACCTACCCGACACTCATCAAGAACACGGGAGCCTCCATCAAGGGAAGAGGGATGCACTGGCAACACCACGTCATAGAGGAAGACCTGCGTAATGTGCCGCTGATGATGCAGTATTATTACCAGAACGACATCGAGCACTTCTATGACAACATCAGCCAGAAGCGGATGATGGAGCTCATACGGACTTTCATATCAGATGCGTTGCTGTTGCCCATTCTGGACAGCTTCATCACGCTCTTGCCGCAAGGTCTGTCGAAGGGTCTGAGGAGTTCGCAGTGCTTTGCCAACCTTTACCTTTCCGTTGTAGATCATGTGATGTGTGAGCACGTTCTGAAGTATGAGCATGAGGGTGAGTGCCGATATCTATACGACAGGTATTGTGATGATGTGGTGATGTGGCATTTTGACAAGAAGGAGTTGTGGAAGCTGAGGAACCTGTATGTGAGTGAGGTGGCGAAGTTGGGATTGAGGGTGAAGCCGAACGAGGCGGTGCGTCCCATCAGAGAGGGTCTTGACCATCTTGGGTATGTGCATTATGGCGACCATTCATTCCTGCGGAAGCGGACGAAGAAGAATGCGGCAAGGAAACTCGCCAAGGTGAAGTCGAGAAAGCGGAGGCAGGAGATTATCGGGTCGTTCAAGGGAATGGCTTACCATGCCGATTGTATTCATTTATTTTATATACTAACAGGCCAACACATGAAGAAGTTTAGTGAAATGGGCGTGGCATACACGCCAGAAGACGGGAAGAAACGCTTCCCTGGCAAGACGATGCGCTTGAGTGCATTGCAGAATAAGGTGATTGAGATTCACGATTACGAGAAGGGCATCAAGACTGAGCATTCCAAGGGCGACGAGGACAGATATATCGTCAGTTTCAGAGATGTTCAGACGAAGGAATGGGGCAAGTTCTTCACAGCCAGCGAGGAGATGAAGAGCATTCTCGACCAAATCAGCGACATCGAGGACGGTTTCCCATTCGAGACCACTCTTGTGAGCGAAGTCTTCGACGGCAACAAGGTGAAATATAAGTTCACATAAAAATAGCGTATAACACAACTATTTGTAATACACATATATAGAGGTTTTCTCGTTTCAGAGATTTAGACGTTCGGTACCGAGCGTCTTTTTTTTTCGTATTTTTGCAATGTCATCAAAAATTGCTTGATATGGAAAAGATTTATGGCGCAGAAAATCGTTGCGACGGCATCAAGCAGATTGGTCGCCGCAGATGGAAAGTCTTCTTCGGTTTCGGAGAGGATGACATGGGCACTTACGTCCATTGTCATGTATTCGACTATAGACCTTCGCTGGAAGAGGTGAAGGAAATGATTCTTGGGCAGATCAATGCCATTGTGCAGGAACGGATTCTGTCAGGACTCAAGTACAGAGAAAAGATTGTGTGGCTGTCGGCTGAGAACCAGCGCAACATCGCCCTGGACTATGCCATGGCGAAGGGCGGTGACATACAGACGCTGCCGACACTGAAGCTTGGAACTGACGAGGACTATGAGATGTACACGTTCCAAGACGTGAACGAGTTCGTTTCATTCGCCGTGCAAGTTCAGACGCACATCGAGGGCTGCATCGCCTGGGGGAGAGAGCAAAAGGAATTGGTTAACTGGACTAATTACGAGGAATGATGGAACCGAGAATAACTACATTGATAATTGTGGGAGCCATTGTGCTTCTGCTCTACGTCGTGACACTTGGACTCATATTCCTGGACCTGTGGGCAGGGGTAAGAAAAGCCAAGCAGAGAGGCGAAATGCGGACGAGCGAGGCTTACAAGCGCACTATCGAGAAGGTGAGCAAGTATTTCAACATGCTCTTCGCAATGACGCTTGTGGACTGTGTTCAGATAGCCCTCTTGTTCTTTCTTTATAGTGAGTACGAGTATGACATCCCGATGTTGCCCGTGTTCTCGTTCTTCGGTACCGCCTACATCGCTTTTGTTGAGGTGACGAGCATCATGGAGCCATCGAACGTGAAGGAGAAAAAACAGCAGGAGGACTTCGTGCGGCTTGTGACAAAGCTGGCGACCGAGAACAAGGATTTCAAGGATAAGATTCTTGACGTGTTGAAGAATGGAGGTACAGGCAATGAATAACAATCTGGCAGATGAGATTTGGGGCGTAGCCTTCACGATAGTGCTGGCCGCTCTTATTGGGGACAGATTAAAAACAAGAACTGATATGAACAAGAAGGATTTCATGATTATCATAGGCACGGCTCACACTGGAGCCACAGCAGGCAAGCGTTCGCCTGACGGAAGACTCCGTGAGGCTGCGTACAGCAGGGAGGTGGCAGAAGACTTGGAGTCCGCGCTGTTGTCCTACGGCTACAATGCTGTCATCGACTATCGTCCGATGGAGCCTAACGACCAGATGAGGGGGAAGACTCAGAAGGAGCTGCAGAACAAGGAACTGGCATGGAGGGTTTACTATGTTAACCAGATGTGCAAGCAGTTCGGATGCCGGAAGTGCATATATGTGAGCATTCATGTGGATGCGAGCGGAAACGGTCAGTGGATGCAGGCGAGGGGATGGACTGTGTACACCTCTAAAGGTAAGACCAAGGCTGATGACCTCGCCACCTGTCTGTATGAGGCTGCTCAGAAGTACATCCCGAAAGACCACCAGCACGCCCTTCGTGCAGATTGGAGTGACGGAGATCCAGACAAGGAGTATGGTTACTATGTGCTGACGAAGACGCATTGCCCTGCGGTTCTGACGGAGAACCTCTTTCAGGACAACAAGGAAGATGTGGATTTCTTGCTGTCAGACATGGGTCGGCATGCTATCGTGAGAATACATTTGGAAGGTATCATCAAATACATACAAAGCCTATGAAAAAGTATCTGTATGCGGCAGTCGCCATAGCGATTGCAATCCTTGTGGGCGTGTGTGCCTGGCAGGGACGTGAGTTGACAAGAGTTAAGGAAGAGCGCACAAGGCTTCTGAACAACCAGAACGCGCTTCTGGAGGAGATCGACCTGTACGAGACAGCAGAGGGGAAGAGTGCCGCATCGGTGCAGGCTCTCCAGCTGACGTGCGACGAGCTGAGACGGCACTATCTGGAGAAGTGCCAGGAGGTGAAGGACTTGGGTCTGAAGGTGAGCCGTCTGCAGAGCCTCTCATCCACCAGCACGCAGACCAGCGTGATAGTGAAGACGGAATTGAAGGACAGCATCGTCTATAAAGTGAGAGATAATGTTATGTATGTTGATTCTCTCAAGCATTTCGAGTGGAGAGACCCTCCCTGGGTCGCCGTCGCTGGCACAATCAGGAACGGCATGGTTGACTTGGATGTGGCGTCTGTCGATACGCTTGTGCAGATTGTCCACCGTGTACCGAAGCGGTTCCTGTTCATCAAGTACGGCACGAAGGCCATCCGTCAGGAGATCGTGAGCAAGAATCCGCACACACGGATAGTGTATTCAGAGTATATAGAGCTGAAGTGAATCTCGTAGTATTTAAGGTTAGACAATGTGTGGGGATGGAGTCGCTTGTGAAAGTGGCTCCATTTCTGTGCCACATACAAAAAGAAAAGGCCAGGATGGGTGAGTTCCTGACCTTGAAGAACCCTCGCCAACACGTATCACCTGCACATTGGGTTCTTCACTAACGAATACAAGCGAAAGCGGATATTGTTCGTTTTTCTGCAAAAATTTTTGTTTGTCAGAACAAAATCGCTACCTTTGTATCGATTTCATGATTTTTCGACAATCTCATGAGGTTCGACAATCGTTGGAGGGTGTTCACGAACCCTCCTTTTTGTTGAGATTGTCAATTACTTTCCTTATCGCTTCCGTGGCCATCTCTGGCTTCACAGACACATAGTGGTAGATGATACCGTGTGCGCGTAGAGAATGCCCCAGAATGTAGTCTATGACCTGCGTGGATACTCCCAGCTCGAAGGCATGCTGAGAGAATGATTTCCGAGCAGAGTAAAAGACGAGGTTTGGGATTCCGAGCTCATCACGCAACGCATTCATGTGATGCGTAATGAAGTGCTCTGTGTGCTTGGGGACTTGCAGTTTGCCATCCTTGGTCTTGATGCGCTTGATGATTTCCCTTGCCTCTGGAGGAATGGTGTAGCGTACTTCAATGTTGCATCTGTCTCGGACCTTGCTTCGTTTGTAGTGCATCTCATTCGTGCAGGTGTTGAGGTCGAGTCCTTTCAGATCCACCATGTTGATGCCTCCGAGGTAGTAGGACAGCATGAAGAGGTCACGGGCCATCATGCGTTCCTTTGTCTTGCACTGGTAGTCACGAATCCTCCTGATGTCGCTGCATGACAGCCACGAATCTCTGACAGTCATCGGTGCTCTTCTGTATCCATTTCCAGGATTGAAGTCAGCATCGACGATTCCGCATTTCCGTGCGAAGGAGATGATTTGGAACATGAAACCTATGTAGTTGTTCTTTGTCGAGGAACTGAGCTTTTCGCCCGTCAAGAACTTTTCATACCCCAAGACGGTGAGCCTTGTAATCTTGCGGATAGGCGTGTCTTCGCCAACGTATCTGGCAAGAGAGCGGAAGCATGTTTCCATTGTTCGCTGGGTGGTCTCCTTCACCGTGGAGTATTTCATCATCTGATTGTAAGCCTCCTTGATGCTCATGTTCTTGTCGCCAGTGCTGTCCTTCAGCGCACAGACAAGTTCGGCGCAGCTCATGGACTCGATGTATTCCATGTCATCCAGCCTTCCCTGGTACTTCCCGATAATCTTCCGAAGTTTGGCGTTGAGAATGTTGGCGTCAGGTCTTCCAGCCACCTGTCCGTTCCGGAACTGCTTTGAGTTATCTACTATGACATCTGTGATGATGTACCTTGTTTCGCTGTTGTGTGAAACCGCAATGCGGATCTTGTGCTTTCCGCTTGTGAGCACCTTTGCAGGTACTATAACTAATGATAATTGAGCCATATTTTTCGACAATTTTTCGACAATAAAAAGGAAATGTTTTTGATGAATCGACAATAATTTCGACAATACGAGAATGTCAAATTTGGCGGTCTTGCGTGAAGATTACCACTTGATTTACATAATGTTCGCCTGTTTTCCATTGTTTTTTGTTGCTTAAACGAGAAATTTTCACTATCTTTGCAAACATATTAGTATTCAGAGAAAACAAGGCATACAATGTCAGTAATTTTACACATAGAAACATCAACAGACCGATGCAGCGTTGCCGTAAGCCAAGACAGCGCCATCATCTTCCAAACAGACAACGCTGAAAAAGGTACTACAGATGCCTCCGAAACCAAAGGAACCAACCATGCGTCACTACTCGGCACAATGGTGGACGAAGCCCTTTCGTTCACTGACAACCATGCCATACCGTTCGATGCCGTGGCAGTCAGCATCGGTCCAGGCAGCTATACAGGATTGCGCATCGGTGTTTCAATGGCAAAAGGAATAGCCTACGGAAGAGGATTGAAACTGATTTCCCTTCCCACGCTGGAAGTGCAGTGCGTTCCCGTACTCCTCGTCCATGACAATCTGCCCGAAGATGCCCTGCTCTGCCCCATGCTTGACGCAAGACGCATGGAGGTGTATGCTGCGCTCTACACACGAGCCCTGAAGCCCGTCATGGAGACAAGGCCTATAATTATTGACGAAACATCCTTTGAACAATACCTGAACGAGCGCCCCATCTACTTTTTCGGCAACGGATCTGAAAAGTGCAAGTCGGTCATTCAGCACCCCAACGCACATTTCCTCGACGGAGTGCCTCTTTTAGCAAAATACATGTCACCGCTTGCAGAGAAGAAGTTCCTCAGCGGAGATTTCGAAGACGTAGCCTATCTGGAGCCTTGCTATCTGAAAGAATTTCAGGCAACAGTGGCAAAAAGTCTTCTATAACACATAACAGATGATTCTCCCCATGGAGTAGCACATCCACACAACAATCCTAAAACGAACAACATGGATTACAATACACAACGAGATAAACTCATCATGCCTGAATATGGCCGAGGTGTTCAACAGATGGTTGAACATTGCAAGACTCTTGACAGCAAAGATGAACGCCTACGATGCGCTAAAAGCATCATCGAGACTATGGCTGCCATGGCTGAACAGACAGCTGACAAAGAAGATTTCCTGAAGAAACTCTGGAATCATCTTGCCGCCATGGCACAATACGACCTTGACATTGACTACCCTGTCGAAATCAAGCGCATTGACGACGAAAATACTCTGCCAGAGCAATTGCCCTATCCTCAGAAACGCATACAGAAACGAAACTACGGAGCCATCGTCGAACAGTTCACCAACCATCTTGCAGAGATGGAAACAAATCCTCTGCGCGATGAACTGACCATCCTCGTTGCCAACCACATGAAGCGCGACCTATCCAACTGGAGCGTTGATTCCATGAGCGATGACAAGATTGCAGACGACCTTGCTTCCTATACTCATGGAAAAATCCAGATTGACCCAAGCCAGCACCACCTCATCAGCGATGGCGAACTCCTCAGCAGCCGCATTTCAACCAGTGTAAAAAAGAAGAAGAAAAGATAATGGCATCATTCATCATAGAAGGCGGTCATCAATTACACGGCGAAATCACTCCACAAGGTGCGAAAAACGAAGCACTTGAAGTCATCACCGCCATACTGCTCACCAATGAGCCCGTCATCATCCGAAACGTTCCAGACATCCTTGATGTCAACAACCTCATCAACCTCCTTCGCAAAATGGGCGTGCAAGTCACCTCTTTAGGCGACCACGCATGGAAATTTCAGGCCAACAATCTCGACATGCGATATTTGGGGAGCCAAGAGTTCATCCAGTGCTGCTCAACCCTACGCGGAAGCATCCTTATGCTCGGTCCTCTGCTCGGCCGTTTCCACCACGCTTGTGTAGCCAAACCTGGAGGTGACAAGATTGGCCGCCGTCGCTTGGACACCCATTTTCTGGGCATTCAAGAACTCGGCGCACAATTCCACTATGACAGCAACCTCGGAGTTTACAAAATCGCAGCAGAAGAACTGAAGGGCAAGTATATCCTTCTTGATGAAGCCAGCGTAACAGGAACAGCCAACATCATCATGACGGCGGTTCTTACCAAAGGCACAATAACCATATACAACGCAGCTTGCGAGCCCTACATACAGCAGCTCTGCCGTATGCTAAACTCCATGGGAGCGCGCATCACAGGCATCAGTTCCAATCTTCTCACCATCGAAGGCGTAGAAGTTCTCCATGGTACAGAACACACCATTCTACCCGACATGATAGAAGTAGGTTCATTCATAGGTTTGGCTGCCATGACAGGAAGCGACATTACCATCAAAAATGTCAGTTATGACAATTTGGGCATCATCCCCAACATGTTCAGCCGTTTAGGAATCTGCATCGAACGCACAGGCGACGACATTCATATTCCAGCTCAACAGCACTACGAAGTGCAATCCTTCATGGACGGAAGCACCATGTCTATTGCAGACGCTCCTTGGCCAGGACTCACACCAGACCTTTTGAGCATTCTGCTCGTTGTTGCCACCCAAGCCAACGGCACCGTACTCATCCACCAAAAGATGTTTGAAAGCCGCCTTTTCTTTGTCGACAAACTCATCGACATGGGTGCACAAATAATCCTCTGCGACCCTCACCGCGCAGTTGTAGTGGGACACAACCATAAGTTCAAACTCCGCGGCGCTCGAATGTCAAGTCCCGACATCCGTGCCGGCATAGCCCTGCTCATCGCAGCCATGTCTGCCGACGGTACCAGCACAATCAGCAACATTGAGCAAATAGACCGTGGCTACGAAGACATCGAAGGACGACTAACCAGCCTCGGAGCATCCATTAAACGAGTACCATGATACACAAAGAAGACGTTTTTCTCATTGGGAAGCTCACCAAGGCTCATGGGCTGAAAGGCGAGATTAACTTCCAGTTCACAAATGACATTTGGGAGAGAGCTGATTGTGACTATCTTATCTGTGAAGTTGACGGCATTCTCGTTCCTTTTTTCATCGAAGAATACCGTTTCCGCAGCGATTCCACAGCTCTGGTCAAGCTTGAAGATTTAGACAGTTCTGATGCCGTACAGATGCTTGTGAACAGCAATGTGTATATCGAAAAAAAACATCAGGAAGAACTCGGGGAGGATGAGGTTTCACTTCATTATTTCATCGGTTTTCAAATCATTGACAGCGAAAATGGAGAAGCAATCGGTACCATCATTGACATCGATGACAATACTGAAAACTGGCTCTTCATCGTAGAAAAAGCCAATGGAGAAGAAGTGATGATACCTGCCCATGAAGAATTTATCACAGATATTCAACAAGAGAAAAAAATCATGTCAATGGATTTACCATTAGGACTACTTGAATTATGAAAAAAAGAATTTGCATATTAGGTTCAACAGGGAGCATCGGCACACAAGCGCTTGATGTTATAGCACAGCACAGCGACCTGTATGAAGCATACGTGCTGACGGCTTACAACAATGCAGACCTGCTTATCCAACAAGCACGAATGTATATGCCTGAAGCTGTGGTCATTGCAAAAGAATCCAACTATAAAACGGTGAAGGAGGGTCTGTCAGACCTTCCTATCAAAGTATATACAGGCGCCGATGCACTTTGCCAAGTCGTGCAGGATGACCAGGTAGATATTGTGCTGGCATCCATGGTTGGCTTTGCCGGTCTGGAACCCACAATTGCAGCCATCAAGGCCAAAAAGGCGATTGCGCTGGCGAACAAAGAGACGCTGGTTGTTGCAGGCGACCTCATCACTCGACTGGCCAACGAATACCAAGTGCCCATTTTGCCTGTTGACTCAGAGCATTCTGCTATATTCCAGTGCATTGAACCTGGCAACAAAATCGACAAAATTCTTCTCACATGCAGCGGCGGACCATTCAGGAATTTCAGCAGCGAACAACTGAAAACAGTCACAAAAGCAGATGCTTTAGCGCATCCCACATGGAACATGGGAGCTAAAATCACTATCGACTCTGCCACTCTGATGAACAAAGGATTTGAAGTGATTGAGGCGAAATGGCTGTTTGGTGTGAAGCCTGAGCAAATTCAAGTGGTTGTACATCCTCAATCTGTCATTCACAGTGCTGTACAGTTTGAAGATGGAGCTGTAAAAGCTCAATTGGGTGTTCCCGACATGAGATTGCCAATCCAGTATGCTTTCAGTTTCCCCAAGCGACTCACGCTAAATGGCGAACGCTTAGACTTGTTCGGAATGAAGGACCTCACGTTTGAACAGCCCGACGTGAAACGCTTCCGCTGTCTGGGTCTGGCATACGAATCACTGAAGCTGGGAGGCAATATGCCCTGCATCGTAAATGCTGCAAACGAGGTGGCAAACCGTGCATTTATCGACGATTTGATTGGTTTTGAACAGATTGCAGACATCATCGAACAAACGATGCAGAAGATTGCTTTCACGACGGAATCAACTTTGGAAACCTATTTACAGACAGACAAAGAAGCAAGAGTTTATGCTTCAACACTGATTTGACAGCTTTAAGAGACGGTTACAAGGCTCCTTACTGCCCAATCGTCCAATTTAAAACGAACAATTAAAAAATGGAAACAATTCTCATCAAGGGGTTGCAACTGCTGGTCTCGCTTGCACTCCTCATCATACTTCACGAAGGAGGCCACTTTCTTGCTGCAAAGATTTTCAAGGTCAGAGTAGAGAAATTCTATCTCTTTTTCGACTGGAAATTTAGCCTTTTCAGCACCTATAGCAATTGGTGGCGCAAACTGAGAGGCAAGCAACCTGCAAAGAAGAAAGAAAATGGAGAATACGAGTATGAAGGCACAGAATACGGAGTAGGATGGATTCCTCTGGGTGGCTATGTAAAGATTTCAGGCATGGTGGACGAGTCATCTTTCAACGAAGAAGACAGCCAAAAAAGTTTCTGGAGCCAACTTCCGCAACTGATGAAGAACATCATCATCAGAAACGAAGACGTGAAGGGCGAAAAATGGGAGTTCCGCACACACCCTGCATGGCAGCGACTCATCATCATGCTCGGAGGTATCATCATGAACTTCATCACAGCATTTCTCATCTACGCCATGGTGCTTTTCACCTGGGGCGAAAGTTTTGTCAAGAGCGAAGACATGGAATATGGCATGAAGTTCTCTGAACAAGCAAAGGCTGATGGTTTCCGCGACGGCGACATCATTATCAAGGTCGATGACGAAATCGTCGAATCTTGGAAAGCATCCGTGCTGCAAGACCTCTCAAATGCAAAGACCGCCACAGTGCTGCGCAGCGGCGAGGAGGTTGTCATTACGCTTCCCGAAAAGATGTCGCTGCTTGACATGATTGAACAGCCTGCCTATGCAGCCATGCGCGCACCGCTATCCATCGACAGCATCCTGCCAGGCACTCCCGCAGAAGATGCTGGACTGAAGAAAACGGATAAAATATGTGCTGTCAACGGCATCGCCATCAGCGACTTCAACGATTTCCAAAATGCCCTGTTCAACCTGCAAAACAATCTGCCAGAAAATGCCAACTTCGGCGACAGCTTAAAAGCCAGACAGATTACCCTTCTGCTCAACGACTCTGTGGAAAAGGAGATAACCCTCACAACAGATTTCACTCTTGGATTTGCCAACAAGATGCCGTACCAAGACAAAATCAGCAAGAAGACTTACGGATTCCTCGAATCATTCCCTGCCGGTGTAAAGTATGGCATTGAAACTCTCAAGAGCTATGTGGACCAGATGAAATATATCTTCACGCCACAAGGGGCTAAACAAGTAGGTGGATTCATCAGCATCGGGAATATTTTCCCCAATGTATGGGATTGGCAGAAGTTCTGGCTTCTCACAGCCTTCCTGTCCATCGCGCTCGGATTTGCCAACGTCCTGCCTATCCCCGCACTTGACGGTGGACATGCACTCTTTGCCACTTTTGAACTCATTACGCGCAGACGTCTGAGCGACAACTTTCTGCTTGTCGTGCAGTACTTCGGCATGTACATCCTCTTCGGACTGATGATTCTGGCACAGCTCAACGACATTCTAAGGATTTTCGGACTGTAACATCTCCATCATACATTCTTGAAAATCGGTGTGCCCCACATCGGTTCTTCGATGTGGGGCACATCGATTAGCCGGAGTGGGGCACATCGATTTTGACCCTTTTTTAGACACCAAATTCTGCAACCACACAAATCATTTCACATGAAAATATTGGCCGTCGGCATGAACTACGCCGAACATATCAGCGAACTGCATACTAAAGCAGAACAAAATTCGTTATTACATACAAACCCCGTACTCTTCTCCAAGTTCGATTCGAGCATCATACAGCCAGGGAAACCATTCTTCGTTCCCGACTTTGCCGAACGATTTGACTACGAGACAGAAATTGTCGTAAGGATTGCACGCGTGGGAAAGGACATCAGCGAAAGATTCGCACACCGCTACTACAACGAGCTGACGGTAGGCATCGACTTCACCGCCAGAGACTTGCAAAGCGAGCTGCGCGCCAAGGGCATGCCATGGGAATGCTGCAAAGGGTTCGACGGAAGTGCCGCCATCGGAAAATTCATCAACAAGGAAGAACTCGGATGCGATGTGCAGGACATTCATTTCCACATGAATCTCAATGGAGAACGGAAACAGACCGGCCATACAGCCGACATGATTCACTCCATCGACCGCATCATAGCCTACGCGTCCAAATTCTTCACGCTCAAAACAGGAGACCTCATCTTCACAGGCACCCCCGTAGGAGTCGGGCCTGTAAAAGAAGGAGACAAGATAGAAGCCTACATCGGAGAGAGAAAGCTGCTTGACCTGAGAATTAAATAAAACCAGGCAGAACACAAGGCAGGGAATTGGGGTTCAAGACAAGAACATGCAAGAAAAAACTACATGAAAAGACAGTTTTACACATTATTTATATTAATGGCATTGTTCATCAACGCCAATGCCTCGCCACGCTATGCCGAGCACTCCAAGCTCGCCACAGGCAAATGGGTGAAGATACGCGTCAAGAACGAAGGCGTGTATCAGCTGACCAGCGCTGCGCTCAAATCTATGGGTTTCAGCAACCCAGACAAAGTGAGCCTTTACGGCTACAACCTGCCCTTCTTGCCAGAAGCAAACATTGAGAACCTCGACGACGACCTAACAGAGATACCTCTATACCGCAAGGGGAACGGCACCCTGCTCTTCTACTCATGCGGCACCATCGAATGGAAACGCAAAGACGCCGAAAGCCCCTATAAGCACAGAAACAATCCCTACTCAAGCTACGTTTACTACTTCCTGACCGAAAGCACAGGAACTCCTGCCACTTTCACACAGAAAGAGGCAACAGCCACCGCCGGCAACGCCCAAACCACCTACTACACACACGCACTTCACGAACAGGACGCCTACTCATTCTTGAACACGGGACGCACCTTCTTCGAACAGTATGACTACGCCACTGGCAATACCAAGACATACACCCTTCCTCTTGACAATACCAGCTGCGGAGACATCACACTCGACATACAATTTGGAGCAGCGGGAAACAGTTCATCCACAGTCAGCGTATCATCAGGAAGCAATACGCTCGGCATGCTTGCATTCACGAAATTGGCCAACTACCAATACGCATCCGTCAGCAGCAAATCATATAAGCTCTACGACCAAACAGCATCATCACTCAGCATCACGCTGAAACACACACGAGCCTCAGGAATCTCCGGACACCTCGACTACATCCGAGCAAGCTACGAGGCGCAACTCTCCCTTGCAGGGAAAAGCCACCTCGTATTCTCCCCCAACAGCAACAGCACAAAAGCCTTTGCTCTGCAAGGAGCAAGTGCCAACACCAGCATTTGGAACGTCACTTCTCCCACCCAGACACACGAGCTCAAAGGCAAGCTGGAGGGCAACACGCTCAACGTAGCAGCATCCAACACACGCTTTACCGACAAATACGTTGCAGTCAACACCAGTGCCACTTTCCCAGCCCCAGAGAATGTTGGGCAAATAGAAAATCAAGACCTCCATGCTCTCGACAGCATCAACCTGCTCATCATCGTGCCTGCCAACGGAAAACTGACAGCACAAGCGCAACGCCTTGCCGATGCACATACCCTCAAAGACGGCATCAAATGCGCAGTGGTCGAAGCAGATAAAATCTACAACGAATTTTCATCCGGCACTCCTGATGCAACAGCCTACCGGCGCCTGATGAAGATGCTGCACGACAAGCAATACATCACTTCATCCCTGACCTCCACACAGAAAGGCAGTTTCAACCTTCTTCTGTTTGGCAACTGTTTCTGGGACAACCGACTGATAACCAGCGGACTCAATTCCAAATCTCAGGATGACTATCTGTTGGCATACGAGTCAGACAACTCATGGTCACACACCGATTCCTACGTAATGGAAGAATACTTCACGCTGCTTGCCGACGGCAAAGGAATCTCGCCGCTCAAAGAGAAGCCCGATTGTGGAGTAGGACGCATTCCTGTCACCACCGCAGCAGAAGCAAAGACCGTAGTTGACAAACTCATCGCCTACATGTACAACATCCATGCAGGAGCGTGGAAAAACACCATCTGCATGATGGGCGACGACGGCAACGACAACATCCACATGGAAGATGCCGAGAACGTGCTTGCCAACACTCAAAAGCTCTTCCCCGACTACCATTACAAACGCATATACTGGGACAGCTACCCACGGCAGCAATCCTCCACCGGAAGCAGTTATCCGGATGCCTATGCTGCCATCAACAAGGTCATGCAGGAAGGTGCACTCATCATGAACTACACAGGACACGGAGCACCTTACACCCTCTCTCACGAACAAGTGCTAAAGACTGCAGATTTCCAGAAATGGGATTCGCCCAATCTTCCACTCTGGCTCACCGCTGCCTGCGACGTTGCACCTTTCGACATGAACACCGCCAATCTGGCCTGCGAAGCACTTCTCAACAAGCAAGGGGCTGCAATGGGATTCATTGGAACTGCACGAACAGTCTATTCTTCTCCCAACCGCACCATCAATCGCTACTTCATGTCGCACGTGCTTGCCCACAAAAACAACGGCGAACGCTACACCATAGGCGAAGCACTGTCACAAGCCAAAGCTGACATTTTAGGCTCTAAAAACTATTTTTCCAAGCTTGACACCATCAACAAGGCGCACTTCGTCCTTCTTGGCGACCCAGCTATCAAGCTCATTACGCCAACCCATAAAATCAAGATTGATAAAGTCAACGGAAAGAATGCCAGCGCAGACAACATGCCAAACATCTCAGCAGGAGAAACCGTCACTATCGAAGGGCACATCGTTGATGCAGCCGGTCAGGTAACCAACAGCTTCAACGGCATCATTTCTCCCATCGTCTATGACAACGAACAACACATCGTATGCAAGAACAACCCAGGAGATGACGTTGAGCCGTTCGAGTACAATGACCGCACACGCACACTTTATGCGGGCACAGACTCTGTTCGAGACGGACGTTTCACTTTCACATTCCCTGTGCCGCTCGACATCAACTATTCCGACGAGCCAGGACTCATCATTCTCCATGCCATCAACAGCGACAAAAGCATAGAGGCGCAAGGACTCTTCGAGGACTTCCTCATCGGAGGAACCTACAACGAAGAGCAGACCGACACCGTAGGACCAACCATTGCGGCTTACTCTGATGGACACAACACAGGAGACATCACCATCACCACCACTACGCCAACCATCCGCATTACTCTATACGACGAGAACGGCATCAACACCACAGGCAACGGACTCGGCCATGACATCGTAGCCATCATTGACGGAAAGGAATCCATGACCTACACCCTCAACAGCTACTATTCGCAAGCAGTAGGAGACTACCGCTCTGGCACAGTCGAATACACCTTGCCCCCCCTTCCTGCCGGCAAGCACTCCCTCGTGGTACGAGCATTTGACACGCTAAACAACATGGGAGAAGGGCGTTACATCTTCGAAGCCGTTGAAGGCCTTGAAGAAGAGTATGACCTTTTCGACACAGCAGGCCGACAAATCGGCAACACCGATGACACCACATCTCTGCCCAAAGGCATCTACATCAAACGCTTAAGACTCAACTCGCCCAAAGGCGTTGTATATACAAAATCAGAAAAAATCATCGTTACACAATAAAGCAAACGGCCATTCGTTTCTAAATAAAGAAAATACAAAAAAAAAATGAAAAAGATACTATTTACAGCTATATTGTCTGCATTCTGCATCAGCATGAAAGCACAAGACATAAAAAATCAGCTCAACCCCATTTACCATGGCGTCACATCACTCGCCATAGCGCCAGACGCACGTTCGGCTGGTCTTGGAGATGTCGGAGCTGCAACTGACCCCGATGTCAATTCTCAATATTGGAATCCAGCCAAATACCCATTCTGCATCAGCCGTGCAGGAGTGTCGCTCAACTACACGCCATGGCTGCGACAGATTGCAGGCGACATAGACCTTGCCAACATCACAGGCTACTATCGCCTCGGCGACTACGATGCACTTTCAGCCTCACTCCGCTACTTCTCACTCGGTGAGGTGTTGACAAGCTTGGAAGCAGACGCAATGAGCATTAAACCTTACGAAATGTCAGTCGATCTCGCCTACTCACGCATGCTCTCCGAAACATTCTCAGCAGGCGTTGCGCTTCGCTACATCTACTCCGACCTCGGATTCAGCCAAGACGATGAAACCACACCCGGCTCTGCCTTCGCCGCTGACATAGCCCTCTACCACAACGGCTACATCAACATAAGTGGGCATGAAAGTCAGCTTGGCTGGGGTCTCAACATCAGCAACATCGGTTCCAAGATTTCCTACGATGACGGCAACACCTCAGAGTTCATCCCAACCAACATGCGATTCGGACTCTCCCTTCTCTACCCCATCGACGAATACAACACCATCACCATCGCAGCAGATGCCAACAAGCTCCTCGTACCCACACGTCCAACCATGGACCAATACATAGAACACATGATTGAGACAGAAGGCGGCACGGCTGCTGACTATGAGAACAACTTCTCCGACTACCGCACTTGGCTTGAAGGCGAAGGATACTACAACGTATCTCCTATTTCAGGCATCTTCAAGTCATTCAATGATGCCCCCAACGGTTTCAAGGAAGAGCTGCAAGAAATCCAATGGAGCGCAGGTCTCGAATATGCCTACAACAACCAGTTCTTCTTGCGTGCAGGTTACCATTACGAACACCCCAACAAGGGCAACCGCACCTACTTCACCGTTGGTGCAGGCTTCAAGATGAGCGTATTCTCTCTCGATGCCGGCTACGTTATCTCTACAGCACAAAGCAATCCACTCGATCAAACACTCCGCTTCTCGTTAGCCTTCGACATGGATGGCATCGGTGACCTGCTGGGCAGACGCAGAAGATAACCCCCACATCTTCTCTCCCCTACCCCAAAAATTCAAGTCCCAACAAACTCACAAACTTAAAAACTCATAAACTCGTGAAAACAAGAATCGGTTTTGGCTACGATGTCCACAAACTTGTTGAAGGACGCGCCCTCTGGCTCGGCGGCATTCAGCTAGAGCACACGCACGGATTGCTCGGGCATTCCGATGCCGATGTGCTCATCCATGCCATCTGCGATGCCATACTTGGTGCAGCCAACATGCGCGACATCGGCTACCACTTCCCTCCCCAAAAAGGCAACGAGTTCGAGAACATCGACTCCAAGATACTGCTCCGCAAAACCATCGACATCGTCGCAACCCAAGGCTACACCATCGGCAACATCGATGCCACCATCTGTGCCGAACGTCCCAAGATGAATCCGCGCATACCCGAAATGAAAGAGACGCTCGCCCAAGTAATGAACATCGACATCGACGACATCTCCATCAAAGCCACCACCTCCGAAAAGCTCGGTTTCACTGGACGCGAGGAAGGCATCAGCGCCTACGCCGTTGTGCTACTGGAAAGAAACAGCTAAGAACATAAATACATATTATTATATATTAAAGAATCCTCCTTAAGAATGCTTGAGGAGGATTCTTTTTTGTTATATATCACTTCAATGTAAAATACAATGTATAGATAACGTAAATTCAATATTCATATTCAAAAAGACCATATTTTATGGCTGGAACATTTTCTCCTGAGATACTTATAGACATCAGGTTCGGACAGGAGAGATAGGGCGAATTGTTGAACGTCAGATTCTTCTTTGTCTTTACATATTTATTTACTGGTTCATAGATGACATTCGTCAAGCGAGTACAGCCGTAGAATGAATTGTATTTCAGCTCCGTATTTGCAGGGACAACCAACTGATACAGGCTATTGCAATCCATAAAGGCGGACTCCTCCACCCTTAATACATTGTCAGGAATGCGGTAGATGGCAGGAATGTCCATTCCGCTGAATGCATATTTCCCAATCGACTTCACGCTCTTAGGGATTACTGCAACGGAACTGCCGCAGATTATCTTATTTGACTGAGATTCAATAATGCAGTTGCAGTCTTCGCGTGAATCATAGACTTTGTTGCCTTGCTCAACTACTACGTTTACCAGATTCACGCAGCCAGAGAAAGCCCCTGCATCAACACGCTCCACACTTGCAGGAATGAACACCTTGGTCAGTCGGCGGCAGCCCTTAAAGGCCGAAGCGCATATTCTCTTTATGCCGCTGCTGATAGTCGTGTTGTAGCAGCCAGCAAAAAGCACTGAGCCATCCATGCTAATCAGCGCATTATTCTCCTTGTTAGTGCGACAGTCTTTATTCGAAGGAGAAACGGTAAAGGATGAAAGATTCTCGCAGTTAGTGAAAGGATTCTGAGAGAAACAGATGTCTCCAGCAGGAAGGTAGAACGACGTAAGGGAGCAGCAGCCATCGAATACAGACTGACCAAGCTGCAACGTGCTATTCTCCGGCAAGCCGATATCTTCAAGCCGGAAACAGTCGGAAAAAGCATAATCCTCTATGACCTCTATCCATTCGGGAATGCTCAGGGAAACCAAGCCTGCACAGCCGCGGAACGCACCTCTGGATATCTGCAATACACTTTTAGGGAACATCGTCCCTGCACAGCCCAGCTCAATGGCGTCGTCAGATGTGCGAATGACAGCATTGCACTGCTCACGAGAGTCGAAATCCGGATTTGACTTATCTACATCAATGGATTTTAGTTCCGGGCAATTATAGAAAACACATTCGCCCAATGATGAGAGGGTGGAAGGGAAACGGACGGAGCGGAGGTCGGAACATCCATTAAAAGCAAGTTTCCCTACAGTATTGATGCCTTCGGCTATCACCAAGTCCTTGACAAAGCAGCAGTTCATAAAGCCTTTTGCTGCTATTTGAACGATTTTGTATGTTTCCCCATTTTCCTGAATCATTGAAGGGATATACAAAGTCTCATGCCCATGAGCAAGAACTGCATCCTTATTCATAGAGATGCTGTATTCAGATGGATTATTAGGACAAGGTGTTAAACGGAACAGGCCTACAACAACACTATTGTCTGAATAACAAGCTAATGAAATTCCACAGAATAATATAAAAAACAAGATTCTTTGGATATTGAATATATTTCTACGCATATTACTGCTTTTTACCGCCTATGGATTTGTTGTTAATATTTTGAATTTCGGTGGCAAAGTTATGAAATTCTAATCAAATAGCAATGGATGAGGTGGAGACATTTTTTTAGAATTATATTACGCATCAAATTGCTGATAATAAAGCACTTTCACGAAATTGATGTTACATGATCTAAAAAAAAGGTGTGGACACCCCTTTTTTTTACCTTTTATTTAATATTTATTAACAATCATTCCGCATTAACGTGATTTACAATTTATCCACAATATCCTCCAACAAGAGTAAAGGGTCAACAGCATTAAACTCGTTTCGCTTCAGGCAAAGCTTACGTTTCTTTACGGCTACCACTTCCCTCCGAAAAAAGGCAACGAGTTCGAGAACATCGACTCCAAGATACTTCTCCGCAAAACCATCGACCTCGTAGCAGCCAAAGGCTATACCATTGGCAACATCGATGCTACCGTCTGCGCAGAGCGTCCCAAGCTCAACCCACACATCCCCCAGATGCAGCAGACTCTCGCCAATGTCATGGGCATCGACATCGACGACATCTCCATCAAAGCCACCACCTCCGAAAAGCTCGGCTTCACAGGACGCGAGGAGGGAATCAGCGCATACGCAGTGGTACTGCTGGAGAAGAATACGTAAGAACATAAATACACATATATATATATTATAGCATCGGGGCGACCTTCACATGAAGGTCGCCCCGATGCTTGTTTATACGAAAATAACTATAATCGGGTTATAGTTCGCCTTGGTCATTGCCCATTCCGAAACAACGAATATTTCTCCACATCGTCATTATCAGCAAACCGATAGCCAGCCACATCCATTACAGCATAAATGAACTTATCTGTACAGAAAGGCTTATCGCTAGCTATTCTCATCCTATCTACAATTTCCGCATGGAGTTCTTTAAATAAGGGAGACACATAAATCATAAAAGGAATTTTCTTTCCTTGCTTCTGCGATGCTTCTGTTGCTTTAGCATGACCAAAATAATGAGGATCGGTATCAAAAACATCGAGTCCATGATCTGAAAAATAAAACACGATAGCATCTTTTTCCTTATATAAATCTATGAGCGAGCTCACCACAAAATCATTGTAAAGCGTTGCATTATCATAAGCAGCCAAGATTTCCCTTTGATGCTCAGGATTTGCTTTGTAATCATCTTTTTTGAAATGTTCATACTCCTTTGGGTATCGCTCTTGGAATGTAACATGCTGTCCCATCAAGTGATAAATGACCAAATTTTTCCTTTCTTCAGCAGCATTAGACCTTCCTATCAATCCTCCATCATACCTGTCTGCACCTTCTTCATTTCCTAAGAAGAATTTGTCATCACAAATTCTTGCATGTCCACTGGGAAGATTATCAAACATACCTATTTCTGACTGGTTAGATATCCATTCCACATAATACCCCGCTTTTTTCATCACTTCAATGATATTAGCATGCTTATACCATGGTTCCCCATCTTCCTTGGCTACCTGAAAGGTGTTCAAAAGGTATTTAAAAGCCGCGGTTGTACTAGTACATGGGCTTTTCACCTCATTAAAGACCAAAAGATTCCCTTTTTCAGCCTCTTTACTCAGAAGCGGATTGGTCTCTTTTTCATATCCATACAAAGAACTATGCCCTGGCGAAAACGATTCACCCAGAATAATAACAATTTGTTCTATCTGTCCAGCAGCAGTTCTCTCGATTTGGGGATTAACTGAATGATTTCTCAAATCCACCACTTCCTCAAAATTAAATGTCCAGCGATGCTTGTTCACAAACTCTTCTTGAAGAATGCCTGAATTATACCCTATTGCAACGATGGATAGCAACAGCATCACAATTGCCCCAACCCATAGTTTCCCTAAGTGCACCTTTTGAAGCCTTGAAAGCATCATCGCAACGCTGACGCTAATGGCAATGCCCATAGTGAATAAAACACCCCATTCCCACGACACAAATGTCTCAAAGTATTCCTTCGCTTCATCCATATTAGTTCCTGCTATGATTTGAACAAAGTCATTGGACAACAAACAACCATAAAAGTTGTAGCAATAGATATTTAGCATTGCCACCAATGCCGCTAGCAGAAGCATCGCTGGTTTCAACACTTTCGCCACCTTTGTATAGACATTGAGCGCCAAAACTATCACATAAGTAATCAGGTAATACATCATCGCAAGATAGAGGACATATACAATATGATTCCTTTGGGAATAGCAATTAGGCAAAGATATGATAACCCATAATAGCATGAAATACAACAAATCATGCTTAAAAGGATAGAGCAACCAATCCTTTATCAAACTTAGTACAGCTTTCACGTATCGTCTTTCATGCCAATACTTTTGGGCACAGGGAGTACGACGCTCCTCTTTTAGATTCTGCTGCATAATTGGTCGGACGCTTTTAAAATCTAAATTGAACGAATTAAATTAAGGACACAGAAAAAGCGTACCGCCTTCCATTTTTCATTTCTAAGTTCAGGATTGCGTCCGACCAAAGAGTTAACCTTTACACTGAAATGAAAGGAAAGGGTACGCCTACAGCTAGGCGTATCCCGTTCCTCGGGTTCAGTGCTTTGTCTGGTCGGACTATTTTTGAACTTAGAACCTTCAGAATTGAATACGTTGATTCAATATGCCCACAATGTCTGCTCGCAACAGGCCAAAGATGCCACATGCTTGCGAGGGCAAAGTTACGAAAAAATGTGGCAAAACAAGAACAAACAAATGAACTTTTCACAAAAAACTTTTTTATCCACTTTCATTTGCAAACATCAGAAGGAATGCTTATATTTGTGCCACAAAAACGGTGAGACTCTTACCGCCAGAGCGATGAGACTCTCATCGAATCATCGGTGAGACTCTCACCGATAAAGCAGTTCTTAAATTAGGAGTAAATATGTTAATCGTAAGAAAAGCAAAGAAGAAAATCGTTCGTCCTGACGGAACACACGAAGCATGGGTATATCAGTCACCAGCATTGACACCCATTACATTCAAAGAACTGGTAAAAGAGTGTGCGGAATCATGTGGAGAACCTGCCAGCAAGACAACAGGCGTAGTAACAGCACTGATGGATCGCATTGCCCACTACCTGAATTTAGGCAGGACGGTTCAAATTGACGGAATCGGCACACTCAAGCCAACAATCAGCTCCACGGCAGTAGCAACGGCAGAGGATTTACAGAATCCAGAGGAGAGCATCAAGGGCGTGAAGTTGCGCTTCTACCCTCACAAGCCGCTGCAGGATGCCATAGCAAAGAACGGCTATGAATACCAGCCTGAACTGGATGATTAGGGGAGGAGATTTAGAGAAGTTATAGGGAAGTTAAGGGGAAGTTAAGGGGACAAATGCTATGCTACTGGAAAGATATCATCCCTTTAACTCCTCAAAAATTCTCTTTAACCTTTAAAAAAACATGCTGACAGCAAACATGATGCCGAAGATGAAGATGTTGCGTGCTGTGATGCCAAGCAAGGTGTTGAGTTCCTTGCCGTCGAGAGCCTGCAAGTCTTTTGAGGCACGGAAGTGCAGTATCATGTAAACGAGCATGAAGGGATAGCGGAGCGTGGTGAGCGGAAAGAAGAACAGGGTGATGAGGGCAAGGAGGGTGGAGATGATGCCCAGCCACATATAGAGGTTGCGGCAAGCCTGTTCGCCTTTTCTTTGTCCTTCCTCTTCGCCCAGACTCTTGATTTTCTTTTCGATGAGACGGACAACAAGTGTGCGCTTCCCGCTGATGCTGTCTTGATGGCGGTCACGGTAATTGTTGACCATAAGCAGGTTGTCGGTAGCAAGTCCCATGGCCAATCCTGCCATGAGGAGAGGATAGCCCCAGTCGCCATGGGTCATAACGTAGTAGGTGAAAAAGACGGGGAATATGCCGAAGAAGACAACGACGAGGAAATCACCCCACCCCATATATGAAAGCTTGGTGGTGTAGAGGAAACTGAACGCCACACAGAGTATGCCTACAAGCAGCAATTCAAACTGCATATTCCACAGCATGATGGCAATGCCGACAAGGCAAGAAAGAGCAGTTGTGATGATGATTCCTTTCTGCATGGCACGTGGCGTGATCCATCCCTGTGCGCAAGCTCGTTCTGGGCCGAGACGGTCAGCACGGTCGGCGCCTTTCTTGAAATCAAAGTAATCGTTGATGAAGTTGGCGTCAATCTGCATGAGTATGGCAAAAAGGAGGCACAGAGCAAGGGGTATGAGCATCTGAGGAATCCATTGAAGGAATGGAGCCTCTGTGATGCCAGAATGGTAATTGATGCCGAATTTTTCTACAGCCATGACAGAAATGGCCATGGCTCCTCCCACCAGCACGGGAGCAACACCTCCTGTAAGTGTCTTTGGCCTGCTTGCAAGCCACCAGGCTTTGAACGAATTGGTTGCCGGATTATTCATCCTCTCCTTTCCAGTATTGAATGGTTATGGTATTATTGGTGAAGAACATCGCACCGAAACCGCGACGATCATTGTTCTTATAGCGCCCGTAATAATAGTTGCCATTATTATAAAAATATATGCCTACACCGTCGCGCTTGCCATTGACTGTTTCGCCCACATACTTGTCGCCATTCTGATAGGTGAGCGATTCAAAACGGTAGGTCTTTCCGTAGTCGGCAGGCAAGGTGTATTTCGCGCTGTCCTTCATGATGTACTGCGGATCGCCTGTAGTCAGGTCATAGCAGATGTAATGCTCGTTGCTGCCCACTTTGGCTGTCTGCACTCCCATCTTGATGCCAAAGAGAAAGTTGCCCTGACGATACTGCCCATAGACAACTCCGTCTTGATCTGTATAATATGCACCAAATCCATACACATTCTTTTCGCGCGTAATCTGACCGAAATACTGACCGTAGGATGATTTCGCCACTCCGCTGGCAAAGTCCTTGACATGGTCAACAAATGCTGCATCATACTGAGAAGGAATCTGCGGATATTTGTCCAAACGCGCAAACTGAGCGCACATCGGAAGGGTGAAAACACTGATGGCAACCCATGCCAAAAGAACCTTTTTTCGTATTATATGACCCATATTTCTTCTGTTAAAAATAATTCGCCACAAAATTACACATAATAAATAAATTATCATTTATAAAATTAAACCTTTTCGTAAGTTTGCAGTCAATTTAGCTGTGAACACCAGAAAACAATCAACAAAATCGCAATATGAAGAAATCATTTCTCACACTTCTCTTTGCTCTGATGGGAGCAAGTGTTATGGCACAGTCAAAATTCAATGTGTCAGGTACAATTCTTGAAGACGGCACAAATGAAGCCGTCATTTCTGCAACCGTACGCATCTTGTCGCTGCCCGACAGCGCAATGGTTGATGGCGCTGCAACCGGCGTCGATGGTTCATTCACGATCAAGAACGTGAAAAAAGGCAAGTATGTGGCAAAAATCACCTACATCGGCTACCAAGACCACGTGCTGCCACTTGACTTGACTAACAAGAAGGACAAGGATGTCAGTCTCGGATATATTTATATCGCGCCAGACTCTAAACTGCTGAAGGAAGCAGAAGTAAGCGCGAACGTGGCTCAAGTACAGGTGAGCGGCGACTCTCTGGTGTACAACGCTGCTGCCTTCCGTGTGGCAGAAGGCTCTGCTCTGGAAGACCTTGTGAAGAAACTGCCTGGCGCAAAGGTGGACGAGAATGGCAACATTACCATCAACGGCAAGCAAGTGAAGAAAATCTTGATGAGCGGAAAGGAATACTTCTTCGATGACACACAGATGGCAATGAAGAACATTCCAACCTCTATGATTGACAAACTGAAAACATACGAGAGAAAGAGCGATTTCAGCCGTGTAACAGGCATTGACGACGGTGAAGAGGAAACCGTGCTTGACTTGACCGTAAAGAAAGGTATGGAAAATGGCTGGTACGGCAATTTGGACTTGGCGTATGGCACAGAAGACAGATGGTCAGCCAACCTCTCATTGAACCGCTTTATGGACAACGGCCAATATACAGTAATTGGCAGAGCTAACAACACTGGCGACATGGGCTTCGGAGGAGGCGGTGGCCGTGGCTTCGCTATGGGCGGAGGCGGAGGCTTCGGAGGCGGTGGTCTCAGAAACACCAAGGAAGCAGGTTTTAACTTCGCCACAGAAACGGGAAAAGTTGAGATGGGTGGTAGCATTCGCTACAGATACAACGGCAGTGATGTACGCAACGAGTCTGCAACAAAGAGCTTCCTCACTTCAAGAGGTGCATTCAGCAACAGCATGAGTTTAAGTCGCAACAGCCAGCACAACTGGAATGCACAATTCCGTTTGGAATGGACTCCTGACACTCTGACTAACATCATCTTCCGTCCTTCAGGAAACCTGACACGCAGCAAGGGATACAGCACCAGCGAAAGCGCAAGCTTCAATGATGACCCATACAAATATACAGATGACCCGCTGCAGTTTGGCATCAAGGAGTTTGATGCAGACTCCATCCTGAACATCATCGTCAACACGAATGTAAACCGTTCACAGACTTACAGCGAAAACCGCCGCATTGCAGGTGAATTGCAGGTTAACCGCCGTCTGAATGATGAAGGACGCAACATCACGCTCCGTGCTACAGGTAATGCTGCTGGAAGCGACAGCAAGCAACTCTCTGCTGCTCAAATCCGCTATAAGAGCACAGGCATGGAAACTATCAACAACCGATACTACAACACGCCTGGAAGAAACAGCTCATTCAGCGCACAGCTGACTTACTCTGAGCCTATCGCGGAAAAGACATATCTGCAATTCTCATACAGATTCAACTATAGCTACAACAAGTCTGACCGTCAGGCATTCATCCTGGCTCCAACAGCATACGCAGACCTTGCAGAAGCGCTGAACTCATATCGCTACAACATTGATGGCGCCATTGACTACCTGCTCTCAAACGGGCATCAATTACAAGGAGCTGGTGTAAATACACAGGCCGACAGCTTGAGCCAGTACTCTGTATATAAGAATTTTGACCACACAGCAAGCATCAGTTTCCGCAAAGTGACTGACTACTTCAATTTCAGTGCCGGTATCGATTTCCTTCCACAGCGCAGCGTACTCGACTACAAGTACATGGGCAAGGAATTCCCAACAATCACACGCAATGTATTTAACTTTGCTCCAAACATTGACTTCCGCTATAATTTCGACAAGCAGACAAACTTGCGCCTGAACTATCGCGGCCGCACTTCACAGCCTCAGATGACAAACCTGCTTGACATCACGGACGACTCTAACCCTCTTTACATCACAAAGGGTAACCCGGGGTTGAAGCCATCGTTCAGCCACAATGTAAGCGCAAACTTCAACACATTCCAGATGGAACACCAGCGCAGCATCTTCTTGTGGGGTAACTTCACCACTACACGCAACAGCATCAGCAACCGCACGAGCTACGATGAGACAACAGGTGTGAGAACAAGCAGGCCTGAGAACATCAATGGTAACTGGAACGCAATGATTGGTGGTGGTTTCAACATGTCACTCGACCCCAACAACTACTTCACCATGAATAACTTCACAAGCTTCAGCTACAACCGACAGGTGAGCTATCTCGACCCGCTGCAATACACTGAGGATAAGTCAAAGACTAATACTACAATGATTTCAGAGAACCTCGGATTCAACTTCCGCAAGGACTGGTTTGAGGCAGGCATCAACGGAAGCTTGACTTACAACAACTCTCGCAACTCTGTGGTGACAACAGGAAACATGGAAACATGGAACTTCAGCTATGGAGCAGAAATGAACCTCATCTTCGACAACGGCTTCTCTCTCTCAACAGACATCAGCCAGAGCAGCCGCCGCGGTTACTCTTCTGCAAGCATGAACACTAACGAACTGTTGTGGAACGCTCAAGTGGCAAAATCATTCCTGAAAGGCAATGCACTGACTGTCAGCTTGCAGTGGAACGACATCCTGCAGAATCGCAGCAATATCAGCCGCACAATCGACGCTTACCAGAGCAGCGACTCACGTTACAACGCTATCTACTCATACGGAATGCTGCACATTATCTACAAGCTCAACATCTTTGGCAAAGGTGCCAATGGCCCTGACGGCATGATGAGAGGATTTGGCGGATTCGGTTCCTTCAGCGGCGGCATGCGACCAGGTGCAGGCGGTATGCCTATGGGCGGTGGCGGCGGACGTCCTGCCGGTGGCATGGGAGGCGGCATGCGCATGGGAAGATAATCTCAATATACACTCGATTAAAACACATTACCATACAAGAAGAGAGGTCCGACATACATCAGACCTCTCTTCTTGTATGGCAATGCCATCAATCAGAAAATCACATCCGACTTCTCTTCTTCATCCGGATTCCTGATAGAAGCAACTCTTATCTGAAGAAAGAGAAATTCACACTCCCATAATTGCGATGTTCAATAAAACGAGGATGATTCGAGAAATCATCGCGAACACCATGCTCTAAAATCATGAGCCCTCCTTCTTTTAGGAGAGGCAATGCAGCATCAGGGATAGATGCCAGATTTTCAAGTGCATACGGAGGGTCGGCAAAAATAATGTCATAATGTTCTTTGCTCGTTTGCAGATACTTAAAAGCATCTCCTTTCAACGGAAGCCACTCCTTCGCCTGCAATTCTTTCTGTACACGAGCGAGGAACTGCCAATGCTTGAAATCTTTTTCGACAGACACCACTTTGCCACACCCACGAGAAGCCAATTCCAGACCAATAGACCCTGTTCCTGCGAACAAGTCAAGAGCCGTGGGAGAAGCGTCAAAGTCAATGTAAACATTCTCCAGAATGTTAAACAGACCTTCCTTGGCAAAATCCGTTGTTGGACGTGCCTTAAAATTTGTTGGAGTGGGAATGTGGCGACCTTTATATTTACCTCGAATTATTCTCATATCATTACCTGATTAAGGCTGCTGGAGGGGTCGATTACTTTCCAAGAAGCCCTATTAATATGGATTAGAAACCGCAAACCAAAAGAGTCTGCAAGTCATAAGGAATCAGACTGTTCCCTTTCGTCAAACGCTCCTTAAAGTCTTCACTTCTATCAATAACATCCACATTTTGCAGAAAATACTTTATCTTTTCAGAGAGTTCGATTGTACGCAACTCTTGGTCACCAACAATAAAGAGCGAGTCATCAATCTGGTCAAATCCGAGTTCTTTCCACACATGAAGAGTATAGTATTGAATGTCAGCCACACTGGTTGCCACAAAAGTGTTGACAAAGAGCATACGACCTTGATTGAAGGCATAAACCGTCATTTCTTTTTCGTGCAGATAGACATACATCTTTCGTCCGACCCCAATAAGACTCTTCTCGCTGAAGAACTCTATCAACGTACTGGCGGCAGCGTAAAAACGGGCACGCGGGAAATCATCAAGCAACAGCTGATAGATGCTGCGTTCCAGACCAAACACAATAGCTATGCCTGAACGACGCAAGACATTATAACTCACATGCTGTGCCTTCTCTTTTGGGAAAGAGAACTTGAAAAAAGATTCTATATCCTCTTTTTGAAAAGCAGCCACCGGAACGGTTGTGAAACGCGAGGTTGCAATCAGGACATTCACACGCTGATAATCTTGTTTCAGCATGGGTTCCGTCCGAAGTATTTCTTTCAAGTTTGCAGCCAACGATATGGTGTGGTTAACATCTATCACCTTATACTCAAACGGTTCTTCCTTTCCAGGGGTGTATGTACAAAAAGAAAGTCCATTCGAGCAAACCCGAATGGACAAACTTTTATTGTTGATTAAATTCTCAGCCATTGTTTACTCCCAGTTACCAGCCATCTTGTTATTGGTATCTTCGAGGTCACCCATGCGGAGTCCGTACCATTCGCCTTCTGTCTGGTCCTCATTGTCGAGCATCAGCTCTGCACGGTTTCTGTGACGCTTCTTCAAGTCTGACTTCAAGTTCTTGATTTTCTTCTCGCTCATACCATCCATATAGTCATCAAGACGAGCACGGAACTCAACCAGCACATCGAACTCATTAGTTCTGATGTTGAAAGTTGAAGTCTTGCGAAGTTCGATGATGCCCTGATAGATAGTATCATACAATGAAGGATCGAATGTAGATCTTACAACAGTGTATGAACCATCAGCCACACGGCCTACAGGAACAAACTTGAGAGAGTCAGGATTTGTGATGCCAAGCTTCTCTGCTGCAGAAATCCAGACGGTATCACGCTTGATGATTCCCTGTGCTACAGCTTCACGCTCTGTCATACCTGCTTCGAGCTGATCGTCAGTAAGTTCACCTTCCTTAATGATTTTATCTACTGTTTTGCCATTCTTCACAAAGTCGATGATTGAGTCAATTGTGCCACAATATTCACCGAAAGTCAGCTTATACTGCTCTTCCGCATTGCGGATATCCATCAGACGAGCAATAACGAGTTTTTCACGTGCAGCTTTCTCTTCATCGAAAGCGATGTCATCGTAGATGCTGTAGAAGCATGCTACTCCCAAACCCAGAGTACAGAGTACTAAAAGACCGTTTACAATACTTTTTTTCATGATATGTTTTAATTTTTTTATTTCTATTTTATCTTTCTTTCATTGCGCTCTTCAAAGATTGTCTTCGCAACACATGCGAACTTGCCAAAATCTTCACAAACACATTAAATTTGCTGCTCCAAAAGCGAGTTTTCACTCATTCTTTCGTTCAACTCATGAATAATTACTATATTCGTGTCGCAAAAATAATGATAAATTTTGAATTGAAGCTACTACTTTCGGCATTTTTTTGAAAAAAGATGATTAATGACTACCTAAAAGAGCTGATTTTGCAAAATTTCGGGTTAAAACCGACTTCAGACCAAGCAAAAGTGATAGAGTCTCTATGTCAGTTTATCCTTTCACCCGATTCCAATTCCATTTTCCTTCTCAAAGGATTTGCTGGAACAGGAAAAACCAGCCTCGTCAGCGCATTGGTCAAGACCATGAAACAGCTCGATAGAGAATGTACGCTTATGGCTCCAACTGGACGCGCGGCAAAAGTCTTCTCGTTTTACGCAGAACATCCTGCCTTCACCATACACAAACGCATCTATCGGCAAAAATCTATTGACAAAGACAGCATTTTCACGCTCAACTACAACATGAAGCAAGACCTGCTGTTTATTTGCGATGAAGCCTCAATGATTGCCAACGACGAATATACAAGCGGGGGCTTTTACGGCACAGGAAGATTGCTTGACGACATGGTGCATTTCGTCTATGGGGGAAAAGGATGCCGCCTCATCATCATGGGAGACACCGCACAGCTTCCTCCCGTTGGCGATGAAGAAAGCCCTGCCCTGCAAGACAGCTGGCTGTCTGGATATGGACTAAATGTCGTTAGCCACACACTCACCGAAGTAGTGCGCCAAGCTGAAAGTTCCGGAATTCTCTGGAATGCCACCCGTCTTCGCAAACTAATGGACACCGAAAGCATTTTCGACTTGCCAAAGATTCGTTTCAAGGGATTCCCTGACGTCTATAACATTTCAGGCAATGAACTGATAGACACACTTGAACAATGCTACTATCGGGATGGAGAGAGCGAGACCATCGTCGTGACCCGAAGCAACAAGCGCGCTAAAATCTACAATAATGGCATTCGGGCTCAAATCCTCTGGCGAGAAGAGCTTCTTGAAGGGAAAGACATGCTTATGGTAGCTAAAAACAACTACTACTGGACAGAGCAACTGGCGCTCCAATACCTTGCTAATGCCCAAGCAGAAGGAAAAGCTCCCGAAAAGGCAGAAACACTTCCTTTCGATTTCATTGCCAATGGCGACACAGCCGTTGTGCGTCGCATTCGGAGGCAGCGTGAACTATACGGATTCACGTTTGCCGATGCAGAACTCACCTTCCCTGATTACGATGACTTCACCATGGAAGCGACAGTACTTCTCGACACGCTGCAAACCGAAGCACCCGCACTCAGCAAGGAACAGCAGGATACATTATTTAATAATATAATGGAAGATTACAAGAGTGACCCTGCACTCAGAAGCAAACACGAACGCCTGAAAGCACTTCGCAACGACCCTTATTACAACGCATTGCAAATCAAATATGCCTATGCCATCACCTGCCACAAAGCGCAAGGCGGACAATGGACCAACGTGTTCATTGACCAGGGCTACATGACCGAAGAACTGTTAGGACCTGAATACTTCAGATGGCTTTATACTGCTATCACCCGTGCCACGACACGTGTTTTCTTCGTCAACTGGAAAGACATTCAAGTTTTGAAGTGACAGGAAAACATACAAAACACGCACATTTCTTGCCATTTCCTTTTTTTTTCCATACCTTTGCACTATACAAAAAAGACCTTAAATGTTAAGACAAAAAATCACGCCCCAAGAAACAACTGCCATCAAAAAGATATTCCACGAATGCAAAAACGTGGTCATCGTTTGCCACACGTCACCTGACGGCGATGCAATTGGCTCATCTCTTGGACTCTACGAATACCTGACACGGAAAGGGAAAAACGTCCATGTGATAGTACCCAACTATTTCCCTGACTTTCTGCATTGGATGAAAGATGCCGACAAAATCATCTTATTCGAACGCCACAAGTCCATGTCATACAATCTCATCAACATGGCAGACCTCATCTGCTGCCTTGACTTCAACGACATCAAACGTATAGATGAACTGGGAGTTCCTATAGGCAGAGCACGATGCAAAAAGCTGCTCATCGACCACCATCTTAATCCAGACAAGTCCAAATTTGACCTGTGCATCTCCTATCCCGAACTCAGTAGCACAAGCGAACTTGTTTTTCGAATCATTGATGCCATTGGCGCAAAAGATTCTATCACATTTGCTGCCGCCGAAGACCTCTATGCAGGCATGGCCACTGACACTGGATTTTTTTCCTTCAACAGCAACGACCCTGACATCTTCATCATTATCAGCGAATTGCTGCGAAAAGGCATAGACAAAGACTTGATTAACCGGCGCATACAGAACAACTATTCGGCCGACCGTCTGAAGCTGATTGGCTATGTGCTATACGAAAAGCTGCAAGTCTTCCCCGACATCCACGCCTCGCTCTTTGCCATCAGAAAAGAAGAACTCAGCCAGTTCCACTACCTGAAAGGCGACATGGAGGGCATTGTCAACATGCCACTGCAAATCAAGGGGCACAAACTGAGCATTTGCCTGCGCGAAGATACCGAGAAGCCGCTTGTCCGTGTATCAACACGTTCCGTCGATGACTTTCCCTGCAACGAACTGTGCGCCCAATTTTTCAATGGAGGCGGGCACAAGAATGCGGCAGGCGGAACGCTCGAATGCACGATGGACGAAGCTATCGCCATCGTCATGAAAGCATTAGAAGCCTGGACACCCATACTGCAAAAAGAAGAATCAAACTCTAAAACATAAACAATGAAAAAAAACACATTATTCTTATCCATGCTGCTTGCCGCGATGAGTCTGAACGCTCAGGTTGCAAGCATAACAAGCCCCGACGGCAAGTTGAAAGTGAATGTTGACGTAAAGGCAGGAAAGCCCGTTTACGAAGTACTCTACGACGGCAAGCAAATGCTCGACGAAAGCCCCCTCGGCTTCATTGCCGACAATGGAGATTTCACCCAAGGCATCACCTTCGTCGGCAAAGGCGAAGCTCGCTTTGAGTTCGATTACGACCTCCGTGCCAGCAAGACAAGCAAAGTTCACGTCAATGCCAATCAACTGGCTGTTCAGATGAAGAATGCCGACGGCAATGCCTTCGATGTGGATTTCCGCGTCAGCAACAATGACATCGCATTCCGCTACCGCATTCCCAACCATCCAAGCCGTGCCAACGGAAAGAAATTCTCCATCCGCATCATGAAAGAAGCCACAGGCTTCGACCTGCCAGCAGGAACAACCACTTTCCTCACACCGCAGTCAGATGCCATGATAGGTTGGAAAGGCACCAAGCCCAGCTACGAAGAAGGATATAGCTACGACGCACCGATGAACAGACGAAGCCAGTATAGACATGGCTACACCTTCCCTTGCCTCTTCCACGTCGGCGGAGCAACCGAAGAAGCACAAGATGCCTGGGTACTCATTTCCGAAACGGGCGTTGATTCACGCTACTGCGCATCCCGTCTTAGCGACATGAAAGGCGACGGACTCTACACCTTGGAATTCCCTATGCCAGAAGAGAACAACGGCAACGGAACCATCGAACCAGCCTTCGCTCTGCCAGGTGCAACCCCATGGCGCACCATCACCGTCGGCACATCGCTCAAGCCCATCGTTGAGACCACCGTACCATGGGATTGGGTAGAGCCACGCTACGAAACAACCCACGATTACAAGTACGGAAAAGGCACATGGAGCTGGATTGTATGGCAAGATAACTCCATCAACTACGACGACCAAGTCAAATACATCAAACTCGCCAAGGATATGAGCTTCTCCTATGTGCTCATCGACAACTGGTGGGATACCTACATCGGCAAAGACAAGATGACTCAGCTCGTCAAGTACGCCCAGAGCCAAGGCGTCGACGTCTTCCTCTGGTACAGCTCCAGCGGCTGGTGGAACGACATCGAGCAAGGACCCATCAACATCATGTCCGACCCCATCCAGCGCAAACGCTACATGAGCTGGATGCAAGAAATCGGCGTCAAAGGCATCAAAGTCGACTTCTTCGGCGGCGACAAGCAGGAAACCATGCGCCACTACGAAGAGATACTCTTCGAGGCCGACCGGCACGGCATCATGGTCATCTTCCACGGCTGCACCATCCCCCGCGGCTGGGAACGCATGTATCCCAACTACGTCGGCAGCGAAGCCGTCCTCGCCTCCGAAAACATCTACTTCAGCCAAGGCGCAGCCGACAAAGAAGCCAAAGATGCAGCCACCCACCCCTTCATCCGCAACACCATCGGATGCATGGAATTCGGCGGCTGCTTCATGAACCGCCACCTCAACCGCGGCAACACAGGCGGCAACATCCGCAAAACCACCGACTGCCACGAACTCGCCACCTGCGTCCTCTTCCAGAACCCCATCCAGAACTTCGCCATCACCCCCGAAAACCTCCCCACCGAAGCAACCAAACACATGCTGCCCACCGAGAAAGGCGCACCCGCACCCCCCATCAGCATGGACTTCCTCCGCCACGTGCCCACCACATGGGATGAAACCATCTTCATCGACGGCTACCCCGGCAAATACTGCGTGCTGGCACGTCGCCATGGCAACACATGGTACATAGCAGGCAACAACGCCACAGGCCAAACACTCACCCTCACGCTCCACCTCCCCATGCTCAAGAAAGGCGACCTCGCCACACTCTACAGCGACAACATCAAGAACCGCGAGCCACAGCAGACCCCCCTCAAAGTGAAAAATCCACAAGCCGTCACCATCACCATGGCAGACCAAGGCGGATTCGTCATCATCAAATAAGAAGAACCTCCCCCCCCCAAAAACCCTTCTTTGGCGGGGGATTCTTCTTTTTATGGCGACAGCATACGGTTTCCTTCCTCACCATTCACGCAATCAACACAAACACAAGTTCGGCAAAAACATAAAAACTTGCCAATCGACACCTTTTCAACACCCATATCCCTACAGTACATCCATAAAAGAACTTTACCATGAAAAGACACATGAAATCGGAACTGTTCGCATAATATTCAAAACACCGTGTTTGAAATATTTCGTAGGCCGTGTTTAAAATATTATGCCAACGGTAGATGCTAAAACAACGGGAATCTTTATTCAAGTTGATTCATGCAGCTTTCAATTCGTCGAACTCACGTTTATATAGGAGCTTTTGCAGAAGAAAACAAAACGAAAAAAAGAAAGTATTTCAGAAAAAAGCTTGTTCTTTTTCTTGTATAATAAATATAATGTGTATATTTGCAAATCCAATATTTGAAAAAATCGTTTTTTTATCTAAATATAGCTTGCCTATGACATAAAGAAATAAAGACACGAAAATAAAGATATAGAGGCTTTTGCTTCTTATTCTCAGTCACGAATCCGCCAAATTCAATCAAACGAGAATAAGCATGTCGGAAGTCACGCCCTTGCAGGACGTGAATTTACTGATGCTTATTGTTTGGTAAGGTGCTTGGCGGTACCCGTGGCTGATAAGCGAGAAGAATTCAAGTCCTGCTTATCTTTTTTATTAAACCACTTAACCGCCAATTTTTTTATTACCAAACAAATTTATAAACTATGAAACAAAAGCTTATTTTTGTGCTGTCGCTCATGGCGATGAGCATGGAGTTCGGCCGTATATGCTGCTGAACGCGTGGCACCTACGTTGCCAACCGCACAAACACCAGAATCAGGAAAAAGCTACTGGATTTATAATGTGGGAGCAGAGAACAATTTTATCGTAAACATGTTGGGAGCTATTGCCGCATATTGTATGTTTCCGAAAAAGCCGTGCATCAATGTACAAAGGACATTGGATACACAGCTTACTCTATTTTGAATTCGTCGAACTCACGTTAAGATATGTGAAAAATCTGACATGGCAAAATCCTGAGCAACTTTTTGTTGCTCAGGTACTTAAAAAGTTATATTTATAATAATATTGCGGAATTAATGTATTATAAAGTTATGAGAAGAATTTTAGTTTTTATCATTTCTGCGCTGCTAGCGTCCTGCTTTGACGCAAACGGACAGAACTTGCTG
>JAFWAX010000071.1 GCA_017507385.1 Bacteroidaceae bacterium | reverse complement strand
GAATCTCTGAACTCGAAGATCAAAGGCTTTAGGGCACAGGTACATGGGGTAGCTGATGTCCCATTCTTCATGTATCGTCTGTGCACTATTTTCGGATAGTTGTCACAGGGTAGGCATCCACGGAAGAATTGAACTGCGCCTATATTATCTCGTCCAACAAAAGATTTATTTGATGTTAATGTGCTTCAAATGCCATTTTGTTTAATCCAAATGGTTATCCGCAATTAGCCGACCAAAAATTTGGCTGAATCCTTAGAAATGCTTACCTTTGCACCAAGTTTGAAATTCCACTGCAAGATGAAGCTATTTGAATTTACCCAGCGTTTCCCCGACGAGGCCTCCTGCGAGTCTTATCTCAAGGCTCAACGTGAGAAGTCTGGCATTGTTTGCAAGAAGTGCGGTTGCCGCAAGAACTATTGGGACAGCCATAACAAGTGCTGGCGTTGCTCCAAATGTGGGCATGAGACCACGTTGACAGCAGACACTGTGATGCACAACAGCAAGTTGCCCCTTATGTACTGGTTCAAAGCAATCCACCTGTTGACCTCCACCAAGAACACGTTCTCCGCCAGCGAGATGCAGCGCCAGCTCGGCCACAAGCGCTATCAGCCAATATGGGAGATGATGCACAAGTTGAGGGATGTCATGGGCAAGCGTGACAGCAAGTATACCCTTCTGGGGAGTGTTGAGGTGGATGAAGGTTTTTTCTCTACCGAAATCCCCGATGAGCAGAAGGACGAGCCGTTGAAACGCGGCGCTGGCAGCCAGGCAAAGACAAAGGTGCTTGTTATGGCCGAGAGCACAGAGGTGGACAACCCGAAGAAGGGACTGAAGCCCAAAAAGGTCGGCCATATAAAGATGGTCGTCATCCCTGATTCAAAGAAAGAAACGATTGACCCGATAGCAAGCACCGACATCAATGGAGATGCCACGGTAGTGAGCGACGGTACAAAATCACACATCAACTTTCCGAAGATGTTCAGCGAATATGTCGGGAGGAAAATTGATTCCAAGGAAATCGGGAAAGTGCTTCCGTGGGTACACATCGCTATCAGCAACTCAAAGTCGTTGATGAAGAACATATACCACGGTATCAAGCCGGAATTCCTGCAAGAGTACCTTAATGAGTTCTGTTACAAGTTCAATCGCAGGTACTTTGGAGACAAGTTGTTTGACAGGCTTATGATAGCTTCCATCGCTTGCACATCGGAGTTTGAGCATCGCATCTACAATAGGAACCTGTCGGCTGGTTGCGGATAATCATTAAATTATTGTGGAATGTCGGAAAAGTTTAGTAATTTTGCAGCTGTTTACGCACACGGTCTGAAAACTATGAACATGACACCCAAGAAGAACGGAATAAACAGCGGCACTGCCAGCAGAAGCAGGGCTGTCGGCAGTGTCGTGCTATATCATGCCGCCATATCAGAAAACAAAGCAGACCTAAGAACACTAATCGACGCAAGAGAAAACTATAAATACCATCAGCCTTATGGCACAGCAGCAACAGACACGAGCAAGCCCCACGGG
>JAFWAX010000070.1 GCA_017507385.1 Bacteroidaceae bacterium | reverse complement strand
TGTATTGGTTAATAACGCAGGTATCACAAAGGATGGCTTGATGCTTCGCATGACAGAAGCACAGTGGGATGCAGTAATCAACGTAAACTTGAAGTCAGCCTTCAATTTCATCCATGCCTGTGCTCCAATCATGCTTCGTCAGCGTGGTGGTTCAATCATCAATATGTCTTCTGTCGTTGGTGTACACGGCAATGCAGGCCAGTGCAACTATTCAGCATCTAAGGCTGGTATGATTGGTTTGGCTAAGTCAATTGCTCAGGAACTTGGTCCAAAGGGTGTGCGTGCCAATGCAGTAGCTCCAGGTTTCATCGAGACAGCAATGACAGCGCAGCTCCCAGAAGACATCCGCAAGGACTGGATGCAGAAGATTCCACTTCGTCGTGGCGGTCAGGTAGAAGACATCGCAAACGTATGTCTCTTCCTCGCTTCAGACATGTCAAGCTATGTGACTGGACAGGTCATCCAGATTGACGGTGGCATGAACATGTAACAACCTTTGCTCGGATGAAACGACTTGCTATTCTCTTCTTAGTGCTGGCATTGGTATTTCCTGCATTGTTTACAGCTTGTGACAATCGGCTGACAATGACATGGCACGATTATTATTGGGCCAAAGACACATTGGAAGCTGGTTATTCATATATAGCAAAAAAAATATTGGAACAGTGTGATACGACCGTGGATAGCGTCCTTGCTCTCAAGGTTGACTCTCTGATGAAAGTTATAGATTTGACCATTGCACAAAAGGAACAAGGACAGCAAGAATAGTCCAATGAATGTAGTTTACGAAGATAATCACGTCATCATTGTTTCGAAAGTTTCAGGCGAAATCGTGCAGGGCGACAAGACTGGCGACAAACCATTGACCGAAGCCGTGAAGCAATACATCAAGGAAGCGTATGCCAAGCCAGGCGACGTCTTCCTTGGTGTTGTTCATCGTCTCGATCGCCCAGTATTTGGTTTGGTACTCTTTGCCCGTACTTCAAAAGCTTTGGCACGCATGAACACGATGTTTGCCAATGGCGAAGTACACAAAACCTATTGGGCTATTGTCAAGGATGCACCTCCCCAGCAAGAAGGCACGTTGACCCACTGGATTGTCCGCAACGAAAAGCAGAACAAGTCTTATGCATACGACCGAGAAGTGCCCCATAGCAAGAAGGCTGTGCTAGTCTATCGTGTGATAGGCCATTCCGACAACTATTGTTTGCTGGAAATCAACTTGAAAACAGGACGGCATCATCAGATACGTTGCCAATTAGCAAAAATCGGCTGCCCCATCAAAGGCGACCTCAAATATGGCGCCAAGCGTTCCAATCCCGATGGAAGCATCTCTTTGCTGAGCCGTTACATGCAGTTCGTGCATCCAGTCAGCAAAAAAGAAATTGCTGTCACAGCACCGCTGCCCGACGACAATCTATGGAAAACTTTCGGAAAACTTTAAGTTATCCAAATGTTACGGATCAATGTGTTAGGTTGCTTTGAATAAAATTGGATATTGTTCCCCCCCTCTTCCTCCACACCTTCATCCTTCATTTTCATCCATTCTCATATACCAAAGCACACTTGCTTTCTCTCGTTTCACCGTGTTTTTGTAAACTTGCATGAAGTGCTCTTTCGTCACTTTACGGTAATTCTCCACTTCCGTTTCTGACCAAGTCGCATCACCTAACATTTCGTAAAAAGCCAATGTGGCAGCCCGTTTCTGACGATTGGCACGTTCTCTCATGAGGTTCGTCTCAAACTTGTTTTTCACTTTTTCCAGTTCGGCGGTATCGACACCCTCCTTCAGCAGGTCGTCCAGCTCTTTCCATACTGCCGCTTCTGCTTCTTCCATCGGCACTCCTTCTGTGGGCATGCCGCATATCAATAGTTGTCCCGGGTCGATGCGTGCTTGAATGTATGCATCAATGCTCGTAAACAAATGCTGCTCCTCTACCAGATGGCGATTCAATCGGCAAGATCTGCCGGCTGAAAGGATGTCTGAAATCATGTCGCAGCAATGGAAGTCAGGGTGCATGACTCCTGCAATAGGGAAGGACATGTACAGCACATTGGCAGGAACGCTCCTTTTTACAGCCATTCTTCTTTCTTCTGTTTGTATGGGTTCTTGAGGTATCGGCAAGCATTCGATTTTACGGGCCGGGATAGGGCCGAACCACTTTTCGGTAAGTCGTTTTGTGTCTTCTAATGTGATATTGCCTACTACAGAAAGGATGGCATTGTTGGGGGCGTAGAAACGGAAAAAGAAATCCTTTACTTCATCCATCTTTACTTGGGCTATGTGCTCCAGCTCCCTGCCGATGGTAGGCCATCGGTAGGGATGCACTTGATAGGCTAATGCCGACATCAGGTGCTGTATGTCACCATACGGAGGCGTGATGTAGTGTTGCTTGAACTCTTCCATCACCACCTTGCGCTGCACTTCCAGACTTTGTGGCGTAAATGCCAATCCAGCCATTCTGTCGCTTTCCAACCAAAATCCCGTTTCCACATTTGCCGCAGGCACAGTAAGATAGTAGTTTGTGTAGTCACTTGTGGTGAACGCATTATTATCCCCACATGCCATTTGCAGTGGTGTGTCATAGTCGGGGATGTTGATGCTCCCTCCAAACATCAGGTGCTCAAACAGATGGGCAAATCCAGTGTGCTGCTCATCCTCATTCCTGCTTCCCACCAGATAGAGAACATTCAGTGTCACCATCTGTGTGGAAGTGTCCTGCTCATGCACCACTCGCAGGCCGTTTCCCAAAGAGAATCTGTTAATTAGCGACATAGGCTTTTACAATTCTTATCTCTTGTAGCGGAACGTCCTGAGCGTTAGTCTTCACCTTTTGGATGTCTCCTACCACTTTCATGCCCTCTACCACTTCGCCAAATACCGTGTATTCATTGTCCAGCCATGGCGCTCCTCCATACATTCTGTATATTTTTCTCACGCTTTTGGGGTAAACGATAGGCGGATTGGCTGATACGGCATCGTTAGCTTCTTTGTGCAGTTTGTTCAGCAAGTCGCTCACTCCCTCACGGTCACGTGCCACACGTAGTTTCTCCAGTTCCTCCTTGTGCTCTTGCTGCTTCTTCGCAAAAAGCGCTTCCGCGTCTCTGTATTCTCTCGACTGCTCATATCCGTCCAAATCGCTGTCCAAGCATGTTTTTCCAGTTACGATGTAGAACTGGTACTTGTTGCTCATGCGTTGCGGATTTTCATCGTCTCCGTCTCTGGCTGCAGCCAGTACGCCGCGTTTATTGACGTGTTTGGGCCATACAATTTCTGCGGGGATGCGCTCCACGATGGTGTCGCCATCGGCAGTCATCGGCGGCTCATATCCTTCAGGACGTGTGGCTGGGTCGCCTGTCTGAATCATGAAGTTGCGAATTACTCTATGGAAGGTGACGCCCGTGTACATGCCCTCCTTCACGTTCTTTACAAAATTATCTCTGTGCCCTGGGGTATCGTTGTATAGTTTCACACGAATGTCTCCAGCTGTCGTTTCCAGTACAACCTCAGTTTCTTCCTCGCCGTTCGAGGTTGTGCATCCCATACACACGAAGCAGCATGCCCATGCCGCCAGCGTAAAAAGCTTTTTTATGTTTCTCATTGTGAAAAAAATATTGAAGTGATGCACAAAGTTACGGAGAAAAAGGCCGCGCCTCCAAATATTCTGCAAAAAAAAAGAGAAATCCATCCCGGATTCCGCTTCTTTTCCATTTTGTTATCCCAAAATGATTGAAATCTTTTTACTAACCTAAAACCTATTGTGTGATTTTGTGTCTGTTTTTTATTTGTTATCCTGTTTAACAATCTAATTACCTAACTAAACCTATTGAAAAACTACCTATACTAATACTAAACTAACCTGTAATGTTATACCTTTTTTCTATGATGCTGCAAAGTTAATCCGTTTTCTTTTTTATAGTAATGTTTTTTTGTCAGGAAATGAAAAAAACGGCCAAAAACTTGATGAATGTCAACTTGTGTGTGCGTGCACATGGATTGGACTCGCATTTTTTTGAATTGGGCAACTTTTAATGTGAGTCATGCGGAATGCTTAAATTCAGATACTTATCATTCGGAGAACTTAAAAAAAACTTACAAACATTTTTGTTTTTTACAAAAAAAGACTAAATTTGTATCCAATAATAAATAATAGCATAGAAATGTTCAGTACCATATCGATTATCATCATCCTTGTATTGTTCTGTGCGTTGGTAGTGATGACGTATATTACGGTGAAATTGAAGAATCAGTGTGATCACTACAAGCGGGGAGTCGCTGTGCAGAAAGGATTTTTGCAGAATATGAGCCACGACATCCGCACGCCCATGAACGCCATTTGTGGCTTTTCTCAGATTCTGTGCAACAGTCAGGTTCGTAGCATGCTCTCGGAAGAAGAGATTGCGGAATATGGCGTTATCATTCAGAGCAATACGGATTTGCTCAGTACGCTGGTCAGTGACATTCTCGATATTTCAGACATGGAGAGCGGCAAGTATCGTCTCAACATCAGCACTTGCTATGCCAACGATGTGTGTCGCAAGGCAATCAGCACTGTTGGGCATCGCTGTCCCGATGGCGTCAAGATGTACATGACAACAGATGTGCCCGACACCTATATGTTCAAAAGTGACCCCAAGCGTGTGGAGCAAGTGGTGATGAACTACTTGACTAATGCCGTGAAGCATACGGTGGAAGGCGAAATCCGGGTTCATGTGTCATTGACAGAACATCCGGGCATGTTGACATTTTCCGTGACCGACACGGGTGAAGGAGTGCCTGCCGACAAGGCTGAAGTTATTTTCGGACGATTTGAAAAGTTTAACACCATCAAGGGAGGAACAGGCTTGGGGCTCGCCATCTGCCGCACTATCGCCACCCAGTTGGGAGGTGAAGCTAAGCTTGACTTGACTCATCAGGGGAAAGGCGCACGTTTCATCTTTACTCATCCTGTATAAAATATGCGGAGAGCATTCTTGCGTGCTCATCATGTGCATATTTTGGCATGATGAAAGCTATTGATATGCTTGTGAATGAGATTTGCAATGCTGGAAAAAACGAAATCCACAAATGTGAGCCTTTCATATTCTCTTCGTTTACACTTTGACTATCAGTACCTCCTAAGAGGTACTCGAGTACCGCTTAGGAGGTTTTGTAGTACCGCTATGGAGGTACTGGACATGCTTTTCCATCCTGAAGCAAAAGGCTGGGAGCCTGAGGCTGACAGTCTCAACCGGTGTGCTGCAGCTGAGATGCTTGGAGCGGGAGAAACATTACTGGCGTCTTATCTTTCAGGAAGGATGGAATATAATGCATCACGAGGAAGGGTAAGGCCTTTTGATATGCAGTTTAAGCTTCCCCATACACGGATTCTGAATCAGGTCTGGACAGCCGAAGCCGAGTCTTCAATTAAATCCCCAAACTATAGCTATCCTGTCGCTTCCACATTGGCTGCCCCAATTGTCAAGAAGCTGACAGCTCCTTACAAGGATAAGAAAGTGATTTTGATGTCAATTAACTATCCCGTAAAGAAGAATTTCATAGAAATAGACAGCCTTTACAGGGCAAATCGGACAGAAATGGACAAGGAGGCAGTAATCTTGCCTTATACGACATCAAAGCTCGTCAGCAAAAAGCAGTTGAAGGAAATGCAAAAAGAATACCCTGTGTTGAAAAATGCTGTTATGCTGAAAGGGGAGGATTTCTTGAAGATTTTGGTTTCACTCCAAATGGAAGTTTCTTACTATGGTAATAGGCTCATTTTGCCCGATGGCACTTACGAAACATCTACAAAATCATTCTTTGACAAATATAAAAAGAGGTAAATTCTGTTGAGAGATATATCGTGTTGGTGAACGTTGCTATAGGTTGATAAGATAATCGAGAAATCTGATATAATGAGTACGAGTTCGATGGCTTTGGAAAGAGTCGTCGAACTCAATGTTTTATATCTTTGATGCGATGGAGCATTTGTTTCCCCAAAAGGGGAAGCAGTATGAGCAATATGGCGTATCCTATATAGATGATGGTTGTCCACGAGACGAACAAGTAAACCATCATAGCCAATCCGAGCAACTTGGCGAGGTATGTTATGCCTGCCATGAAATAGAAATGATGGTAGATTTCATCGATGACAGCGATGAGTGTGATGATGAGCAGCCATGCCATGACAACGAGTGTGGCCATGAGGGGTGGCAGCACTAAGGGGTTGAGCGTGGGGTGAAAGTAGTACTCCTGCCAAAATTCAGGGACGAAGTTCTGTATGGAAGCATAGAGTGCAGCAATGATGGTGGTGAGGATGAGGAAGAAGGAGGGGTAGGGGCTGTCCATTTCGTTGAAGAATGATGGCAGCAGGCTTTTACGCAAGTTCTTCCTTTTGCTGAAAGCGATGGCAATGATGCCGATGAGGATGATGGAGGTCATCCAGATGGCGCGGCTTCCTGTGAGTGCATCGAGCATTTCAGAGATAGGGTCGTCGGGGGTTGTGCCTTGCAGCAGTTCTTGTTCGAGAATCCAGCCCATTGTGTGCTGATTGCTTGCCACTTTCACCCAAATGGAGTCGATGTCGCCGCCTGCCAGTGGCTTGATGGCTGCCACGACAATGACATCGCCGTGGTACACTTTGCAGGTGTCGTGCATCATGTCGCCTTCACGGGGGACAAGCGTGAGTGAATCGGCCTTGACGAGGAAGTTGAAGTTCTCGGAATAGTGATGCGTAAGGCGGAATAGCAGTGAGTCAGCCTGGTGGGTGGAGGGCATGAGGAGGATGCTGTCGCTGATGGTGTCGGAGAGGTAGGCAGCTGTAGTGGTACGTATGTCGGTACTGTCTTTATGTGCTGTGGGAGGGAGTGCCGTTTCTCCGATGCATGAAGTGACAATGATGGCAATGATGACGTAGAGTATCTTCTTCATTGGAGGTAGAGTTTCATGAAACAATTCTTGCAGTCGAAGTCAAGGGAGAAGGTTGCGCCATTTGCCATCCGCAATGTGAGTTCTTTAGCTGTGCGCAGTGATGATGATGACTTCTCTTTCAGGCAAATGCCGAGCTGCCTGCGGATGCAGTGCTTGCAAATCATGACTGGAACGGATGGATCGTGTGTCAGTTCGTAAGGCGTTTCGGTTTCTATCTCCCTGCTGGTATGCTCTTGCTGGGCTTTTGGATAGTATTTGAGCCTTTCGGCGGTAAGTTGGGAGGTTAGCTCTCTTCGCCACCGGGTGAGTGTGGAAGATGGGATGAAGTAGTTCTTTTTCAATCGGATGTCAATATTCCGAGCATCAAATATGGTGCCGCCCATTTTGCTGAGCTGCCTTTTGATGTTTTCTGTTTGGTGAGTATGCGCCAACTCGAAGCTTTCGCTGGTGTGGAGAGTGGCAGTCAGCCCATCTTCGTCCGTCATGGTGATTCGGTCGTCGTGCATTTCAATGTCAGCAGCAATTCGTCTTTCGGCCGAAGGCTTGGATAGGGCTTTGTCCCATTCGATGTCTTGATTGCGAAAGTATTGTATTCCTTTGACCGGATGAAATGCAGCTGCGTTGTTGAGCCTGAAACCAACGAGTTTCCCTTTGTCTATATAGCAGAGTCCGTCGCCATTATGCAGGGTTGTCTGGACGTTGATTGCTTCTCCCATCGCTTTTGGAGTGTCGAAATTGGCGTCGGGTTTGCTGGTGTCTTTGACAAATCCGCGATTGAAGCTTTTATATACGTTTGGCTTGAATTTCAGCAAACTATGTCCGGAGGAAGCCCGGCAGAACTGCTGAGAATGTTTGGCAATGATGGCATCGAGGGCTTGGGAATATGCAGCTGTGACGTTTTTGACATAGTCAGCATCTTTTAACCTTCCCTCTATCTTGAAGGAAGAGGCGCCAGCCATGATGAGTGGTTCGAGGTGGTCAATCTGGCAGTTGTCTCTCAGCGACAGCAAGTGCTTGTCTCTCAACACCGTCTTCCCATCGGCAATCAGGTCGAAGGCCATACGGCACACTTGGGCGCATTCGCCTCGGTTGGCACTTCTTCCAAAGAGGGCTTCGCTGGCATTGCAGCGTCCGCTGAGGCTGACACAGAGGGCGCCGTGTACGAATACTTCAAGCTGGGTCTCGGGACAAGCTTGGTGGATTTCCGCTATTTCTTCTGTGGTGAGTTCTCTTGCCAGTACGACTTGCGGAAAACCCAATTGGGCGAGTTGCTGCACCTTCTCCACCGTGCGGTTGTCCATTTGTGTGCTGGCATGCAGTGGAACGGGTGGCAGGTTTAATGACAGCAGTTTCAGGTCTTGGATGATGAATGCATCTACTTTGATTTCATGCAGTTGCCATGCCATTTTCTCAACGGCTTTCATCTCTTCTTCGAAAATGATAGTGTTGAGCGTGACATACACTTTGGCTTTGTAGAGGTGGGCAAAATAAACCAGGCGAGCAATGTCTTCTACGCTGTTGCCAGCCGCAGCCCTTGCGCCGAAGGATGCAGCACCTATATAAACAGCATCAGCACCGTGCTTGATAGCCTCGATGCCAATGTCTGCTGTTTTTGCTGGAGCGAGAAGTTCAATGCTTCGCATTATTCTGTGATGTCGTTGATGTTGAATGGCGTCTCTTGATAAACGTAGTAGTTCAGCCAGTTGGTGTAGAGCAAATTTGCAGCAGCTCGCCATCTTACCACAGGAGTCTTCGTCGGGTCATTGTCGGGGTAGTAGTTCTGTGGCATGTTGATGGGTTTCCCTTTGGCGAGGTCGCGCTTGTATTCTCCATCTAATGTCAGTGGTGAATACTCCAAATGGCAGGTGATGAAGAACTCGCGTCCGTTTCGTGCTTCGATGATGGTCACTCCTGCTTCTGGGCTTTCGGCGATGATGTTGAGTCCGGGAACCTTCTCAATATCTTCGCGCATGATTTCGCAATGGCGGCTGTGTGGTGCGAAGAATTCGTCGTCAAAGCCACGGAAGATGGGAAGTTCGGGAGATAGCATCTGATGATTGAATACGCCAAACACTTTTTGTGGTGTGTTGCGCTTAGGCACTCCATAGAAGTGGTAAAGCCCTGCAAATGCAGCCCAGCAGACATAAATGGTGCTGGTCACGTTGTGGTGTGCCCAGGTAAAGACTTCCTGAAGCTCCTGCCAATAGGTAACATCTTCATAATCTATGAATTCCAAAGGCGCACCAGTCACGAGCAAGCCGTCATACTTCTCCTTCTGCATCTCTTCGAAATTGCGATAGAAGGCCAGCATGTGTTCCACGGGTGTGTTTTTGCTCGTGTGTGACTTCAGTTTCATGAATTCCACCTGAATTTGCAGCGCAGAATTGGACAAGATGCGTATGAAGTCTGTTTCTGTCGTGATTTTCAGCGGCATCAGGTTGAGTACTGCTAAACGTAGCGGACGGATCTGTTGACTGTCCGCTCGTTTGTAGCCCATCGTGAAGATGTTTTCCTGCTTCAGTTCATCTATGGCTGGAAGTTGGTCTGGTAATATTAATGGCATAAATTAATCAGTCCCCCTTTTTCTTTCAGGCCTTTCTTCCCCGTAAAGGCAAAACTGAATGCAGTTTGCCTTTGCTGGGAGAATGGGTGTATTACTTGTTTTTAATGTATTCAACAATCCATGCGCCGACTTCCTTCGTTCCGTACTTTTCGCCACCTTCTACTTGGATTTCGGGGGTGCGCACATTCTGGTCGAGTGATGCGTTCACTGCTTCGCGGATGAGTGCTCCTTCTTTTTCCAGTCCGAAGTATTCATACAGCATGGCAACGGAGAGGATTTGAGCCAGTGGATTGGCAATGTTCAAACCCTTGGCTTGCGGCCAGCTTCCGTGAATAGGCTCGAACACAGGAGTGTGCTCGCCTGTAGATGCTGATGGGAGGAGTCCCATAGAGCCCGTGATGCAGCTGCCTTCGTCGGTGAGGATGTCGCCAAATGTGTTTTCAGTTACCATCACGTCAAAGTAAGTAGGTTCCTGAATCATGCGCATGGAGGCATTATCTACATACATGAAGTCGGTTGTCACATCTGGATATTGTGGTGCCATTTCTTGAGCGACAGCACGCCACAAACGACTTGATGCCAATACGTTAGCTTTGTCGACAACAGTCAGGTGCTTTCTTCTTTGGCGTGCATACTGGTAGGCAACCTTCAAAATTCTTTCAACTTCGATGCGAGAGTAGGCGTTGGTGTCGTAAGCGTAGTCAGAACCTTCTTTCTTCTCTCCGAAATACATTCCTCCGGTCAACTCGCGAATGCAGATGAAGTCTGCGCCACGCACCAGTTCGTCCTTCAGCGGAGACTTGTGAATGAGGCAGTCGAATGTTGTTACAGGGCGGATATTGGCAAACAGACCCAGTTTCTTGCGCATAGCGAGCAGTCCTTGTTCTGGACGCACTTTCGCATTGGGGTTGTTGTCAAACTTGGGGTCGCCAACTGAGGCAAAAAGCACAGCATCAGCTTCCATGCAAGTCTGATATGTTTCTTCTGGGAATGGGTCGCCAACTTCGTCAATAGCATGAGCGCCACAGAGTCCTTCCTTGTAACTTACTTCATGTCCGAACTTTTCGGCAATGGCGCTGCATACTGCCACGCCTTGTTCCATAATTTCTGGTCCGATACCATCACCTGCCAGAACTGCAATTTTCAAATTCATCTTTTTCGGGTTGTATTTTTTTTCTGTTGATTATTTTTCGATTAGCTGTAGATTCTTTCGTGGAGTACTTTATCCTCCATGAAGCATGGGTGTACGGGGCCATAGCCGTGACCAAACTCGTATTCAGCCCCCAGAGCGATGGCCTTGTTGATGAACTCCTCGCCTTTCTCTACGGCCGCATTAAGGTCATATCCTTTTGAAAGATAGGTGGCAATGGCGGAAGAAAAGGAGTCGCCTGTTCCGTTCACGTTGTTGGTGGCGATTCGCTTCTTCTTGAATACCATTATCTTGTCGGTTTCGGCATTGTAGAGCACATCTGTTAGCATGTCTCCTTCTTCAATGCTCTTCACGATGACGCTGCATCCCCACTTGCCAAGTTCCTTGATGTCAGTCTCTATGTCTGTTATCTTGTGGCCAAGCAGAACTTCTGCTTCGCGTCTGTTCGGAGTGATGAGGGTTGCCAACGAAAAAAGCTCGTTCTTGTAAGCATCTATACTGCTGTCGCTGACTAATTGTCGCCCCTTGCTGTCTACAATGACAGGGTCAATCACTTTCTTCACGTCAGGATAGCGCTTCAGCACATCGGCAACACCATGTATGATTTCGGCTGTGGGCAATACGCCAGTCTTGATGCACTGTGCGCCAACATCTCCCAAGAAGGATTCCGCCTGGCTGGTCACCAAGTCAACCGGGAGCGGAGTGACGCTTTTCACCCGTTGCGTATCTTCGTCAACAATGCCTGTCAGTGCACAAGCAGCGTAGCCGCCGCATGCTGTGATTGCTTTGATGTCTGCTTGCATGCCTGCGCTCCCTAATGGTTCGCTGCCTGCAATAAGAAACACGATGTTCAGCTTTTTCTTGCTCATCCTCAAATGCTTGTTGTTTGTTGTGACTGCAAAGGTACAAAAAAATGTTTAAGTGTAAAGTGAGAAATGGCAGAAAATACGAATTGGCACCCAAAATGGAATCGGCGGTGCAATGTTTTTTCTTCTTGCTTGTGTTGCTTTTGCCTGCCAATGCCAAATTCCTTGCTTCCGTTTCTTTCTTGCTATATATAATATATATGTGTGTTCCCTGAATCGATGGGTTTTTGTCTAAAAAACGAAAAAGCGCTAATCATCTCGATCGGCGCTTTTCTGTTCTCAATAAGTATTAATTTTTTTTAAGGTAAAAAGATTGTTTTTAGGATGTTGCAAAGGTAGGGACTTTTGCAATAGTGAACAAACCTTAAAACATGTTAGATAACATCTGTGTACGGACACAACCTGTTTTTCTGCGATGTAAGAGGTTTAGTTTGGATAAAAAAGGTTTTTATCAGAGATGTTTTCAAGCACTTCTTTCAGATATTTTCTTGCTTCCCATTTTGCTTCGGGAAGATTCATGAGCAGGTGGTTCCCGCAGTCTTTTTCCGACTGTCCGGGCACCTCGCCTTCAAATTCGGAGATAAACGCGAAGGTGTCCTGTATCAGAGGCAGAATGTCTTGCGAGGTGAGGTCTCCTTTTACGAGGAGGTAGTTTCCCGTGAGGCATCCCATAGGCCCCCAGTAGATGATGCTGTCTTTCCATTTGGGGTGATTGCGCAGGTAGGTGGCCGCTAAATGCTCAATGCAGTGAAGCGCAGAAGGGGAAAGCGCAGGTTCGCGGTTAGGCTCTTTCATGCGGATGTCGAACGTGGTGATGGTTTCGCAGCCGAGTTCATCTTTCCTGCTGACGTATATGCCACGCAGAAGGCGCTGGTGGTCGATGGTGAATGAAGGAATTTTTTTCATGTCTTGCATGTAGGGTTGGATGTGGTTATTGTGTTCTAATTTTCCACAAAGATAGGTATTTTTTTTGAGTAAACGAATGAATCGATAAATATAATCATAACCGGACGAATTCTGCCAGCTATATGCGTGCTGATTGATGCACGGGCAACCTAAATTACGCTGTGCCCCACAGCGTAATTTCGATGTGCCCCACACCGATGTGCCGATGTGGGGCACATCGTTTTTGAGGCAATTCGTAGATTGTTTCCTGTCCGTAAAAGGTGGTGCTTTCGTTGAGGAAGGAAGGCAAAAATGAATCTGATTGATGGAATGTTGACAAGAATAAATCGTTCTAAATGTCGTGCCAATTATCCTTTTGAATGTTTTATTTATAATATGTGTTAAACGTTTTGGTTTAATAGCGTAATTATTCCTAACTTTGCAGTCGAAATTCATTTTTTTAAGGTAATAAATTTAAATTGTACATCAGTGAAAGTAAAAGTCGAAAAACTCTTAATGGGTCTTGGTGTGCTTTTAATAAGCACATTGAGTGTGAATGCTCAGGAGCAAGGCGTGTCTTCACTTGGCACGATGAACTTGACGCTGGACAAGGCTATAGACATTGCGCTGGCCGAGAATCCGACAATTCGTGTGGCCGATAAAGATGTAGAGCTGAAGAAGGTTGCTGACACAGGGGCATGGCAGTCATTGCTCCCAACGCTGGATGCAACACTTTCTTTCTCTCACAGCATCAAGGTGGCGGAAATGAAAATCGGTGGCAACAAGATTAAGTTTGGCCAGGATGGCTCATCTACGGCTACAGGTGCGTTGACAATGAATCTGCCAGTATTTGCTCCTGCTGTGTATCAGAACATGAAGTTGACCAAGGAGGACATTCTGCTTGCGCAGGAAAAAGCTCGCAGCAGCCGTCTGGATTTGGTCAATCAGGTGACAAAGGCTTATTACTCGGCATTGCTGGCTCAAGACAGCTATGGAGTGATGAAGAAGGCTTACAACACGAGCAAGGAGAACTTTGACGTGGTGAACAACAAATTCAAGGTCGGACGCGTGAGTGAATATGACAAGATTAGTGCAGAAGTTCAGATGCGCTCAATGAATTCAAGCCTTGTCAGCGCTCAGACAGGATTGAATCTTGCCATGCTTCAGCTGAAGGTGCTGATGGGCGTTACCGCAAATGTGGATATTGCGATTGATGACAGTTTGAATCGTTATGAGTCAACTCTGGTGCTGCCACAGGCAAACGACGGAAGCCTTTCGCTGGGAAATAACTCAACGCTGTTGCAGATGGATTATAACATGCAGCTGCTGGAACGCACACGCAAACTGTTGAAAACGAACTTTATGCCTACTGTGGCAATCCAGCTCTCCGGACAGTATCAGAGTGTGTCTAACACCGACTGGAACATCTTTGGATACAGCTATTCACCCAGCGCAAGTGTGGCGCTTGCAGTGAATATTCCAATCTTCCATGCAGACAACTGGACAAAGCTGAAGAGCAACCGCTTGCAGATTTCTCAGCTCGAAGATACACGTTTGGATACAGAGCGCAAGCTGAACATGGCAATGGAAAGCTACAAGCAAAACATGGCCAGCACAATTGCTCAGGTTGAGAGTAATTCGGAGGCTGTGAAGCAGGCTGGAAAAGCCGTTCAGATTTCAGGCAAGCGTTATGAAGTGGGACGTGGAACCATTCTGGAACTGAATCAGAGCGAAACGGCATTGACACAGGCCGAGTTGACTTATGTTCAATCCATCTATGATTATTTAACAAACAAGGCTGACCTCGATTACACTCTTGGTCGTGAAACATATCTGAAATAAATAGACATTATGAAATACATCAAGACATTATCACTATCAGCTCTTGCATTGCTGGCTGTTTCTTGCGGCAACAAGAGCGAAGAGAAGGCTGAGGCGACTCAGGCACAGGAAAAAGTTCAGGTTAAAATTGCTAAAGTAACCAGTGCAGACATTCCTCAGACAGAGACTTATACTGCAACAGTAGAGAGTGACGTGAAGAATAACATCGCTCCTAATGCTTCTTACCGTATCGAGAAGATATACGTGGAAGTCGGCGACCAAGTGCGTAAAGGGCAGGTGCTTGTGCAGCTGGATGCGAGCAGCATGCAGCAGATGAAGCTTCAGCTGGAAAACCAGAAGGTTGAGTTCGGACGCACAGAGCAACTTTACCAGGTGGGTGGCGCCAGCAAGGCAGAATATGACAATGCCAAGATGCAGCTGGACGTCATTTCTACTCAGTACAAGCAGTTGGTCGAAAATACGCAGCTTCTCTCTCCTATCAGCGGAGTGGTGACAGCTCGCAATTATGATAACGGCGACTTGTATTCTTCTGGCGCAGGCCCTGTTCTTACTATTGAACAGACCAATCCTGTGAAGGTGATGGTGAACATCTCTGAAGAGTACTACAAGAAAGTTTACAAGGGAATGACTGTTGACATCGCTCTCGATGCTTATAAAGGAGAGACATTCAGCGGCAAGGTAACAGTGGTTTATCCTACTATTGATGTGGCCACTCACACGTTCCCTGTCGAGGTGACAATCAGCAACTCTGCTCAGAAAGTGCGTCCAGGTATGTTCGCTCGTGCAACAGTTAACTTTGGAAGTATAAATCATGTGCTTGTTCCAGATGAGGCTCTTGTGAAGCAGATTGGTGCTGGTGACCGTTACGTTTATGTGTACAAGGATGGAAGGGTTTCTTACAACAAGGTTGAGCTTGGTCAGCACATAGGTGCTAATTACGAAATCATCAGCGGTGTAGAACCTGGCGATGAGGTCGTGATTGCAGGTCAGGCTCGTCTTGCTAATGGCAAGGAAGTGGAAGTTGTAAAATAATTCTTTTTTTCCTGATCTTACCCATGAATAGGGAAGTGATGTGGAGTGTTAGAAAATAGTAAAGAAAATAACTATAAAAAACTCCCCTCGGTAAAACTGGCTGAAAGAATATCTCTTGGAGAAATTTCCGAAAGGCAGAGAGGGTCTTCATTATGAGTATATATGAAGGAGCGGTCAAACGACCGATTATGACAAGTCTCAGCTTCTTGGCTGTGATTATCTTTGGTGTCTTTTCGTTGGTAAAACTGCCGATAGACCTCTATCCAGATATTGAGACGAACACAATCATGGTAATGACATACTATACTGGTGCCAGTGCTGAAGACATCGAAAACAATGTTACTCGTCCGTTGGAGAATACGCTGAATTCAGTTGAGCATCTCAAGCACGTGACCAGCAATAGCCGCGAGAACGTTTCTGTTATCACGCTTCAGTTTGAATACGGATATGATATCGACGCTTTAACAAACGATGTGCGTGATAAGTTGGACATGGTGTCAAATTCCTTGCCAGACGAGGCACAGACTCCAATCCTGTTCAAGTTCTCTACCGACATGGTTCCAATCCTGATGCTTTCAGTTCAGGCAGAGGAATCTCAGAAGGCACTTTACAAGATTCTCGATGATAATGTGGCCAATCCGCTGGCACGTGTAGATGGAGTTGGTACCGTGAGCATCGCAGGTGCTCCAAAGCGCGAAATCAACATCTACATGGATCCACAGAAGATGGAGGCATACAACCTGAGCCCAGCGCAGGTGGCAGGTGCCATCTCGGCAGAGAACCGCAACATCACCAATGGTACAATTGATGTGGGTACACAGACTTACACCGTGCGTGCAGAAGGTGAGTTTGATGACCCTCAGCAGATGCTCAATGTCATCGTTGGTTCTCGCAATGGCATAAACGTCTATCTTCGTGATGTAGCTCGCATAGAGGACAATGTTGAAGAACGTTCACAGAAGACCTTCACCAATGGTAAGCAGGGTGCCATGATCATCATCCAGAAGCAAAGTGGCGCTAATTCTGTGGAAATTTCCAATAAGGTGCTTGATATGCTTCCCACGCTGCAGGCCAATTTGCCTTCAGATGTGAAGCTGGGTGTCATGGTCAATACCTCAGACAACATCATGAATACCATCGGCTCACTCGGAGAAACCATTGGCTATGCCATGTTCTTCGTTTCCCTTGTCGTGTTCATCTTCCTTGGACGCTGGCGTGCCACATTGATTATTGTGGTCACCATCCCGATGTCCCTCATCGCATCGTTCATATACCTGTTTGCGACCGATGGTTCGCTCAACATGATTTCACTCTCCTGTCTCTCTATCGCTATCGGTAGCGTGGTGGACGACGCAATTGTGGTGCTGGAGAATGTCACCACCCATATTGAGCGAGGGTCAAGTCCGAAGCAGGCTGCAATCCACGCTACTAACGAGGTTGCCATCTCCGTTATCGCTTCCACGCTCACCATGTTGGCGGTATTCTTCCCCCTCACTATGGTGACAGGAATGACAGGTGTTCTCTTCCGACAGTTAGGATGGATGATGTGTATCATCATGACCATCTCAACCATTAGCGCTCTCTCCTTCACTCCTATGCTCTGTTCTCAGATGCTTCGCTTGCAGAAGAAGCAGAGCCGCATGTTCAAGACCTTCTATGGTCCTATTGGAAAAGCCCTTGACAATCTTGATGTGTGGTACGAAAAGCGCATCAACTGGGCAGTGCGCCACCGCTGGACAGTGATTATGGGTTCCGTAGCCCTCTTCGCCGCCAGCGTACTTCTCGCCGTCGTTTCAGGAATCAAGAGCGAGTTCTTCCCGGCAAACGACTCTGGCCGTGTGGGCATCACCCTTCAGCTTCCCATTGGTACACGTGTAGAGAAATCAGAGGCGCTTGCCAAGGAACTGGTGACCAAGTGGCAAGAACGCTATGGTTCAGACATGGTGACTTGCAACTTTACCGTAGGACAGGCAGGCGATAACAACACCTTCGCTTCCTTGTCAGACAATGGTTCTCACATTATCTCTTACAACATCATGATGGTTCCATCTGATGAGCGTGAAAAGGGACTTGCGGCAATCTGTGACGAGATGCGCGCTGACCTGAAGCAGATTCCTGAACTTGCAAAATATCAGGTAAATCTTGGTGGAAATGCTGGTGGTGGAATGGGCGGACAGTCCACTGCAACCTTTGAAATCTACGGTTATAACATGGACGACACCCGTAATGTGGCAGAGCAGCTTGCAGCCAAGCTTCGCGAGAATTCCATGATTACTCAGGTCAACGTGTCACGTTCTGACTATCAGCCAGAAATCGTCGTTGATTTCGACCGCGACAAACTTGCACAGCAAGGCATCGGACTCTCTACAGCAGCTACTGCCGTTCGTTCTCTCATCAACGGAGCACAGCAGAGCTACTTCCGTGAAGATGGTGACGAGTACGACATCAAAGTGCGCTACGAGCCTACAGCGCGTGTGTCTATCGAAGACATTGAAAACATGGTCATCACCAATGCACAAGGACAGAACATCCGTGTTCGCGACCTCGCAACCGTGACAGAAAGCGCCATTCCTCCAACTATCGAGCGCAAAGACCGCCAGCGTATTGTCACCGTCAATGCCGTCATCGCCGATGGCTATGCACTTTCCGATGGAGTTGAGCTCGGCGAATCCCTCTTCAGCGAGATAGAAATTCCAAACGGCGTGATTGTACAGGTGGCAGGTTCTTACGAAGACCAGCAAGAGTCTAACGCCGACCTTGCAGCACTCGGACTCCTCATCATCATACTCGTGTTCATTGTCATGGCAGCACAGTTCGAGTCACTCACCTATCCGTTCATCATCATGATATCCGTGCCATTCGCCTTCTCAGGCATCATCTTCGCCCTCGTCGCCACAGGCACCAACCTCAACGTCATGTCCATCCTCGGAGGCATCATGCTCATTGGCATCGTCGTAAAGAACGGAATCGTGCTCATCGACTACACCCAGCTGCTGCGCGAACGCGGCATCGGACTCATCCGCTCATCCGTCATGGCAGCCCGTTCACGACTCCGCCCAATCCTCATGACCACCCTCACAACCATCCTCGGCATGGTGCCAATGGCCATCAGCCAAGGCGTTGGAGCCGAGATGTGGCGACCGCTCGGCGTGTCAGTCATTGGAGGACTCACCATCTCTACCATCCTCACCCTCGTTTATGTGCCCTCCATGTTCTGCATCTTCGGTTCTGTAGGCATCAAGCGCAAGCGCCGAAAGATGAAAGAGCAGCGTGAACTTGCAGCATACTGGAAGGAGCATGCGGCAGAAGAACAGCTTTCACGCAGCAAGAAAAAATAAACGAAACAAGTTCTCGAGATTGCAAGTTCGCCGGTTCCTCTCCAAAGGATGCTTGAACTTGCAACCTCAAGAACCCACATCCCATCAAAACAACAACCCAACATGAAAACAGTATTCATAGCATACGACCAGGCACAGCATGACCATGTCATCGATGCCCTCAACGACTCCAACGTCCGAGGCTACACCTTCTTCGAACAGGCAGGCGGGCGCGGTACAAAGACCGGCGACCCCCATCTGGGCACACACGCATGGCCAACCATGAACAGCGCCATCCTTGCTGTCACAGAAGATGAAAAAGTGCAGCCGCTCCTGCAGCGACTCAAGAAACTCGACGACGACAACCGGATGCTCGGCCTGCGCGCCTTCGTTTGGAACGTAGAACAAAGCATTTAACACGCATCAAGAAAAATCCACATATCATATTGTTGTGTCAAGCTTTTGCTAAACAGCGGCCATCTTCTTTCATTTCATGTGTGTACTTCATGTAAGTTCGACCCATTAGCACATCATCAAAATCATTATTATTTATATTCAAAAAAGAAAGAATATGCCCTTCTATAAAATCCAACCCCTCGGATACGCTATGGCGTACTCGAGGGGCTCGGTTAATTATTCGTTCATTATCCTACAATCGCAGTTGTGAAAATGACAAATTCGTATAAAGCATGCCGTTCCCTACGTGCCCACCGTACGCATAATATTTAAAACACCGCTTGCGAAATATTTAAAAAACGGTATTTTAAATATTATGTTCATGGTGTATGCTAAAACAACATGAATCTTATTTTTGTTTAAGTCGATTCATGTGGCTTCTAAATTCGTCGAACTCACGTTACGTCAGGTTGCTTGCAAAGTCTTGCTCAAATTTGCGAAACTGAAAAAATGAGCCATATAGTCGAGCTCCCAGATAGAGCCTGTTGTTAGCTATTCCATCCCCTTCATGCTCAGCTGCATTCTGCCGCGCTGAAGGTCGATGCCGATGACGCGTACCATGACGTGCTGGTGCAGTTGCACTTCTTCTGAGGGATCTTTGACGAAGTGGTCTGCGAGTTCGCTGATGTGGACAAGTCCTTTGGTATGTACACCCACATCGACGAAGCAGCCGAAATTGGTAATGTTTGTGATGATGCCAGGGAGTACCATGCCTACTTGTACATCTTCAAGCTCTTTTACGTCCTTTGAAAATTCAAACGTGGTGAGTTGTTCGCGTGGGTCACGTCCTGGTTTTTCCAGTTCCTGCATGATGTCTTGAAGGGTGGGAAGTCCCACTTCGCTTGTCACATATTTGTAGATGTCGATTTTCTCACGCAGTTCCTTGTTCGCCATCAGTTCGGAGACGGTGCACTTGAGGTTTTTGGCCATCTTTTCCACGATGGGATAGCTTTCGGGGTGGACAGCGCTGTTGTCAAGAGGCTGTTTCCCTCCACTCACACGCAGGAAGCCAGCAGCCTGCTCAAATGCTTTTGGACCGAGTTTCGGCACTTTCAGCAATTCTTTTCGTGAACTGAAAGCACCGTGTTCTGTACGATAATCTACAATGTTTTGCGCAATGGCAGGACCGAGTCCTGATATGTAGGTGAGCAGATGTTTGCTGGCTGTATTCAGGTTGACTCCAACTTTATTGACACATTTTTCCACCGTCTGATCGAGTGAACGTTTCAGTTCTTTCTGATCCACGTCTTTTTGATATTGTCCAACACCGATGGAGTTGGGGTCTATTTTTACGAGTTCTGCCAGTGGGTCCATCAGACGGCGTCCGATACTCACCGCACCTCGTACAGTCACGTCGTAGTCGGGAAATTCGTCGCGTGCCACTTTGGATGCCGAGTAGATGCTGGCGCCGTCTTCGCTGACAACGAATATCTTGATGCTGCTGGGCAGTCCTAATCCGCGGATGAATTCTTCTGTTTCGCGGCTTGCTGTTCCATTGCCGATGGAGATGGCTTCTGTCTTGTATTGCTTGGTCAGCGTCCAGATTTTATCGGCAGCAGCCTTTCGCTCGTTCTTGGGAGGGTGTGGATAGATGGCTTCGTTGTGCAAAAGGTTTCCTTCGGCATCAAGGCACACGACTTTGCAGCCTGTTCTGAATCCGGGGTCGAGAGCCAGCACACGCTTTTGTCCTAAAGGTGCAGCCATGAGTAGCTGCTCCAGATTCTTCACGAAAATACGGATGGCTTCTTTGTCTGCTTGTTCTTTGGAAAGGTTGGCAAATTCTGTTTCGATGCTGGGCTTGAGCAAGCGTTTGAATCCGTCTTCGATAGCTTCCCAAACAAGTTCTGCACTTCTGCTTGAATTCTTGAGAAAGAGTTTGTCCAATCTGTCTAAGCAGCGTTCGTCATCGCCGCTGATGGTGATGCGCAGGAAGCCTTCTTCTTCTCCGCGTCGCATGGCCAGCAAGCGATGAGATGCACATCTCGCCAATTTTTCAGAAAACTGGAAGTAATCACGATATTTTTGTGCTTTCTGTTCCCATTCCTGTTCTTCCTCATTTGTCTTGGCTTTTGATTTGAGTTTTACCGATGTGATGACGGCGTCTTTTTTGAAGTTGAAGCGTATCATGTTGCGCGCCTCCTCATTCTCGCTTATTTGTTCGGCAATGATGTCCTGTGCGCCCTGTATGGCTTCTTCTTTGTTTGTGACCCCAACTTCCTCGTTGATAAATTCTTGCGCCTTCTTGTTGATGTCGGCATTGGGATTTTGTAGCATGAGGAATGTTGCCAGTGGCTCCAGACCTTTCTGGCGAGCAGCTTCAGCGCGTGTCTTTCGCTTGGGCTTGTAGGGAAGATAGATGTCTTCTATTTCTGTGCTGTCCCATGAGTTTTCTATGCGGCTCTTCAGTTCGGCTGTGAGTTTCCCTTGCTCTTCGATGGTCTTCAGGATGGTTTCTTTCCTTTTGTCGAGTTCGTTGAGCTTCTCTAATTGGTTGGCTATGCTGGCTACCTGTACTTCGTCCAGCGCTCCTGTCACTTCCTTGCGGTATCTGCTGATGAACGGAATGGTGCAACCTTCGTTCAGCAGGCTGATGGCGCCAGCCACTTGTTTGGCGCTGATGCCTGTTGACTTTGATATTAATGTTGTGAATATTGGATTCATAAGTATATGTTTTTGATTATCAGATAAATAAAAGCATTTTGGCAACACAGAAGCCAAGGTATGTTCCTGCTGCATATCCAAAGAGCCCGACAGCGATGCCTGGGCCAATGACGGCTTTGTTGTGCAGCACGCTTCCCATCACTGGCGCGAAAGGAGGAGAACAAATGAGCGCAATGCTTGTCGTGAGTGTGGTGTCGGTGTCAATGCGGAAAAGTGCATTGAATAATATATGGAAGAAAAGTGTGCCAAGAGTGGCTATTGTGGTGAAGATGAAAATGTTGGGATTGATTTCCGTTAAGGTCTTTAGACTTACTTGTGATGCAACGGCGATGCTGAAGATGAGGATGAAATAAGTGCCTGCTTCGAATGTGCGTTTCAGACGGCGTACTTGCTTGTTGAGCGAGGCGAGAATGGATAAGGTGCTGATGCAAAGAATGAAGATTGACTGAAACATTCCGCTTGGAAACATGCTGGCTATTCCTGCTCCAATGGCAATGATGGTGATGGTGAGCAAGATGCTGATTCCTAAATGTTTCAGGTTGTCTTTCCTGAATAGTCCGAGAAATAGTTCATGTTCGTGGCTCTCAATCTGCATGGATGTTTTCTCGATGTCTTTATCTTCTTTGAAATCGGGCATGAAATACAATAAAACCTTTTTCCCAATGATGATGACAAAAAAGAGATAAATGGCACTCATGACGGTGCTGTAGGCAGAAACGAGTATGTAGGTTGCATCGTCCACTCCCAATGCAATTTTCAGCGAAGCGAGATTTGCATTGCCGCCGGTGTAGAGCCCTGTTAGCATGCCGCCAATGTTGGCAAGAGTGCTGGACGAATCTTGTTGGCAGATGAGGAAACCGATGGTGATGGATGTGACGCATCCGAGAATTCCAAGGATGGTTGATTTGATGAAGTTGGGTGCCAGTTTTGTCCACGAACGGATGTCTGCGGAAAACAGTAATAGCGGTATGGCAAAGGGTATGGCGACAGAGGCGATGGAAGTTTGCAGCGAATGCGTTTCTTCCGTGTCGGGAATTATTCCTGTCAGTCCCAATGCGCATCCGATGATGTAAGCTATGATGATGCTTCCTATTTTATTGAGCAGAGCACTTTTGTAGGTAAGCCATAATATGCCTAATGGGGCAAAGATGCAAAACCCTATGATAAATAATGACATGATGTTTTCGTGAAATATTGAATTGCAAATTTAAGGAAAATGTATTCAATCTTTTGGATTCTTGCTTATTTATTGTTGCAAGAAGATGATTTTGTTGGGTATTTCATGAAAAATCTGTTTCTTTGCAAGTACTTGAGTTGGCGGTGTGGGATGTCCCTCATCTCCCAAACCGATAATTTACAAACTTGTAACTTGCAACTTTATCAGTTATGACATATAATTTTGACAAGCCAATTGACCGGCGAGGAACAGGCGACTTGAAGCATGAAGCCTTAGGGGAAATGTTTGGAAAGGAGGACTTGCTGCCGCTTTGGGTGGCCGACATGGATTGGGCAACTCCTCCGTTTGTCGTGAATGCTATCAAAGAAAGGCTGGAACATCCGATTTTGGGCTACACGGTGATGCCCAAGGGTTACTGGAAGGTGGTGAGCCGCTGGATATGGGAGCATCACCAATGGAAAGTCAGCGAGGAATGGATGACATACGTGCCGGGCATTGTCAAAGCTATAGGAATGGTTGTTAATGTTTTTGTGGGCAAGGATGAGAAAGTCATAGTTCAGCCGCCCATTTATCATCCTTTTCATCTTGTTCCAGGTTGGAATGGAAGGGGTGTCGTGTGGAATCCGCTGAAGGAAGTGCTTGACGAGCAGGGAAATGTAGTGAGCTATGAGATGGACTTTGAGAATTTGGAACAGGTGTGCGACTCGAAGTGCCGCTTGCTGGTGCTGGCAAATCCTCATAATCCAGCAGGTATCGTGTGGAGCAGAGACACATTGCGCAGGTTGGCGCAGTTTGCCAAGTCTCATGGTCTTATTGTCATCAGCGATGAGATACATTGCGACATGGCTTTGTGGGGATGCAAGCATGTTCCATTTGCTTCAGTGAGCAGTGAGGCTGCAGAGGTGAGCATCACGTTTGGGGCGCCTACAAAAACGTTCAATATGGCTGGGGTGGTCAGCTCGTGGTGCATCATCCCCAATGTTCAGCTTCGTGAAAAATTTTTTGGTTGGCTGGAAGCTAATGAATTGAATGCGCCCAATATGTTTGCGCCTCTCGCAACAATGGCTGCCTTGCAGCAGGGCGAAGAATGGCGCAAGCAGATGCTCGCATACGTGGAAAGTAATGTGAGTTATCTCTTGGAATATTGCAAGACACATATTCCGCAGGTGAAGCCAGTCCGTCCTCAAGCTTCCTATCTGGTTTGGCTCGATTGTCGCGATCTGGGCTTGACAAGTTGTCAACTCAATGATTTTTTTGTACATAAGGTTGGTGTGGCACTGAACGAAGGCAGCACATTTGGCCCAGGCGGCGAGGGATTCATGCGATTGAACGCCGGAACACAACGTTGCGTGTTGGCGGAAGCATTGGCGAGGCTTGAAGCTGCTGTGCAGACCCTGTTGGCTTAAGCCGCCCTGAAGTTTTTGTGTCGTGTGAATTCGGCGGATTCACGTTGTATAAAAAATGTTGGAAGCGTGTTTTAAAGGAGTTGTTTCTTTTTTCTGTGAAAATCGTACTCCTCGGGTCCGACACATCGTACCCCTCGGGTACGGCATGGCGGACCCGAGGGGTACGGTTTATTGTTCGTTTATGTTTCTTTAGTCGGCAACGTGGATTCTCTGAACTTACGTCGTCATTTTCCCCCAATCACATACGTATTGAATGAATGTGGCTTTGTGTGGATGTTGAGGTATTTCCCTTTTATTTTCACACTCAGTTGTGAAGATGTATCGGTGAAGTTGCCTGCTGTGACTATGATGCGCTTTTGCTGTTTGAAGACTACGATGGGGGTGTGGCTGTATTCACGTCCTGCATACGCTATCATTTCTGTGCCGGGGCTGATGAAGTGGCTGAAGTGCTTGTAGGCGTAGTACTCGGGGGTGTAGCGCATGGTACGTGTCTTGCTGTCTACTTGGATGAGGGCATTTTGTGTCCATCCCCATGTGGAGGTGCCGTTGTCCTGCAGGATGAAGTTCCAGTTGTAGTATTCATCGCATCCGCATCCGAGGTTGTCGGACAGTAGGAGGAAGGTGTGTTCGCCTGCTGCCCAGTCCATGGCGCCGTTGCCGCATTCGCTCTCTGACTGCATGAAGCGCAGGTTGGGATAGCGCTGGCGCAGCTGTGGCAGGTTGTTGCGGCATTCCCATTGTGTTCCGACGCCTTTGATGTTGGCTTGCAGTGTCTTGTCGTCGAGTATTTTTTCCACGTAATCCAGTCGGTTGGTGTTGAAGGTGCCAATCCATAGCTCTACGTTGGGATGATGTTTGGCAAGTGTTGGCGCCAAGTACTCGTTGTTGAAGCGCAGCGTTCCTTCGGCTGTCCAAGCGCATCCGGGGTAGGGGGTGTAAGAGTATGCCTCATTCTGATACATGACTTTTGTGATGGGCAGCCCTTGCTGGGCATAGAGGTCGATGAATTTACAGAACATCTCGGCATAGCATTGCAGGTAGCGAGGGTCTTGGATGAAGAAATCCTGTGTGGCAAGACGGCGGGGAAACACACCGTTTCGGTCGCCCAGCAGCTTCATTTCGTCAGCATCATACTGTGCATCCTGTCCGTTGGCATCTTTCTGCATGTAGAGCAGGTACGCTTGCCGCTGGTCCATTTTGTTGTATTGATTGGGAGAGACCGGATAGTCATGGTTGATTTTCATCCATGCTGGTGGGCTCCAAGGGCTCATGAAAAGCTGCAGGCTTGGACAATACTTCTGTGCGGCGCGTGCTAGAGGGATGATGTTTTGTTTGTCTCGTTCAATATTGAAATATCGGAGTTCAAAATCGCCAGGAACATCGCTGCAGCTATACCAGCTGCGGGCATAGTCGTTGGCGTTCATCGACACCCTTCCATGGGTGAACTTCAGGTCTCCCTCTGGCGAGAAAAGGTTGTACATCACTTCGTCTTGCTCATTGCGCGATAGCAAATTGAATGCGTCCCAATCGAGTTCGTTGAATGTTGTGCCCCATGCGCGGAATGGTATTCCTTGTTCTGTACCGTCAACTGTGGCGATTTCCTTGCTTTCTGCCTTGTTGCTGAGTGTGGCTTTTGATTGTTGCCATGTATGATTCTCGGTTGTGGTATAAACTGTGACGGGCTGTGCTTTGGGTGTCATGGCGCATAATGCTCCTATTGCCCATAATAGTATTTTCTTCATTGGTTTTGGTGGTTTAAGGGTTGATGATGCTGCAAAGATAGGGAAAAATTTTGTAAGGAGGTTGGAAGTTGGCTTGACAACAGACAACAGACAACAGACAACGGACAACGGAAGGAGTTAGAAGGAGTTAGAGGAAGATAGAGGAAGATAAAAGACGAATGTTATGCTATGTATTGTCCTCCAACTTCCTCTAACTCCCCAAATCAAGTTTCGGAAGTTGAGCAGTCGGCAGTTGAGCAGTTGAGCGGATGCTTGAGGTGGGCAGGCCATGACAGAAAGGGCTGATGTGACACAGGGCTTGACTTCTTGACCGCAAAGTTTTGGCAACGTATAAAAGGGGCTGCCTTGCAGGGTGATGGGGGCGGTCTTTTTGTGTGCGTTCGGGTGGAATGTTTTATCTGACGATGATGAAGTTTTCATTCAGGGTGAAGGTCTTTGTGTAGTTCGTGGTCTTTGCCGTGTAGGTCTCCCCGAGTTTGAATTGGGGATGGGTGATGATGCTGGAGCTTCTTCTCAGGGAGAACGGAACGGTGATGGAATGGATGAGTTTTCCCTGTTTGTCGTAAAGCTGAATGGGTTGGTTTTCTGTGATGTCGATGCCGATGAGCAGGGCTGTGGGCTGTGCGGCTGTCTGTTGGGTGGGCACGGAGGGCATGTCGCCCATTCCTGCTCCAACGGAGAATATTTTCCCTCCGGAAATCTCGATGGGCGAGAAGTCGCAATCGAGTCCTTCTTCAGGCATGCCTCGTTGGCTCCACGCATAAACCGTTCCTCCGGTGATGATGATGGCGGGGTCGTTGTTCTGCTGGCCTCCTCCTCCAAAGAATCCTCCGAATCCGCCAGAGAAGAGGTCAACGAGGTTGGCATCGATTGCGTCATTGGTTGTGCTTCGAGCGATGACATTGGCTCCGTTGAGTTCGATGCGTGCGTTGGCGTTGATTGCATCATCGACGGCTGTAACGGTGATGTTTCCTGCATTGAGGATGACACCTTCTTTCCCTTCGATTCCTTCTGCTCCGGGTGATGAGGTCGAAACGGTGAGCGTTCCGCTATTCACGATGATTTTTTTGTCTGATTTGATGCCTTTGGTCGTGCCTTTGTATTTGCGTTTCATGAAGGCCATGCCGCCTCCTTCGCCTTCTCCTCCCATGGGGAATCCGCCTCCGAAACCTCCCATGGGGAATCCTCCGAAGCCTCCCATGGGAAATCCTCCTTCGCCGCCTCCCATAGGGAATCCTCCGTTCTGCATCATTTCTTCAAAGTTCTGGCGCATTTTTTCCATGCGTGCTTTTTCCTCTTCAGACATGTTGTCGGGATTGAACTGTGGCATGCCGCCCATGGGGAAACCTCCTCCTCCGAATCCTCTGCGTCGTGTGCTGTCATTCCTTTCAGCGTGTCTTTCCCTGTTTTCATGCGGCCTGTCTTCATCCGGACTTCCGAATCCGCCCATGGGAAAACCTCCTCCAAAAGGATTCTCTTTTTCGCCCAAATTGTTGCCGGTTGTAGTGACATTCATCGTGAGGTCTTCTATGGTAATGTTTTCTTTGCTGCGTATGCCTTTGCAGCCGTCTCCTGTGGCAAGGACGTTGAGGGTTCCTTTGCCTGAAAACTTCACGTCTCCTTTTGCCCAAATGACGGCAGACTTGTGGTTGGCGGTGTCGTTACAGGCTGCAATGGTGAGGGTGTTTTCAGTTCCTTCGGCTGCAACAATTTCTACCTCATTCTTGTTTCTGAGCCATAGGGGTGCGCCTTCTTGGCTGGTCAGGTCGAGTCGGTCGAGGGTTATCTTTACGGGGGCGTTGCTCTTGAGAATGAGCTGCCCGTCTTTGCTTGTTCCCGATAAGTGCAGGTGGAGTGTTTTCTCTTTGTAGAGGCTCAGCATGTTGACGTGTGCACCGTCGGTCACAACGCTGATGCTGTCGAGATGCTGTGGAGTGACTGTCGCTTCCGAGTTGTTGTAGCGAATGGTGATGTCTTGTGCATGGCAAGCGCAGCAGAAGGCGAATGCACATGCGATGGAAATGTTTTTCTTCATGTCTTTGTTGATGTTATTCTCTCTTTAGATGAAAAAGGTTGCCGAAAGATTAAATGTTAGTTGTTTTTTTTACAAATATTATGTTACTTTGCAGGATGAAAGTAATGGATTATTTTGATATAACATCGATGGAAGACGTCTTTTCGCTGCAGGCATCAGAAAGTCAGGAAGTGCATAATCGTGAGATGAATTTAGCGTGGCAGTTTGTGACGAGTACAAATGTGTCGGTCTTTTTGACAGGAAAGGCCGGGACGGGAAAAACTACGTTTTTGCGTACATTGAGAGAGCGCATTCCCAAACGTATGGTTGTGCTGGCTCCGACGGGTGTGGCTGCCATCAATGCGCAAGGTCAAACTATTCATTCTTTTTTTCAGCTCTCTTTTGGCCCGATGGTGCCAGGAATGGTGCAGGGAGAGAAAAAGTCGTACTATCGGATGAGCAAGGAGAAGAAGAATCTCATCAAAACATTGGATTTGCTGGTGATAGATGAGATTTCGATGGTACGGTGTGATGTGCTGGATGCAGTGGATCAAGAACTTCGGAAATACAGAGACCGAAGCAAGCCGTTTGGAGGAGTGCAGTTGCTGTTGATAGGCGATTTGCAGCAGTTGGCGCCTGTGGCTCAGGAGCGTGAATGGTCGTTGCTGGCACCATATTATGAAACGCCATTTTTCTTTGGGAGCAAGGCTTTGCAACAGATTCAGTATGTGACCATTGAACTGAAGCATATCTATAGGCAGCAAGATGCGGCATTCATAGACATATTGGGAAAAATTCGTGCGAATCGGGCTGACACATCCGTTTTTCAGAGATTGAATGCGCGTTATGTGCCAGACTTTGTGCCTTCGGAGAATGAAGACTGGATACGTCTGACAACGCATAACCGCATGGCGCAGACATACAATGAGCAGCAATTGGCGGCATTGCCATCGAAAGAAATGACGTTTATGGCTGAGGTGCGCCGAAACTTTCCAGAAAGCAGCTATCCTGCCGATGAACGCCTGGTGGTGAAGGAGGGAGCGCAGGTGATGTTCATCAAGAACGACCCGAATCCGGGCAAGGAATATTATAATGGAAAGATTGGTGTGGTGAAAGGATTTGCGTGGGATGACGATGCTGATGAACGATTGATTGTGGTACATTGTAAAGAAGATAATAGAACCATATATGTACCTCAGTTGATATGGGAGAATACGAAGTATGTGATTGACAATGAGACGAAAGAGATTCGTGAGGAAGTGGATGGAACCTTCAGGCAGTATCCCCTTCGGTTGGCATGGGCGATAACGGTGCATAAGAGTCAGGGCTTAACGTTCAATCATGCAGTTCTGGACATTACGGATTCATTTACACATGGGCAGGTCTATGTGGCATTGAGCCGATGCCGCACGCTGGAGGGAATGGTGCTGGCGCGCCCGCTGTCGCCTGGGTCGGTCATTACAGATGCGTCCGTGAATGCTTACATTGACAGAGAACTGCTGGAAGCGCAGCATACAGAGGGTAAACTGCCGCAGATGATGTATGAATACTATTTCGCATTGTTGAATGAACTGTTTGATTTTCAGGTCTTCAAAAAGGATGCGGAGTACTTGCTGAGAGTGGTGAATGAACATCTGTATGCTTCGGCGCAAACTTTGTTGTCTGCGCTGCAAGAAGTGTTGCCTAAGGTTGATACAGAAGTGCTGGAAGTGTCGCAGAGGTTTCAGCGGCAGTATGCGATGCTGATGCAGCAGAGTGGGGCATCATTTGCCCGTGATGAGAAATTGCAAGAGCGTCTGAAAGCTGCAATGGAATATTTTGATGCGAAGTTGCATGAATTGTTCGATTCGATAATTCCCCGCACCAAACTGGTTATCAACAATAAGCAGGTGCATACACAATATAATAATGCACTTGATGCTTTTATGCTTTCCTTCAAACTGAAAGTGGGTGTTTTCTCTCGGTTGAGAGACGATGGCTTTTCTATCCGCGAATTTCTTTCAGCCAAAGCTAAGGCAGCACTTGATGAGGTGAAAGTGGAGGATGAAAAGGTGAAGGTGAAGAAAGTGAAAAAGGAGAAGGTGGAAAAGCCGAAGAAGGAAAAAGTAGATACGAAAGGATTGACTTTCAAAATGTTCAGAGAAGGAAAGACTGTCAAGGAGATAGCTGAAGAGCGTTCGCTTACGATTGGTACAGTGGAGAATCACCTTGCCTATTTTGTTGGACAAGGCGAGCTGCAAGTGGATGAACTGGTGAGTGTGCAGCACCAGAAAATCATTCGCGGTATTGTCAAGTCGTTTGACAAGGCTTATTCATTGAGCGAGGTGAAGAACTTGCTGCCTAACGACTATTCATACGCAGAAATCAAGCTGGTCATTGCTGATATGAATAGAGAATGACGGGAGCTATTTCTGTCAATAAATTTTCTCAGAGTTGTCCCTCGATGAACATGAGTGTCAGAAAGCCTATAAGCAATGCGTAAGTAGCTTGCTTTTGGTAGCCATGTGCATGTGTTTCGGGAATCATCTCGTCACTCACCACATATAGCATGGCTCCTCCTGCAAATGCCAGCATGGAGGGAAGAAGGGCCGTGGAAAGGCCGCCGACAGCATACCCGAACCATACTCCAACAATTTCGATGAGTGCTATGGCCAAAGAAATCATGAAAGTGCGCATTTTGCTGACGCCAGCCAGCAAGAGTGGTGAAATGACAACCATTCCTTCCGGGACATTTTGCAGGGATATGCCAATTGTGACCGTCCATGCGTCTGTCACATCAGCTGCATTGAAACCCACTCCTGCGGCAATTCCTTCTGGCAGCTTGTGCAGGGCTATTGCCATGACAAACAGCATGATGCGGTTGATGGACGAATTGTGATTGTGTTTCTCTGGTTCAAGCCCGGTGAGGTGATGCAAGTGAGGCGTTGCGAAATCGAGCAGGTTGAGGAATAAGGCTCCGCCTAAAACTCCGATAGCAATCAGCCACCATTGGTGACTTCCTGCTTGCTCTGTGGCTGGAAGTATGAGGCCTAATATGGATGCAGCCAGCATCACGCCTGCACAGAAGCCCATGACAATGTCATTCCATTTGTGTGGCAATTCTTTGATTGCAAATCCAATAGCGCTTCCTATCAATGTTGCGCCGCATAGTCCTGCTGCGCTGAGCCAAATCTGTGTCATGTCGTTGTTGTTGGGTTTGTCAGTTTCTCCGGACAAAGGTAAGGATTTGTGTGAACATGGCAAAGTAAACCGATTTCTTTTTTCTTCGATTAAGGGTGATGGCAACAGTGGAGAAGCTTGTTCTATTACTCCTTAATCGGTGTGCCCCACAACGGGAAGTCGGAGTGGGGCACACCGACTTTCCGTTGTGGGGCACACCGATAGGATGGCTGTTTTTAATGCGTTCTTGGGTTTGCGAATGACCAGAAAAGCTGGTTGAACTTCAAATAGAAAAGCCATGCCGAAACATTCCGACATGGCTTTTCTGTTTGAGGTCTAAAAGATGTTATTTCTGAATGAAGGCTTTGCCGTTCTTGATGACAATGCCACGATAGCTGTCATCTACTTTTTGGCCATTCAGGTTGTAGATGTTGCCGTCATTCCTGTTTCCAGATGTTGTGATTTCTTCAATAGCGTCTGCGACACTTGCTAACGCGACGGTGATGTGGTAGATGTAGTACTTGCCGTTGTAGGCGAGTGCTTGCCTTACATTGTATCGGGTTTCTTCTGTGAAATCTTTCCATACTTCACCATAGAATCCTGCTTCTTCGGGATGATAGTAGAGTCTGTAAACGGCATTTTCAGCTTCTTCAGAATCCATGTTGCAAGTGTTGCCTTCTGCATCATATACATAGCCTTCTCCTGTGTCGTTGGTTGGCGCATAGAGGGTGGCGAAGGATGGAACGAGCCATTGAGCGTCTTCTGGAATCTCAGTTTCTTCAATGCCTAAGGCAGACAAGGCTGGAGTTACGTCGAGCGGAGTGACATAGCCTTCGTCGCTGACAAATACGGTGATGCTGTCTTCGCCTACAATGGTGTTTTCTACGATTTCAGAAACGAAGTCAATGCGATACTCCACAGTGTAGTAGTAGCCGTTGGCTTCATTTACATAGTAGAATTCTCCTGTATAGGTTGTTCCAGGGTCGTCGGCTCCAGGGGTGTGTCCCCAATTGCCGATGACGCCGCTATTCACGTTCTCGAAGAAGTAGGCATTTCCGCTTCCGTACCAGCAGAAGTGACCTTCTGGGGTCATCCAGAAGCCAGAAGGAACAGTTGTTGATGTCTCTTTTGTCCATGTTCCATCTGGATATTTAGCATAGAGAGTCAGGTCGTCTCCGCGGCCGCATTCTGTCAATTCTAATGCGTGCTGATAGTCAAGCTGCACGTTGTAGCCAACACTCCAGTCGTTGTAGTTTGCGAGTCCTTGCAAGTAAAGTTCTTCACGTCCCTTCTCAATGAATTCTGTTGGCGCTTCACGGTCTGGGATTACGTCCATGACAACGTTAACTTTGTAAATATTGTCGTAGAAACAAAGATATACAGTTCCTTCACAAACTTCTGTTCCATCTCCTGTGAACATATTTGGCATATGTCCAACATTCAGTGCGCCAGTTGATGAGTTATACTCAACAAACCATGTCTTTGTGTTTTGGACATAATCTGTCAATTTGCCATCCATGTCTATCCAGAAACCTGATGTTGCAGTATAGTTGGGATTCAGGCAACTGTCGGCATCGAGCATCATGAAGTGAATATCGACAAGGCCGCATCCGAGAGAATCAAGTGCTTCTTGCACGTTCCATCTTACGGGTCTGCCATTCCATCCATTTGAAACTTGGTTGTTGGTGTAGATGGTTGTTTCGCCTCGAAGGGTACACTCGTCTAACTTGCGCATAGGCTGGCCTACTACCTCTGCGTCAATGTTGAATTGAATAGCGTCGCTGCCGATGACTGCATACAATTGAGAATGAGCTTTTTGACCAACTTCTGCACTATTATATGGACCTAAAAAAATCCAGCAGACGCTGTCTGTGCCGAGTGTTACGCCACTGCCAGTCCAACCCCAGCTTCCTTCGCTCCACTGGTCGGCCACGAACGTGGTCTTCTCTTCGTCGGCAAAATTGAACCACCAGTATCCCCATGTCTCCATAGGCCAAAGCTCGTCGGCAACATAATAGTCTTCGGCTGATTCGGAATGGTCGTATTGCCAGAAATTCATGATTTTGCCGATGTTCGCTGCTGCCTCTTCGTAAGTGACTCCAGTTTTTTCAATCAAAGAGGTGATGTTGAAAGCCGCCCACGCACCTTCGGCGGTTGTCATTTGGTGGTCAACCTGTACTGTCTCGATAATGTTGAGATTTTTGTAGTTGGTTGTCGGTGTCGGAAATGCGTATGCCAATTGGCTGAATGACAGCATGAAAGACACTATGACGATGAGTGTCAATGCTCTTTGTGTAAAGTTTTTCATCATAATATTGTTTAAATTGTTAAAGAATTTAAGACAAAGATACATCATAAATTCAGTAAGAACAAATATTTTGTAAAAAATGTTTAAAATAAAAGACGGCGAGCACCATTCCTACTGTGCCGGAGTGGCGCTTGCCGTGTGTTGGAAAGCTGGTGCCTTTTATTCTTCGACTTTCCCAAAGTATTTGGTGTCAGCCAGTTTCATCAAATATTGTCCGTATTGGTTCTTGATCATGGGCTGTGCCAGTTCGCGCAGTTTCTCTGTGCTAATCCATCTGTTATAGTAGGCTATGCCTTCGAGGCAGGCAATCTTGAGCCCAGTACGTTTTTCCAGCACTTCGATGAAAGTTGAGGCTTCCGACATGGAGTCGTGAGTGCCTGTGTCGAGCCATGCGAAGCCACGTCCGAGCAGCTGCACTTTCAGGTTCTTCTCTTTCAGGAATTCTTGATTGACAGTGGTGATTTCTAACTCTCCTCGTGGAGAAGGCTTGATGTTCTTTGCCACCTCTACCACTTTGTTGGGATAGAAGTAGAGTCCCACAACAGCGTAGTTGCTTTTGGGTTTTTGAGGCTTTTCTTCGATGGAAAGGCAATTCCCCTCTGAGTCAAATTCGGCTACGCCATAGCGTTCTGGGTCATTCACCCAATAGCCAAAAACGCTTGCCTTGCCTTGTGCCGCGTTCTTAACGCATTCTCTCAGCATGCTGGAGAATCCGCGTCCGTGGAAGATGTTGTCGCCTAAAACGAGGCAAACATCATCGTTGCCTACGAATTTCTCGCCAATGATGAAGGCTTGAGCAAGTCCGTCTGGTGATGGCTGTTCTGCATATTCAAAGTGTACTCCGTAGTCGGAGCCGTCGCCCAGCAGACGCTTGAAGCCTGGCAAGTCGTGAGGGGTTGATATGATGAGAATTTCACGGATGCCTGCCAGCATCAGCACACTGATAGGGTAGTAAACCATGGGTTTGTCAAAGATGGGAATGAGCTGTTTGCTCACACCTTTTGTGATTGGATAAAGACGTGTACCCGAACCACCTGCAAGAACTATTCCTTTCATTTTTAGTGTTTTTTTGGTAATGTAGTTACAAAGATAATACAAAAAAAAATAAATTGATGAAAGAAACGAGATTATTTTCTTGATAAGTCAAAAAAAATCGTACCAAATGCGTTGTTGCATCTGGTACGATAGGTTTTTAAAAGTGTGAAATAAATTTCCTCTTTTTTAGAAAAGTTTGTTTGGATAGATTCCGTCAGCAACAAGTTTGGCGATGCGCTCAACTGTGGCTTCACGGTCGGCGGCGTATGTCACGCCAAACCATACAGAAGTGGTGTCGAGCACCTCAACTGTTGCAGTTCCGTCGTTGATGAGCTTGTTGACCATGAGCGGAATGAAGAATTCAGCCTTCAGATTTTCCATGTTCTTTGGGTCTGACAGGAATTCCTTGAAGTACGCTTCGCTGTACTCGAAGTAGTCGGGAGTGAAGCCCCACATGTTCATGGATACAGGCACGTTCTCGTCCAGTGGAATCCATTCTCCCTGCTCGTCCTTGTAGCAGATGGCATTGCCCTTGTCTGCCTGACGGAGAATTTCTGTGCGCTCAACCACGTCGGTGAGGTGGCGGCTGTTGTCGTACTCGCACACGCCGCGAGCAACAGAACCATTCTCAGAGAGTGTGTTGCAGCAGCGGAAACCCACCATTGCGTATTTGTTCTTTGCTCCTTCTGGCAGGTTGGAGAGGTACTTGCCAATTGACATGAATGCGTCACGGCCATAGAAGTCGTCGCAGTTGATGACAGCGAATGGCTCCTTAATCACATCCTTGCCCATCAGCACTGCATGGTTAGTTCCCCAAGGCTTCACACGGCCTTCCGGGCACTTGAATCCTTCTGGCAGGCTGTCGATGCTCTGGAAACAGAGTTCGCATGGCACTACGCCTTCATATTTAGAGAGAATCTGAGTGCGGAACTGCTCTTCGAAATCCTTGCGGATAACCCATACAATCTTGCCGAATCCAGCTTGGATGGCATCGTAGATGGAGTAGTCCATGATGGTTTCGCCGTTTGGTCCGAGACCGTCAAGCTGCTTCAGGCCGCCGTAACGGCTTCCCATACCTGCAGCAAGGAGAAAAAGTGTAGGTTTCATAATCTATTAGTTGTTTGTTAGGTTGTGTTTTTATTCAATCACGACACGGGTCCATCCGTGTGTGTCAGGCTCAGTGCCATACTGGATGCCGCGCAGGAGGTTGTACAGCTTGGTTGACCAAGGTCCTGGCTTGCCGTCCTCTGAGAAGACGAAGCTCTTGCCGAGGTCGTGGTCGTCAATCTTGCTGATTGGCGAGATGACAGCAGCTGTTCCGCATGCGCCAGCCTCTTCAAATGTCTCAAGCTCCTCCTCTGGAATCTGTCTGCGCTCCACCTTCATGCCGAGGTCCTCAGCCAGCTGCATGAGCGACTTGTTCGTGATAGATGGGAGGATAGATGAAGATTTCGGAGTGACGTATGTGTTGTTCTTGATGCCGAAGAAATTTGCTGCTCCGCACTCGTCCATATATTTCTTCTCCTTAGCGTCGAGGTAGAACTCGCAAGCATATCCGAGGTCGTGCGCCATCTTGTTGGCACGGAGAGAAGCTGCATAGTTGCCGCCCACCTTGTAAGTGCCGGTACCGAGAGGCGCTGAACGGTCGAACTCGCGAGTGATGACGTATGGATTGCAAGAGAATCCGCCCTTGAAGTATGGGCCTACTGGAGTGACAAAAATGATGAAAAGGTACTCTTCAGACGGGTGCACGCCTACCTGTGCGCTGGTGCCGATGAGGAGCGGACGAACGTAGAGGGTTGCTCCTGTCTCGTAAGGAGGAATGAAGCGCTCGTTCAGGCGCACCACCTTGTCAACCATCTCGTTGAACTTCTCTGTTGGCAGTTCGGGCATCAGGATGCCGCGGCATGTGCTTTGCAGACGCGCAGCGTTCTCGTCAGAACGGAACACGCGCACCTTGCCGTCAGGACAGCGGTAAGCCTTCAGTCCCTCAAATGCTTCTTGTCCGTAGTGGAGGCAGGTTGCCGCCATGTGGATCGGAATGGTTTCTTCTGAACAAACTTCTATTTCTCCCCAGCTGCCGTTGCGGTAGTAGCAGCGCACGTTGTAATCAGTCTTGTGATAGCCGAATCCAAGACTTGACCAGTCTAAACTTTCCATATTTTATTGTATTATTTGATGCGGTACAATGCTGTGCCCGAAACACAACTTTGATAAATTTGTGCAAAATTAGCGAAAAAAATTCACAGATAAAACCTTTTTGTGCAAAAAAAACAAATTGTATGCTTTTTAGCCCGATTGCTATCGTAAAATGATGATTTGTGGTTTTTAGGTGTGGCATTCTTGCCTTTGTACAGGCAGGCCATAGCTTGTCATTGGGGATGGCGTGTACCTTCCGTCGTACATTATATATAAATGTAAGTGGGGCTTGGCGCTCTGTCTGGATAGTTTTCTATAGCCCCGCTGCATATTCAGTACCTCCGAAGAGGTACTGCAATACCTCTATAGCAGTACTCGAGTACCTCTTCGGAGGTACTGGATATGCAGTGCAGTTTGCTTGCTGCTCTGATGGCAGTAAATGATTGGGGATGCGCCTGTCGGACGCATCCCCAATCGTCTGGATTTCTTGTTGTTGCCTGTTCCTGCGAGGCTGTTTCGGACAGCTTGCGTAGGGGCAGGGCAAGTGTTTTTATTGAGCCAAGCGGCTGCCTATCTTCACGATACGGCCTTCCTTTGCGGTGCCGAGCGAGTCGCTTTCAGCTGTTCCGCGTGTGTTGGCGTAGTAATAATCGTCGTAGTAGCCTCCCCAGCTCCAGCTGTCGTTGTACCATTGATAGTAGTCTCCATAGTCGTAGTAGTATGACCAGTCGTAGTAGTCGGCAATCTTGTGGAGCGTGAACTTTTCTGTTCCGTTAGTGAAATAGCCAGTGAAGCGACTGTTGTTGAGCCAGTAGTCACGTATGCTGGTATTGTATTTTGGGTAGCCTGGGTAGGTCAGATACACAATGCCGTCCTGGATGCTCCAGCGAAAGCGGTAGCTCATGTGTGTGTAAGGGCCGCGGCTGTACCAATCCACCTGATATCCATAGCCGTAAGTGGCATAGTCATATTCTGGATAAAATACGATGTCGGTGTCGTAGGAGTCGAACGTGTAGATTCTTCCTCTGTACTCGTAGTCGTAATACATGCCCCAGTTGCCTTGCCATTGTCCGGAGAGAATCATGGACTCGTCCAAGTCTTCATCCGTACACGAAGTGAATGCTGCACAAATTCCGAGCAGTGTGATGATGTTGAATAAGGTAAAAGCTTTTTTCATATTTGTAGTTTTTTTAATTGTTCGTAGTTGTTGAAAGTTCCAGTTTTGTGCCGACTCTCTTGATGCAAAGTTAGTCAATAATCATGAAAAAAGGATAGGGGAAATGCTATAATCTGTGAGGGATTTCCCTATTGTGAGATTTTTTTAGTTTGAAGAACAAAAAACTTTTGTATTTTTGTAACAAGGTTTCTGAAAATCTCGTTCTTACTAATAGAGGAACCTCTGAATAGTATTAACGGTAAAAAATAAATATGAAAAAGATTATTTTATCATTAGCATTGCTGTTCTGTATGGGCTGTGCCTTCGGACAGGAAGCAGACAAACTGATTGCCAAGTATAAAGCAATGGAAGGCATGACGTATAAGGACATTACCAGTGAGTTCAAGTCGGTAACTGATTGGGGTAGCGAGGAAAAAGAAAGGGCTGCTCGCAATATTGACAAGGTAGAAGTCATGATGGGACTGTTTGAAAATGACCCTCAGGAAGAAAGTCTGAAAAAGGAACTGGAAGGACTGAAAGGTTTTGAAGCCCTCGTTGATGTGAAAAATAATTCAGACTATATGGAAGAAGGGGCGCTTCCTGGTCCGTTAGATATAATAAAGAAAGTACAAGTCTTCGCAAAACAGGAGGATGAACGTATAAAAGAACTGATTCTGTTAACACAACTTCAGGAAATGTTCTTCCTCATACATGTTAAGGGAAATTTGACAATGGAAGATATGGAATTGCTGATGGCGGAGGATTCCCATGTGGCTGTTAATATGTCAAATATAGAAAAAGTGGAAGATTCAGATGTCGATACAGATTCGATTATAGCAGTGTTGATAGACGGGATTTTTTATCCGAACCTGACGAATGAAAAGACAGCGATGGATTATCTTTTTGGGAAAGGGTATCTGCTGGATAAGATGAAAGTTAGCTATAATCCTGCTAGCGAAGAAGACATACTGAAATATGGCAAATTAAAGAAACTTGTGCTGAAGATTGAAACATCCGAGGCTGAAAGGCAGGCGCAAACTGCGGATATGTTGATGAATAAGTACAAGGGGATGGATGGCTTTAAGTATGAAAACATGACGGAACAAGTGAGGGGAATGAAAGAGGAAAACGACCCCGATATGTACAGGATCTCGCGTGAAGTCACCAAGGTGGAGTATCTGGTCGGGGTGCTTTCGTCAGACAAGTTGGAACAGCTTCAAAATGAATTGGATGGATTGATAGGATTCGAACGTGTTTATTATGAGAAACATAATGGTAATGATGACTATTTTAACGTATTGAAAGGTGGTTTCAAACTGTTCCATAATAAACAATATTATGCTGTGGAGGATGGCGAATACTTCAAAGATTTGATTGTCAGAATCGATGCTGATGCTAATGAAGGCAATATCGTGACCTTAATTCGTATAAAGGGCTCAATCAAACCAGCGGATGTGCCGTTGATGATTGGGGTAGAAGAAAATACGACTGTGGATGTGAAGAAGCAAGAAGAGTAATTGAATGGACGCACGAGAGTTTAAGCAGAGGTTTATGCCTTTTCACAGGCGGCTCTATCAGGTGGCATACCATTTGACAGGCAATGCGCAGGATGCCGAAGACCTGCTCCAAGACACCTACCTGAGGCTTTGGCAGAAGCGCGACAGCTTGCGGGGCGAGGCCATAACGGAAGCTTACCTTGTGACCGTGATGCGAAACCTTTTCTGCCAGCAGATTCGCCTGAAACGAATAGACTCTTCGGAAGATATTGACGATTATGAACAGCCCCCCGATGAATATGGACTTGCTCAAGATGTGGAAGATAGGGACGAGGTGAAGCAAGTGGAGACGCTCATAGACAGGATGCCCGAAAGGGATGGAAGCATACTCCGAATGCACCTTGTAGAGAACAGAACTTATGAGGAAATCGAGCAAGAAACAGGGCTCTCGCAAGGCAATATCCGCATCATCGTGATGCGCACAAAAAAGAAACTGCAACAACAATTCCTAAAACTCAGAAAGACATGGGCAAACTGAATTGGAAAGAACTTGAACAAATTCCCGTTCCGCAAGGTGTGGAGGAAAGGCTCTCTGCAAAGATTGACGAGTGGGAGCGTGCTGAGCAGAAGAAAGCGAAGCCCCGTTCGGCTGTTCGTCAGGCTGCACGTTATCTCTCTGTTGCGGCGAGCTTGGTGCTGCTTGTAGGAATAGGGTGGTATGCGCTGCAAGAGGATGAATCCGAGAACGTTGCTCTGCGAGATACATACCAGAATCCTCAAGAGGCGTATGCCGAGGCAGAAAAAGCCTTGAGCCTGCTGGCCTCCAACTTGAACAAAGGAATGGCGCACCTGAGATAGATGAAAACTTCAAATGAAAAAAACAATAAAAAGGAGAAAAGATGATATGAAACGAATTATGATAAAAGCCTCGCTGGCAGTGCTCTGTGCACTCCTTAGCGCAACAGCCATCCATGCACAAGTGGCAGATTTAGAAAAGTATGCCGACACAAAGAACGTCACCTACGTTTACATCTCCAAGCTAATGCTGCGCATGGCTGGAAACAAGTCTGACATCTCTGTTCCAGGCGTGGAGATGCAGCGCATGCTGGAAAAAATGGACGGCATTCAAATCGTCATGTCCAAGAGCGAGAAGACGGCGCAGCAACTGAATGCCGACGTGCGTTCCTTGGTAAAGCGCGACAACTACGAGCCGCTTATGCAGGTTGACGATGACGGGGGAAAAGTCAACATCTATTACCACCAAAGCAAAAAGCAATCAACCGTCGTGATGCTTACTACGCAGCCGGTAGGCATGCTGAGCGTGTTCGCCTTCACAGGGAAATTCGATTTGGAAGACGTAATGGACATGATGGTGGAGGAAAGCGCCAAGGAGTAGTCTCCTGCACCCGCAGAGTTGAGGCAGCTTCGCTTATGCGGCGATACGTTTTTGTGGTTTTGGAGACTGGATGACTGGCGAATGTCTAACCGTACCCCTCGGGTACGACGCACCGCACCCCTCGGGTCCGCCATGGCGGACCCGAGGGGTGCGGTTTTGTTTTTGAGGATTGAAGTATTTGGAAGGAGTTATTTCTTCTCAAACTTGAGTCCGAGATACATTCCGTTGTATTGGCTGAGGAGGGTGGAAACGGTTTTCATGTTGCTGGAGTATGCGCTTGCCTTGGTGGCGATGGTGTTGACGATTTGCAGCATCTTGTCAGCGTTCATGGCTATCTGGAGGGTTCCGAGCGACAGCTTCACGTTCGTCTTGATGGTCTTTTTTGTTGTTTTGAATGTGAGCAGCAAGTCGGTGCCTTCTACTTGGTAAGTTCCTGATATTTGTCTTCTTCCTGTGGATATAAGGAATGTTTTGTCGGCATTGAAGGTGATGGACATCTGTCCTGCTTTGATGCCGGCCTTGTCGAGGGCTGTCTTGAGCTTTTCTTCTATTTTCGCTGAGGCGACGCTTCCGCCGATGTTGTTGAGTGTGTTTTCGCTTTCGAATGCGATGCATGGCTGTGTGTAGGACCATGTTCCTTCGAGTTTCTCAGCTGTTATTTTTGTGCTTCCGAGTAGGTTTCCGACAACGTTGGTGATGGTGCTGGCGGTGGATGATGTGCCGCTGAAGAGGCTTTTGGCTTTGTTGAGGAGGTCGGCTAACTGAGCGTTCATGGTTGATGGCATGAAAAATGCTGCTGCTACAACCATGGCGATTCTGATGATGCTTGTTTTCATTTTTTTTTTTTTGTTCTTTGTTTTTTTATGATTGTTTTATGAATTTCGTGGCAAAATTAAGTATCATTGGCGACTTTTACAAGAAAATCTTGAAGATAAACTTGTTGTTTAGTGATTTTTCATCTATCTTTGTACTCTTAATTGGTTAAAATAAGTTGATTTTGTTCAAAAAACATTACAGGACGGTTGAGTTTATGAAAAGCGGAATTAAGCATTGGATTTTCAGGCTGAAGTATGTTGTTGCCTTTGTCGTTTTCTTGGGCGTGATTGGTTTTGTTGGTGAAAGCAGTCTGGTGAATCGTGTGGGGCAGCAGCAGGAAATTGCAAGGCTGCGGGCTGAGATTGACGAGTATAATCGCAGATTTGAACAAGACAGGAAAATGCTGAATGCTTTGAAGTTTGATGATGAGGCTGTGAGGGATGTTGCTCGCAGCCGCTACTATATGAAGGCTGATGATGAGGATATTTTCATTGTGGAGAGTGAGGAGTGAGTTCGTGGGTTAAGATGTTGATGTGTATATGGATATGGACAAGGAGAAATTTTTAGGGTATGTAGAGATTGTGGGAGAGGTGCTGGTGGCGGCTGGAGCAGTGGCGTGGCTTCCTGTGCCAGTCATTGCCTCTTATGTCTTTTGTCTGGGCGTTGTGGTTTTTGCTGTGGGACGATTTGCACAAACTCCGTTCTATCAGAAGTATGGGGTGATGGATCCCAAAGAACTGACGATGCGGAGACTTTATCATCAGCGTGTTTTTGGCATTATTGCACTCATTTTGTCGGCTGCGCTGATGTGTTTGCCGCAAGGATTTTACTTTGGAATGTATGTGGCGCCTTCCTCGTGGCTGGTGTTGTTTGTCATCTTTGTCGTGTTGGAAGTGTACACTGCATTTCGCATTTCGGTGGTTGAAAAAGGCTGAAAAGATATAAAAAAGAAAAAAACGGGAGAGTTTGCAGACTATTATGCTGGATTCTTGAGCATAAGTTCATAACTTTGCAATGAAAAAATAGCAAGCGATAGGCATTCCCTGCATAAATAGTATATAGCAATAACAAAATAACAGAAAGAGAATTTTCAAGCGTCTTGGCGACGCTCATGTGAAACGTAAAAGCAAAAACGAAAAGATTCACTATGGAACTTAACGCACTTACGGCAGTTTCACCTATTGATGGCCGTTACAGGAGCAAGGCAGAAGCTTTAGCTTCATATTTTTCTGAATACGCATTGATTAAGTATCGTGTCAGAGTGGAAATTGAATATTTCATTACTTTGTGCGAACTTCCGCTTCCTCAGCTGGAGAACTTTGACAAGAGTCTCTTCGAACGTCTGCGTGACATCTATCGCAATTTTAGCGAGGCTGATGCTCAGCGTGTTAAGGATATTGAAAAAGTGACAAACCATGACGTGAAAGCGGTTGAGTATTTCATCAAAGAGGAGCTTGACAAGATAGGAAATTTCGATGAATATAAGGAATTTATCCACTTTGGCTTGACAAGCCAGGACATCAACAATACTTCTGTTCCCCTTTCAGTCAAGGATGCGCTGGAAGAAGTGTACTACCCGCAGCTGGAAGAACTCATCGCCCAGCTGAGAGAGTATGCCGAAGAGTGGAAGAATGTCTCAATGCTGGCAAAGACGCATGGACAGCCAGCATCTCCAACGCGTTTGGGCAAGGAAGTGATGGTATATGTGTATCGTCTTGAGGAACAGCTGAATCTGCTGAAAGCATGCAAGCTCACTGCAAAATTTGGCGGTGCAACAGGCAACTACAATGCTCACCATGTTGCTTATCCTGCATACGACTGGAAAGCTTTTGGCAATCAGTTTGTTGCAGAGAAGCTGGGGCTGGAGCGTGAGCAATGGACAACGCAGATTAGCAATTATGACCATCTGGGGTCAATCTTCGATGCGATGAAACGTATCAATACCATCATCATCGACCTTGACCGCGACTTCTGGATGTATGTTTCTATGGAGTATTTCAAGCAGAAAATCAAGGCTGGGGAAGTTGGCTCTTCTGCTATGCCTCATAAGGTTAATCCAATTGATTTTGAGAACTCAGAAGGAAATCTTGGCATGGCAAACGCAATCCTTGCGTTCCTCAGCCAGAAACTGCCTGTGAGCCGTTTGCAGCGCGACCTTACAGATTCCACTGTGCTTCGCAATGTCGGCGTGCCAATGGGACACATGGTCATTTCAATCCAGTCAACGCTCAAGGGGCTTCGCAAGCTTCTGCTCAATGAAGATGCTATTAATCGCGATCTTGATAACTGCTGGGCAGTGTGTGCTGAAGGTATCCAGACCATCTTGCGCCGTGAGGCATACCCAAATCCCTATGAAGCATTGAAAGCTCTGACTCGAACAAATGCAGCAATCACAGCGGAGAGCATCAGTACTTTTATTGAAGGTCTTGGTGTGCCAGAGAGCGTGAAGTCCGAACTTCGTGCCATCACACCTCACTCATACACAGGAGTATAACTCCGTTTGATGTGCTGTAGAAACACAAAATTTTATATAAGGAAAAAGAAAAATAAGTATTAAAATTATGTCTGAATTTGAAGAATGGCAGGGCAATGCACCTGCAGAAGAACACTCTGAAAATGGCGGTAACCGTGAGGGCTATCGTTCATCTTATAACCGTGAAGGTAATTTCAATGGACGTTCATCGTTCAATCGTGGCGATCGTCCCCAGCGCCCTCGTTTCAATCGCAGTGAACGTGCGGCTTATAGTTCAAATGGAGTACAGAATGAACGCGGATTCCGTCCGGCAGGCTTTGGAAATTCATTCTCATCGGAAGAAGGAGGGCAGCGTCAGGGCGGCTATCAGCAGCGTTCTTCATACAATAATAATGGCGGTTACAGCAACAACCGTGGCGGCTATCAGCAGCAGCGTGGTGGCTATAACAATAACAATCGTGGCAACTATCAGCAGCGTGGCAACTATGGCAACCGTGGTTATCACCAGAATGCAGAACAGGAAGGCGGCTTTGAACAGCAAGGTGGCTATCAGCCACGTCAGGGCGGCTATCAGCAGCGTTCTTCATACAATAATAATGGCGGTTACAACAACCGTGGCGGCTACCAGCAGCAGCGTGGTGGCTATCAGCAGCGTGGTGGCTACAGCAACAATGGCAACAGCCGTGGTGGTTATCAGCAGCGTGGCGGTTACAATAACAACAACCGTGGTGGCTATCGTCAGCATTCAGCAGATTATAATCCCAATGCAAAGTATAGCTTGAAGAAGCAGATTGAGTATAAGGAATATTTGGAAGACCCTAATGCACCACTCCGTCTGAACAAGTTCCTTGCCAATGCCGGTGTATGTTCACGTCGTGAGGCTGACCAGTTCATTCAGGCTGGTGTTGTTTCTGTCAATGGAAAGGTCGTTACTGAACTTGGAACAAAAGTGCAGCGCACAGATGAAATTCACTTCCACGACCAGCTTGTCAGCATTGAGAAGAAAGTTTATGTGATCCTCAATAAACCCAAGGATTACGTGACTACATCAGACGATCCACAGCAGCGTAAGACAGTGATGGACCTCGTGAAGAACTGCTGTCGCGAACGCATCTATCCAGTTGGACGCCTCGACCGCAACACAACAGGCGTGCTCCTCTTCACAAACGACGGCGACCTTGCCTCAAAGCTCACACATCCTAAGTTCCTCAAGAAGAAGATATACCATGTTTTCCTTGACAAGAACTGCACCGCTGCCGACATGAAGCAGATTGCAGAGGGCATCACGCTTGAGGACGGAGACATCAAGGCTGATGCTATCAGCTATGCTTCAGAAACAGACCGCAAGCAGGTGGGCATTGAGATTCACTCAGGCAAAAACCGCATTGTGCGCCGCATCTTCGAGAGCCTTGGCTACAAAGTGTGCAAGCTCGACCGTGTGATGTTTGCAGGTCTTACCAAGAAGGGTGTCAAGAGAGGCGATTGGCGTTTCCTCACTGAGCAGGAAGTAGCCATGCTCCATACAGGGCATTATGAGTAAATAATCGGTTATACGGTATAAAGGTTTGTGCTTTTCTACGGGATGGTTGCCGCAAGATGGTGGAACTGTAGAAATCGCCAAACTGTAAAAGTAGAAAAATGAAAAGAATAAAAATTATAGACCTCTTGCAGCGTACCGACTTTGGTACGGAGGTAACAGTAATGGGTTGGGTTCGCACTAAGCGTGGAAGCAAGGCTGTCAATTTCATTGCGCTCAACGATGGCTCTACCATCAAGAATGTGCAGATTGTGGCTGATGTTGAGAAGTTCGACCCAGAAATGATGAAGCTCATCACCACTGGCGCATGTCTTTCCGTAACAGGAACAATGGTGGAGTCTATCGGTTCAGGACAGGCTGTTGAAATTCAGGCAACAGACATCAAGGTGTATGGCGAATGTGCTGCCGACTATCCAATGCAGAAGAAAGGACAGACATTTGAGTATATGCGCCAGCATGCACACATGCGTTTGAGAACCAATACTTTTGGGGCTGTGATGCGTATCCGCCACAATATGGCAATGGCTATTCACACTTACTTCCATCAGCATGGCTATTTCTATTTCCACACGCCAATCATCACAGCATCCGACTGTGAAGGTGCCGGACAGATGTTTCAGGTGACAACGAAGAATCTATATGATTTGAAGAAGGATGAGAATGGCTCCATCATCTATGATGACGACTTCTTCGGCAAGCAGGCTTCACTCACTGTCTCTGGACAGCTTGAAGGTGAGCTTGGCGCAACGGCGCTTGGACAGATTTATACATTCGGACCGACTTTCCGTGCCGAAAACTCCAATACTCCACGCCATTTGGCTGAGTTCTGGATGATAGAACCAGAAGTGGCATTCATCGACCTTGATGACCTCATGGATCTCGAGGAAGACTTCATCAAGTTCTGTGTGAAGTGGGCACTCGACAACTGCAAGGACGACCTCGAATTCCTCAACAAGATGATAGACAAGGGACTTATTGAACGTCTTGAAGGCATTCTCAAGGAAGAGTTCGTTCGTCTTCCATATACAAAGGGTATTGAGATTTTGCAGCAGGCCATCAAGGATGGAAAGAAGTTCGAGTTCCCTTGCAACTGGGGCGACGACCTTGCTTCTGAGCACGAGCGTTTCTTGGTGGAAGAATACTTCAAGAAGCCTGTCATCATGACTAACTATCCAAAGAAAATCAAGGCATTCTACATGAAGATAGACGAACAGAAGCCTGTTTTCAATGGTCTGGAAATGGAAGAAACAGTACAGGGCACAGATGTCCTCTTCCCGCAGATTGGCGAGATCATCGGTGGCTCAGTTCGTGAAGAAAACTATGACAAGCTTATGAATGAAATCAACGAGCGAGACATCCCAATGAAGGATATGTGGTGGTATCTTGACACCCGTCGTTTCGGCTCATGTCCACATGGAGGCTTTGGTCTTGGCTTTGAACGACTCATTCTCTTTGTTACAGGTATGCAGAACATCCGCGATGTCATTCCATTCCCACGTACTCCAAAAACAGCAGAATTCTGACGAATTGACACATATTATATACATGAAGGCATAGGGCAGAAATGCTCTGTGCCTTTTTCGTTTTTCGCTTCTCTCGCCACTTTCCAGATGCGCTTGCCGTGTTCATAATATTTAAAACACCGCCTGCGAAATATTTAAAACACGGTGCTTGAGATATAATGCAGGCGGTGAGTGCGTAGTGGCGTCCTTCTAAGAGAATGATTCCTAATACTTTTTCTTTTGTTAGGCATAAAAATATTGAATTGTTGTCAAGAGCATTGAAAATATTTTGTCGGATGCGTTTTTTTTTATACTTTTGCATACTATATTCGTTTTTGTAATCATAAGTGAGTAAATCTAATCGATGAAAGAGACATTGAAATTTCTTTTATTCTTGGGATTGCTAACGTTGACGGCATGCTCTACAAGCTATAACATCATGGGTACATCGTTGCAGTCTATTTACGACGGCGACATGGTGTATTTGTATCCTATTGGCTCGGAGGATGACAATCCTTTGGATTCGTGCAAGATTGTGCATGGCGCATTCAGCATGAGCGGACCGGTGGACTCTGTGATGTGTGTGCGCATGTATTTTGGAAACGGCGGTGACAATATCCCGATTGTACTGGAAGAGGGCGTGATAAAGGTGGTTGACCAGACGAACATGATGAAGGTGGGTGGCACTCCTTTGAATGATAAGTTTTTTGCGTTTATGACGGAACGTGACTCTTTGTTGACGCTTTTGCAGGATTTGCCTCGCAAGGAGAGCAGGATGATACTGGACGGGTATGAGCATGACGAGATACTGCGCCAGTTGGGGGAAGAGGAAGCGATGCTGAGGATGGCGATAGACAAGCTCGAAACGCATTTTGTAACGGAAAACTATGAGAATGTTCTGGGACTGACTTATTTTCTGGTGCTTTGTGACAATGCACAAAATCAGTTCGGATATCCGACTACAACGCCTCAGATTGAAGAAATTTATAGTCGCGCACCCGAGGAGTTTAAGCAGCATAAGGATGTCGTGGAATATATGCGTTTGTGCGAGGACGAAGATTGAGGATGTTATGTGAAAGCATGCAAAAAGGAAGGACACCGTCCTTCCTTTTTTGCTGATATATATATGTTTGAATGTACGCTCAAGTCCTCCGTCTGTAGCCTGTTCGGGAAGCATTTCGTATGCTTCTCGAATGGCTATCCGTTCATGCTGATGAGGAACTCCTCGTTGTTTTTGGTGCGCTCTATCTGCTTCATGACGAAATCCATGGCTTCCATAGAGTTCATGTCGGCAAGGTGGTTGCGCAGCACCCACATGCGGTTGAGCGTAGTCTGGTCTTGCAGCAAATCGTCGCGGCGAGTAGAAGATGCTGTGAGGTTGACAGCCGGGAACACACGCTTGTTGGCGAGGCTGCGGTCAAGCTGAAGTTCCATGTTGCCTGTGCCTTTGAATTCCTCAAAGATGACCTCGTCCATCTTGGAGCCAGTATCGATGAGAGCTGTTGCGATGATGGTTAGCGAACCGCCGTTTTCGATGTTGCGGGCTGCACCGAAGAATCGCTTGGGCTTGTGCAGGACATTGGCGTCAACACCTCCAGACAGCACTTTGCCTGATGCAGGCGAAACAGTGTTGTAGGCACGTGCCAGTCGGGTGATGGAGTCGAGGAAGATGACTACATCGTGTCCGCATTCGACCATTCGCTTGGCTTTTTCCAGGACGATGCCAGCAATCTTGACGTGGTTTTCTGCTGGTGCATCGAAGGTGCTGGCAATGACTTCTGCATTGACGGTGCGTGCCATGTCGGTTACTTCCTCTGGACGCTCGTCGATGAGCAGCATCATCAGATATGCTTCGGGATGATTGGCGGCAATGGAGTTGGCAATATCTTTCATCAGCATGGTCTTACCTGTTTTAGGCTGTGCCACGATGAGCGCACGCTGTCCTTTTCCGATAGGGGAGAACAAATCGACAATGCGTGATGACTTGCTGTCGTTGAATCCTTTGCAGAGCTTGAACTTCTCGTCGGGAAAGAGTGGAGTGAGGAACTCGAATCCTACACGGTCACGCACTCTGGCGGGATCGCATCCGTTGATTTTCTCTACACTCGTGAGTGGGAAGAAACGCTCTCCATCTCTTGGTGGACGCACGAAACCATCTACAACATCGCCTGTTTTGAGCCCGTAGTGCTTGATTTGCTGCAAGTTGACATATACGTCGTCGGGCGAAGGAAGGTAGTTGTAGTCGCTGCTACGCAGGAAACCATAGTTGTCGATTGTTTCGAGAACACCGCTCACGCGGACGATATCGTCGAATTCGTATGGCTTTTCCTTGATGAATCTTTCCTTTTTCTCAGGGAATGCTGGAATGATGAAGTCTTCGTATGGAGGTCTTGCTTGAGCAGCCTCTTGCGTTCCGCTTTCTTCTATCTGCTTGAAGATGTCCAGGGGCTCATAGATGTCTGACTCGCTGGGGATATCTTCGATGATGATGAAGTCGGAGGTGCCAGCTGGCTTGCTCTTGCTGGTGAAGATGGTTTGTGCCGGGGTGTTGCTTTCTGGAACGAACATTGCTTCTGGAACAGCATTCTCAGGTTCGGCTGCCAGTTCCTTCTTGTCGGCTTCGGGTACATTCTCTTTGGATTCCTCTGCCTTGGATTTGGTCTTTCGTGTCCTTTTCTTTGGAGCAGCAGCATCTTCAGCCTTTTCTGGGGTCTCGTTGTTGCTGTTACTTCCTTCTTCCTCCTTCTTCTCTTCTGAAACTTTGGACTTTTTGTCAGCCTTTTTTGTTTCGGCATTGCTTTCAGAGGCTATTTCAGAGGAAGCAGATTCTTTCGCAGGTGCAGATAGCATTGCTTTTTCTTCTTCGGAAAGGTCGGCAAAAAGTGATTCGTCTTTGGTGATTTTCATGTTCTTGTCCACTTTCTTTGCCTTGTCCTGATTGGCTGTATATACTCTATCTACATTTTTGACGCTGACACGAGAGCGTTTGCGAGGGGCTTTCTCTGTCGTTGCTGCATTGGAAGCGAAATTGGAAGCTTGCTCATCGATGATAGCCAGTCTTAATTCTGTTTCATCCATTTTTTCCGTATTGGAAATGCCCATTTCTCCTGCAATGCCAAGAAGTTCGTTTCTGTCCTTACGGTTTAATTCTTCTAAATTATACATATTGATAGGTTGGTAGATGGAATCTTTCCATGCTTTTTTATGGAAAGGTTCGTCTTTTGAAAATTTTCTTGGAAATTTTTGTGAAGTTTGTTTTAAGACAAACTTTTCTCTTGTAAATGTGACAGTTGTCTTAAAAAGATGGTGCAAAAGTAGTGAATTATTTTGAAATCACAAATACTTTTGCACCTTTTTTTACAGATTTTTGTTTATATCGTCGATATAAGCAAGTAATTCTTCTCTGCCAAGTTTGTTTGCCGAACTGGTGATGAAATAGGGTGGAAGTTCCTCCCATTCTTCCCGGAGCGCCTTCATGTAATTATTGGCTGCCGTTTTCGTTTTAGTGACGGGCAATTTGTCAGCTTTAGTAAAGACCATTGCGAATGGAACGCCATGGCTTCCAAGGAAATGGAGGAAGGCAAGGTCAACCTTCTGAGGAGCGTGCCTGATGTCAATGAGTACAAATAAACATACTAACTGTTCACGTTTCAGGACATAGTCGCTAATCATTGTTTGGAATTTCTCAATGTCTTTTTTGCTTCGTTGTGCATATCCGTAACCGGGCAAATCGACAAGGTACCATTGCTCGTTGATGAGGAAATGGTTGATACACATGGTTTTGCCAGGTGTGGATGACGTTAGCGCAAGATTCTTTCGCTGGGTCAGGGCATTGATGAGTGATGATTTGCCTACGTTGCTTCGTCCGATGAATGCGTATTCTGCTTTACCGTCGGCAGGACACAACTCGACTTTTGGCTTGCTGCCAATGTATGTGGCGGATTTGATGTTCATTGTATATATAAAATATGTGTGTATTATGATAATTCGGAAAGTTCAAGCCATCTCAATTCTTTCTCTTCCAGTTCTTCTGTTAAGACGGGAAGCCGTTTGCTCAGCGTTGTGATTTCATCAATTGAAGTTGTTCCTCCGCACAATGCCGTTTCGATTCGTTTCTTCTCTTCTTCCAATCGGGCAATATCCTTTTCCAACTGGATATATTCCTGTTTTTCTTTGAAAGTGAGTTTCCTTGCGCGATTGGCATTCCGATTGTTATCTTTTCTGTTGTCTTTGTTCTGCTGCTTGTCGCTTTCTTGCTTGTTCTGTTCTTTCCAGTCGCGATATTGGCTATAGCTACCAGGAAAGTCTTGTACTTCTCCATTGCCATGAAAGACTAAGGTGTGGTCAACCACTCTGTCCATAAAGTAGCGGTCGTGGCTTACGATGATGAGGCAGCCTCTAAATGATTTCAGGTAATCTTCAAGAATTTGTAGCGTTACAATGTCTAAGTCGTTCGTCGGCTCGTCAAGAATGAGGAAGTTGGGTGCTTTCATCAGGACTGTGCACAGGTAGAGTCTCCTTCGTTCCCCTCCGCTGAGTTTGTAGATGTAGCTGAATTGTTCTTCTGGCGAAAAGAGGAAGTGCTGCAGGAACTGTCCTGCTGACAATTTTTCTCCGTTGCCCATATCGACATACTCTGCAATGTCTCGCACTGCATCAATCACTTTCTGGTCTTCTCTGAAAGCCATGCCTTGCTGTGAGTAGTAACCGAAGCGTACAGTCTTCCCGATGTCGATGCTTCCGCTGTCATGAGGTTCCAGACCGAGGAGCATTTTTACGAATGTGGACTTTCCAGTTCCGTTGTTCCCTACAATCCCCATCTTCTCGTAACGTGTGAAGTTGTAGGAAAAGTCTTTTAGAATTGTTTGATTGCCAAAAGCTTTACATACATTCTGCATTTCGAAGATTTTATTGCCAATGTAACTACCTCCCATTTCGAGTCTGACGCTTCGTTCTTCGATGCGCTGTTTGGCAACCTTCTCCAGTTCGTAGAAGGATTCAATTCTGTATCGTGCTTTAGAACTGCGGGCGCAAGGAGTGGAACGCATCCATTCCAATTCGGTGCGGTAGAGATTGTTGGCACGTGCAATTTCTGCATTCATGTTGTCAATTCGCTCTTGCCTCTTCTCCAGATAGTAGCTATAATTGCCTTTGTAGGGGTATATGCGCGAATTGTCCATTTCGATAATGCTTGAGCAGATGCGGTCGAGGAAATAGCGGTCGTGCGTCACCATCAGGATGGCCATCGTGCTGTGACTCAGCGTATTTTCCAACCATTCTATCATTTCGAGGTCAAGATGGTTGGTCGGTTCGTCAAGTATCAGCAAGTCTGGTTCTTTTGCCAGAACTCTTGACAAGGCGATGCGCTTAACTTGTCCGCCGCTGAGTTGCGATGCAGGTCTTTTGGCTTCATCCTCTGTGATTTTCATCTGTGTCAGGTATTGTTTGTACAATAGCTGAAAATCATCATTTTCATTTTCCAGTTCATCCGCTTCGATGGTGGGCGACTGTTCCAAATACCCCACTTTAATGCCATTGCGGAAAACCATCTTCCCGCCATCATCGCTTTCCTTGCCTGCAATAATGCTGAGCAGCGTTGATTTTCCTGTTCCGTTTTTGGCAATTAAGCCTATGTGCTCACGCTCGTTTATTGTGAACGAGATATTTTCAAACAGTACACGGTGCCCGATACGTTTTGTTAAACCTTGTATTTCAAGATAGGGATTTGCCATTGTTATCTTGCTATCATTTTCATCTCTTTAGCTGAATATCTGCGGAATTTCTCAGCATGTTTGATGTGCTTTTCGAATATATCCATGATGGCGTCTAAATCGCCCAGACATCGTAATTCTGTCGTCACTTTATAGCCTGCTTCTTGCAGGTTTTTCGCCCATTTCTGGATGGTGCTGGCTGTTGTCTGGCTGCTTTGTGCGAATGTGAATGGAATGATGTGGACTTTTTTGATTTTGTTAGTTTTCAATTGCTTTTTCAAACTTTCTAACGAGAGATATCCATCAACAGTTCCAACGAACCACTCTTTGAAGTCTTGGTCTTTCAGTGTGTAGTCAAGCATAGCATACTGCGAGTCCTCAACGCTGGCTGTTCCGCTGCACATCAGGATGTTGGCTTCTTTTTCGTTTCCATAAGCTTCAGCCATGGCTTTGATTGCATGCTCATAATCGGCAGGGGTGCTTAGCAATGGTTCTCCCAAGCGTATTTGCTTGAAGTTCTCCTTTGCCGTTTCTACGGCATAGCGCAGGAATTGCATCTCTGCGCAGTTGATGATGTTGGACGACTGCACTAATACATGTGTATATCCGTCTTTCTTCAGCTGGCTGAACAGTTCATCCGGAGTCTTGATAGATGTTCCATCGCTCGATTGCTTGATGAGGTCTCGTGTTGTCCAGGCCTCGCGAAAGTCATAATTGGGATATGCCTTTTTCAGTCGTGCGTTGAAACGGTCTATCTGTTGCAGGGCTGTTGCATCTTCCGCCCCTGTGTGTACAGCAACGATGACCGCCTTGTCGGCATCGAGCATGCTTTCAAACATGTCATGCTCAATTTCTGCTAATTGCCCTAATGCTGGAAGATGAGCGGCCAGCAGTGTGACGAGTAAAATCAGAAGTCTATTCATATTGATTCATGTCGGCAGCCTCTCTGATGGCTGATATTTGGTGTTTTGTAATAGTGGGAACAATCATGTGAAGCAAGTGCTCAATCTTTTCAACCTTGATGCTTTCATTGTTCCCCTCCATGAGCCGGAATGCGCCGTCGCCAGAAATCCTGATAGCGACATCTGCACAGGCACGAGTGCCATCCGAAGAGGTTACGGGTCGCAAGCCGTTGCGTACAAGCGCCTTGCAGCAAAGCTTGTACTCTAATGAATGAGGGTTGCCTTCCACCTGAACATCGCGTGCCGTTTCGTGCTTGATGGAGAAGGAACAAGATTCACGGTTAAACGAGAGTCCCTCCTTGGCAAAGAAACGTTCGATACTTCCATCCAAGCTCAGGTCTTCTGGGAGTCCGGTGGTCAGTCCTTTCTCCTTGTCGAGCAGCCACACTTTGTCTGCTACTTGCAATGCGTGCTCCAAATCGTGTGTGCTCAGAAATACAGTCTTTTTCAGGGTTTTCGACAAGCGGTGCAGCAACAGCATCATGCTGATTTTGCTGGGATAGTCGAGAAAAGCTGTTGGTTCATCCAGAAAGATGACAGGAGTTTCCTGTGCAATCGCTTTTGCTATCATGACTTTTTGCCGTTCGCCGTCCGAAAGGGTCTGCATCTTTCGCTGTGCCAATTCCTCGATGCCAATCCATGACATGCTTTTCTCCACTATCTTATGGTCTCTTTCTTTCAGCTTGCCCCAAAATCCGGTGTAAGGGCTTCGGCCCATTGCCACGACTTCGGCGGCAGTCATGTTTTTGATGCTGGAGTTGTCGGTCAGCACAACGCTGACAAGTTGTGCCAGTTCCTGACTCTTATAGTTTTTTATGTCTCTTCCCATCAGTTCGATGGTGCCGCCCAATGCTGGCTGTAATGCAGCCATCGTCCGTAACAAAGTGGATTTTCCTGCGCCGTTGGGTCCGAGCAGGCATACCATTTCGCTGCTACAGAGTTCAGCATTCAGGCAAGCGGCTATAGTCTTGTTCCCCTCTTTGGTCTTATAGCCTGTTGTGAGATTCTTGATTTCTACAGATGTGTTCATAGTGACTACAAAGGTACGAATTTTCAAGGGGAATTAAAAGATGAGAAAATGGATTTGATGGTTTTGTGGCGAAAAAAATGCGACATGTTTCCTTTTCTATAGTTTTTTTGCTATCTTTGTAACATGATGACCAAAACTAAGAAAAGATAAAATGAAAAAGATTCTGTTAACAATGACAGCTGCTTTGCTGATGGGTGCCACTGCTATGGCGAAAAATCTGAAAGTGTTGGTGATGAGCACATCGCCAGCAGTAGAAAAGGTTGAGGATGGGACAAAGATAAAGGACGGCCTGCGATTGACGGCTGGCGTGAAGAAAGTGAAAGCAGACTTGACATCCCAGAAAATAGTAGTCACTTATGATGCTGATAAGACGGCTTCGAAGACCATTCTTGCAGTGATGAAGAAAATGGGTTATGAAGCTGCTGTTATAAGTGAAGGACAGGCCTCTGGGAAACATTCTGTGGATGGCACTTCTGGCGCCTCTAAACAAAAGCAGTGAAAGACTTTTGTGTCGCCATGTTCTTGGAAAGAGTGGGGAGGTTTGCCTGCTTTGCTGGAAATATGCTGAAATGTATTGTGGCATCATCGTAAAACCATGCAAAAAACTCTTGTCTCCTAAATAATGTTACATTGTTGGATTATTTTTTGAAAATATTTGGAGATAAGTCCTTTTTTGTCTATGTTCGCAATCTGAAAGCATCATTTTGCAGATGTTTCGTCAAATGATAAGGTGATTATGGATAAAAGAAATTATTGTGTAATTTTGGCGGGCGGAATGGGAACACGCCTATGGCCAATGAGCCGTGAAAAGAAACCAAAGCAGTTCATCGATGTGCTGGGCACTGGAAGCACGCTTTTGCAGATGACGTATGAGCGGTTTTCCCGATTCATCGATGTCGATAATATCATTATAGTAACCAATGAAAAATATTGCCATTGGGTAAAAGAGCAGATTCCTGGTTTGAAAGACGAAAACATGCTTGTCGAGCCGATGCGGCGCAATACTGTTCCTGCCGTGACTTGGGCAGCTTTAGAGGTGAAGCGCCGTTGCCAGGAAGGCCGATTGATTGTCAGCCCTTCTGACCAGAACATTGTAAACATCGATGCCTTTCAGAAAGATGTGTTGCGAGGTTTTGACTATGTGCATGAATGCGATGTGCTGCTGACGATGGGAGTAAAGCCAAGCCGCCCGGAAATGGCGTATGGCTATATTCAGATGGCTGATCTGTCCTCGTCTCATTCCGATATTTATAAGGTGCAGAGCTTTACGGAGAAGCCTGCTGAGGAATTTGCGCAAATCTTTTATGAAAGCGGGGAATTTTTGTGGAATACAGGACTTTTTTTGTGGAGCGCAGACACCTTTCTGCATGCCGTTAAATGGGCAAGCGATGAGATGGCCTCGATTGTGCAGTCGGTTGTGCAGCGACACAGCAAGGGCGAATATGCAGATGACCTCCTGATGGAGCTGTTTGCCAAATGTCCGAACATGAGCCTGGAAGAGAGTGTGCTTGAAAAGTCCGACCGTGTTGATGTCATGCTTTGCCACTTTGGCTGGGCAGACCTCGGCACATGGAAGGCTGTGCATGAGGCTTTGCCGCAGTCGGACATGGGGAATGTGGTTATCGACTCTAAATCCCTTCTCTACGATTGCAAGGACTGCATCATTAAGTTGCCCGATGGGCATGTGGCAGTGCTGCAGGGATTGGAAGACTATGTTGTGGTCGAAGAAGGCAATGTTCTGGTTGTCTGCAAGAAAGGAGACCAGAAGAACATCCGAAAGTTTGTGAATGACGCACAACTGAATCTTGGTGAAGAGTTTGTGTAAATAGCAATAAAAAAGATACGGATACATGCAATGAGAAAGGAGGAGATGCGCTGTGCGTCTCCTCCTTTTTTGTATCTCGTCAATGGTCAATATCCCTTGAAATCGATGTGCCCCACACCGAAATGGCGGTGTGGGGCACACCACAAAATCGGTGTGGGGCACATCGATTTCAAGGGATGTTTCAAGTCCTTTTTCAAAAGAAATGCAGGTGGCGAAAAAGTAAAAGTCGGGAACGGGTTTACAGTAGCTTCAGGATATTTTCCTCCAATGTCCCCTCCATGAAATCACTGCGCATGACAATCTCGTTGTCGCGATTCACCAGGAAGAAAGTTGGCAGGGCTGTCACGTTGTAAATGCCGGTTGTAGTTCCGTCAGTTTCGTGTACGCACACCCAAGGAAGTTTCTCGCATGAAAATTTCCAGAAGTGAATGTCCTCATCAAGCGAAATTTGATAAATCTCAAATCCTTGTGAGTTATATTTGTCATACAGAGAACGTAGCGTTCTGACACGTTCTACCGATTCAGTTGCGCTGTACACGGTGAAATCAATCAAGACGACCTTCCCCTTCAATTCAGTGATGCTGCGTTGCTGACTGTTGATGTCGGGCAGGGTGATGTCGATGATGCCCGTTTCCGTTATCTTCTCTTCGTCCACATTGATAATCTTCTGCTGTGGGGCGGCGGTGTTCTCCATGCCTTTGATGACCATGTTGCAGAGCTGCTGGGTGCGTGGCGCGTCAGGGTATTTGCCGTCCCATGCCGTGGCTACGGCTGCATAGCACTTGATGTCTTTCCTGTCGCTGACGGGGTTGAACAGCATGTAGGTTCCGCCAAGGTCAGTAATGCTTTGGCATACGGCATAGTAAGCTGCAGCAGAAGCGGGGTCGGTGAGGATGTAGTCCTTTTTCATGCTTTCCTTGTAGGCATTGGCGAGGTTTTCTATGCTGTCGCGCTGGTCGCCGGGCAGCATGTCTTCGTTCTGCTCTATCTCAATCAGACGTGCTTGAAGCTTTTGCTGCTTCAGGCTTATCTCTTTGATTTTCTTGCTGCTCTCGTTGCCTTCGATGGCGTACCCATCCTTCAGCGTAGGCAGCTGTGCAGCAATGGTGATGTGCTCGGTACTGTCCACCGCGAAGTTGATGATGTGCCCGCCTATTTGAAGGGCGTAGAATTCAGGTGCGCTGGTTGGAGCGGCTGCCTTGAACGAGAATGCTCCGTCTTCTTTCAGCTTTACGGAAGAGAGCTTCTGCACGCCATCCAGCGTGTTCTGTATGAGGTGAAGCGTTGAGTCTTTAGCTCCCTCAATCGTTCCCGATACTTGAAACTTGGGGGAGTTGTCGCAGGCTGCCAGCATCATGGCGCCTGCAGCTATCGTAACCAATGTTTTCTTCATGTTTCTTAATCTTTTTGCAAAAGTACATCAAAAGATGGAGATGGCAAAGGGAAAGGGAGAAAAAGTGCAGGAATGGCGGGATTGGCACCGTGGAAGGATTGCCCCAATGGGGAGTCTGCAAAAAAAGTGGCTGATGCTTGATGCCAACTCTTGACAAAGCCGAAAAAATGTTGTAAATTTGCACTTGGAAACGCTGTTCCTGCTGGATGGCAGGATGCACAAGCGGTTCTCCCCACATCGGTAAATCGCAAGCTTCGGTTTATCAGCCGCAAGTTTCGGCGCATCAATCGCAACCTCTGGCTCATCAGCCGAAGGTTGCGATTTGTTTTGGCTTGCTGTGAGGCGTAATAGAGGTGCAGGGTGCAAGCAAAGAGCGGTGGCGGATGGGGAGCTTGGGCTGCTGTTCCTTTTCGTGTGTGGATGTTGCAGGTGGCAGATGATATTCGCGATTTGTGATATTTTATGATTGGGGGTCGTTAAAAACGTTTTTCTTTTTTGTTTGTTTTAGGAAATACCTGTAACTTTGTATATTGTCTTTTAAGACGTAAAATGATGTTGTTGAATAGAAAGGAATCATTTTTTAGTTATGGTAAATAACGATTTATTGTCAAAAACAATAAACAGCCTACGTTTCCCCTTAATTGTAGGGGTTGTGTTCATTCACAATAATATGAGTATTGTTAATGTCCAGGGAATGGATGTTAGTTATGAGAGAACTCTTTGGTTGAATTATATAATGATTTTTCTTAGTGATGTGCTATCAACTATTAGTGTTCCTCTTTTCTTCTTTTTTGCAGGTTTCCTCTTTTTCTATAAAGTAGATTTTACAGGTGAAATTTACAAGAAGAAACTGAAGAACAGATGCCGTACCTTGTTAATCCCATATCTTATATGGAACTTTATCGGTTTTATTGTTCTGTTGATTCAAATGCATCCTCGTTTCAGTTCTTTGTTCCCTTTGTTAGAGAATTACAGAATTGATATTGTCGAATTTCTTAAATGCTTTTGGATGAGAGAGTATATTTACCCTATAAATTACCCTTTTTGGTTTATTAGGGAATTGATACTGCTTGTGATTGCCGCACCTGTTGTTTATTGGTTTGTACGGAAGTTGAAGGTTTTCGGGGTGATCTTATTGGGAATCGTCTGGTTCTTTCAGTTAGGAACTTATGCTGGGCTGTCTCCGTTGTCACATCAATCTGTCTTTTTCTTTCCTTTAGGTGCATATTTTGCTGTTAGCCAGTTGGATTTTGCTAAGTTGGCTTATAAGGCAAAATGGTCACCTTGGATATATCTCATATTGGCTGTAAGTGACATGGTAACGAAAGGGCTTCCGTATAACCTTGGGGTGCATTGTGTGGGTATTTTAGTCGGCATGATAGCTGTTACATATATAGCATCTCATTTGATGGATAACCCTAATAGGCAACCCAGTGAGTTTCTTTGTAATGCCAGTTTTTTTGTGTTTGCAGCACATGGGCTACTTGTCTCTCGATTAATGAAGATACTAATGGTGATGGTACATCCGCAGTCACCTTATGTCATTCTTTGCATATACTTCTTGGATCCGCTCATTACAATCTTTCTGTGTCTAGGAGTTTATAAGATTTTGAAAAGATATTTCCCTTTAATCACAAAAGTAGTTGCAGGTGGCAGATGATAGGCAAAAAGTCTTATAAATTGCTAAAAAACATGAGAAAGCGAGCTTTTTCGTGCGGAGATGGCTGCTGTGTGCGGGAAAATAGCTATCTTTGTCCGATTTTTGTGCCGTTTGGTGGCACGAAACAGATGTTTTATATATATACAACCTAAAAGATGAACGTAATTACAAAGAAAGTTTCATTGCCTGACGGAAGAGAAATCAGCATTGAAACAGGAAAGCTGGCAAAGCAAGCCGATGGTTCTGTGATGCTCCGCATGGGCGACACTATGCTCCTGGCCACTGTTTGCGCAGCGAAAGATGCAGTACCGGGAACAGATTTTATGCCACTCCAGGTAGAGTATCGTGAGAAGTATGCGGCTAACGGCCGTTTCCCTGGAGGTTTCACAAAGCGTGAAGGAAAGGCTAGCGATGAGGAAATCCTCACTTGCCGCCTTGTTGACCGTGCGCTTCGTCCGCTGTTCCCTTCAAACTATCATGCCGAAGTTTATGTGAATGTCAACGTGTTCTCTGCCGACGGCAAGGATATGCCAGACGCTCTGGCTGGTTTTGCTGCCAGCGCAGCTCTTGCAGCATCAGACATTCCTTTCGAAGGACCTATTTCGGAGGTGCGTGTAGCGCGCATCAATGGAGAGTTCGTGATTAACCCTACATTCGAGCAGCTGAAAGAGGCTGATATGGACCTGATGGTGGGCGCCACTGAGGAGAACATCATGATGGTGGAAGGCGAGATGAAGGAAGTGCAGGAACAGGACTTGCTCGAGGCGCTGAAGGCTGCGCATGAGGCTATCAAGCCACAGTGCCGCATCCAGAAGGAGCTAATGAAGGAGCTGGGCACCGACGTGAAGCGTGAGTATTGCCATGAGGTGAACGACGATGAGCTCAAGGCTGACCTTCAGGCTAAGTGCTATCAGCCAGCATACGATGTGACTAAGCAGGCGCTTGAGAAGCATGCGCGTGCAGAGGCATTTGAGAAGATACGCGAGGATTACAAGGAGGCATACGCTGCTGCACATGCAGAGCTGAGCGAAGATGAGCTGGAAGAGAAGTATGCGCTGATTGACCGTTATTATCATGACGTTGAGCGTGACGCTATGCGCCGCTGCATCCTTGATGAGGGTATCCGTCTTGACGGAAGAAAGACAACTGATGTACGTCCAATCTGGTGCGAGGTTTCTCCGCTGCCAGGACCTCACGGCTCTGCCATCTTCACACGTGGCGAGACACAGGCGCTTGCTACAGCAACACTCGGCACGAAGCTGGACGAGAAGCTCGTTGACGGTGCATTGGAGCGCTACTACATGAAGTTCCTCCTTCACTACAACTTCCCTCCATTCTCAACAGGCGAGGCTAAAGCTCAGCGTGGCGTAGGCCGTCGCGAAATCGGTCACGGCCATCTCGCATGGCGCGGCATCAAGGGACAGATTCCTGCTGACTATCCTTATACAATCCGTGTGGTTTCTGATGTGCTTGAGTCTAACGGCTCTTCATCAATGGCTACAACTTGTGCAGGAACACTCGCTCTGATGGATGCAGGTGTGCCTATCAAGAATCCTGTTGCAGGTATCGCAATGGGTCTTATCAAGAATCCAGGCGAGGACAAGTACGCTATTCTCTCTGACATTCTCGGAGATGAGGATCACTTGGGCGATATGGACTTCAAGACTACAGGTACAAAGAATGGTCTGACTGCAACACAGATGGACATCAAGTGCGACGGTCTTTCATACGAAATCCTTGAAAAGGCGCTCATGCAGGCTAAGGCAAGCCGTGAGCACATCATGGGAGAGATGATGAAGACCATCTCTGAGCCACGCCCAGAACTCAAGCCTCATGTTCCACGCATCGAGCAGATTATCATTCCGAAGGAGTTTATCGGTGCTGTCATCGGTCCTGGCGGTAAGGTAATCCAGCAGATGCAGGAGGATACGCAGACAACCATCACGATTGAAGAAGAGGATGGAGTGGGCAAGGTGCAGATTTCTGCTCCAGACAAGACAGCCATCGAAGCTGCTATGGCGAAGATCAAGGCTATCGTTGCCATCCCAGAGGTTGGTGAAGTGTACCAGGGAACTGTTCGCTCTGTGATGCCTTACGGATGCTTCGTTGAGTTCTTGCCAGGCAAGGATGGTTTGCTCCACATCTCAGAAATCGACTGGAAGAGACTTGAAACAGTTGAAGAGGCTGGCATCAAGGAGGGTGACTCAATAGAGGTGAAGCTGATTGACATTGACCAGAAGACTGGCAAGTTCAAGCTTTCTCGCCGAGTTCTCATCGAGAAGCCTGAGGACTATGTTGAGCGTCCACAGCGCGAGCGCCGTCCACGTCCAGAACGTGGAGAGCGTCGTCCTCGCCGTGAGGAACGCCAGCCAAGAGCAGAAGAGCTGCGCCAGGATGCACCTGCTGCAGAGGGAGACGGCTTCAAGTCTGCACTTGATGATTTGTTGAAGTAAGATTTATATATGATATGAGAAAGGCATCCTTAGACGGGATGCCTTTTTTGTGTGGTCATGCCTGAATTCAAAAATGTTGTCAAGTCTTAGATATTGAACTTGTCTTTTTTTACAGGCTGCTCTTGCATGGGGACAGAATAAGACTCTGTTATGCTGAGGTTGCTCCAGCTCCTTCCTCTCAGGCGAAGCAGGAAAGCGCCGCCTCGCCAGCATAGCTCGATGCACATGGCAATCCAGACACCATGCAGACCCATCGATGGCGCCAGCAGGAGGGCGAGTGAAAGTCGCACAATCCAGATGCTGGCAAGGTTCATGATGCTTGGTATCAGGGTCTTTCCTGAACCGACAAACACGCCGTATGCTACGATGCTGGCTGCAAACATGGGTTCTGCCCATGCCTCTATCCTGAGAATTTCTGTTCCCAGTTTTATGACGTCTGTGTCTTGTGTGATGACTTGCATCATTTCGGGGGCAAAGACTCCCATGAAGATGCCCATTATTCCCATGATGCTTATTCCCAATCCGACAGAAATCCATGCGAAGCTTCTCATCAAGTCTTTTCTTTTGGCGCCCAAACTCTGTCCAACCAGCGTGGTGGCTGCTTCTGAAATGCCATATCCTGGCATGTAGCAAAGGCTCTCGATGTTGATGCCGAATGTGTTGGCCGCTATTGCAACTGGTCCCAATGGCGCGATGATGCCTGTAATGGCAATTTGCGCTCCGCACATCACGCCTCGCTCCAAACTGATGGGAGAACCTATCTTCAGGGCTTTGAACAGCGTTTCTTTGGTGGGGATGTATTGGGGCTGGTATTGGGAGTCGCCCAGTCTTTTGTCTAAGGAAAACTTGAGGTGTTTGTCTTTTATGGTCAAGAAGTATAGCATGAAAATCATTGTGATGATGTAGGCGGCAAACGTGCCATAGGCAGCTCCTGCAGTTCCCATGCCGAATTCAAAAATGAAGAGGTAGTTGAAGATGATGTCGAGAACACACATCATAGCGTTGAGCAAGCTGGGCACTTTGATGTTGCCGCTGCATCTTAGGCTTCCTGCCGCTAACGTGTTGATTTCAAGAACGGGGAGTGCTATGGCAACGATGGTGAAATATTCAGTGGCATCAGCGCAAATATCCTCGCTTGCTCCAAGCCAGTGGGGAAGACTGGGGGCAATGGCTATGCCGATGAATGAAAGCAAGAGGCTGAATGTCAATCCGGAAAAGATTCCTTGCCTGATGATGTTGCGTGCTCCTTGCAGGTTTTCGGCTCCCACATAGTGTGCCACCTGGACAGAAAAGCCTGCGGCAAAGGCAGAGCACAATCCGCCAAAAAGCCAGATGGTGGTGGACACGAGTCCTACAGAAGCTGCTTCTTTCGTGCCAAGACGTCCGAGCATGGCTGCATCAATAATCTGCATGGCAACCGACGAAAGCTGGGCAATCATGGCTGGAAGGCTCAATAACACAGTTAGTCGTAGCTTTTCTTGCCACGACATGTTTCTTGCTCCTTTTCTGACCAGTGTCAGCAATTCGTCTTTGGAAAGGCTCATCGATTGTATTGCTGTTGTGTTGTTTCGGACTTCAAAGGTACGGATTTTTCTTCAAATACAAAACTCTTCTTTTCTCCAACGGGGAAATAATGCCGTATAAGCACTCTGGATAAGGTCTTTTACAAGTTTATGGCGGTCTTGCTGGGCACGAACCGTGTGAAATAACGTGAGTTGGAGGACATGCAGTTTGTCATGACCAATGAGTGTGTGTTGTGTACTTTCTGCTTTCACTTTCTCTGTTGCCGCCATCGAAAGATCATACAGAATTGTGATTGACATGTACGCAATCACCGCCTGCATAATATTTAAAACACCGTCTGCGAAATATTTCAAACACGGTGTTTTAAATATTATGCAGGCGGTGGTTACAAAATAAGCGTGAGTTCGGTTGACTCACGCTTGTCAGATGTTGTTATTCCAGAACTTCTTTTACTGCTGCTTCGATTGCTGCACCTCTCAGATTTCTCTTCAGGATGGTTCCGTCAGGACCAAACAGGATAATCTGCGGAATGCCGTTGATTCCATAAGCGTTGCTGCCTGCGTATTGAGCATTCATGATTTGTGGATAAGTGATTTTGAGTTGCTCCATTGCTGTTTTTGTATCTTCTGGCTTATCCCATGTGGCAACGCCGAGAACTTCAAAATTGTCACCCTTATACTTCTCATAAACGCTGAGAAGGTTGGGGATTTCTGCACGGCAAGGACCGCACCAGCTTGCCCAGAAGTCAACCAGCACATACTTTCCTTTGCCAACATAGTCTGAGAGTTTTACAACTTTACCTTCATATTCAGCTTCGAAATCTTTGAACATTTTTCCTTCTGCTGTTTCGAGCTGTACTTCCCAGAGCGCTCTTTCCTTGATGATGGTTGAGTCGGCCTTGAAATATTCGTTGCCATCGATGAAGGTGATAAGTTCTTCTGTTGACATGGTGTATGCCAATACATTTCTGATTACATACACACCTGCCTCGTTGAGGTTCTCTTCTGCAAATTCAATAGCCATATTGCGGATAGTCGCAGTGCCGTTGCTGTCTTGTGGAATAGAATTCAATTTCTCGAAGAAAGGTTTGAGCTTAGCATCCACCTCAGCCTTAGACAAAATTGGTGTTGCTGGAATTGAAGATTTTGAATTCTGTGCACAGCTAACTGCCAAAAGGATTGTCAGTGCTGCGAATGCCATGAAAATCTTGTTTCTCATTTTGCTAAAAATTTAATGATTAATAATGTGTTTTTGAATACTTTCCTTGTTAACTGTATGTTTTTTAGATACCTCCAGCAGGAAGGTATTTTGTCCAGAAGTCAGACATGGTTTTACGCAAGTGGAATGTTGTTCCCTCTCGTTCGCTAATGCCGTGGGTGCGCATAGGGTATGATACTTGGTAGAATATTTTCCCAGCCTTGATGAGTTCATCTACCAGCATCTCGCAACTTTGGTAATGTACGTTGTCGTCTCCCGTGCCATGAATCAGCAATAGATTGCCTTTCAGACCTTCCACGTAGCTGATAGGGGAGCCTTTCTTGTAGCCTTCAGGGTTGTTTTGTGGCGTGTTCATGTACCTTTCTTGATAGATGGTGTCGTATAACTTTTGGTCTGACACAAAGGCAACAGCTATGCCGGTTTTGAATACATCGGGATAGCGGAACATGCAGTTGAGTGTTTGGCTGCCTCCTCCGCTCCAACCGGTGATGCCGATTCTCTCTTTATCTATAAATGAGAATTGACGTGCGAGATCCTGGATGCCTCGGGCTTGGTCCTCGCAAGCAAAAGTTCCTACTTCGCCATAAATGCACTTTCTCCATTCTCGGCCACGAGGAGCAGCTGCGCCTCGATTCTCGATGCTGACCACGATATAGCCGAGATTGGCCAAGTATTGATGCCACATGTTGCCAGACCAAACGTCTTGAACAGTGGAGTTGGCAGGTTCTCCATATACATCGATGATGACTGGATATTTCTTGTTGGCATCAAATTGTACAGGCTTAATCATCCAAGCATCAAGTACCAAGTCGCCCGATTTAACTTTTACAAATTCTTTGGGTTGCAGACCAAGAGCTTCCCATTCTTTCTGGTTTTCACTGTTGTCAACGAGTGTACGGACAGTTTTTCCGGCAGGGAATGATTGCATTTCAACGACAGGCATTGTTTGTGCATTGCTGAAGGTGTGTACGGCCCAAGCACAAGTGGGCGACATGTTATATTGATGTTGTCCCACTTGATTGGCGTCGCTTACCAATTCGCATTTTCCGTTCCCAAATAGTTTGGCTCTGTAAAGATAGCGCTGTGTGGCATTGTTTGGTGACGCAATGAAATAGATGTAGCCTGTTTTTTCATTCATTCCCACTTCGCTAATCACATCGAAGTCTCCTTTTGTGATAGGGATGACTTGCTTGCCATCGCTGCTTACACGATAGAGATGCCTCCACCCGTCTCGCTCACTCATCCAAGTGAAAAATTTATTTCCTTTCAGCCATTTTACATGGTTGTTGGTCTCGACCCATGCTTGATCTTTATCCACAAAAATATTTTTAAGGTCGTCTTGTTCAATTGTTGAGGTCCAGATCTTATTCGTGTTCTGTTCCCTGTTCATTTGTTGGATGAATAGCTTATTTGTTCCAGGTATAAATTCCATTCTGGGCAAATAGTTATTTCGTTCATCACCAGGTATTTCCAACCATTTTGTTTTACCCCCGTCAATGTTGACATATCCAATTTTAACGCCGCTGTTTGTTGTTCCAGCCTTGGGGTAGGGGAAGCGTTGGATGGTTGGGTAGATGCTGTCAACATTGTTGATGATGTCGAACCATCCTGTTCCGCTGGTGTTGCTCTGCCAATACGCAATATATTGGCTGTCACCGCTCCATCTAAAACCGTCTCTGCAATCAAATTCTTCTTCGTAAACCCAGTCGAATGTGCCATTTACAATAGTGTCGCATCCGTCAGCGGTAATAGGCTTGTAGGTCTGAGAAGCTAAATCTTCAACATAAATATTATTTTTACTTACAAATGCCACTTTGCGTGAATCTGGAGAAAATTTGGCAAACATCAGGCTGCTTTCGTCTAATCCTTTGCCAAGTTGGTATAATACACCGCTTTTTCTGTTCAAGACCCAATAGTCTCCTCTTGTGTGATACCGCCAAACTCGTCTTGTGTTGGTAAAGATGAGCACCTTCTCATGATCTGGGCTGAGGTTCCAGCTGCTGATGCTTAAACTTTTTCCGTTCGCTTTGTTAATCAGCATGTTGGCAGGTATAAGCACCTCTCTGCTTTGATCTTTTGCGGAATATGTGACGATTTCGGGTCTCTTGCTTGATTCGTTATATTCAATTTTTGCGAAATGTTCCCCGTCTTCCATCCAGTTCACAGAACTTGCATATTGGGTCTTTATCAGTCCTCCGTAAACAGCATTTTCCAAAGTGGGAATCGTTTGTGCTGTGGCAGTACTGCCAATACACATTATTATATATATATAAGCGAGAAATTTGAGTGAGTTTTTCATTTTTGTTGGTTG
>JAFWAX010000069.1 GCA_017507385.1 Bacteroidaceae bacterium | reverse complement strand
GAATTCCGTTTTTGCTGTCCGGATGTGGATGTAATTAACGTGTTTCGTTTGGAAGTGAGTCCGGATGCTGAATAATGAACCCAAGCTGTTGAGGGATCTGCTTCAAGCTGTCAATGGGGATTTGCATCAAATGCAGCACATTCTGCTGAAATATTCACTGGCTAAGGTTCTTGTTGGTTGTGAGGAGCATGATTCCCGGTGCCAGCAAATCACTATGGCCACAGTTCTCTTGATGGAGGTTCCCTTATCGTCCTGCAAAACCTTTCTTATGGGTTGCAGGTACGTTCCGTCATATCAGTCAGATATATTAGCTTTGCTCTCACACAAAAAGCACAGGGGCCATGGTGAATACAAAAGAATCTATCAAATTCTTGCAGAAGTGGCCATGTTGACCAATTTCGTTGAGAGCAGAGATTCTGTTGAAATGACTGACGAGGTGCTGGCTTGCTTCAAAACAGAAACAGGAATGTTATTGTTAAAAAATATCTCTCAACTACGTTCAACGTAGCCTCACTTACAACGCCATAACCAAAGAAAAGAATCACCGGAACTGACAGTCGTCGGTTCCGGTGATTCTTTTTCATGGGGTTATGTTACATCAAGCCATGCTCTGAATTTGTCTGGCGTGATCTCACCTGCTTCGCAGGCGGCTTTTACTTCTCTGGCTGCCTTGCTCCAGGCATAGAATTCATCCCCATCGAGTTTGCCAGCCTTCATGCGGGCAAAGCGCTTCTTGTATTCTCTGCGATAGTCATTGAACACATCGTCATCTTTCTTGCTGCGTGTCCACTGGGCAATGGCACCGACTTCCTTGCAAGTGCGGCCTTTGTTGTCATAGGGACGATTGCAGTACTCGGTCGTGGATCTGCCTGTTACAGCAAAATACCGTCCGCAGTTCTTGCAGCGCCGTACTTTCACTTCCCGCTTAATGCACTCACGAAGGTGGAAGTCAATGATGTCGTAGACAGATGTGGGCTTCAGAACATCCGCAAAGAACTCTTCGCCCTCGGCAGAAATCAGTTCAAAGTTAGTGAGCTGCGGACAAAACTGAAAGGCATCGGCATCAGTGCGCTTGTAGTATGCAATCAGTTTTTCAGAAACAGAGCGATGATCCTCGCTGTCCATGTCCAGAACATTTGCAAAGAGGTCGATGATCTGCGCCTGCATACGCTTCAGCGTGTCAGGGATGCCACGCAGATACTCGATCTGCAACTGATCCTCTTCATAGTGGTTGAACTGAAGAGCGTGGTAGACACGATCTCTGAAATCAGCGGAAAGCTGAAGGAAATAGGCGCTGTACGAAGGGAATCTTAACAGGAGGTCGTCAATCTTTTCTTTTTGCTTTTCGTCTTGGGTTCTGGCTAACAGCTGAAGCTCATCAATCAACTGCTGAATTCTTTCTGCCAAAGGCTCAGTGTCCATATATGCCAAAGAGATCAGCGTATTGGGAAATGCGACGGGCGTTAATACAGTGACCTCGCCGCGCTCGGTTTTCTTCCAGGAAACATACTGTTCCTCTGTTCCTGAAACAAACGCCTTAAAAGAATACTCCCGCATAATGCGCCTCCGAAAAATAGACTAATATTACAAAATGGCTTCTATTGGTCTTGACAATGGCGTGCAGCCATGTTAAATTAAGGATGCGATAGACTAATATAAACAGATTTCCAGATATCAGTCTAAATCGAGAGGGCGGAAATGTCAAGGAAAATCTGCTCGTCGCATGTACCTCGACAACTGAATCCCCATCGCCAAACAAGGGCCTCTGAGAGTATGCCATGACTATAGCAGAGTGCGAGCGTGCATTGGAGCAGCTAACAAACATGTAGTTCAGACGGACTCAACTACACAGTCTGGTGAGTGGAATTGAATCTGAGAGGTGGTGAAAACAATCGTAGTCATCAATGTCCCTATCAAAAAGAAAACCGCCGGGACTGCGGCAACAGTCCGGCGGCGCG
>JAFWAX010000068.1 GCA_017507385.1 Bacteroidaceae bacterium | reverse complement strand
ATCACCTTTGGACAGCATTCTCCAACAGATAACAGATTGGCTGAAAGAGATGCTCGTTGAAGCCATTATGGGTAATCTGTCGGGGCTGTTTGATTCCGTCAACAATCAGGTTGGCGAGATTGCATCCGATGTTGGCATGACCCCGGCGAACTTTTCGCCCGGGGTCTTTGCCATGATTAGAAACATCTCCGAAAATGTGATTATCCCAATCGCAGGCTTGATCCTGACGTTCATTGTCTGCCACGAGCTGATTCAGCTGATTATCGACCACAATAACCTTGCGAACTTTGAGACATGGATCTTCTTCAAATGGGTATTCAAGACCTTTGTTGCAGTCATGCTCATCACAAACACATTCAATATCACCATGGCGGTATTCGATGTGTCGCAGCACGTCGTCAACGCCAGTGCAGGCATCATATCGGGTAGCACAGCCGTAGATGCTTCTGCCTTGGAAACAATGGAAGAAACGCTTAATGCGATGGAACTTGGACCGCTGTTGGGACTGTTCCTGCAATCCTTTATCGTGCAGGTTACAATGTCCATCCTGTCGGTGGTGATCTTCGTCATCGTCTATGGTCGTATGGTGGAAATCTACCTGATGACCAGCCTTGCACCGATTCCGTTCTCCACCTTTGGCAATAGAGAGCAGAGCCAGATCGGACAGAACTATCTGCGCTCCCTGTTTGCACTTGGTTTCCAGGGCTTCTTAATTATCATCTGTGTTGGCATATACGCTGTTTTGGTTCAGTCTGTGGCGTTCTCGGAGGATATTATCGCATCCATCTGGGGCGTAATGGGTTACACAGTCCTTCTGTGTTTCACTCTGTTCAAGACTGGCACTCTGGCAAAGAGCGTATTCAGCGCCCACTAAGAGAAAGGAGGGCTTGGTATGGCCGCTTATATCCCTGTCCCTCGTGACCTTACGAGGGTGAAAACCAAAGTGTTTTTCAATCTGACCAAACGACAGCTGATCTGCTTCAGTGCGGCGGCGCTCATCGGAGTGCCGTCTTTCTTTTTGCTCAAAAGCACGGGCAATGTCAGCTTGGCGTCCCTGGGCATGATCGTCATCATGCTGCCGATGTTCTTTCTGGCAATGTATGAAAAAGACGGTCAGCCTTTGGAGGTCATTGCAAAGCACTTCATTGAGTCGAAATTCATTCGACCGAAGATTCGTCCCTACAAGACGAACAACTACTACGTCGCCCTGATGCGACAGCAGCAACTTGAAAAGGAGGTAAATGCGATTGTTTTCCAAGAAGAAAAAGCAGGCACGAGACGTAAAGATGCCCGCAAATCTCACAAGAACACAGCAGAAGCAGATTAAGGCTGTTGTGGATCGAGCTAAGAAAGACAATGGCGTACCGCAGACCGCACAGCAGTCCATTCCTTTCCAGAGAATGTTTCCCGATGGGGTCTGCCGAGTGACTGACAACTACTACACCAAAACAATTCAGTTCCAGGACATCAACTATCAGCTGGCACAGCAGGAAGATAAGACTGCGATCTTCGATGAGTGGTGCAGCTTCCTGAACTTTT
>JAFWAX010000067.1 GCA_017507385.1 Bacteroidaceae bacterium | reverse complement strand
GCTGCAAGGATATGTACGGGTGAAGTCCGATGCGTAGTGGGTATTGCTTTCCGCACCTGCATCGACCACGAGGAGACGGCCAGGGGTGATGATCTGATGGTGCGAATGATTGTGAAGAGTTTCTCCGTTCTGCGAAAGAATGGTTGTAAATGACGGGCCCCATCCCTTTGAATATGTAACGCCCTCCATGCGGCCGACGATTTCCTGCTCAAGAACTCCAGGTTTGCAGCCACGACGTGCTTCTGTATGCATCCAATAGCCTATCTCTGCAGCTTTGTCAAGTTCCTCAATCTCACACTGTTCCTTGATAAGACGCAAAGCCACTACAGACTTTACAAGTTCCTCTGAAGCGCCACCTGCAGCAACAGGAGCCACCTTTCTGACCGAAGCTGAAGAAATACCCGTAAGCTCCGAGTGCTTCATCTGGTTATAGTATCTTGCAGGGGGAAGGAAATGGACCGGACGTCCCGCAGCAACCGCAGCAGCAACCGCCTTGTCAAACTCCGCCAGAGGAGCAGTGGCCGCACATCCTATTGCTTCACCTTTAGATGCCACAGTTGGCTGAGGACCCATCCAGATGATGTCATCGATGTCCACATCGTTGCCATAAAGGCATTCCGCACCGCTATCAAGATCGAGTACAGCAGCGAACCATGGCTCATCCACTCCCCAGAAATAAAGGAAATTGCTGTCCTGACGGAACTTGTAGTCATTGCCTCTATAGTTGGTTGGAGCATCCACATTACCGAGGAATACTGCTATACCTCTTGAAGAGTCAGATGTTCTTGACGCCATCTGGGAAAGAAGAGCGCGGCGTCTGTTTACATATACATTAGATTCGAACATAAAAATAAGTTTTACCGTGCCCCGCAAAACCCTATATATCAACACTTTAATCAATCAGCGGTACTTCAAAACAAGCACCCACAAACTGCTAAAGAACTGAATATCAAAAATTTCCCGGGCACGCTGATCATATTAGCAAAGTTAGTATTTTTTCCGTAAGTTTGCGAAGATTAATAACACTTGACATGAAAAGATTCATTTTTACTGCAGCTGCCATGCTGGCAACAATTCTGGCAATGGCACAGAGACCAGCACAGCCAAAGATGCCTGAAAATGTGGCATACTTTGAGTCAAATATGACGATGGGACAGGTGGACGGTCGATCATACAACCACGCTCCGACATTCTTCATCTATCCTGACACAAAGCTTGACGAGGCGGGCGCAAAAGCACTCGTTGAGAAATTCGACATGAAGGATGTGCTCACTGCAAACCACACAGCTGTCTTCGTAATCAATCCTGTAGGAGACAAATATGACAATGCAAAGGACTTCGAGGCTTTCAAGGCCGTGTTCGACAGAGCCCGTTCGGGTAACCTCAAGGTCATCGGCATCGGCAACGGAGCGACATTCGTGAATGCTGCTCTTGCACCTACAGATGCAGCGGGTCATATAGCCGGCATCCTCACGATAGACGGAAAGCCTGGCAAGACTCCAGCACAGTCATGGGGTGTTCCTGCATATGTCGCAGGAAAGAACGCTGCTAAGGTTGCAAAGCCTTATATCGCCCTCAACAAGGCAGTGAAGAAAGGTGACAGATATGTGAACGAAGAAGAGGAACTCCTTACAGTCGTAGTCGATCCTGCAACTGACGCTACTCTCGCAGAGACTTTC
>JAFWAX010000066.1 GCA_017507385.1 Bacteroidaceae bacterium | reverse complement strand
CTGTGGAAAGCCGTCAGATTAGAAAGAGTCGACGCATACACAAATAAAGAAAAACTGACCTGCGATGCAGACGAGCTGTACAATCAGTTAATAAAAGAACTGATAGAGCAAGAGGAAAAACTCAAGATAGATAGTAAGTGGAACATCTGCAAAATATGGAGGCAATGGTCCAACGTCTACAACGCCTGCTCCATCCCGACCAAGAAACGCTGCATCGTCATCAGTTTGGATGAGGAGGGGCAACTGTGGAAAGCCGTCAGATTAGAAAGAGTCGACGCATACACAAATAAAGAAAAACTGACCTGCGATGCAGACGAGCTGTACAAACTGCTGAAAGACGGACTGATAAAGCGAGAGAATGGAGAATTCAAGATAGACAGCGAGTGGAACACCAGCAAGATCTGGGGACAATGGTCCAACATCTACAATGCTTGCTCCATCCCGACCAAGAATCGCTGCATCGTCATCAGTTCAGACGAGTACAAGCAGCTGTGGAATGCCGTCAGATTCGACGATGGGAGCTTCTGCATCGACAAGGAAAAGCTCAACAATCAAGACCTTCTCAACCGCTTCCACCAGTTGGCAGAATTGGAGCACAATCGCTGGAACATGGAGAAGCTGCTCATGGGCTACCGAACACTGACCAGCAAGGAGAAAGAAGATTTAAAGAAAGGCAGAAAGACAAAAGACGAACTCAAGGGAGACCTCATCAAGGCACACGCCGACATCTGCCCATTCAGCGAACTGAAGGATCTCGACCCAGGCGTGGAAGACTACGACTACATGCTCACCCTCGTCCTGCCCGACATCAACGAGATAGACAATATCCTGAAGGAAGTGAATACCGAGAAGAAAAAGACGGAAGAGAATACAGAAAAGAAATGACCGACCAAGAAATCATACAGGCACTCATCGACCGCGACGAGAAGGTGACCCAGCAGTTCTTCTTCCAGAGCTGCCGCCCCCTCTTCACGAGCATCATCCGCCACGTCTTCTCCTACGAGGTCGACTACGACGAGTTTGTCAGCGAGTTCTACCTCCACCTCATGGAGAACGATGCCAACAGACTCCGCCAGTTCGAAGGGCGCAGCACCATCTACCAGTGGATCAAAGTAACTGCCATCCGCTACTTCATCGCTAAGCGCAAACGCCTCGTCAACATGCAGGACAGCAGCGAAAAGCTGCAAGATGCGCTTATGAGAAAAGAGAAAGTGGACAGCGAACAGGCCATGACCGCACAGATGGACATCAACCGACTCTTCGAGCTGATGAAGAACAAGCGCTACACACACGTCATCAAACGATTAGTGCTCGAAGAAGCAGAGCCGAAAGCTGTGGCACAAGAACTCGGCACCAACGTCTACAACCTCTACAACATCAAGAAACGTGCCATCGCAGCACTCACCGAGATAGCACTCAAAGAAGCCAAGAGACATGAAAAAAGCATCCACATATAACATCACAGCAGAGACACTGGCAGCTTACCTCGACGGCAACGCCACAGCGCAAGAGAGCCAGCAGATTCTCCATGCACTGGCCACCGACGACGAACTGCAGGAACTCATGCAGATTTCGCAGTCGATAGACGAAGAACTCGGACAGGACATGGACGACATCGACATCATCCCCATGACCGCCATGGCAGCCAACTGCCACGACAGCAACCTCTGCTGCCTCGAATGCGAGAAGCACATACTCAGCCGTCACGGCATCCCGTTCGACGCACAGCAGCTACACGCCGACGCCATACGCCACGGGTGGCTCAAGCAGCAAGGAACAGCCCTGCACAATGTGGGCCGACACCTTGAGAACTTCGGACTCAGCGTGCAGCGGCAATACCAGTGCTGCCTCGCCGACATCGCTCAGGCACTGAAAAACGGCGACGACATCATCGCAGCCGTAGACGAAGGCGAACTGCGCGGCAACCTGGCAGCAGAACAGCAGGAAGACCTCCTCATCGGTCCCCTGCCCGACCACACCGTCGTCGTGCTCAGCTGCGACACCACACGCCACACCGTCACCCTCTTCGACCCCAACTCCGACCGCGCCGAAGACACCTACCCTGCCCGCCAATTCGCCGACGCATGGAAAGATTCAAACAACTATTTAGTAACCATCAATACCAAAGACATGAAAACCTACACTCCAACACCCATCGACCTCACCGACGTGCAGCTGCCCGACGACCTGAACGAGCTGCGCGAAGCCATCGCCGAGAACGCACACGACATCTGGGCGAAGAACCGACAGGCTGAAGGCTGGACCTACGGACCCCAGCGCGACGACAAGCTCAAGCAGACCCCCGACATGGTGCCCTATGCCGACCTGCCCGAGAAAGAGAAAGACTACGATCGCAAAATGGCCATCGAGACCCTCAAGCTCATGCACAAGCTCGGCTACGACATCATCAAGCGCGAAGAGACCCCTCTCTACCAGACGCTGCTCGAGCGCATCCGCAACGCCAACCAGCAGTTCTACTGCCCTGCCTGCCAGAAAGACGGCACCAAGACCCCCGTCTTCATCAACGACGTCTTCTGCACCCACTGCGGAAAGCTGCTGGAAATAAACTGGAGAATATATAAGAAAAAGAAAAAGTAATGATTGACACTTCGCTTTTTATCCACCCTGACGATGCGAAAGCTATTCGGGCAATAGAAAACATACCAGGAGCATCCGCTATCTGTAAAAAAATCATGGAATACGGCTTTGAAAAACTATTCTATGGTCAAAATATAGCCTCCTTCATCCGTTTGTCGCCAACCCAACTGCCGCACATCTATAAGAGGCTTCCTCCCATCTGCGAGCAACTCGGAATAGAAGAACCAGAATTTTATCTGGAAATGAGCCCCTTCCCAAACGCATGTACCTTCGGCGACACAAAAAAGTTTATTCGCGTCACCTCTGGACTTCTGGAGACCATGAAAAATGATGAGATAGATTCCGTCATCGCCCACGAGTGCGGTCACATCTTATGCAGGCACACACTCTACCACAATCTGGCCACCTTTCTTCTGCAAGATTCCAGCAGAGTCCTAGCAGAAGAAATATCCCAGACCCTTATGGCTGCTTTGTTCTATTGGCAAAGGAAAAGCGAGCTGAGTTGCGACCGTGTAGCAGCAGTTATCACATCACCTAACACCGTTGCCCGCGTTCAAGCACGGTTGTCTGGCGGAGGATTAGAACTCACGCGCGGACTGAACATGCAGGAATGGGCTGCACAAGCTGACGAATACGAACAACTCTACAACGAACGAGGCATCTGGAACAAATACCTCCAACTCATGAATACGCTCGCACTCGACCATCCTTTCTCCGCTGTCAGAGTAAGAGAAGTACTCAAATGGGGAAGTCAGCCTAAGTATCAAGAGGCCCGACAGGCATTGAACAAGCGAGAAAATCATCGCTGCCCTACCTGTGGAAAACCAGCTAGCAGTATTAAGTACTGTAGATTTTGCGGAACAAAAATCAATCCATAATCACTTAATTAGCAACAAAAGTCATGAATACTAAACTCTTAATCTACGCCGCTTACACCGAGCTGACCAAAACTGCCAGAGGAACCCTCAAAGGCACAAAGATTGAAGACATCACTAACACAATAGAAAAGTTCGCCATCTTCTCGGCTGTAGCTGCTACAACAGCAGCTATACCAAACGTAGGAGGCGTCATTTCCATGATTTCACAGACAGGACTCGTATGGGGCACCTACATCGCCATCAACAAGCAACTTGGCATCTCTATGAGCGACAATCTGGCCAAATTTATAGGATCAGCCATGCTGACCAACCTCGCCACCAATGCTGCGAGCTACCTCGTGGCATACATCGGTGCAGGCATCCTCTCTCTCCTGCCTATCGCCAACATTCTTTCCATAGCCCTTTTGGCTGCCATGGGATACGTCCTCATCTATGCATCCGCCATCCTCTACCTGAAACTTCTCACCGAAGTCATGCGAGCAAAAGGCACTTTCAATCTTGACGAGTCTGACGCCACCAAGAACATGATCAAGAACGTTGTCAAAAATTCCAATGTCAAAGAAATCATCAAGGAAGGAAGAAATGCGTTCAAAGAAGCCCAGAAGAACGGTCAGTTCCAAGCTGCTAAAGACAATCCAACGTGCCCTCACTGCGGCGAAACAATCAAACCAGGACAGAAATTCTGTTCAAGAACTGGAGCACAACTCTTTTAATCATATTAATTTTTAACAACAACATGGACAAACTAATAGACGAAAACGGATTCCTCAACATCGAGGACCTTTTACTTAATAATTCATCGCTTCAAGCCATCATGGCAGACAACATCATCACACAAGAAGAAAAAAACGAACAGTCTGCCAAAGTCGTCAACATTCTCAAGGAAATCAGTGAGAAATGCAATGATGAACAGATAGAACTCGTTCGCCAACTCATGGCAGAGTTCAGTGCTTTCATCATCGTTTGTCAAAGCGACACCAGAAACACTACCATATAATCAACTTATATTAATATTCATCAGATATAACAATAATATTAATATGGAAGCAAATGGCAGGAAAATCGGTTGATGGAGTGGGTTACGAAGAAGCCGTCAAGCGAGGTTATGCCACAGGACATTTGGAAGAAATTCAAACTGTTCCGAATGAAGGAATAGAACGCATAATAGAAAGCGCATCAAGGTTCGACACGCTTTCCATGAAGCAACAAGCAGACTCTCTCTACAATTACATCCACAGCATTAATAATGGCGATACGTATCGCGAGCTTAGAAAGATTTTTCAAAAGCAGAAAAAGGTTACTATAGTGTATTTGGAAAACGACACATGCAAAATGTCAAGTCTTTTAAAGGCCCCACTTTATATTGCCAACTTCGACAGTTTGCTGCATCGTCAGCGGAACATGGCGTGGATTCCCGTCATCGAAGGGAACATCGCCCAGCATCGTTGCATGATAGCCGTCGGTGCCCGCCACCTGTTGGGCGATGACTCCTTAATAAACTTGCTACGACGAAAGGGCTACACGGTAGAGCCTGTATCCAATAAACCATCGAACCGTGACACGGTTTTTTGATGACAGGAGGAGTTGGAGGAATGCATCATTACACAAAAACGAAACCCGTATTATCCTATTCCTCTTCTGTCGCATTTTTCCATACCGATGAATTGTTTTTGATTTTCATCCTTGGAATCCCCCCACTTTTAGCCCAACAACACCCCGATCGACTCAAATATCAAAAGAAATCGGCTCAAATCTTTGCACGTTTGAGCCGATTCTTGTACTTTTGCGAGCCGATTTTCATAGACCAGTTCCGCTTCTCAATTAGAACTGATAATTTACAATATTCTTTCTGTCTTCGACATACTATTTCCTATTCTATTTGATAATTAAATAGTTTTCACTATTCAAATGTACTAAATCTAAAATATAATTACTACATTTGCACACGTAAAAACGGAAAACGATGGGTATCACATTTGACAAGAAAGAGAAAGAGTTTACGTTTGACTTTGGGCATGACGGTGCGGAAGACATCGTCTGTCTGACTGGCAACGGCTATCAGGTGGAGGCATTCGGCAAGTGCTTCTACTATGGCTATGAGTTCACAGGACAGGTGGAAAGCCCTGTGCGTAGTGCATTTATCAAGTACCTGAAATTCACGGAGAATCTGAAGGAGCATCCCGACCTGACGAACTTCATCAAGAAAGCCGTGGATGACCTTGACAACCAAATCAGCCTATACAACTACGACCTTGTGGTCATGCCCGAATCATCCAGCAAAGTCAATCAGTATATGCTGAGGTACATCTATCGTTTTGCCCAACCGTCGCTTCATAAGATGGAACTTGTCAAGGCTCTGCCAGCCAGCATCTCCTTCGATATGGACGCATATGAGAAACAGTATCTCGATGATGTCTTCGAGAACGGCCTTCCACGTTACACGCCAGCACAAAAGGAAGATGTGAAATTCTCCATCAACAAGATGCTTGACCTCATTCATCAGAAAGACTATTTTACCATCGCCAAGGACGTGAAGAAAAGTCGCTTCCGTCCCTACATGATGCACTTCCTCAGGTTTGCCACCAAAGCAGATGAGGAACTGTGTGCCTCCATTCGGAAACAGAACGTGCTCATCATTGACGACGTAACCACCAGCGGCTCCACTCTCAATGAGATTCTACGCACCCTCCGTATTCTCAACGAAGATAACGAAATCACAATCTTCAGCCTCATAGGTCGTAAAGACCTCATGGTAGAGGCATTCTAACAAAAAGGCACAGAAAACAGATTCTTGTACTTTTGCAAATCAATTTTCATCGACCAGTTCCGTTTTGCTGTTGAAACGTATTTCTAACACATCATGTTTCGTGCCTTCCAATATATAGGGAATCAAGAACTTCTGAAGAGGAAGAAGACGCTGTTTGTGTGTTCAAAGCGAGCACCAATGGCGACGTATGAGAAGATTTTCGGATGGGTGGAGTCGCAGACGAAGAAGGATGTCGTGATGTGTTGCAACACGACGGAGTTGGAACAGGAAGTGCTGAAGTCATTATTGGTGAATGAGGTGCCAACGATATTGGTGGTGATGAATCGCTTTCGTGGGGAGAACAACGTGCAGATACAGAGAGCTTTGGCAGAGGGCCGGTTGCTGATTGTGGTGATGGAGCAGACGGATAAGAAGAAATGGTCGCCACGGAACAGAAACTATTATCTCATCAATCAGGTGGCCGACCAGATTGTGGGCGGATATATTGACAAGCACGGAAGCCTGTTCCCGCTGTTGGTCGGGAAAAAGAACGTGGAAACACTTACGCACAACCTTGTGTCTGACATTGCTGCAGAGCCGGACAAACGTTATCAGCGTTGGACAGTAGGCGAAGACAAGACACTATTGCGGATGTTCTACGAAGACTATAGCATCCATGAAATCAAGAAGCGGTTGAATCGCACGTATCTTGCAGTACGGGAACGCATCCGTGCCATCACTATGCCCGAGGATGTGTTGAAAGGCCGCGAATTTGAGGAATTCGTGTTAGAATTACTGGATGTAAAGAGCGGCAAGCACCTCCTGAAAGAATGGCGTGGCGACAAAACTTTGGGAGAGGTCTCCCCTGAAAACAATAGTTACCCCGACTTCATTGTAGAGGAAGCCGAGACAAAACGCAGCATTGCCATCGAATGCAAGTGGAGGCAAACGCTCACTCCTGCTGCCATGATGGAGTTGTTTGCATCTGAAAATCTCACCACCTATCGCCAGTTCGCAGAAGAAAGCCATCTGCCCATCTTCATCGTGCTCGGCATCGGCGGCAATCCATGCGAACCTGATGGTACCTATATCATTCCTTTAGAAAAAGCCGCTTTCCAATTGACTCCCAGCAAGAAAGGCCCATCCAAACTCGTATGCGAGCCTTCACAGCTCAATACCTTCAAACGTGCAACTGCAGATGCCCCACTCTGCCTGGATGAGTTTCGCACTGATGATGCTGTCCTTCTATCCTCAACCTCAAAAGAACAGCAGCCGAGTTGTATCGTTGAAACACGAATAAAACACCCCAATGCTTACAAACCATGGACTTCTTCCGACGACGAACAACTCACACGGCTTTTCCATGAAGGCAAAAGCATCCAAGAACTCTGCAGCATCTTCGGCAGACAGCGGGGCGGAATTCGTTCAAGGCTGCGGAAGTTCGGACTTATATATTATATAAGTAAGTAAACAATATACAAACCTATTCGGATGAACAAGATTGGCCACTCAGTTGAGTAATATCACTCACATATTTCATCAAGAAAGCGACACACCCACATCAGATGTGTCGCTTTTTTATACCCAACACCTACCACAACCTATATTGCCATTAAGTGCTACAGCGTTGATTCCACTAATGAATGGTGTGAGGAACATACACGTTTACCCCGCAAACGACACATCCACAAACGCAATTACGATACACCCATCATCTCAATTACGATGAAAGGTACAACGTAAACACAATAACGGAAGCAACATTCATGGATAGAAAGAAAAAACATCGTTCTCCCCATTTTTTCACGTTCTTTTTCGTTATTCCAATTCTTTTTTCTCAATTTTCCCGTAGTATTTTACAAAAGAGTACAAAACATATTGGTCAATAGTCTCTACGAGCAAGAGCAAACTCCAAGTAACCGTACCCCTCGGATCCGGCATAGCGGACCCGAGGGGTACGGTTTTATTAAGACTTTTCTTTTCAACAAGAACTCTATAAATCTGAATACAGACCAATTCTTTGAATTCGCGTTAACAGAGTTCCTTCACAAAGTCCGACGCAGGGTGCTTGCAGAGCGGACAGATGAAATCGTCTGGCAAATTCTCACCTTCATATTCGTAACCGCAGATGCTGCAGCGCCAGATGGTCTTGCCTTCAGGAGTCTGATTTACGGGCTGAGGCTGGGGCTTGATGTGAGACTGATAATAGTTGTAAGTCACTGATGGAACGTCGGATAGAATTTCCATCTCTGTGACAAGACCTATGAAGAGCAGGTGTGTACCGAGGTCTATCGTCTGCTCCACGTCGGCCGAGATAAAAGCATTGGCACCTCGAGTAATAGCGAAAGTGCCATTGGCAACACGTCGGCAGTCCTTGAAGTCTGCGAACTTATCAACAGTACGACCACTCTGGAAGCCGAAATGCTTGAAAATGTCGAAGTCAGCTTCCTCGCTGAGGATGGATGCTGTGAAGCGCTTTGAACGTTGAATGAATTCTGTTGTCAGGTTGCTCTTGTTGAGTGCGACAGAGATACGGTTAGGCTGCACCGTCATTTGCGCCACGGTGTTGCTGATGCAACCATTGTCACGCTTGCCATCTTGGGCTGTGATGACAAAGAGTCCGTACTGAATGTTGAAAAGCGGATTACTCATAAGCGATTAAATTTCAAGTATTATACATTGTGTGCATGTCTATCACAGCACAAAGATAGTCATGAATTTACAAATAAAAACATTTTTACCAGATAAAGCGCAATTCTTTGACAAAAAGGGAGGGATTTTACGCCTATTTGGTAACTTTTTTGTAACTTTGCAAAGTTTTCACTATCAAACTATCAAATCCAAGAACTTAATTTCCAATTATCAATTCGATAAGCACAAATTATGAATAAGATTGTAAAGAAAGAGCAGTTTAGCGAGAAGGTATTCAAGCTGGTTGTTGAAGCACCACTCATCGCAAAATCAAGAAAGGCAGGCCACTTTGTTATTGTCCGTGTGGGCGAGAAAGGAGAGCGCATGCCGCTCACCATAGCCGATGCCGACGTGGAAGCAGGCACAATCACGCTGGTTGTGCAAACGGTGGGATATTCTTCAACTAAGCTCTGCAGCCTGAACGAGGGCGAATATATCACAGACGTTGTGGGTCCGCTGGGACAGGCAACTCACATCGAGAATTTCGGCACCGTCGTGTGTGCCGGAGGCGGCGTGGGCGTAGCTCCAATGCTGCCTATCATCAAGGCACTGAAAGCCGCAGGAAACAGAGTCATTTCTGTGCTGGCTGGCCGTACAAAAGAGCTCATCATCCTGGAAGATGAAGTGAGACAGCACTCTGACGAGGTAATCATCATGACCGACGACGGTTCCTACGGACAGCAAGGTGTTGTGACCGTAGGCATCGAACAGGTGATTCAGCGCGAGAAAGTGGACAAATGCTTTGCCATTGGTCCTGCCATCATGATGAAGTTCTGCTGCTTGCTGACCAAGAAATACGAGATTCCTACAGATGTTTCGCTCAACACCGTCATGGTGGACGGAACAGGCATGTGTGGCGCTTGCCGCATTACAGTGGGCGGAAAGACCAAGTTCGTCTGCGTAGATGGTCCTGAATTTGACGGTCACCAAGTGGACTTCGATGAAATGTTCAAGCGCATGGGCGCATTCAAGGCTGCAGAGCAGGAGGACATGAAGAAACTGGAAGAACACGTGTGTGCCTCAAGCAAGGATTGTGGATGCAAGGCGGAGGTTAAGGCCGATGCTTCAAATATGACGACAGATACTCCTATTTCCGAATTGACCGACCGCAATGCTGCATGGCGCAAGGAGGTAGCTGCCAGCATGAAAGCAAAGGAACGAGGCGAGATTGAGCGCTGTGTAATGGGTGAACTTGACCCGGTATATCGTGCCACCACACGTACAGAAGAAGTGAACACAGGTCTCACCGTAAGCCAGGCAATGACCGAAGCGAAACGATGCCTCGACTGTGTGAAGCCAACCTGTATGGAAGGCTGCCCTGTGGCAATCAACATTCCTTCATTCATCAAAAATATCGAACGTGGACAGTTCCTCGAAGCTGCCAAAGTATTAAAAGCAACTTCAGCTCTTCCTGCCGTTTGCGGACGTGTATGTCCACAGGAAAAGCAGTGCGAAAGCAAGTGCATCCACCTGAAAATGGGTCATAAGCCCGTGGCAATCGGAAACCTCGAACGCTTTGCGGCAGACTTCGAGCGCAACAGCGGAAAGATGGCTTTGCCAGAATGTGCGCCCAAAAACGGCAAGAAAGTCGCTATCGTGGGTTCAGGTCCTGCAGGCCTCTCTTGTGCCGGCGATCTGGCAAAGGCTGGCTATGATGTGACAGTATTTGAGGCACTTCATGAGATTGGCGGTGTGCTCAAGTACGGCATCCCAGAATTCCGTCTTCCTAATGCCATCGTGGATGTGGAAATTGAGAACCTCAGCAAGATTGGCGTCAACTTCGTGAAGGACTGTGTTGTAGGCAAGACCATCTCCATTCAGCAACTTGAAGCAGAAGGTTACAAAGCCATTTTCGTGGCTTCTGGTGCAGGTCTCCCCAACTTCATGGGCATTCCTGGCGAAAATTCTGTAGGTATCATGTCTTCCAACGAATACCTCACCCGCGTAAACCTTATGGACGCATCGAATCCAGAGAGCGATACTCCTATCATCAAGGCAAAGAGTGTGATGGTTGTGGGTGGTGGAAATACCGCTATGGACTCTTGCCGCACAGCAAAGCGTCTTGGAGCAGAACGAGTATTCATCGCTTATCGCCGTTCAGAAGCAGAAATGCCAGCACGTCTCGAAGAGGTGAAGCACGCAAAAGAAGAAGGCATCGAGTTCCTCACGCTTCACAATCCTATCGAGTACATTGCTGACGAGAAAGGCAACGTTACTCAGGTAAAGCTACAGGTAATGGAATTAGGCGAGCCAGACGCATCAGGCCGCCGTTCACCTGTGCCAGTAGAAGGCAAGATTGAGACCATTGACATCGACTTGGCCGTTGTGGCTGTAGGCGTATCGCCAAACCCACTCGTGCCAACATCTGTGAAAGGTCTCGAACTGGGCAGAAAGAATACAATCGCTGTGAATGAACAAATGCAGTCAAGCATCCCAACCATCTTTGCAGGTGGCGACATAGTACGTGGAGGCGCAACAGTTATCCTCGCTATGGGAGACGGACGCAAGGCTGCTGCCAGCATTGACGAGATGCTAAAAAAGCAGGCATAAACTCGCCAATGTATAGCATGAAAGAAAAAGATTAAACTCATATTAAAGTTATAAAAAGAAATGGAGACGAAACTCACAATCGTCTCCATTTCTTTTGTTGATTATGTTTAACGTAAGTGCTACGAAATAGTATATAGCTTGCTGGTTGTTCCTACGCGTCCGCTGTGCGCATAATATTTAAAACACCGTGTTTGAAATATTTCGCAGACGGTGTTTTAAATATTATGCGCACGGTGAATGTCCAAATAACGTGAATCTTTTTTGTTTAAATTGATTCATGCAGCTTTTAATTCGTCGAACTCACATTATATTAGAAATAGCATTTCTTTCTTATTTTTCACTTTCATTCCCCTGCCCTTTCTCCTTCTTTTCGTATTCCTCGCGTGAAGGAAAACTTCCCAGCCACTTCATCTGCTTGATGCACCACGACTGACGTTTGTACATATAGTTTGTTGGAGCAGCTGAATCCATTTTCAACGGATTAGGCAGCGTGATAGCAATCATAGCACATTGGTTGCGAGTTAAATCCTTCGCGTCACATCCGAAGTTGTTCTGCGCCACAGCTTGTGCACCGTAAATGCCATTGCCCATCTCGATGGTATTGAGATATACCTCCATAATGCGATGCTTATCCCACATGAATTCGATGAGGACAGTGAAACAGGCCTCTACACCCTTGCGGAACCACGCAAGTTTGCCTGACGAGGAAGTTGGAAAGAGAAAAACGTTCTTCGCTGTCTGCTGGCTGATAGTGGAGCCACCCCTGAAGCGTTCTCCTTCAGTTCTCTCTTCAATAACTTTCTGAATGGCTTCCCAGTCAAATCCACTATGATTGAAGAAATTCTGGTCTTCGCAAGCCATGACAGCAAGTGGAAGGTTGGGTGAAATGTCTTCAAGATCAACCCATTGGTGATGCCAGCGTATCTGCTCTCCTCGATTCACTTGCTCACATGTCCTGATGAACATGAGTGGAGACACATAGACAGGTACATACTTGTAGAACCAAACAAGAAGGATGCTGCCCGCAAAGATAGCGACCAGCATCCACTTGATGAAATTTCCTATTTTAGAAACTATGCTGAACATTATTGGAGAGTACCTGCGTTTGCAGCCTTAATCATTGCCTCAGAAGCATAGAGATAAATCTCCACACGACGATTCTGTTCCTGTCCTGCTTTTGTTGCGTTGTCTGCAATCGGGTTCTCTTGTCCGAAGCCTGTAGAGCTCTTGATCTGCGTTGAAGTAGCGCCTGCACCGAGGAGGAATGACTTCACAGCGTCAGCACGGTCCTGAGAAAGCTTGAGATTCTTCTGGACGCTCTGCTCAGGTGTTGAGTTGCGCCATCCTTGGTTGTCAGTATATCCCTGAATTGCCACGTCGCAATCTGAGTAAACTTTGAGCACATCGTTAGCAAACTCGCTGAGATTGCTCTTTGCCACTTCGCTCAGTGTATAGCTTCCTGTTGTAAAGAGGATACCTGAATCGAAAGTAACCTTCACAGCTTCGAGACCATTCTTGTCGGTAACAGACTCCACCTTTGCATTCTCAACAGCTTCGGCTGCAGCCTTAGCCTTGTCCATTTTCTTTCCAATGAGCACGCCAGCTCCTGTACCAACAGCAGCTCCAATACCAGCACCGATAAGAGTGCCGCCAGTGTTCTTGCCTATGAGATTACCAATCAATGCGCCAACGGCCGCACCTGAACCGCCACCAATGAGTCCACCTTTCGTTGCATTGCTTGCGCCACAACCAGAAAGGATTACAAGTGCTGCCATAAGCACAACGCTAAACTTGAACTTTTTCATAATTACTTTTAATTTTTGTGGTTAATGAAATATTATTTTTTACCCTTTGTTTTTTTGCTTTGTAATGCAAATATCGTTTTTTTGATTGATATAAATTGCTTTTGTTACAAATTATTCGCAAAAAGAAGGCTTTTTTCACAGAAATGCCGTAATTTTGTGATTTGAAACTCATATTATAACAACATAAAACATTATAGAAATGGCAATTGAATTGAAGAATCTCACCAAACGTTCAGAGGACTATTCCAAATGGTACAACGAACTTGTGGTGAAGGCTGATTTGGCAGAACAGTCAGACGTGAGAGGATGTATGGTTATCAAGCCCTATGGCTATGCTATATGGGAGAAGATGCAGAAAGTACTCGATGACATGTTTAAGGAAACAGGAGTTCAGAACGCCTACTTCCCTCTCCTGATTCCCAAGAGCTTTTTGAGCCGTGAGGCCGAACATGTCGAGGGGTTTGCCAAGGAGTGTGCCGTGGTGACTCACTACCGCTTGAAAACAAACGAAACACACGATGGAGTCATTGTTGACCCTGCTGCAAAGCTGGAAGAAGAACTCATCATCCGCCCCACTTCTGAAACCATTATCTGGAACACCTACAAGAACTGGATTAATTCATACCGCGACCTCCCTATTCTCTGCAACCAATGGTGCAACGTGATGCGCTGGGAGATGCGCACACGCCTTTTCCTACGCACCTCGGAATTCCTCTGGCAAGAAGGGCACACTGCTCACGCCACCCGAGAAGAGGCTGAGAAACGTGCCAAATTGATGCTAAAAATATATGCTAAATTTGCAGAAGAATACATGGCTGTGCCTGTGATACAGGGAGTGAAGAGCGAGACAGAGCGCTTTGCAGGCGCCCTCGACACTTACACTATCGAAGCCATGATGCAGGACGGCAAAGCACTGCAGAGTGGAACAAGCCACTTCTTGGGACAGAACTTCGGCAAAGCTTTCGATGTACAGTTCCTCAATAAAGAAAACAAGCCTGAATACGCTTGGGCTACTTCATGGGGCGTTTCAACCCGACTGATGGGTGCGCTCATCATGACCCACTCCGACGATAACGGACTTGTTCTTCCGCCTGCTCTGGCTCCAATTCAAGTTGTAATCATTCCAATCGGAAAGAGCGACCAGATGCCTATGCTGGACGAGAAGGCTGCGGAAATCGTTGAGAGTCTCAAAACATTGGGCGTCAGCGTGAAGTACGACAATGCCGACAACAAGCGTCCAGGGTTCAAATTTGCCGACTACGAATTAAAGGGAGTTCCTGTTCGCCTCGTGCTGGGCGCCCGCGACTTGGAAAAGGGTCTTGTAGAGGTGATGCGCCGTGACACACTCGAAAAGGAAAATGTGTCTATCGAAGGCATTGCAGAATACATCAAAAATCTGCTTAACGACATTCAGAAGAACATATACAAGAAAGCTGTTGACTATCGTGATGCACACATTTACGAGTGCGACAACTACGAAGAGTTCAAAGAGAAAGTCAAGAACGGAGGATTCTTCCTCTGCCATTGGGATGGTACAGAAGAAACCGAAGCGAAAATCAAGGAAGACACACAGGCAACCATCCGCTGCGTACCATATATGTACGAGCAGACGCCAGGCACCGATATGGTCAGCGGAAAGCCTGCCAAGCATCGCGTCCTGATTGCAAGAGCATACTGATGCAACGGGATTCAGCACTTGACATGCTGACACACACCTTATTCAACAATAATCAAAATCTGATATGAAGAAACTTACAATACTTGCATGGTTTGTGCTGATGGCTATAGGGCTGTCAGCACAAATTGATTCCACGCAGTTCATGAAACAGCTGTGCGGATTAGAAGGTGTTTACGACGTTAAACCGCTTGAAACCAAAAAGTTTAATGAAAAATATGTCTTAAAGATAGAACAGCAGGTGGATTGGTCCACTTCTTCAAAAGGTACTTTTGGCGAGCGTATCATCGTGGGAATTAAAGGATTAGATAAGCCGACTGTAATTGTTACTGAAGGTTATAATGCAAGCTACGGTTTGAACCCCAGCTATGAAGACGAACTGAGCAACCTCTTCGACGCCAACGTCGTGCTTTGCGAATATCGCTATTTTGCAGAGAGCACTCCCGTTCCCACCAACTGGGACTATATGACCGTAGACAATTCGCTTGCCGACTACCATCATGTGCGCCAAGTGTTAGGCCAGCTCTTCACAGGAAAGTGGATTAGCACAGGAATCAGCAAAGGTGGACAAACCACAATGTTTTACCGCGCAACCTATCCAGACGATGTGGATGTGAGCGTCAGCTATGTGGCACCTCTGAACCGCGCCATCGAAGACGGACGCCACGAGAAGTTCCTTGAGAAAGAAGTGGGCAGCAAAGCTGAACGCAAGGCAATCAAGAAAGCCATGCAGGAGTTCATGAAGCGCAAACCACGACTGATGCCGATGTTCACGAAATTCTGCAAGGAGAAAAACTACCAGTTCTATATTCCCGAAGAAGACATCTACGACTACTGCGTCCTTGAATATCCTTTCGCTCTATGGCAGTGGGGCACCCCTGTGTCCACCATCCCTGCCCTTGACGCCAGCGACAAGGAGTGGTTCGACAATCTCATGCAGACAGCTGATCCCGACTACTTCGCCTATCCCAACAGATATATGCCATTTGACGTACAGGCAGTTCGCGAACTCGGCTACTACGGATATTCGCTCAAGCCCATCAAGAAGTGGACCTCGCTGAAAAACACCAAGGGATACCTAAAGCAGATTATGCTGCCTGACAGCCTCCGACACTACGACTTCGACCCAACGCTGCACGACCGCACCGTCAAATTTCTCAAGGAAGAAGACCCCAAGCACATCTTCATCTATGGCGAGTTTGACCCTTGGAGTGCAAGTGGCGTGTGCACTTGGCTTGACTGTTCAGACAAGCAGAATATGAGAGTGTATGTTCAGCCTGGAGGTAGCCATAAGGCGCGCATCAATACCATGCCAGCTGACATGAAGAAGGAAATTATTGACAGATTGGCAGAATGGCTGAAATAAAAGCGATAGGCATTTCTTTTGTTAGCACCATTTCTAAAAAAAGGTAACAAACGAACCGTTTTAACATTCATGAATTACAGATATTCCGAAAGAATCACACGCATACTGGGTTACAGCAAGGAGGAAGCCCTCAGGCTCAACAATGACTACATTGGGCCGGAGCACCTCATGCTGGGCATCATACGCGATGGAGACAGTCGCGCCATCAAAGTATTGCAGAATATTTTCCCAGTGAACATTCCCTACATAAAGGACTTTCTGGAAAAATCGATTAGAGACGAGGGGCAAAAACTTCTCTCCACTGACATTGCCCTCAACCAGAAGTCAAACACAATCATGCGGCTCACCGTACTGGAAGCCAGGCTGTTGAAAAGCGAAGAGAGTGATGCAGAGCATTTGCTGCTGGCTATCATGAAGCAGAAAGACAACATGGCAGCCAATCTACTCAGCGAATGCAACGTTACCTACAAGGAACTCTATGACTCCTTCACCAGGCAGAAGACAACTCCTCTGCCAGAGAGCAACGTGGAGTTTGACGAAGACGACGAAGATGTTCCGCCACCTTCTTCAGGAACAGGAAAAGCATCCTCTTCAACATCATCAACATCCACTCAAAAGACAGTACAGAAAGGCAACTCCGACACGCCAGCCATAGACAAGTTTGGCTTCGACCTCACTCGTGCTGCAGCTGAAGGCAAGCTCGATCCCGTCGTGGGTCGTGAGAAAGAGATTGAGAGACTGGCACAAATTCTCTCCCGCAGGAAGAAGAACAATCCTGTACTGATAGGCGAACCTGGCGTAGGAAAGAGTGCCATTGTCGAAGGACTCGCCACACGCATTAACGAGCGGAAAGTGGCACGCGTGCTCTTTGGCAAGCGCATCATTAGCCTTGATATGGCAAGCGTGGTGGCAGGTACCAAGTATCGCGGACAGTTTGAAGAACGACTGCGCAGTATCATCAACGAGCTGCGTACCAACCCTGACATCATCGTCTTCATTGATGAAATTCACACCCTCGTGGGTGCAGGAAACCAAGTTGGACAGATGGATGCAGCCAACATGATGAAGCCTGCCCTGGCACGAGGCGAACTGCAATGCATCGGCGCAACCACGCTTGACGAATACCGCAAGAGCATCGAAAGAGATGGAGCGCTCGAACGCCGTTTCCAGAAAGTCATCGTGGAGCAAACCACACCCGAAGAGACGCTTATCATCCTGAACAACATCAAAGACCGTTACGAAGAGCATCACAACGTGTTCTACACATCAGATACCCTCGAAGCCTGTGTAAAACTAACCGAACGATATGTGACCGACCGAAGCTTTCCAGACAAAGCCATCGACGTGCTTGATGAAGTCGGCTCACGCGTACGCATCAACAATATCAGCGTACCTAAGGAGATTGAAGAAAAAGAGATGGAATTGGTGAATGCCAATGCACAGAAAGAACTGGCGGTAAAGAATGAAGACTATGCTCTTGCCAGCAGCTACCGCGACAAGGCATGCAACATAGCCAAGGAACTGGAAGCGATGAAGTGCCAGTGGGAATCCACTTTGGAAGACAGACGGCAGAAAGTCAGTGCAGACGATGTAGCGCTCACGGTGTCCATGATGACAGGCATCCCCGTCAGCAAGATGGCAAGCGCAGAAGGAATGCGCATGAAAGGCATGCGCCAAGAACTCAAAAACCACGTCATTGCGCAGGACGCAGCCGTCGATAAGCTAACCAACGCTATCCAGCGTAGCCGTGTCGGTCTCAAAGATCCCAACCGTCCTATCGGCACCTTCATGTTCCTCGGTCCGACAGGCGTAGGAAAGACTTATCTGGCCAAGAAATTGGCAGAACACATGTTCGGTTCGTCCGATGCCCTCATTCGCATCGACATGAGCGAGTACATGGAGAAATTCACCGTTAGCCGGCTTGTAGGCGCACCTCCTGGATATGTGGGATACGAAGAAGGTGGCATGCTCACTGAGAAAGTGCGTAGAAAGCCCTATTCCATCGTCTTGCTCGACGAGATTGAGAAAGCCCATCCT
>JAFWAX010000065.1 GCA_017507385.1 Bacteroidaceae bacterium | reverse complement strand
CAGCGGTGGCGGCGGAGGCGTTAAACTTGGCTATGGCGGTGTAGATGCCGGTGGTAGCCTTGACCCTCAATCCAATGAACGCCTGGACTTCGAGGAAGAAATCTCCAAATGGCTTTGGTAAATGTCCGTTCGCCAGATTCTGAATCAGTAAAGTAATGTAAATACGACGAATTAGCATATATTCAAATTCATCTTATTTAGATTGAAAAAGAAGAATATGCTTTTCTATAAAATCGCACCCCTCGGGTACGCCATGGCGTACCCGGGGGGTGCGATTTGCTGTACCCGAGGGGTACGGTCAATCTTTGGCTTACAATCCTACAATCACAGCTGTAAAAATGTTGACATGAATTTAACGAATCCATGTTAACGACGATAGATGACACGACACGATTGCCATACGAAAAAACATGGTTACAGCACTCTTTTCACGTCTATCCTTCATTCCTAAAGCCGTCTAAAAATTGCTCAAAAATTTGCAAAAAGCGCAAGAAACGGCACATTTATACTGAAATTTGTGCAAAAAGAACTGTTTTTTTATTATTTTTTTACATTTTTTACTACATTTGCATCCTCAAAAAAAGATTAGCGATGAAAATTGGAGATACAGTGAGGTTCCTGAATGAGATTGGCGGAGGGAAGATAACCGCCTTTCGTCCCGGAGGCATCATTCTGGTAGAAGACGAAGACGGGTTTAACATCCCGGTGCGGGAGAATGAGCTTGTAGTCATCGAGACAAACGAACTCAACATCAAAAAGCCATCTTTACCCAAGACTGAATACGGAGCAGCCCCCATCAACGCTGAAAAAAGCGTCAACGGGAAAGACTATCTCCGTTCAAAGGCCGCAGAGCAGGAAGAGCCTGTCGATGAAAATCTCGAAGCACGCGTCGTGCGACTCGAGCTGACCATACGGAAACTGGAGATGTGCATCGCTCGGCTCGAAGATGAGAAAGCAGCTAAGGAAAAAGAGAAGCGCCTTGCTCGACAAGCGCGGAAGCAGGACAAGAATGCCGTCTTGGAAATAGACCTTCATGCCCACGAGGTGCTTGAGACCACTGCCGGGATGTCTGCAAATGACATTAAAGAGTACCAACTGAATATTTTCCGCGAAACCATCAACAGCCACATCCATGAAAAAGGACGAAAAATCGTGTTCATCCACGGGAAAGGCGAAGGAGCACTCCGCAAGGCCATCACAGACGAACTGAAGCATTCCTTCAAGAACTGCGAATATCAGGATGCTTCGTTTCAGCAATACGGATTCGGAGCCACCATGGTCATCATCCACTAATAAGTATTCGGCACTCCCCTATCCACCTTCCTTTCGAGGATGCAATCACTCGACCGCAAAAAAAATAAATAAAAACATAATAAAGGATTAAACTTTGAGAAACGACATTAAAAAGAAATTCGATCTTAACGATCCATCTGTTATGAGCATGATGGAAAAATCCATCAGCAAGAACTGGAATCTCCTCGCATACACGAACTACGGGACAGAACAAAGCTACACATACGGAGATGTAGCCAAGATGATTGCCCGTCTGCACCGCCTGTTCCAAGAAATCGGCATCAAGCCAGGAGACAAGATTGCTCTCTGCGAACGAAACTGCGCTCAATGGGCCATCGCATTCCATGCTGCTTTCAGCTATGGAGCTGTCGTCGTGCCCATCCTGCCCGATTTCAGCCCTGAGCAGATTCAAAACATCTACAACCATTCCGAGTCCTCGCTCATCATCTGCGGAGAGAAGTACACAAGTCAATTGGAGGCACGCATTCTCGACATCAACAGCTTCGCCATAAAAGACGAGCCATACACCATCGACATGAATGCATTCAACGACCTTCAGCCTTCTGACATCCACTACTTTCGCGAGAACACAGACGACTTGGCTCTTCTCAGCTATACAAGCGGCTCAACCGGACGAAGCAAAGGAGTCATGCTGCCCTACCGCTCAATATGGTCAAACATGCAGTTCGCAGATGCAGCCCTCGACTTCCGCCCTGGCGACAAAACACTTGCAGTGCTCCCAATGGCGCACATGTACGGATTCTCGTTCGACTTCCTGCTCGAGTTCCTGCTCGGATGCCACGTGCACTTCCTCACCAAGACACCTTCACCGCTTATTGTCATTCAGGCTTTCCAAGAAATCAAGCCTGTCGTGGCAATTGTCGTGCCACTCATTCTGGAGAAGATTGTCAAGAACAAGATATTCCCACTGTTGCAGACACCGCACATGCGAGTGCTTACCGCCATTCCAGGAATCAAGCATCTGATATACAGGAAAATCAAGGAAAAGCTCCTTGCTGCTCTCGGTGGCAACATCTACGAGTGTGTCGTTGGAGGCGCAGCCATCAACAAAGAAGTAGAAGAATTCCTGCACACTATACACTTCCCCTATACGGTCGGCTATGGCATGACCGAATGCGGACCTATCATCGGATATGAAGACTGGCAGTTCTTCAAGCAGGGCTCATGCGGAAAGGCCGTTCCACGCATGGACGTGATGATAGACTCATCTGACCCACAGCATATCCCTGGCGAGATTCTCGCCAAAGGTGCCAATGTCATGCTGGGCTACTACAAGAATGAGGAAGAAACCAAAGAAGCCATCGACGAGGAAGGATGGCTGCATACTGGCGACCTTGGCATCATCGACGCTAACGGGAACATTTTCATACGCGGCCGCAAGAAGACCATGCTGCTCGGTGCCAATGGACAGAACGTTTATCCCGAAGAAATTGAGGATGCCATCATCACCCACACCCTCTTCGACGAAGCCGTTGTTGTTCAGCGCGGCGAAAAGCTGGTTGCCCTTGTTTACGCTGCTCCTGCCACAATGGAGCAGAACGGCCTCACCATCGAGACATTGCAGCAAAACATCAACGACTATAAGCGCGCCATCAACGCTAAACTGCCCAACTTCGCTAACATTTCGTCCATCGAAATCAGAGAAGAAGAATTTGAGAAGACACCTAAACGAAGCATCAAGCGTTATCTGTATTCATAGAAACCTGAAGAAAATTCTGGCGTCCCCAAAGCGTCAAGAATAAAACTGTCAAGAAAATGAAAGCATTTATCACAGGAGCCAACAAAGGAATCGGATTTGGTATTGCTCAACACCTAGGCCTTGCAGGATGGACCATCGTGCTCGGAGCACGCGACGAGAAACGCGCAGCACAGGCCATCAGCGCACTTGAATCGTCTGGCGTAAACGTTGCAGGCTGGGTCAACATCGAGCTTGCAGACTTAACATCTGTCAAGAATGCCGCAAAGACACTGGCCGAGCAGCATCCCGACCTCACGCTGCTTGTCAACAACGCAGGCATTCCCGGAGATATGGGACAGAAGAGCTACGAGACTGACATGCACCATCTGAAAGAGACGATGGATGTAAATTTCTTCGGTACTTACGAGTTGACACAATGCCTCATTCCCACCCTTGCAAAAAACGCGGGACGCATTGTCAACATCACTGTTCCCACAGAAGTTAGCCCCTACTGGCATCCACTTGCCTATGTAGCCAGCAAGGCAGCACAGAACACCATGACATCCATCATGGCTATGGAATTTGCCAAAGATAACATCCCCGTAGAGACCTACTCCATACATCCAGGCCCAACAACAACAGATTTGAACGGCAACATGGATTTGCCAGGTTTCCACACCGCCGACACCGTAGGCCAGAAAGTGGCAGAAGTCATCAACGACGGCCAGTGCCACAACGGCGAATTCATCGAGCTGTACCCCATTGTTGACGAAGGGGCATAAATTCCAATCAGTCAATAGAATCTTCACATCAGACAATAAAGCAAGCCCATACGCATCATGCGCATAATATTTCAAACACCGCCTGCATAATATTTCGCAGGCGGTGTTTGAAATATTATGTACACAGTGTGGACGTAGAGAAGATGGGGAATCTTATTTTTCAAGCTTGCGGATAACCAAGAAGAAAGCTGGAACGAGGAAGCAGTCGGCTGCAATCCATGCAAAAGGATCACCGACACAGACACCGAAGAAACCTGCCACAGGAACAAGGAAAAGACTGACCAATCCACGGGCAAGCAGTTCGCTGACACCAGACCCGATACTGAGCTTTGCCCTGCCCACGCCTTGCAGAGAGTAGCGGAAAATGGTGAGAATACCTAAAAAGGCATAGCAGCAGCAGGAGGTGCGCAAGAACAACACGCTGTGGTCAAGCAAGACTGTCTCATCTTCCGCAATGAAAAGGGTGGAGAGGTCGTGCGCAAAAAACCACACCACAAAGAATGCTATAAGGCTGTATGCCAGCATAATGTATATGGCATCTTTCAAACCAGCACGAATGCGGTCGAACTTCTTTGCGCCCAGATTCTGCCCACAATAGGTAGCAAGCGCCACGCCCAAATTTTCGTAGGGACAGATGGCGAACATCTTGATGCGCATCGCAGCAGTGAAAGCTGTTGCGTACATTGTCCCCAAGGCATTGTTGGCACTCTGCAGCATGATAGAGCCAATGGCAGTAATTGAAAACTGCAGCCCCATCGGAACGCCAATGGAGAGCACGAACCAAGCATCACGCCAAAGCACTCGTTCAGCGGACGAAGAAGGAGACTTGAGAATGGGGAAAGCCTTGTTCATGTGGATGGCGCACAGCAGGAAACTGACGGTCTGCGCGATAGCTGTGGCAACAGCCGCTCCTGCCACACCCATGTGAAATACAAGGATGAGCAGAAAATCAAGGCCGATGTTGAGTACAGAGCCTATCAGCAAAAAGCAGAAAGGTGTCTTGCTGTCACCCAGCGCACGAATCATGCTTGCCAACAAATTGTAGGCAAGATTGCAAGGAATAGTGACAAAGGTGATGAACAGATAGATGTAAGCGTCATTGAAAATTTCTTCTGGAGTCTGCATCCAGCGAAGGATTTCATCGCACAGCAATGAACAAGCGATTGACAGCAGAACGGCAAAGAAAACGCTCAACAAGTAGCTTGCCTTCACGTAGCGTCGCATCCGTGCATAGTCATGCGCTCCAAAGGCTTGTGCCACAGGAATGCCGAACCCTCCTGTAAGCCCGACACAAAAACCAAGAATGAGGAATAAAACGCTGGAACTGGCACCCACACCAGCCAGCGCATTCAAGCCTATCGTCTGTCCCACAATGGCGACATCGACAAGACTATAGGCCTGGATGAGCAGATTGCCGAGCAAAAGCGGCAAAGCAAAATTGAGTATCAGCGGGAAGGGTCTTCCCACTGTCATGTCTTTCGTCACTTTCTTTTTCCCTTAAAAAAATCTTTCATCAGCGATGCGCACTCTTCCTCCAATATTCCGCTGACCACCTCTGTCTTGGGATGGAGGGCATCGGGCGCATACCTGCGGTAACCTCGCTTTTCATCGCTGGCTCCAAAAACAAGACGTCCCATCTGGCTCCACGCGATGGCTCCAGCACACATGACGCAGGGCTCGACTGTCACATAGAGCGTACACTTGTCGAGATACTTGCCGCCCAAAGTTTCTGCGGCTGCGGTGATGGCCTGCATCTCAGCATGAGCCGTCACATCATGCAGGGTCTCTGTGAGATTGTGCCCCCTGCCGATGATTTCGCCATTGGCTACAATCACTGCGCCAATGGGTATCTCGTCTTGCTGCAAGGCTGCTTTGGCTTCGCTGAGCGCCAAAGACATGTATCGTTCATCAATGGTCATGCTGGATTGAGATGGTGAATAATTCAAAGGTGGAGAATTGAGAAATGAATCAAAGAAGCTATAAGAAAATATTGAGGGAGAAATCCCCCTCAATATTCTTATTCATTGATATAAACTTTTCGAGAATAGCCATCGGCATACTTCTCTATACAGAAGCCCTGAGGCTTATCTATTCGTCGTCCCAGCAAATCGTAGTATGCTACAGGCTTTTCGTCTTCTGGCTGCTGCATCGCGTTGATATCTGTAGCTTCATGGTCTATCATGAAGATATAAGTATTCAAGCTGTTAGCGGGCATTTCCACGAGAGTTTCTGTCAGAGGTTCTGCCATCGCTATGTCTGATGCCTGGCAGAGCTGCGATTTCGTATTGCCTGTTGACAACAAGTGTGTACCACTTTTTGCATAGAAAGGCAACTTAATTTTCAGCTTGTGATTTGATGCGGTAGAATTGATTGCCATCACGATGATAGAGTCTCCCTTGATGTAAGCAGAATTCTGGAGAGCAGAACCAGTTGTAGTGTTGATTGTTCCTCTGGTGTCCAGACGGGTTGAACCAGTCACGTGCTTAGAGAAGTGTGACATGACGTATGCACGAGGAAGCAACGCATTCTTCGTATTGCCTGGATTATACTGTGACTCGCCTGTTCCAATAAAAGCCCAATGAGCACGCATATACCAATAGATGTATCCTGTACAACCAGACAACATGCACTCATTCAATTCCTTTGCAAAATCCAACTGTTCAGACCAGTTTGGCAGACGGTCTTTAAGATTGTCCGTCACAGAGTGCTCTGTCATCCACACTTCCTTGCCATACTTGGCAGCCAGAACAGCCGCATTCTTCATGTTATTCAATGGTGGGTGTCCATAAAGGTGACCCGCTATGATGTCGATGTGCTCACGTGCCACAGGGTCTTTCAGCAGCATGTCTGAATATCTTGGATCGAAGCCCAATGGCTCTGCGCTGATCAGTCGAACGCCCTTGTAAGTCTCTCTGTCAAGCTTGTCTGCATGATTCTTCACAAGCTTAAGCTGCTGCTCTGGTGTGTAAAGACAGCCTGAATAATTCACCCACCAGTCTGGCTCATTCTGAATGGAAACCGCATCCATGTTAACACCGTTTTTCTTCATATAAGCCAAGAATGTATTGAGCCATGGGAAGAACTTCTCGTAACTGTCAGCACGAAGTTCGCCGCGCTGATTGCCCTGATCATCAGAGTTTCCGCCCTGAGCTGTACCATTAGTCTTGTATTCTCCTGGAGGTGACCAAGGTGTACCGAACACAATACCGCCACGCTGCTTAACCAGCTTGGCTGAAGGAAGCGAGCCATGCCAGTCATAAGGAGTATCCCAACCTATATCTGAAGCATTGATGTCGCCCTTAAAATTAGGCGAAATCTCCATACGCAGAATGTTCAGACCAATTCTCGACTGAGGTCCATAAAGTAATTTAACTGGCTGCGTGTCATTGCCATGAGGACACATAGCACCATCGCAACATGCAGCACCGAAGCCTGTGATTGTCTGGTAACGTGTGTTTCTTACCATGACAACGTACGTTCCTGCATATACAGCCGTACCGAGCATCAGCGCGAAGATTGAAGTAATAATTTTATTTTTCATTGGAATAGAATTATGTTAATCCGCCACAAATATACGACAAAATACAACATCTTCAAATAAATTGTCCTTTTTTGTTCTATACAAGAAAAAAAACATGGTTTCCCGAATCCTCAACACTGCTTTTTCCCCTAAAAGAGACTTATTTCTCGCGAACAAATGCTTAGAACTTCTTTCTGAGCAAAGCTGCAGCTGGGCTTTCAGCATCACGAAGTCCTTTGCCTACACTTTTAGCATTGAGCTGTGCGCCAATGAGCGAAAGATGGGTATGGTCACGGTTGAAATAGGAAGCGGCTTTCTTCTGCCCCATCTTGTCGAGCGCATCGGCTGTGATGTTGTGGACATCGACAAAAAGGACACCCGTTTCCTTTGCAACGGAGCGACACCATGAGCCATAAGTCTCGTTGCGGCGCTCTATATACATTTTGCCTTTCTTTTCCTTGACTGGATAGATGAAACCACGAGGATGTCCATCGCCAACGTGCCATTCGTTACGCGGCGTAAGGGAAAGAAGGATGGGAGTTGCGCCTTTCTCAAGGGTGTCTTGAATCATCTTTTTGAGATACCATCCATATGAATAAACGACTTGGAACTGCCCTGTGCTTTCAAGGCGATAGACATGGCTGGAATCTTTTGCTGTAGCTATAACACCACGTTCCTTGCCGTCTTTGATACCACCTATATCGTTGTGACCGAACTGAATCAGCACATAATCACCTGGTTCGAGAGAGTTATAGACAACTTCCCACAGTCCCTCGTCCACGAAAGTGCGAGTAGAACGGCCTGCCCGTGCCTGATTCTGGAAAACACACTTGGTTGAGTCGAAAACGGTGTAGCCTTGACTGCCCCATCCCCACATTCCATCAGGATTCTTATCTTCGTTCTTGCCTGTAGAATCTCCACAGAGAAACACCATAGGAAGCCCCTGCTTGCGCTTTTGGTCGCAACGCTTGGGATGCACCCTGTCATTCAAGCACGATTTGAGGAATGCCACTTGAGAATCATCGCAGGCAAGGATACCCTCAGCGGCACTTTGAGCATTCATACGTGCACCATAAGCGGATGTGTGTATCTTATCAAGATAAAAGTGATAGTCGGTTTTCCATGGACCATACTTCTCTAATTTAGTAGCAGAAATATCATTCAAGTCAATAACAGGAGTCCCTGTTTCTTCTCCAATAGCAAAGATGGCTGGCGTGAAGTCGGCAAGCTTTCGCTGAATTTTACCGGGAGCATCTGCTTCATAGGCATTACGCGGAGTGAGGGTAAAAAGGATGGGCGTTGCTCCCTTGGCACGTATCTCACTGATAAATCGACGTATATAACCTCCAAAAGTATAAACGGTTTCCTTTTTATTCGTTATTTTATTATGTATAATAGTGGAATCTTCTGCTATCTCCAATCGGCCATGAGGACGATAGCTGGAACGTGCACGAATGGAATCAATAGGGCCATTATCGTTATGCCCAAGTTCAAGGAATACGTAGTCACCTTGCCTTACCGCTTCAATAACCGGCTTCCAGAAACTATCATAGAAAGTGCGAGGAGATGTACCCCCAAGAGCATGATTCTCAACAGTTATCTTGTTTTCATCAAAATATTCGTGAGCATAATATCCCCATCCCCACTGGCCATTGTTGCCATTGCCAAGAGTTCCTGTTCGCATAGTACTGTTGCCCACAAGAAACAATACGGGATTATCGCCCTGACGACTGCTGCCCGGGATGGGACGCGCCTGTTTGAGGATACTTATAGAGTCCGCAGTAAGGTCACGTACGCCATTGATATCTAACCAGATGTCACTTTGGGCATGAACTGTAAAAAACAAGAAACTAAAAACTAAAAGTGAAAGTAACTTTTTCATACAGGCTATTCTTTTATTAACTTAACTCGTTCTATTTCGCTTTCAAAATTGGGCGTAAAGACTCCTTGACCTAAATTTGCCTTGATATCTGCCATACTCCAAAAACGGCCGCCATCCAGTTCATCAGAAGGAGCTATTTCGCCATCATATACTGTCTTATAGACAAAGACCAGTTCGCGCTCACGCTCACTCTCAAAAACATATTGTTCTATATGCTCTGGAGTAAAGTCGCTGATTCCCAACTCTTCATGCGCTTCACGCTTCAAGGCATCTCCTGCACACTCGCCCAAATCCACATGACCACCAACTGCCGTATCCCACTTGTCGGGCTGGATATCTTTCCAAGCAGGGCGGTGCTGCAGATAAAGCTCACCTTTGCTGTTGAACACATGAAGATGCACAACTGGATGCAAAAGTTTGCTGCCACCATGACATTCTGCCCGAGTAGCCGCCCCAATGATATTGCCTTCCGCATCAACAACGGGGAACATTTCTTCGCTGTTATCTTTCATCATATCAAGGTATTAGCAGAGAGGAATCTCCATAACTCAAAAAACGAAAATCGTGTGTCAGCGCATAATCATACACTTTTTTCCAATCGCCATTCAGAAAAGCCGACACAAGGAGGAGCAACGTGGATTGTGGCTGATGGAAATTGGTTACAACATGTGTTACGACATGATACCGATAGCCTGGAGCAATAATGATTTGTGTGGAGGAATGAAGTACATCAAGCTGCCTATCAAGCAAATAGGAATACAATGCCTGTAATGCTTCAACCGTAGTCATACTGCCATCATACTCATAAGGGAACCACTGAGGCACATGCAAATCCTCTTTACCCTGAGCGGCCAAAACGCCCATATAGTAAAGGCTCTCCAATGTACGAACACTTGTTGTTCCGACCGCAATAGCGTGTCCATCGTAGCCAATCAGGCGTTCTATTGTCTGACGACGTACAGCAATATGCTCGGTATGCATATCATGCCCTCCTATCTCCGTGCTTTTTACAGGCTTAAAAGTTCCAGCTCCCACATGAAGAGTCAATTCCTCACGAGCAATTCCAGCCTCATCGAGAGCCGAGAGAACACGCTCTGTAAAATGCAGGCCTGCCGTAGGTGCTGCCACTGAGCCTTTTATCTTCGAGTACACGGTTTGATAGGTCTGCTTATCGCTCTCCTGCGTTTCCCTATTGAGATAGGGAGGAATAGGAAGTTCGCCTATAGCATCAAGCACCTCCGCCCATGTATAATTACCATCCCACTCGAAATCAACGATATGCGATGTTCCACTAATCTCTTTTCGGTCACACCACAAAGTAATACTTGAGCCATCAGGCATCACTATCTCTCGACAGAGTTTGCCACTCTTCCACTTTTTCAAGTTTCCAATCAGACAAAACCACTGTACATGGCCTCTCTGAGAGAAATTGAGCTGATAATCATGAGGAGCAGAAGGTTCGAGGCAGAACACTTCGATAAGTGCCCCCAACACGCCATTGGACGAAGCCTTGCGAAAGTGCAAACGAGCCTGAATCACTTTTGTGTTATTGAAGACCATCAATGAACCAGCAGGGAGATAGGCTGGCAAAGAGGTGAAAACATCTTCTTTTACCTCTCCTTTATTGTAAATCAGCAATTTGCTCGCATCACGCTCAGCTAACGGAAACTTTGCAATGCGTTCATCTGGCAAATCATACCAATAATCGGATATATGTATCGTCTTGGGATTCATCATATTACTTGAGCATCTGAAACAAAACGGACTTCCTTGAACTCATAGCGCCCCACTCTGCCATCATCGAAACGCAGAAGCAAATGCCCAGTCGGCTCAACATCTGCAATTTCAGCCATAAACTCACCACGCACATCTGCATAACGATGCCTACCCTCTCGTCTATAGAGACTATTCATGTACATCTGACGTACCTCATCGGCCTTACCATCGCGCAATAATTCGTAATAGTATCCAAAACGGCTGATAATAGCACTGAGCACCTCCTCGCGATTCATCTGAACACCAATCAATTGGCTTAACGACACAGGATTAGGAGCATCACTCTTGAACTGTTCCTGATTCACATTGACACCAACGCCAATGATGCAGTTTGTAATCCGTCCTCCTTGCAAGTCGCACTCTATGAGCGTTCCGCTAATTTTCTTGTCATTCACATAAATGTCATTCGGCCACTTCACCTCTACGCTCTCCACATAACGCAGCAAAGCTTCCCTGACAGAGATGGCCATGCACTGCGAAAGCAGAAACTGATGAGACGGTTTGACAAAATCAGGATGGCACAGCAACGAAAACGTGAGGTTTTTCCCTCGCTCAGATTCCCAGAAGCTGCCCTGCTGACCCCGGCCTGCCGTCTGGTAGTCTGCCACAACCAGTGTAAATCCAGGCAGGACTCCTGGCGAAACAACCTGTCCAGAACGCTGCTCCTCCAACATTTCACGAACAAAAAGATTGGTAGAATCTGCCACAGGAAGGTTCATTCGATAGACGTTCTCCATTGCTTGTTTTTTTTTGCAAAGTTAACATAAAATGCAATAAAAATGTCTCACAAAAACCATTTTTAGCAAATTCACAACAAAAACTCATGTATTTCTTGCGTTTTTAACAAACAAAAACCTATATTTGCGAAAGAAACTTCGAAAAACAAAAAACTATATAAAAAGCACAGCTATATGCGGTTCATCCGTGTCATCATAGCATTTATCGCCTTATTGGCTTTACCTTTGTCTGCTTCAGCCCAGCACGTCCTGCACGAAAAGAAGATAAAGGAAGCTTTGGCTATGCTCGACAGCGTTATTGCCAACAAAAAAACCTACCAAGCCATACGCAAGGTACGCGCAGACAGCATAGAGCAGCGAGTAAACACCTGCCCTCCTGAAGAATATGTAGAGATGTGTCAGAAATTATATTGGGAACTCTACGACACCGACGGGAACAGAGCGCTAAAAGTGCTTGGATTGATTGAAAAGACAGACGAGTACGACAGCAATATCAACCTGAAAGCATGGGTGCAGCTCAACAAATCGCAAATTTACGGAACCATGGGCTTGTACCACAAAGCCAATGCCATCACCAACGAGATGGATCCGTCTCCTCTCTCAAAAGAAGCCCGTCTGCTTTACTACCGGACTTGCTTCAGCAACTATCAGAAAATCGAAGAATACACATCCCATCTGCAAACGGATGACAGCACCTACTACAACAGGATACAAGCCTATGCCGACAGCATCCTCATACTGCACCCTGAAGGATTCAGCAAGGACATCACGTTTGCCACACGGGAAATGAGCCAAAAGAACCTCAGCAAAGCGCTTTACATCGCAATGCGGTACTTAGGGAAAGCTGACGGAGCCAACTATCTATATCTGCGTTCCACGCTGGCTTCCACTTACGAACTGTTGCAGGACAGCACCAACAGCATCTACTATCTCGCCGTAACTGCTGCAGAAGACATCAAAAACGGAACCACTGACTACCAAGCACTTCCATACCTCGTACAATTACTGCAAGAGCAAGGCGACAACGACCACGCCTACAAGTACCTCATCTGTACAATGGAAGATGCCAACATCTATCCGTCACGGAGTCTTGCGCTCGAAATCGCCCGAAACTTCCCTGTCATCAACAGAGAATATAACGAACAACAAGCACAAATTGCACGCTCCAACAAAATGAAGAGAGATTCCCTCTCGCTTATCTTCACCCTATTGGCGCTTGCCATCGGTGCAGCATTCTACATAGGATGGCGGAACAACAATAATGCTGAAGAGAAGAAAAGAGCCGATGCACTGCAAAAAGCGCTTGACCAGGCCAACATTGCCGACCGCATTAAAAACGTGTTCATACAAAATATGCGGCACGAGATACGCACCCCGCTCAATGCCATTATGGGATTTGCCCAGCTCATGTCAAACGACCTGCCACAAGAGGAAAGAGATCTCTACAACGAGTACATCATGGAGAGCAACAACCAACTGCTTTCCACACTCGACGACATTATCGACGTCAGCAACATGGAAGTGGGCACATTCAACTTCCACTTTGAAGACACCGACATTGACCAACTCTGCCAAGAGAAGATGGAAACAACCAGAGACCTCCTTCCTCAGAATGTTCAATACATCTATCATCCCTCAAAAGAAGGGCTCAAGCTTCACACTGACAAGAGAAGGGTTGGGCAAGTGCTTCAGAATCTCCTGTCCAACGCTTGCAAGAACACGACCAGCGGAAGCATCACGCTTCAAGCAGAATACGACAGTTCCAACGGCATACAATTCATTGTCACAGACACAGGCGTAGGCGTTCCAGCAGACAAAGCAAAAAAAATATTTGAGCATTTCGAGAAGCTTGACCACTACAGCCCAGGATTAGGACTTGGACTTTACGTCTGCAACCTGATTGTCCAAGCACTTGGAGGCGACATTTATCTTGACACCAACTATACTGAAGGGGCACGCTTTGTCTTTACTGTACCCAACCACCCCTGCACCCAAGAAACAGAATCAAAGCTTGCTGAAAATCAGTTTTCATCATGAACTTGCAACGCACCACCCACCTCATTCTCACCGCGTTGCCAAGAGCGATACACCGGCGCGGGTTCGGCATACATTCGCCATGGGCTTACGAACTCATACGCGATGTGCTTTTCGAACGGCATCACTACTACGCCTATCAAGACAAGCAACTGAACACGCGGCAGGAGCAGCAGCTGTTCCGAATCCAAAACCATTACCGCGAGCATCCAATCATCATCATTGAAAAGAAGGGGCAAGAAGCTGCAAATCAATACAAAGAGACACTGCAGCACACCACCCCGTCCACCATACTTATCATAGAGCACATCCACCATCACAATGCAGCCCTATGGCAACACATCGTCAACGACCCACACGCCATCGTCACTTTTGACCTCGGGCACCGCGGCATCGTTACATTCGACCCTAAACGCATCAAACAAAATTACCTCTTATGAAAATATACACCAAAACAGGAGATGCAGGCATGACATCGCTGGCAAGCGGCCAGAGAGTCAGCAAAACCTGCTCACGCATCGAAGCTTACGGCACAATAGATGAACTCAATGCCCAGACAGGGCTGCTCATCACCTACTGCAAAGACGAAAACGACAAGAAGAACCTGACACGCATACAGAACATACTCTTCATTATCGGAGGGTATCTGGCAACAGAGCCATCGCCCGAACGTCCTTTTGTGCCCTGTTCCATCACCGACAACGACCTGCAAGAAATAGAACAGCTGATTGATGCCATCACAGCTCAATTGCCACAGCTGCATTCTTTTATCCTGCCAGGAGGATGCCGAGCTGCTGCCATCTGCCACATTTGCCGGACCATCTGCCGACGTGCAGAACGCTGCATGCTCAACCTCGCTAAAGAAAACACAGCCATTTCACCTTCCGCACTTGCCTATATCAATCGGCTCAGCGACTACTTTTTCGTCCTATCCCGAAAACTCAATCTCGATGAGCAGCAGCCAGAAGTTTGCTGGACACCGGCATCAAGCTCATCGACGCAATAAATGCCCTCCGGGGAGAGACAGAATGCCCCAACCATTCTTTCTTGAACACACACGAAATCGCAGTGCCCCACATCGGCATTTCGCAGTGCCCCACACCGCCACAGCGGTGTGGGGCACTGCGATTCTCTACAATATCGCCAAGCATGAGAAAGGCATAAATTCAGTATCGTTAAAATAAAAATCGTTTTATTTTGTTTTATACGTGAATTACACTATCTTTGCATAAAAAACAAAATCTTTATATAAATTATGTATTGGACACTTGAACTTGCATCCAAACTTGAAGATGCTCCATGGCCAGCTACGAAGGAAGAGTTGATTGACTACGCCACACGTTCTGGCGCACCTCTCGAAGTGATAGAAAACCTTGAAGAAATTGAAGATGAAGGCGATATCTACGAGTCTATCGAAGAGATTTGGCCCGACTACCCTTCAAAAGAAGACTTCCTCTGGGACGAAGAGGAGTACTAAACACTAAGGATTCCCCCTTCTGGAAGAGCATAAAAAAGACACTGAATTCATGTGGCAGATGTACTATCCATCTGTTCCAAGCGTGGTTCAAACCATCGCTTCAGCTTCTGCCATGCAGCGGCTGAAAGGCGTTGGCATGAACTGTGGATGCGAATACACGTCTTTCCCCTTATTTGCCGGGCTAAAAGACTATTCGCGATACAGCCACAGCGTGGGATGCGCACTGATTGTATGGAAATTCACACAGGATGCCAAGCAAACCATTGCGGCACTCCTGCACGACATCTCGACACCTACTTTTGCCCACGTCATCGACTTCCTGAATGGCGACCATATAAAACAGGAGTCAACCGAAAGCGGCACTTCCGCCACCATAGAAGCCTCTTCGGAAATCATGGCTGCCATCAAGGCATTCGGGCTAACACTCAACGATGTTGCAGACTACCATCAATATCCTGTTGCAGACAACGATTCGCCCAAACTCTCTGCTGACAGGCTGGAATATACTTTGACGAATATCGTCAACTACCATATCGCTCCATACGAAAAAGCAAAAGTCTGGTTCGACAATCTTACTGTAGGCACAAACGACGATGGAGAAACAGAGCTGATGTTCAGCAATCCTGAGATTGCCGAACAATTCAGCCTTGCAGCACTTCGTACCTCACAGATTTATGTAGCAGACGAAGACAGATTTGCCATGCAGTTTCTTGCAGAATTGCTGAAGAAACACATTGCACGGGGCATCCTCAACGTAGAAGATCTGTACCGAACTGAAAAGGAGGTCATAAGCCTTTTGAACAACGACACCATAGCTACAGCAGACTGGAACCGATTCAAACAGTTGCGCCATATTTTCTCTGGCTGCAACCACCCAGAAGCCAAAGTCGTCATTGCCAAAAAGCGATATATCAATCCTTACATACTTGGAAATGGCAGAGTTTCAGACTATTCCGCCACCTTTGCAGAATCTCTGAAGAGATTTCTCGAAACTCCGCTCGACAAACCTATCTGGGGCGAATAAAAGAAGTATTTCCTCCTGAATTTTTATCGTACATCCTAAATCATAACCCTAAAACAAAACCGCTTATGAATTTTCACTCATTCAATCTGAGCCTTTCTGGGCTACTCGTTGCGGCAGCCTGCTGTCTGACAGGAACAACGTCCTGCACAACAGAGAAAAGTGGAAACGCGACCGACAAGCTCACAACCGTCGGCAACCCATTCCTCCCCCTCTGGGAACACATCCCAGACGGAGAGCCTTACGTGTTTGAAGACCCCGACCAGCCAGGTAAGCAGCGTGTGTATGTGTATGGCTCGCACGACAGCATGATTACAGGCTATTGCGGTCGCGAACTCGTTGTGTGGTCAGCTTCGGTGGACAGTCTTAATCATTGGCGATATGACGGCGTCATCTTCCAAGTGGACAAGAATGCACAGGGAGAGCTGCTGCACCCCGAAGGACTTGCTGATGTGCTTTATGCACCAGATGTCACTTTTGTGACCGATGCTGATGGAAACAAGACCTACTACCTCTATCCTAACAATCAGGAAGGAGGGCGTAATGGCATGATTGCCAAGAGCACACGCCCGGACGGACCTTTTGAAGTCTGCAACTGGGACAGCGAAAAGCCCAACCAAACCGACGGTGTCCTTGCCTTCGACCCCGCAGTTTTCGTTGACGACGACGGCCGCGTATATGGCTACTGGGGATTTGAACGTTCTTACGGAGCGGAATTAGACCCCACGACAATGGCAACCGTGAAGCCAGGAACAGAGATTGTAGAAGACATGATTTCTGCACGAAATCAGCCAGGTGTATTCCGTTTCTTCGAAGCCTCTTCTATCCGCAAAATCAAAGACAAATACGTATTCATCTATAGCCGCTTCACCGAAGACGGAGAGTTCGGCCTTCCCACATCTAACTATACGCTTGCTTACGCTTACAGCGACCAGCCACTCGGTCCTTTCACCTATGGAGGCACCATCATCGACGGACGCGGCCGCGAAATCGATGAGCAAGGCAATGTGATTGCTTCCGCCACCATCGACGGCAACACCCATGGCGGCATCTGCGAAATCAACAGGCAGTGGTATGTGTTCTACCATCGTCACACTGGCACAGACGAATATGCACGCCAAGCCATGGTTGCACCTATCAGCGTGACGGTAGAAGAAGGCAAGGGCGGAAAAGTGGAAATCTCTGAAGGGGAATACAACTCCAACGGATTCTCTCTGGAAGGCCTCAATCCTTTCGAGCGTCACTCTGCGGGCATCGCTTGCTGGTACACCGGTCCTAAGCCAGCTGTTCACGAATGGCCCAACAACACTTTCTATGGTTCATACGTCGCTTCTGGCTATGGCACCGACGACAAGTTCGATGCACCTTATGACCTCCGCAACAACACCAACCTTGTGGTGAATAATACCGATGGTTCTATTGTCGGATACAAGTATTTCCGCTTCATGCCACCACAGCTGACCGACCAGCTGCAGTTGCGTCTCCGCCTCATTCCCGAAGGAATAGACGGAACAATCGAAATTATGGCAGACCGCCCATGGACATCACAAGGAGGCAAGATGATTGGCTCGATCAAACTGACTTCCAGCATGCCTAAGGCATCGACAGAACTTACAGCAGAAATCACAGACCACACACAGCTGACAGGCGTACACGCCATCTTCCTCAAGTTTTCATCTGAAACAAAAGAGCAATCGCTCTGCACATTGGAGGAACTTGTTTTCGAATAAATAAAGAGACTTATATAAAAAATGCGGGGCACATCGATTGATGCGCCCCGCATTTTTCATTTTCTTTTAGACAATAACGGAACGGTTCAAACTATTGACATCTATTCAGAAATAACCTTCACAACAGAACCGTCATTATTCTTAACAATGTTCACTCCACTCTGAAGAGAGGTACGGCGAATACCAGAAACGCTATAAATCTCGCTAGGCTGCACAAGTAAATCCACGCCTTCTACAGCAAGAGCCTCTGGAGTAGCTTCCGTTTCTCCATCCATCGACACAAACAGGTCCTTGATGTAAATATCGCTTGAACCATTTGAACGAATTCCCACTATATAAATATGAGCAGGGTCTATCCGTTTGCCACTTGCAGTTACCATGTTCTTCAAATCCACAACAGTCTTCTTCGACGTGATTGGACATTCAAACGCCTCTGCCAGAAATAGGGTGTTCTTGTCGTAAATGCGCAGTACGGGCTTGCAAGCAGCGCTCTTCAAGAGATCAAGCACCAAATAGTTGTATTTCGACAAATCAACAGCATTAGGCTCATGCCAACCGCCTATACCATTTACCCCAGAACGAAACGTAGCCATCAGAGACGACTTCTTGTATGTACCGGCCAAATAAAGACTTGCGTCAAAATCTTCCAATGAGAAAAGTTCTTCAAGTTCTTTTTCCTCACCACTTTTCTCAGCAGCCATCGCCTGCAGCATCTCTGGCGAGTAGAACTCCTCTTCCGTAAATGTCTTCTCGGTTGTAAACCAATCGATATCCACATAACCACCTTTCTCCTTAGTAGCATAATTAAAGAGATAAAAGCGCTGCCCCACAAAGAAATCGAGCGTGTAGCCCATTGTCATCTGCACACCAAAAGACTTCCACGTCTCATTGTCGTAGCTATACTGATATCTGCACGCATTAGTACCAAAATTAAGGTTTGCACGCAGATAGATGATGTCGCTGCTTATCTCTGGCCCATCTTTTGTCTCCACCTTGTTGTGAATCTGACTGTTGAACGTGCAGCGCTCACTATAGAGAATCTTCTTCCCATTCTGCATCTTGACTGCGATGAAAGAGTATGGCGTCTGGAACACAGACAAACCTGCCACATCTCCTTCCTGCATTCCACTGACATCCATCTTGATGGTTCCATAACACCATTTAAATTTGTTAGAAGGAGTGCCGGTTGGGTTAAATCCAAGAATACGCTGCGTGAGCGAGTTGCGTGCAGTAACAAGATCATTAGTAACAGAAGCTGTACCCAAGCGCAGCCATCCCGGTCTTGCCTGCAAGCTCCATGCCGAGTTGTCTGGATTGTGGTTCCATGCCCACTGCTTGCCAAGCACAGGAGCCACAAACGGATCATTGGTATCTATATACTTCATCGGATGTTCCGCACCCACATTGGGTTTCGGATACGGGGTTCCGTCCTTGCTCACATCGATGCCATTATTACCAATGATAGGCCATCCGTCTTTCCACACGACAGGCTCAAGATAGGGGATGCGGCCAATGGCGCCATTATCTCGGAAAAGCACAGTCCACCACTCTCCCGTCTGCGTTTCAACCAGCGCACCCTGATGAATATGCTGCTTCTCGAACACACGGCCTTCATGCTCCTCGTAGGTTCCCATCGGGCTCTTTGAACGGAAGATGGTCTGCGACCCTTCTGTTCCGCCATAGGTGGCATAGATATAGTAGTAGTCGCCGATGTGATACATGTGCGCTCCCTCACATCCATTACCTACCGAGATGACCTTCTTGCTGTCAATCTTTTCAAACGTTTTAGGGTCTAACTTATTTACCCAGATATCTCCAATGCCACAAGCCACATAAAGGTAGCCATCATCAAAAAGCCATCCCGGGTCGTGATAAGCTTCTGGCAATCTGGTAACCGTCCACTTTCCCTCGGGGTCTTCTGCAGTAAGGAGGATGCTCTGCGAATCCTTTGACCACGTTGAGCAAGGGAAGTAATAATAGAACTTTCCATCGTGATATTGAAGCGTCGAAGCCCACATACCCTGTGAATAGTGGTGTTCTCCATTGAGCAAGCTATAAGCATCATTGTCAAGGATATTCTGCAATGGATTGGCACAGAATTCCCAGTTCACCAAATCTTTCGATTTCAGAATCGTCGCACCCGGGAAATGATACATGGTCGTGGATGCAAAATAGTAGGTATCCCCTACTCGGATAACATCACAATCAGGGAAGTCGGCATTGACAATCGGGTTGATATAGGTACCATCACCCTGATCTGCCGTCCAGCGATACTCAAACGGCTTCAGCGTTTCTTGCGCTGACAAAAAGCAGCAGTTAAAGAAAACTGCTGTTAAAAGGGTTAGTGCTTTTCTCATTCTTTCTTGCTTTTCTTCACTTTCTTAACCTTTACCTTACCGGTCATCACGTCACTGATTTTCTCTGCCTTCAGCATCACTTGCGCATAGCGACGTCCCAATTCACGATAACCGTCTGCTGTGAAGTGCAACTTGTCGAAGTTACCTTGACAACCAAGCGAAGGAACAACGTATGCAGTAGGTATAACCAAAGGAAGCGTAGCTATCACGCTGTTGTGGAGCGAGCAAGTTCCGTTGTCCTGCTGAGAAACCAACTCACCAACAATCAGCGGGCATTCCTCGGCCGTCAAGTTCAGTTCTGCCAACAGACGCTCGTATACCGTCTTCACGCGCTCAGGCCAGTCGCGCTGACCATTGTCTGTACATCCCTGATGCAGCAGAATGCCCTTGATAACACCTGCTTCTTGCGCTTTCTTCGCCATGTCAACCAAACGGCGGAAAGGATTGTCGTCATACGACTTGCAGAAGTTCTGCAACCAGTTGGCAGAACGAGCGATGTAAGCAGGTGCCTTGTCTTCGTCGAAAAGATCGATGCTGCATCCGCCTATAGACACGTTGATGACGCCGATTGACACATTCTCGGGAGAGTTTTCCACCATTGTGCGGCCGAAATAGTCAGCAGGAGTCAGCCCCGTATGCTCGCGACAGAGAGGTGGAACAGCAATATACCACTTGCCCATCTCACGCCCAGTGTTCGGGAAATCAACCGCAGCCATCATCTTGAAGCGAGGACTCAGCCCCTCACGGTCCTGCGGTTCAACACGCGCATTGCCTTCCATGTTTGACTGACCCAAACAGAGATAGATATGGAAGTTGGGGTCAAACTTCTTAGGCTGTTCTATTTCTCCCGCAGCATTGCTTCCGTCGTTAAAGTTCAACACTGCATTTTTCTCGTAATAATCTTTCAGCTCCTTTTTGCCCTGCGCATGACCCATGCACACGACAGCCAGAAGAGCAACGGCTACTAAAAACATTTTTTTCATGATAATAAGTATTTTTTACAGGTGAATATGTTGCAAAGATAATGATAAATAACAAATTGAAGAAAAAGGAAAAGAAAAAAAAGAACGAAGACAATAAAATCATCCAAGAAAGGAATCACTACGCACACACCGTGCGCATAATATTTAAAACACCGTGTTTATAATATTATGCAGGCGGTGTTTAAAATATTATGCGCACGGTGAAGGACAATTGCCATTCTGGCTGCATTCCAATTTCGATGAGCCGACAGCCTCCAGAAAGGTACGGGAAGAGACAAAAAAGAGGGGGCGTGCCCAACCGGACACGCCCCCTTCTGTCTATGAATTGTCTCAGTGTGCTGATTACTGGATAGCAACACCTGCCATGTTATACTTCTTTCCGTTCTTGATGATGACAACCTGGCCATTCTCAATGAACTTGCCGCTTACTGGAGCAGCCACTTCAACATCCTCGATAGCGTCAGCAACACCTGCAACGTGCTTGTAGATGCCAACCACCTTTGCCTCAAGTGGAGCTGTGAAGCCACCGAAGAAGGTCATCATGCAGATCTGAGGAAGAACACCATTAGTCACACCACACTTAGGGTCGTCAGCAAACACATACTTGAATTCTGTTGCACCCTCTGGAACATCAACGAGGTCTTGGTTAGACCAGAACGCGAGTTTCCAACCTGCTGCTACTGGTTCTGCGAACTTAACAACAACATAGTCGCAATCCTTCACATCAACATCCATCATCTTGAAAGCAATCTGGAGGTTTTCGGTGACCGTGTAAGTGTTGTACTCTTCGCCTTCAACAAGCTCTGCACGAGCGAAGGTGTCGTACTGCTTGCCCTGATCCTGAGGAATCTCAATGAGATCTGGGTCAACAACCTGATCAGGAGTTTCCTCTGCAATGAGTTCACCGCTAACCACTACCTTGGTTTCAGCTGTAGCAACAGCAGCTCTTGCTGTAGCACATCCATCAGCAGCGAGAGTTACCACTGCATCTGTCTTCAGAACTTCACCTGTAGCACGATCGAGGAATGTAACATCGCTGCCTGTAGCAATAACTACATTAGTTGCTGTAACTGTATAAGTTGCAACTGACTCCTTGCCACTTACATAAGTCCAGTTGACAGCTCCATCAGCCTTCTTCACAGAAGCCATGAACACGTCGGATGCCAACTCGCCAGAAGTCTTCTGTGTGTCGAATGGAAGCTCGCCAGAGAATGTACCGCCAATGATGAGGTTTTCACCTTCTTCACCCATGAAAAGATTGTAAGGTGTATAAAGTTTGTCACTCATGGCAACATTATAAACTTTAGTTGCTACAGTTTCGCCGATAGCAGCTAATACAAAAGCGTGCTCCAAAGACCCTTCGTCTGTCTTTGCGAAAATGAAATCCTTCTTTTCTGCAGATGTCGCCAAAGTCATATTTCCGACACCAATGAAGCCCACATAAACTGTACCATTATCAACTACGAAATCAAAAGCTTTTGCATAGTAATCGACATAAGATACAATCTCTGTATTCTGTACTGTAGCGACATTAGCAGCTCCACTCAAATCACTCTTATTCAGAGAGAAAACACCTACATTTCTGTTATCCATATACATGACATCGAACACATTAATGTAAGCGCCTTTCCATGAAAGTTCTGCAACATCACCAGCGTAATTAGCAGCAACATATACCTTATCGCCATCAATCTGGATATTACTTGGCTTTACATATACATCACCTGCCATTGGGAAATACATGAAAGAATTGACAATTTCCTCATTTGCAGTAGAAGCAATTACTTTAACTGTTTCAAACTTACCATCTTTGCTAATTTTTGCAACGAAAGCAGCATAAGCATCTGCACTTCCGGAAAGTTCTGCTGATATGCCTTCCGCACCTTCGTACTTAACTGCATCCATGAAGTAGCCTGCTGCATACAATGTGCCATCAGCATCTACATCAATTGCAGAAACGATTGCGTTACCTTCCATGGTTACAATCCACTGCTCTTCGCCCTTCTCGTTGTACTTAACGATGCTGGCAGAAGTCAAGCCTTCTGGATCTGCAACGTTCTTGCCAGCAAAGGTGAAAGCCTTGTTATAAGTTCCAGAAACAAAAACAGAGCCGTCTTCAGCAACTGCGGTGTGAATACCTTTCAGTTCTTCAGCCGCAGAAACAGGCTCATAAGACGCTTCCCAACCGCCTGGGAACAGGCTTTCTGCAGAAGCACTCAAAACAGCAACAAATGCTGTCAATGTAAGTAAGAATTTCTTCATAACTACTTGATTAAAAGATTAATAATTATAATTTCAAAAACACTCATCATAAGTTTTTAGTTTTCCCAACGCTCAATCTCTGGATTGGCAGAGACAGCACTTGATGGGAAGCGCATAGTATACTGCGCAGGCTGCAACGTATAGGCCTGGCCATCATAATTACGCACAAGAGCTGGTTGCGTAGTGCGCCGCAAATCATACCAACGATGGCCCTCGAATGCAAACTCGCGTGCACGCTCATCCATGATTTCCTGCACCAGTCCGTCTTCTGTCATATCGGCAATAAGATCAAGTGTTGTCTGATAAGCAGAAGAGTTCAAACGCTTTTGCATGAGCGGTTTCAGATATTCTACAGCCTGTTCTTTTTCTCCTTGGCGCGCCAATGCTTCAGCGGCTGTCAGATATGCCTCAGCAGTGCGGAACGAGCTGGAGAATTCATCATTTCCACCTTTCTGCAAAGAATAAGAAGAAGAGGTTACGCGCTTGAAATATTTCGTACGTCGCTGGTCGCCAGAACGATAAAGTTTGACGAAATCAGGCGATGGCATATTGATGACTGTATAAAGATTGCTGCTGAAACGCTCCAAAGCTACCAGATTTTCTACAGACTTATAGCTATTGGGGAGCACATCACTGCTATTCATGTCTTCCAATTCTCCGTGATTCGCTATAACAGCCTGAGCTGCATCAAACGCATCCGCCCAACGTCCCATATACAAATATGTACGTGCACGAAGCAAAGCGACAGAAGCACCACAGAAACGATAGTTCTTGCCTTCTTCCCAAACATCAACATTCAGGTACTTATCGGCCTCGTCAAGGTCGCGGAGCACTTGCTGATAGACAGCCTCAACACTACTGCTACCTGGCACAGCATTCACATCGGCTTTCAACTGCATTGGAACGCCCCGTGTCGTTGCTGGCGAGCAATGCGTGTAAGGCGCTGCATAGAGATTGACCAGCAAAAAGTGGCAATAAGCACGAAGCATATACGCCTCTCCCACCAGCTGGCTTACTTCAGCGGCTGTTGCCTCAGTTATTTCATCTTGATGCTCAATAATATAGTTTGCTATATAGATAGAGTGGAAGTAAGTACGCCAAGAGAAATAGGTTGTCGTTGGCGACGGGGCATCGTCAATCCAACGCCACAAGTCAAGATAGGCGTCAAGGTCTGTACTTGAGGACTTTGTCTTGTCCATCACCACCTCGTCTGTACGCACCACCGTCATATAGCGGTCCTTGACAAAATACTTATATTCGTAGGTCAGCAACGCACGGTATTCATCACCAGTCTTTGCAATGACTTTACCCGTTGGCGTGATATCAAGGAAATCGTCACACGCAGAACACATGAGGGCTGCGAGGATGATGCACGCGAATGTCTTTATTTTTATCATTTCTGAAATCTTTTCTTAATTATCAATTCTTAAAAATTCACGTTCAATCCGAAAATAAAGCTTTGCGTAATGGGCTGAGCGTAAGGATTGCCCATCGTTTCAGGATCGAGATAGTTATCGTAGTCGCTAGCCATCACAAACAGATTGCGGCCCTCAAGAGAAAGCGAAGCAGAAGTGATGCCAAGAGGCTCCAAGACACGCTTTGGAATACGATAGCCCAAACGCAAACTCTGAAGACGGCAGTAGTTGAGAGAACGTACCCAAAGGTCGAGCATGCTGTAAGTGTTATACTCAGAGAAATGAGTATATTCGCTAGCACGAGCAGCCGTATTGACCATCAGTCCTGGCAGAGTAGAGTTTACGTTCGCTGGGGTCCAACGATTCAGGATATCATGATTGGTGTTTAATCCGCGGTCATAATAGGTTGGAGAATAAGATGGCTGTACACGCACTTTCATGCCCAGATTGAACATGAAGTTCACATTCAGTTGCCAATCGCCCCATTCGAAGGTGTTGATGAAACCTCCAGAACACTTAGGTTCAGTCGTACCCATATAGGTATAGAGATTACGCTGCTCTTCAGCAGACAGTGTACTTGCTCCAAAACGATTGAGTTTGAAGAACTCAGCAGCAGTTTGCTTGGTTCCGTCATTGGCCAAGAAAAGAGGATAGCCTTCGCTGTCAAGTCCTGCGGTCTTATAGGCAAAAATGGCGCCGACAGGACGTCCTTCACGGCTTGGATAAGTAGAATTTTCTGCAACAGTCTCATTCAATATCTTATTGGCATTGAAACCCAAGTTCAGGTTCGTTGTCCAAGTGAAATTGCGAACAGCCACATTGCGTGTGTTCAACGCAATTTCCCATCCGCTATTCTCCATGGATGCCCAGTTAACGGTTGTGCTGGCAAAACCACTCTCTAACGGAAGTTGACGAGAACTGATGAGGTCAACACTTCGACGATAGTAGTAATCGACATTCAAACGAATACGGTTATTCAAAAGAGCCAAATTGAGTCCTGCATTCACGTTCTTGGTCTTTTCCCACTTCAAATTTGGATTTGGTGCATTCTCAGCAGAGATGATGGTCTCGATATAGCCTGGCAAAACAGACGTTTTATCGAATGTTCCGATGAGATAAGGAGATGTATTCTTATCTATGTTTCCCTGCAGGCCATAAGATGCACGAAGCGAAAGTTCGTCAAGCCATTTCACGTTTTGCAAGAATTTCTCCTCCTTACCACGCCAAAGTCCGCTCACTGAATAAAGTGGCAAATATCTGTATTTCTTGGCTACGCCAAACACGTCGCTTCCATCAAAACGAACACTGGCACCCAGCGTATAGCGATGAAGCAAAGTATAAGAGCCTGTTGCAAACCATGACACATAAGCATTTTCAGTATGTCCTTCTTGATAGAGCGGATAACGCTGACCTATGCTCTCAGTCGGGAACAGCACTGGCTGAGTAGTCAATGTGCGATTGTCGTAACCATAAGCAGTTGAAGTGACAATCTCTGTTTCCACATGGCGGACTTCCGTTCCTCCCATCAGTTCAACATCATGTATTTCGTTGAAACGGTTATTCCACTCCAGCATAGCCTTCCATGTCCATTGGTCAGTATGTGCTTCGGTCTGCTTGTTCATGCCGCCATCGGGGAAGATGGATTTGCGTTCACCATCTATCATGAATGTTGCATATTCCTTCATTTTACGCATGGCATAACTGTCATGTCCTGCATAACGCGTCATAGTGTAGTTATCATGCTGCAATCCATACTGAGATGTCAGTTTCAAGTGGTCATTAAACTTCAACTCCGCATCAAAAATAGCCATGACGGAACGGTCCGTACGCTCCTTCGAGGTATTGTTTCTCTCCTCAAATATATTGAATGGGGGTACTTCAGACTCTCGTCCCTGCACATTCGTGTCATACACATAATTGCCTTCTTGGTCATAAGGTTCAAAGTAAGGATTAGCCATGCGCGAATAATAGACTGGATTGGTAAATCCTGCAGCATCAGTCATATAACTCTCCTGCTTTCTCTGATTGGCAAACACAGATGCTCCAACTGTCAACAGGCTATTCAGTTTGTAATCAGTCTTCAGTGTGATGTTGCAACGATTGTTTTCCACTCCCTTCACCGTTCCTTGCTCTGTATAATATCCGACTGACGTGTAATAGTGTGCCTTGTCAGAGCCACCGCTGAGACTTACATTATACTCCTGATTGAGCACATCGCGGAAAAGGATATCGTTCCAGTCTGTATTGATGGTGCGCAAACGGTCTATACGCTGCTGCGCTTCGGGAGTGAGAGCGTCCCAGCCACCAGCCTTGAAAGCATCAAACTCGCCCAAATCATCCAAAATATTTGCCACTCCACCTTTATGCTGACGATAGTCGTAAGAACTCTGAAGCAAATCCAATTCAAGATTCACTTTCTCATCTGCATTTAAGAGGTTCAAGCGGTCAATGCTGGCACGAGGATTGTATGTCAGTTTTGCCGAGAAATTTACAACAGGACGCCCTGCCTTTCCTTTCTTTGTAGTAATGACGATGACACCATTAGCAGCTCTCGCACCATAAATTGCTGTTGCCGCAGCGTCTTTCAGCACTGTAATATTCTCTATATCAGATGGATTCAAGCCCGCAATGCTTGTCTGATAAATATCATCAATATCGTTCAAGTTATCTATTGCAGGAATTTCATTGCCTTCCATCGGGATACCATCGAGCACCCAAAGAGGTTCTTGTACTCCATTGATAGAAGATGTTCCACGAATACGTATTTTCATTGGAGCACCAGGTGCACCGCTCGCAGCCACTGAAGAAAGTCCTGCCACCTGTCCTGCCAATGCCTGGTCAATATTTTTCACTGCACCAACTGTCTCATCTGAGATTTCCACAGTTGATACAGCGGCAGTCAGTTTACGGCGGTCAATCTGCTGATAACCCGTAACAACAAATTCGTCAAGACTTTTATCAGCATAATAAAGCGTAACTTTATAGTTATCAACACCTTGCTTAAGCTTTAACGTATAGGATTTATATCCCATGTAACTGACAACAACCTTCTGCGTGTTGGCAGGTACACTCAATTTGAACTTTCCGTCCAAATCTGTTATCACTCCTTTTGTTGCCTGGCCCTGCCCCACTGTGACATTTGCACCAATCAAAGGCTCTCCCTTGAATTCGCCATCTAACACAACACCCGTGATAACACGTTCCTGAGCCAGCACCATCACCGTACTCATCAAAATGAAAAGGAATAGAGAAATTCGTCTCATTATTATATTTTCGTACATTTTATATATTTAGAAATTTCCTTTTTACTTCTGCAATCCTAATGCTGTCTGGATACGTAGCACAACATCATCATAATGCATCTGCGTGCTCAAATCTCCACTGTTCGCACGACTCTTCATCAACTTCATGATACTCAACAACTCTGCACGCTTCACGCTCAAAGCGTCACTGGTACGAGTTATCTGTGTCATTGTCATGTCAATCGTACGAGAGCCGCTGCCTGCCACCAGCCTTTCCTCAGCGATGCTCTTATTGATTTTCACGCCTTCATTTTCTGCAGCAGCAGTGATAAGGGCATCCACAAAACTCTTCTGAAGGCTGCGCTCCATCACATTCAGCTTCTGCCCTGCAATGGTCTTGCGGAAGATTGACTGGTGGAGCATCTGCAACAGTTCTACAGCAGTAAAAGCCTCATCTCCATTCATCCATTCATTCTGGTACATTCTTACCAGACGATCATTTGCCAACAAGTCCCAAAGGATATAATTCTGCTGATTCTTCAGCAACATAGCTGGCTCCTGCTCTGTCGTGCCGAGAGGTGTCTTTCTCAGCGGGTAAATCTGTGTTGAGAATGTAGAACCGAAAAGCCATTCAGGGAAACAAAGAACCTCATCGAGCAAGAACTGTACCGCTTCCTTCTGACGCTCTTTCTCAACAAAGGTATAAGCAGACCTTCTCGGAACATTTGACCATTCAATCGTAGGTCTGTCCAGATATATTCCTCCGATATTTGCCATCACATGGTACAGATAAAGTGTCCACTGATATATAACTGCCGAGTAAAGCCCAGCTGCTTCATCATAGTTCTGACCAGGCTTGTTGTTACGCGTCCAGTCTATCAAATGAGGCATTACACGCTTCAGGTTCTCAATACCCAGACGTGCAGACTTGATGGGGTCGTCGCCCAAATCTTCACTCAAAGCACGAGGATCAACAGCCGAGCGCTGCTGCTGTGTCTCACTGTATCGATATTCCTTTCCTTGATGCTTAGCCAAGAATGCTTCCAAAACCTCGTCTTCGTTCGTTCCTTCAGGATACCAGCGGTAGCCCCACTCTATAGCCATCAAGTCATAAGGTCCAATATGGGGTGACATAATCTTCACACCGTCGCCTGGTTGAGCCACATAGTTGAAGCGTGCATAATCCATGATGCTGGCAGATGTACCTCCCATGCGAGAAGTGAATGTTTCAGAACGCAGAGAGTCTGTAGGATAAGCCGCTGAAGCCATCATATTATGACGCAATCCCAAGGAGTGCCCAACTTCGTGGCAAGCCACAAAACGCACGGCATCGCCAATCAATTCTATTGGCAATTCCAAAGAACGAGCACGTGAATCTACAGCACCTGTCTGCACCACAATCCACTCGCTGATGAGCGACTGCACATTGTGCCACCAAATGATGTCTGCCTCCAGAATTTCCCCTGTACGAGGATCCAAAGTAGATGGACCCATGGCATTGGCTTTTTCCGATGCCGCATAGGTCAACACAGAATAGCGCATATCATCACCTTCCACATCAAGTGTGTCATCTGGAATGACAGCCCGTACTGCATTCTTGAAACCAGCACGTTCAAAAGCTTTGTTCCAATCAAGAATTCCCTGTACAATATATGGTCTGAGATGTTCTGGCACCGCCCCGCCAATATAGAACGTGATTGGCTTCACGGGTTCTGTGAGTTCACCACGCATATATGCGACCGTATCGCTTGGCACGAGGCGCCAACGTGTGATGTAGCTGGTATTCTCCACTCGCTGCTGATAGTCATTGTAAATCATAGCTGGCGTAGAGAAATAGCCTACTCTCCAGTCTTCGCGACGGCGTGCCATAGGCTCTTCCGGCAGCAAACAAATGGCGGTGCTGACCACCACAGTCACATTCACCTTCGACATGCCTTCTCTCACCGTCGTCGTCAGCTCCGACTTCGCCACAACGCTACGCTCGTATGACTTCACGCTTACAACACGAGAAAGCTCTGCCACTGGCGATGTGCCCAAATTGATGTCGTTGAACACATCGTTCAGCACATTTTTCTTTCCGTTGAACAAGTCATTGACTTTGAAAATAACAGAAGTGGAATCAGGAGACACACACTCCACTTTCAACGATGCAATGATTGGGTCAATGTAGTTATCTGCCACAGAACGTGCCAGATAAGAACCTTCGGGAGCTTCTGGAGTCACGCGCTGCTGACGCATTTTCACCACTTTAGCCTGCTTGTCCCATTCAAAACGCACCATCTGGTTAGCATAATTAACTCCCTTATTGGCACTGGCCTCATTCAGCTCGGCTGGCACCTGCTGCAATTTGTTCGACACCAAAAAGGGCTTGCCGAGCAAATCCGCCGGCAATTCCAGATAAAGCGTATCGCCCTTCTGAATCACGTTCATCACGCCCGACAGCGACAACGAATCGCGTCCTGTCATTGTCTTATACTTCGACGGAGCGGCCACCTGATCCTCACCCTTCTTTTTCTTTGATTTTTTCTTTTCTGTTGGCTTCTTCTTATTTTCAACAGAAGTGGAAGTTTCCTGCTTTTTGAGAAGAGGTGCTTCTATTTCTGCCGCCATATCGATTGTGCCAAACAAAAAGGCCGCCAACACAGCCCACGTCATCATTTTCCTATTCAGTATCATAATTTTCACAAGATTAACACTGTTAAGTTACAAAGGTACAACAAATTATTCACATGTGCGCACACAAAGATAAACTTTTCAAAAAAAAAGGTGAAAAGATAAAAAAAACATGTACATTTGCCGCGAATTGTCAAACAGACAGTTCCAACAAGCCAATAAAAAGTAATGCAAAGACACACAAGCAACAAATCAGCAGCATGAAGAAAATTTGCTATATTGTCGCCATGCAAGCCGAGGCTCAGCCGTTCATCGAAAAGTATGGCATCAAAGAAAAAGAAGGTTTTTTCTCTCCTTTGCCATGCAAACTGTATGAAGGCTCTGTAAAAGGATGCACCTTGAACGTTGTACTGAACGGGCAGCAGCACGGGAGCGACCTTGTGGGGTGCGAAGCAGCAACAGTAGCAACACTGTCAGCCATTCAGAAACTGTCTCCCGACATCATCATCAACTCTGGAACATGCGGCGCTTTCCAAGCCCACGGAGCAGATATTGCCGAGGTGTACATCGGCAACGGAGCCATGTTTCATGACCGCCGCGTGCCTGGCGACGACGCATGGGGCACTCAGAGCATAGGCAATTACGCCGTATGGGAAGGAAGCCTGCGCATGGCAGAGGAATTGCACATGAAGACAGGAAAAGTCACTACGGGTTCTTCTCTGGACATGCAGCCCTGTGACCTCGACATCATACAGGCGAACGGAGGCCAGCTGAAAGACATGGAAGGCGCCGCCGTCGGTTTCGTCTGCTCGCTGTTTGGCATTCCCATTGTTTATGTGAAATCTGTGACCGACCTGTGTGACAGTGACACCGAAACATTCGAAGAGTTCTCACGCAACTTAAGCAAAGCCTGCGAAGCGCTGAGAGCCGCCAACGAAAAAGTCATAGAATATCTCGCCGAAATTTAATGGCAAGCGACTCAGCATCAGCCATAAAGCCTCATCTCAACATTGCCATAAAATGCAGCAGCAAACAGGCGAACTTTCAACATGGCTTCAAGAATCCATACATGAACACCGCCTACATAATATTTAAAACACCGTGCACAAAATATTTCGCGCACGGTGTTTTAAATATTATGTAGGCGGCAAACTAATCCTCGTTGCCGTTTTCTTCCTCAAGAGAATAGAACGAGCTGCCATCGAAGCAGTGAGTACATATCTTGCATTTTTCCAAGCCAATGGCTTCAACAATGGTTTCCAGCTTGGAAAACTTAAGGCTATCAAGATCCAAACGCCGCGCCACTTCTTTCACCATCGCATTGTATTCGGGCGAATCCGTTGTAGCATAAGCCTTCAATCGCTCTGGAGAGACTGTCACTGTCTGGTCTGCCGCCAAGGCGTCTGTCAACAATGTGACGGTGTTGGAATGCGACTCTAAATCCTTGATAACGCGACGAGTAATCAGTTCCAGTTCCGATTTGCTGGCAGCAAAATTGACAAAAGGACATGCATAGATAAGCGGAGGACATGCCACACGCATGTGCACCTCTTTTGCGCCCAGTTCTTTCAACACTTTCCCATTTTCGCGCAACTGCGTTCCTCGCACGATGGAATCATCGCAGAAAAGGCAACGTTTGCCGCGCAACATATCTTTGTTAGGTATGAGTTTCATTTTTGCTACCAGAGAACGCATCTCATGATTGGCCGGAGTGAAAGAACGCGGCCATGTGGGAGTGTATTTGCTAATTCCCCTCTGATAGGGAGTCTTGTGACCCGCACTGTATCCGATAGCCATGCCAATGCCAGAATCAGGGATTCCTCCCACCGAATCCACCTCAGTCTCATCTTCTTCACCCATCACACGCCCTGTAGTAAAACGCATCTCCTCCACGTTTTTCCCTTCGTAGGAAGACGTAGGGAATCCATAGTACACCCACAGGAACGAACAGATCTGCATCTTCTTATTGGGCTTACGCAACTGCTCCATGCCATTAGCACGCAAATGAACAATTTCTCCCGGGCCAACAAAATAGGTTGTTTCATAACCCAAGTTAGGGAACGCCGTATTCTCGCTTGTAGCCGCCATCGCTCCATCCTTCTTGCCCACCACAATAGGAGTACGACCCCAAGCATCGCGTGCAGCAATAATGCCGTCTTCAGTAAGGAGAAGCATAGAACAAGAGCCCTTCACGGTCTTGTACACATTCTCTATGCCATCAACAAAATCCTTGCCCTTGACAATGAGCAAACCTATCAGCTCCGTTGGATTAATCTTTCCTGACGAAAACTCGGAAAGGTGCATGTTCTCCTGCAGCAAATGGTCAGCCACCTCCTCCATATTGTTCACTTTTGCCACAGTCACCAGCGCAAAACGCCCTAAATGGCTGTTGAAAAGCATCGGCTGAGCATCGGTATCGCTAATAACACCAATACCAGATTTCCCCTCAAACTTTGGCAATTCCGCCTCAAAACGTGTACGGAAATACGTGTTCTCAAGGTTGTGAATGGCACGGTAAAAACCTTTTTCCTCACAATAAGTAGCCATTCCGCCACGACGAGTGCCCAAATGAGACTGATAGTCAGTGCCATAAAATAATTCCGCCGCACATTTCTCTGTTGATACGGTTCCGAAAAAACCTCCCATAAAAAAATGATGATGTGATTAAATTTCGGCACAAAGGTACAAAAAAAGTTAAAAATAAAGAATTAGGCATTAGGTTTTATCACTTTTTCGACAAAAAAAGCAGACAGGAACACAAAAAAAGCACAGCTCCTAACTCCCGACTCCCAACTTTTCGCTATCTTTGCCACATACAACCATCGGGAACGGTCACGCACCCGAAAAAACGCATATCCCAAAAACAGCAAACGGAACATGGAGAAAAGAGCTGACTACATTCAAAGCATCGAAATCGAAGCCCTGTGGAAGGGGGGCAAGCACATCGTTTGGCAATTGCAACCCGACGTAAACATCCTCAGCGGCATCAACGGCGTGGGGAAAAGCACCATCATCAACCATTCAGCCCATCGCCTGAGCATGATAGATCAAGGAGAAATCATACCCGAAGAAGTACCACAAGGCGTCATCATCAAGCTCATGCCTGAAGATGCCACCTACATCAAATTTGACGTCATCCGCTCGTTCGACCGACCACTCCTGCACAGCGACTTGCTCGAAAAACTTTCTGACTCACGAGTAAAGACAGAACTCGACTGGCAAATTTACCGATTGCAGAAACGTTTCCTCGACTACCAGGTCAACATCGGAAACCGCATCATCGAATTGCTCACCAGCGGAGACCCCGAAGACCAACGACAAGCGGCAGAGGTCAGTGCGCCCAAAAAGCAGTTTCAGGACATGATTGACAAACTGTTTGCAGACACGAACAAGAAAATCGACCGAAAGAGCAACGAAATACAGTTCATCCAAGACATGGGGAGCACAACACAAGTCATCACCCCCTACCAGCTTTCAAGCGGAGAAAAGCAGATGCTCGCCATCCTCCTCACCGTGCTGGTCGAAAACAGAGAGCCATACGCCCTCCTCATGGACGAACCCGAAATTTCGCTCCACATCGACTGGCAGCAACAGCTCATCGACCTCATCCGCCAACTCAATCCCAATGCACAAATTATCCTCTCAACCCATTCACCAGCTCTCATCATGGACGGATGGATTAGCAACGTGACCGAAGTGGAAGAAATCAGCAATTAACAAGACACATGAAACGGCTCGCCTCCAACATCACATCAGCCTACATCGAGGCCTCTAACCGGCTTCGCCCCAAGAGCAAGAAGCGGAAGATCGTAGCGTATGTGGAGTCATACGATGACATCTTCTTTTGGCGAAGTGTGCTCAGCGACTTCGAGGATGAAGAGACGATGTTTGAAGTAATGCTGCCCAGCCGAAAAAACCTCAACAGAGGGAAGAAAACCGCCATGATGAACAAGCTTGGCGAATCACTTGGAGTATGCATGATTGCCTGCGTTGACGCTGACCTCGACTACTTACTTCAGCGCCACACGCCCAACTCTGCACGAATGCTCGACAATCCTTACATCATCCACACCTACACCTACTCCATCGAAAACTACCAGTGCTATGCGCCAAGCCTGCACGATGTATGCGTCATGGCCACACTCAATGACAGAAACATCTTCAATTTCGAGGAATATCTCAAATTCTATTCCAGCATCATTTACGAACTCTTCATCTGGCTTGTATGGCTGCATCGCCGAGGACGTTTCACCGAGATGTCTCTCACATCGTTCAACAACATCACCTCGATTGAACAGCTCAACGTCCACAAGCCCATAGACGCCCTCGAACGAGTTCGCAAAAACGTCAACCGCAAAATCGCTTGGCTTCAGCAGCATGTGCCCGAAGCCAAAGGAAAACTCGGGCGGCTCAAGGAGGAACTCACACAATTAGGAGTCACCCCCGAAGACACCTATCTCTTCATACAAGGGCATCATTTACAGGAGAATGTAGTCGATGCCGCCCTAACTCCCATCTGTACAATCCTTCGCCGCGAACGCGAGAAAGACATCAAGTTTTTGGCTCAAGGAAATATGCAGCAGATGGACAACGAACTCTCTTGCTATTCACACAGCCAAATGCTACCCAGCCAAATGCTACGCCGCAATACCCAATTCAAAGATTGCAAGGCTTACCACCTGTTACGCGCACATATTGAAAGGCTGCTCAGCCGAACTGGCGGCAAACAAAACAGCACAAAACAAATACCATAACACAAACAGTCATATACCCCCGATAAAAAAACGAAAGACATGCTTTCTCAAGCAAACGCCTGACTTCCATGTCTTTCGTTTTTAACATTCAAGGCAAACGAACCTCGCCTTTACACCTCCCTATTTTATTTCTCAGGGAAGATAATTCTATAATTTCCACTCAGATGCATGAAAGCAAAGAGGCGGAGAAGTCCGTCGTAATAAGCATCGAAGTAGCCATCTTCAAATGGAACGTGCTTAGCATTCCAAAGTGCATCGACAAACTCCTTGCTCTTGGCATGGCTGCACATCATAGACGCTGCCGCTGTTGTTGCCACAAGACCAATAGAATGGCGAAGTTTCTTGAATCCACCAGCCTGCAAAATTTCATCCTCTTCAGGAAGGCTTCCATCAACACGATACTGGTCAACGAAATCGTTGATGCCTTTAGAATAGAAGAAGTTCTGAATCTTCTCTCCATACTGCTGCTGCCACTCACGGTCAGCACAGCTCCATTCGTAGTCGAGAGCAATATTCATAGGTACGCGCCAAGAGTCGTAACGGAAATTGTTGCTGCCATTGCGACGACCTCCGAAACCCTGCATCGGGCTACCGTCATACTGGCTGTAGTCGCCATTAAGACCCGTTTCTTCATGAATAGCCTTATGGAGGAACTCGCGTGACTTCTGCGCACACTCATTCCAATAGTCGGCACGTCCATCGTCAGCCCATCGTGCCCACACCTCGTAGAAAGCAGGTACATGGTAAGAAGGATCCGTGAAACGCTGTCCATAACCGTCAGGAGTGAAAGTGATGAGTTTGTTTTCGGGATTGATTAAGAACATCATCTGCTTTTGAGGAGCCTGAGCATTCTGCTGCTGCCCGAAAGCAGGCATTGGACGCCCTTCCACCTCGCGTGGCATCGTGCAATTGAGGATACGCTGCGCTTCCGCCTTGTAGTTAATGCCAGTATCATCTCCCCAACGATTGGATGCAAAAAGCAAAGCTGTGATGAAATAAAGTTCACCATCGCTGGCTGCACCTGCCGAATTCATCGTTCCGTCAGTCTTGCAGCTCCATGCAAAGTATCCTTCACGCGAACCTGACTGATGCTGCATATATTTGCGGCTCCATCGCCACAGACGGTCGAAAATATCTTTTTCGCCAAATTGAACTGCAACCATCAGGCCATAGGACATGCCTTCGGTACGTGCGTCATTATTCTTAATATCAGACACATAAGCCATAGTGTCTCCCACTTCAAAGTACACCTTGTTAGGGCCTCGGAAAACATCATTGAAGACTTCCTTCAACTTAGCATCTACTTCCTTTTCCGAGTAACCCATCTCGACAAACAGATTACGATACTTTTTTGTCTCGAATGCACCCTTCTCCCATGGAGTGTAGGTTTGTGCGCTGAGGCTAACAGCCATACAGATAGCCATTATACCAGTAAAAAATTTTTTCATCTCTTAAACGTTCTGAAATTGTGTAAATAAATAATTTTTGTTAATTGGTTGAAAAATGAGAATCCAAGATTGCAAAAACAGCCTTTACAACCTTAGATTCTCAAAAAACATTAAAGTTTAATACGAATTACAGAACAAGAGTAAGGTTCTGCTGTCACCTTCATCTTTTTTGCAATGCTAATTTCCTTGTCTATTGGAGCTACTGGCTGCACCTCATAATTGTTCTCCGTGTCAGGAGCTCCACTGATTGTCGTCATGGTTGCTTTAGCAGGAATATTCTTGAAGCGGCTCAGGTTAATATTCGCCTGTTTTGCTTCAGCAGCAGCATTCACCACCTTAATGTAAAGCTCGCCCTTTTCCGTGTTGAGGACACAAGATGCCCCCTGGAACTTGTCAGCACCTTCAAACTTTGCCACATCGCCATAGTAGTAATCGCCTGCTGTTGTTCCGAACATCTGCTGCACATAGTAGCTGCATGTTGGATAGACTCTTGTGTTATCAAAATAGATAAGGTCTGGATTCCAGTTAGTCTGACCTTTCTTAGCCAAAAGCGGCGCGTAGCTCGTCATCACCACAACATCTCCATTTCTCTCGATACCAAGCAGATAGAGTGCTTCAGCCAATGCGTCAATCATCTTCTTGTCTTTCGCAGCATATTCGCCCACATACACTTTCGTGTTTCTCTTGCGAGAATAGTTGTCGTAATTATGCTGATTGTCAAAGAAATACTCTCTTTGTTCATAGTAGTGTTCGTCCAATATCGCCAAATCAATGTCTTCAGCTATTCTCCAGCCCGTGTCATAGTCAGGATTGCCTTTGTGAGAGCCAGGTCCCGCGGTGCCCACGATGATGATTTCAGGATGCTTTTCGCGGATTTTGTTATAAATATACTTGAATCGTTCTTCAAACTCAGGCGTAATTTTCTCCTCGTTGCCCAAGCCCAGATACTTCATGTTGAATGGTTCTGGATGACCAGCCTCAGCACGCTTCTTGCCCCATTCTGTGGTAGCGTCGCCGTTCGCCCATTCAATCAAGTCAAGCGCCTCATCTACCCATTCGTCCATCTCGCTCATCGGCACAGCCCACTGAGCCTGTTCTTTCAAGCCCCAGCTTCCGCCTGCACCTTGGCAGCTCACACCTACAGGAAGAATTGGAATTGGCTCTGCACCCATATCTTCACAGAACTGGAAATATTCAAAATATCCCAATCCCATAGACTGGTGATAGCCCCATGTATTCTTCTGAGCGACACGCTCTTCCTTTGGACCAATTGTGTTCTTCCAACGATAAGTGTTCCAGAACCCATCACCTCCGCCATGTACAACACAGCCTCCCGGGAAACGCACAAACTTTGGCTCCAGCGCAGCGATTGTCTCAGCCAAATCCTTACGCAAGCCATGACCCTTATAAGTGTCCTGCGGCATCAACGACACCATATCCACATCCAGTTCGCCATTAGCAAGAGCCAGTACCGCCAACTGAGCATTTGGACAATCTTCGCTAACCGTAAGCACTGTCCAGTACTTCTTCCATCCCAATCCGTGGGTCTTCAATTCCGCTTCAGCAAGCACCTTATTCCGCTCGCCCACCAGCACGATGCGTACAGGCATGGCAGAGCCGTTAGGAGTACGCATAAACACTGAGAAATCATATTTTGCGCAAGCCTTTACTGCGATACCGTCAAATCCCGTGTTCTGAATACCGACACCTGTCCAGCCATTATAGTCAGAAAAATGTCCCACTCGTTCCGCAACGATACGCATATAGTGAGGATTGTTACCATTCAGCGCATTGTCCATGCGTGGCTCTATGTACCCCGTAGAATGGCCATGTCTCATCATTCTCCAGAAAGAGCCTGGCCCCCAGCCATCACGCTCAGCAGGACTGTACTCAAAAGAGCCATTCTGAATCAATTCAGCATACAATCCCCCATCAGCTGAATGGCTAATGTCTTCAAAGAATATGCCAATCAATTCTTTACTGATTTTCTTTCCTCCAGATGGAGCTTTAACTTTCTGAGCAAACACGCTCAACGCGCCACCCATCAAAGCAGCAGCGGCTGCCACTTTCATTACATTTCTTAGTTTCATATAGTTTTGGTTTGAGTTGTTATCGGCCACAAAGATACAGAAAAATATCTATTCTCAACCATTTTTACGTAACCAAACTTATCACAAATGTTACATCCATCCATTTTCCGCACATTTTCATCTGCACATTCCCACGACTCCACATGTATTCTCGCACCCACCCTCCCAAAGGCTGCAGAAGCACTTCAAAAAGGGGTTCCGAAGAAAGGTTTCAGAACAAACGCACGTCACCCACCTCTTTCAAACCCGCAAAAATTCCCCCTCAAAAAATAGCGCAAACAGAAGAATTCACACCATCATTTCATCGCCATGACGGCTCAACAACAGACAAACTATAAAACCGTACCCCTCGGGTACGACGCATCGCACCCCTCGGGTACGGCATGGCGGACCCGAGGGGTGCGGTTTTATAGAAAAGCGCTTTCTCCTTCTTTCCACATGAATTCAATAAAATCAGAATACATACTAATCCATTGAACCCACGTTAATTACAAACGCTTTTTACGACATTTTGACATACACTTTATTAAAAAAACAAAGAAGCGTCGTCAAAATTCAAAAAAAAGCCGTATCTTTGCCCCATTATAAACGCCAGAGCCATACCGGCAAACACATAAAGAAATATTAAAATCACACATAAATGAAAGATTTCGTACAAGAACTCACTTGGCGTGGCATGATTCACCAAATGATGCCAGGCACAGACGAACTGCTCAAGAAGGAGCAAGTTACAGCATATCTGGGCATAGACCCAACTGCCGATTCACTCCACATCGGACACCTCTGCGGTGTCATGATGCTCCGCCACTTCCAGCGCTGCGGACATAAGCCATTGGCTCTCGTAGGAGGCGCAACCGGCATGATTGGAGACCCATCAGGGAAAAGCCAGGAGCGCAATCTGCTGGACGAGGAAACACTGCGCCACAACGTGGCTTGCATCAAGGAGCAGTTAGCACGCTTCCTCGACTTCGACAGCAACGAACCAAACAAAGCGGAGCTGGTGAACAACTACGACTGGATGAAGGACTTCAAGTTCCTCGATTTCGTGCGTGACATCGGCAAGCACATCACTGTCAACTACATGATGGCAAAAGAATCTGTGCAGAAGCGTCTGAATGGCGAGGCTCGCGACGGACTTTCTTTCACAGAGTTCACCTATCAGCTGCTTCAAGGCTACGACTTCTATTACCTGAATGAACACAAGAACTGCAAGTTGCAGCTGGGCGGTGCCGACCAATGGGGAAACATCACCACTGGCTCAGAACTCATTCGCCGCATGAACGGAAAAGAGTGTTTTGCGCTAACTTGCCCACTCGTGACCAAAAGCGATGGACGCAAATTCGGAAAAACAGAAAGCGGCAACATCTGGCTCGACAGAAACTACACTTCTCCATACCAGTTCTACCAGTTCTGGCTCAACGTGCCCGATGAGGATGCCAAGCGATACATCAAGATTTTCACTTCTCTGGAAAAGGAAGAGATTGAGGCAATCATTGCTGAGCAGGATGCAGACCCCGGTCGCAGAGTTCTCCAAAAACGTCTGGCCGAAGAAGTTACGATTATGGTTCACTCTCGCGAAGACTACGAACTCGCTGTAGAGGCCAGCAACATTCTCTTTGGCAAATCAACCAAAGAAAGCCTCATGAAACTCGACGAGCAGACATTGCTCGACGTTTTCGCAGGAGTTCCTCACTTTGAAGTAGAAAAAAGCCTGTTTGAAGCAGGTGTAAAACTGGCCGACCTAACAGTTGACCACACTCAAGTATTCCCCAGCAAGGGCGAAGTAAAGACTCTTGTAAAGGGTGGAGGCGTGAGCATCAACAAGGACAAGGCTACAGCACCCGACCAATTGCTGACAACAGCAGACCTGCTTGACGGCAAATACATGCTCATACAGCAAGGCAAGAAGAAATACTCGCTCATCATCGCAAAGTAATGAGAGAAGGCCTTATGGCTGCATGGGTACAGGAGGAATCTGCCCAAACCCATACAACCATAAGGCCACTATATCACCATAAAAAACGCACAAACATCATACTATGGAAGAACTGATACTCATACGCATCACCGGGGAAGACCGTCCAGGTCTTACGGCTTGCATCATGAACATTCTTGCCAGCCACGATGTAGATATACAGGACATCGGACAGGCTGTTATCCATTCCACACTCTCTCTGGGCATCCTGACCCGCGTGTCAGAACAGCGCGCAGGCCACGTCATGAAAGAGTTGCTGTTCAAGGCAAGCGAACTGGGTGTCAACATCAAGTTCTATCCTGTCACCATGAACGAGTATGAAAATTGGGTCGGGCGACAAGGCAAGAACCGATACATTCTCACCGTATTGGGACGTCGATTAAAGGCACGGCAGATAGAAGCAGTTAGCCAACTCATTGCTGACCAAGGGCTTAACATCGATGCCATTCAGCGATTGTCTGGCCGCGCAAGCATACAGCGCCCAATGGAAAAGACTCGCGCATGTATACAATTCTCTGTACGAGGCACGCCCCGAGACAAGGAAGGACTGCATGCAGAACTGCTGAAAATGTCGCGAGAACAAGCCATTGACTGCTCTTTCCAAACTGACAACATGTATCGTCGAATGCGGCGTCTCATTTGCTTCGACATGGATTCCACGTTGATTCAAACAGAAGTAATTGACGAATTGGCACGCAAGCATGGTGTCTATGACCAAGTGGCTGCCATCACCGAGAGCGCCATGCGAGGGGAGATTGACTTCAAAGAGAGCTTTGCACAGAGATGCAAGCTGCTCAAGGGGTTAGACATCAGCGTCATGAAAGACATCGCTGAGAACTTGCCATTCACAGAAGGAGTTGACCGGCTCATGTATGTGCTTAAAAAATACGGATACAAAATTGCCATCCTAAGTGGCGGATTCACTTATTTTGGCGAATATATCCAAAAGAAGTATGGCATTGACTACGTGTATGCCAACGAGCTTGAAGTAGATGAAACAGGCCACCTCACAGGCAATTACGTTGGAGAAGTCATCGATGGACGACGCAAAGCAGAACTTCTCAAGCTCATCGCACAGGTAGAGAAAGTTGATTTGCAACAAACCATTGCTGTAGGAGATGGGGCAAACGACCTGCCGATGCTGGCACAAGCGGGTCTCGGCATAGCTTTCCACGCCAAGCCCCGTGTAGTAGCCAATGCACAACAAAGCATCAACACCATTGGACTGGACGGAGTTCTTTATTTCCTCGGTTTCAAAGATAGCTATCTCGACGAAAGAGGAAGAGAATAAAAACGACAGAACCATTCAAACATCCAACCTTAAAAACTTGATTATGAAGAAAATCACACTATTTACATTCTCATTGCTCGCTATGGCTTCTGCCATGGCGCAAACTGGCACAGACTACATGAAGGCAATGAAAGCAGCAGATACCGACATCATTTTCAACATCAACGATGAAGGAAAGGCATACCACATCAACTGGGGAATGGATACGGCATGGGACTGGGATTACAACGTCTATCGAGGCATTGCGCACATTGGGAAAGGCAATTTCGAAACAGGCCGTGTGTCATTTCAGCCCAACGACCTCGTAACCGATAACGGCGACGGAACCTATACGCTTTCAGCAAGGCAGCAAAAGAGGTTGAAATGGAGATGCGATCTCATCAAAGAAACAGGAACCAGCAAAGTCAATCTCAACTGCGACCACGAAGCCCTTTTCAAGAATGAGGACGGAGAGGACGACTATACTGGACGCAAGAATTACCAAGGGAAGCCTGAAGAGTGGCACAAACTCATCAAAGCCACCACTCAATATGTACAGAAGCAAGGACTTACAGTCATCAGTGTTTCACCATTCAACGAACCCGACTATGTATGGGAACAAGCATCCAGCGAGACACAAGCCATGAAGGATTTCCTTGCCATTGCCAAACTCATCAAGGAAGACCCTTTCTTCAAAGACATACGAGTGAGCGGAGGAAACACACTGAACAGCGACCGCGCATTGCCTTGGTACAACTACCTGAAAGAATATATTGACGAGGGAAACACACATCAGTTGGCCGGCTCATTTGACACTTATGCAGGATTCTTCGCCCAAGTGAAAGCCGACGGACTTATCGGAACGGCCGACGAACTCCACAATGTAGGAGAAGCCATCGTAGGTGCCAACTACGGTATGGAAAATGGCATTTGGTGGGGCTTTGATTCAAAAGCACGAGGCCAGTTCTGCATCGACTCCAACGAAGGCGTGCGCATCGGCTACGGAGAAAACCGCGATGCATGGACAGACGCTGCAGTTTACCGCAACGACAAGACTGGTGAAGTACATGGCTATATCGGCTCGAGCGAGCGACAGGCCTCCACTTCCTCCTTCGCCTTCATCAGTACTACCAAAGATGTCTATTTCAATGGATACGGACCGACACGAATGTATGTTTACGATGTGCCAGGAGGAACAGGGTATCAGATGGGGCAAATCAACGCAGAACGCTTATTTGACATTACCTGGGGAGAAGATGTTGCACCTTTCGAAGTGAACGGAACCTACCAAATCATGAACGTGTCAAGCAAGAAACTGCTCACCATGAATGGCGGAAATGCAACCAGCAATACCAGAAAAAGCAGCGGGAAAACACAGCATTGGAACGTTTATCCAGGGTACACCGACGGTGACATGTCCTATTGGTTTTTTGACAATGCAGGCAATACCAACATGCACCTTAACACAGAACTAAACTGGGGAAACCTGAAGAACATGTTCACATCTTCTGCCAATGTCATTGTCTACAACGCAGGAACCAACCACCCCATGGAAGAGCAATGGTACATCAAGTATACAAAAGATGGTTCTTTCTACATCATCAACCGACTGACCAACAAATATTTGTACTGCAGCAGTTCAACCGATGGAACCAGAGTCTCTTCTAAAAGCGAACCAGACAGCAATACATCTGACAGCGAACTCAAAAAATACCTTTGGCGCTTCTTACCAACAGATGTGAAAACGCCATCGCTCACTGTACTCAAGGCACCAGAAGCCCCAACAGCACTCTATGCCAAGCAGCGAAACGGCAGCATCGAACTGAATTGGACAGCTCCTGCCGATGACGATGTTACGTCGTACACAATCCTGAGAGCTGAAGAACCTGCAACAGAAGGCGAACAGATAGAATACAACACTATCGGACGAAATGACACATTGACAACCTTCACCGACAACACTGTCGTGGCAGGGAAGAAATACATCTACAAAGTACAAGCCGTTGACTACCACTGCAACCGTTCTGAAGCCTCAGATACGCTTCATGCGGCGCCACTGGCAGAGCAAAGCCTTGTCTGCCAGCTGCAATTTGATGGAAACACAGACGACTGCACCCCTAACCGCCTCAACGCTTCAGTTCATGGAACGGCTTCTTACTCAAGTGTTTCCACCATGATAAAATCTGGCACAAAAAGTCTCAACATGAAAGGAGACATCTATGCTATGCTGCCCTATGCAACCGCTCATCACGATGAGATGACAATTGCCACATGGGTACGCTACAACAATGGCGGCGAGAACTGGCAACGCATCTTCGATTTTGGCAACGGAACCAACCAATACATGTTCCTCACCCCCAGCAATGGCAGCGAGATGAGATTTGTCATGAAAAATGGAGGAGAAGAACAAGTACTCTCCACTGGCAAGAAACTGGGTGCTGCATCATGGCATCACATTGCCATCACCATCAAGCCAATGGGTGACAACGTTCAAGCAATACTCTACCTTGACGGCGAGAACATTGCACAAAGCAACGATTTCACCATTAAGCCATCCGACATCGCTCCATCCCTCTGCTACATTGGACGTTCCATGTTCAAAGCAGACCCGCTATTCGACGGCAGAATTGACGATTTCCGCATCTACAACCATGCCCTTTCTGCCGATGCTATTGCCGCAATAATGACAGATACAGGAGAGGTTTCCAATGACATCAGCAACAACTATGAAGAGACTCTCAGCACGGACATCCAAGCAATATGTCCAGACAACGGGCAACAGGCAACAGACGATGATGCTCTATACGACCTTGGCGGCAGACGCATCAGCACTCCTGCAAATGGCATCGTCATTCAAGGAAAGAAAAAAGTACTCTATCCATAAAAACGATTAAGATGAAACAACTTTCCATAACCTTGCTCACCCTTCTGCTCACGCTGCCTACAGCCTATGCGCAGAAATATACGTCTTATCTTTTCGCCTTCTTCTCCAACAATAGCCCAGAAGGCGAACAGATACGATTTGCCATCTCTGACGACGGATTCAACTACCGTTCCCTCAACGACGGCAAACCTGTTGTCGCCTCCGACACCATCTCGCTGAAGAAGAGCATCCGAGACCCGCACATCATCAGAGCACAAGACGGAAAGACATTCTACATGGTACTCACCGATATGCGCTCCAGCCAAGGTTGGCAGTCAAACGACGGCCTTGTCCTGATGAAGTCCACCGACCTCATCCATTGGCAACACACAGCCATCGACTTCCCCACCCGATTCCCTCATCTTGCAGGTTTCGGCCAGGCCAACCTCCATGCTGTATGGGCTCCACAGACCATTTGGGACCCTATAGCAAAAAAATACATGATTTACTACTCTATCGGACGCCACGACTGGGAATACGAGACCAATGACTGGGAAGTCAATCGCCGCACAGGAGAACGCAGGAAATTCTATCAGCCCTATTTCAAGCTGTTCTACTCCTACGCCAACGAAGATTTCACCGACATCAGCGAGCCACAGCTCCTCTTCGACTTCGGCAAGGCAGCCATCGATGGTGACATCATCTATGATGAAAAGAATCAGGAATATGTGCTCTTCTTCAAAGACGAAGGTCGCAGCGTCATCAATCCTGCAGGTCCCAACGGAGGGTGGCGCACTCGACAGGGCGTGATGCGCGCTACTAGCAAAAGCCTCACAGGACCCTATGCCGTAGAATGGAAGCATTTACAGAAGGAGGGACAATATCCAGTGGAAGGTTCATCTGTATTTCCCCTCATCAAGAAGTCCAAGAAGCAACCCACCGAATACATACTCATGTACGACTGTTACGCCAATGGACACTACCAATTCTGCAAGGGCGACCTCACCACTTTCCAGTATGTGCAGGATACTCCAACCCAAGGGAACTTCACTCCACGCCACGGCTCAGTCATACAAATTACTGAAAAAGAGCGTAAACGACTGGAGAAACACTTCGGATATTAACCATCAGAAAAATATACATATTCAAACACAAATAACCAATATTTATCTATCCTAATTATCTATGAAAAAGAAAACATTCATTCTTTCTCTCCTCTCCCTCTTGGGCTTCACTTCTGCCCAAGCACAAACAGTAGAGTTCTACACACCCAACACGGTACGCATCGTGAAGGACAACGGAACAAACGTTGAGAAAAAATCTCTCGTAGTCATTGCACAGCCTGAAAAAGTGAAGGTGAGCCAATCCAAGAAAGGAACAGCCACCGTCTATAAATCATCAGCGCTTACTGTTACTGTGGACAATGGGAAAGTGACATTCGCCGACAACAAAGGCAACATCCTCACTCGCGAAGGTGACTATGCCTTCACACCCATCACCAAAGGTCCCGACACCGATGCATTCCGTGTAAAGCAGACCTTCTCTGTCGAGGCAGACGAAGGCATCTACGGTGTCGGACTGCTCCAGAACGGCAAGATGAGCCAGCGAGGCGAACGCCGCCGCATGGAACAGAGCAACCTTGAAGACTTCGCACACTTCTATCAGACCATCAAGGGCTACGGTATCTTCTGGGACAACTATTCCCCAACCCACCTCTTCACTCCTGCAGAAGGAGAAGCTGGACACATCGTCCTCGAGTCAGAAGTAGGCAAACTCATTGACTACTACTTCATCTATGGCGGCAATGCAGATGGAGTCATCGCCGAGATGCGCAGCCTTTCCGGACAAGTGCCCATGTTCCCACTTTGGACCTACGGTTTCCACCAGTCACGTGAACGCTACAAGACACAGAACGAACTGCTCGAAGTAGTGCACAAGTACCGCGACCTCAAGATTCCTTTCGACGGCATTATCCAAGACTGGCAGTATTGGGGCAGCAACTACAACTGGAATGCCATGGAGTTCATCAATCCCGACTTCGACCGCGCACAAGACATGATTGATGAAGTGCATCGTCAGAACGCCCACATGAGCATCTCCATCTGGGCATCATTCGGTCCTGAAACCAAAGCCTTCAAGGAACTGAAGGAAAAGGGGCTCATGCTCGACTTCGACACATGGCCACAGAGCGGACTTCCACAATGGCCTCCACGCAAAGACTACCCCAGCGGCGTGCGATGCTACGACGTTTACAGCAAAGAAGCACGCGACATCTACTGGAAGAACCTCACACGCCTCCACAAGATGGGCATCGATGCATGGTGGATGGACTCAACCGACCCCGACCAGATGGACCTGACCGAAGAACAGCGCGACCAGATGACCTCCATGGGTTCTTACCGCAGCGTGCGCAATGCCTTCCCGCTCATGACTGTCGGCGGCGTGTATGACAGCCAGCGAGAAGTTGACAGCACCAAGCGCGTCTTCATCCTCACACGTTCCTACTTCGCAGGACAGCAGCGCTACGGAGCCAACACATGGAGCGGCGACATCGGTTCTTCATGGGACAGCTTCCGCAAGCAGATTCCAATCTGCCTCAACTACACTCTCACAGCCAATCCTAACGTCAACGCAGACATCGGCGGATTCTTCGCAGGCTCTTACAACACACAGGGTCACAACTCCGCTCCACGCAATCCACAATATCAGGAACTCTACGTGCGCTGGATGCAGTTCGGAGCCTTCACACCTATGATGCGCAGCCATGGAGCCGACATCTACCGCGAAATCTACTACTTCGGCAAGCAGGGCGAACCCGTTTATGATGCCCTTGTCGATGCTGTCAAGCTCCGCTACCGCTTCCTTCCATACATCTATAGCCAGTCATGGCAGGTGACCAGCAACAACGACTCCTTCATGCGCGCCCTCTTCATGGACTTCAAGGAAGACCGCAACACATGGAACAACAACCGTCAGTTCCTCTTCGGCCACAACGTCCTCGTATGCCCAGTAGTTGACCCTCTCTATACTACAGAGAAGATTGTCAGAACCAACGAAATGACAGGCTGGGACCGCCAAGACCTCCAGCACGAAAACTATTCACGCATCAACTGGAACGAGCCAAAGAACTTCGAAGTATATCTCCCTGCAGGAGCCAAGTGGTACGACTACTGGACCAACACGCTCCTCGATGGCGGACAGAACATCACAGCGCAGATTCCACTCAGCAAGGCACCACTCTACATCAAGGCTGGCTCAATCCTGCCTCTCGGACCTGATGTACAATATGCCAACGAGAACAACTTCGACAACCTCGACATCGTTGTTTACCCAGGTGCAGATGCCACCTTTACCCTCTACGAAGACGAAGGTGACAACTACAACTACGAGAAGGGACAGTACAGCACCATCCAGCTCAAGTGGAACGACCGCTCTAAGACGCTCACCATCGGAAAACGCACAGGCTCATTCAAGGGCATGCTCGCCACCCGTACTTTCAACGTGAAGGTCATCGGCGGAAAGGAAACAAAAGTTACCTATAGCGGAAAAGCCATCAATGTGAAGTAACATCCGTTCGACAATCATCACAATCCACGTCGAACTCACGCTACATTAAAATCAGCAAGCCCCACGCCAATCGTTGGTGTGGGGCTTGCTGATTCCGAAAAAAGAAACTATTTCATCACTTCACCAGCACCTTCTTTCCGTTCTGGATGTAGATACCCTTTGTTGGAGCGGAGACTGGGCGGCCTGTAAGGTCGTATATTCCCTTTTGTGTATTCTTGCCCACACCAATTTCTTCAGAGATCGCATTATCAGAATTGACAAGACCTCCAACAGGATGGCTTCCCTCATCATCCTCAACCACATAGTGGAAATAGTCTCCAAAGAACATCGGGAATTTCACATCAATACGATAAGCTTTCTGGAGTCCTGCTGCCATTCCGATTTCCACCTGTTCTAGAAAGACCTTCCCGTACAAAGCATCATAGCAATAGATATAATGGTAGCAATCAGCATTTGACCACAAATAACCAAAGACATGCAACGTGTCTGTTTTGTCTTCATTCCTTTTGAGCAATTCATATTGCAACAGATTCTTTTGATTGGCCCCATTAGAACCTGTTTCTGTCACCTCTTCATACAAAACAAGCTCTTGTCCTCTAAATCCTTGCTGGGCAAAAGAGAACGGATAAAAATCCGTTGATGTAAATATGTAAGGGCAATAGGAAGACCCACCTCCGACCAAAGTAGGGTCAATCACATTATTCAATGGATTTTCATTAAGAGCGCCAAGTCCTTCTACCCATACATTTTTCGACACATCTCCATTATTCCCCTCTTCATCTTCGTTAGAAACTTGTGCATCAAAATGGATTCTTTTCAGACGACGCCCCGCAACTTCATACTCGTCCACCTTTGTTACAGTGCATGTAAAGGATTTTCCTTCACAAGGCAAGAGAAACACATCGCCCTGATTCAGAGCAAAGTCATATAGCAATTCTTCCTTCTCCGCTTTCACATTCCACTGATACACCCTCTCCCCTTCCTCACGCAACAATGCAGCGACAGACATTTCCACACCATATCCTCGATAAAGTTTCTTGTAAGCTTGTCCAGCTATCAGAGTGTCCTCGTCCACTTTGCCATCCATTTTCCACACTTCATTTTTCCCAAAATGTAAAGCATATTCATCCGTTGGCCCCTCATGATATGTCTGCATCACAAACGCTTTAGGCGAATAAAACCGCAGATACCAAGTCTTGCCATTTTCGATGAATGGAAGCTTCTCAGCTTTTGCCATGCCACCAAAGCCGAAACTCAAGATGAAAAAAAGCAATAAATGTTTCATAAGCTTCATATTAAATTAGTAAATTGTCAATATGTGTGTTCTCTTTCCCCGTCACTTCACCAGCACCTTCTTTCCGTTCTGGATGTAGATACCCTTTGTTGGAGCGGAGACTGGGCGGCCTGTAAGGTCGTAGAAAGACGAATTGGGCTTTTCTTTGAGAGTTGCATCAGTTACGTTTACAATTTTCGTACTTTCATCCGCCGGCCTTTCGTCCATGTTGAAATGCATCGTGTATTTTCCGCTTTGCGGAACAGGAAGCCCATAATAATAAGCAATGTCTCGATACCATACAACGTAGGCAGCTTCTGTGCCAGGATTCAGTTCCCATACGTATGCACGATAGAGGTCATCGCCAACACGATAGAAGCAGGTGTATTCGCGGTTTGGCGAGCGGTATCGCTCATCTTCTACAACAAGAGTCCCATCCTTATAGGTGCAATTCACGAATAAGCCATTGAAAGCTCCTGATTCTTCCCTTGGTGCGCCAGAATCATGCGCAAAGAGAGGGTCTAAGGATATTTCGCGAGCTAAATATTGGCCTTCCTCATATTCCATCCAGAGCGTCTGAGTCTGCTGAGTTTCATTCATCGGAAGAATCATGAAATGGTTGGAAAACGAGCCAAAGTCTTCAAGCCATTGGTCGGAATATTTGCCATCAACCGAACGCACTTTCAGAAGTCGCTTCGTGCAGTTTTCACCCATACCCATGTAAGATGTATTAACAAGCGTATCAGCAGCCGCTTCTATCGTCCACTCCATTCCGTTGTATGTGGCAAAGCGGTCGCCAACAGTAAGCGTGAAGTCGAAAGCAAGGCATTCCTCTTCTTTCTCAAAGTCATAGACAAAGATACGTTTATCTTCCATTCGATAACCGTACTGTAGTTTTACAGGATTATAATACTCTTGCCGTATCTGAAAGCCCCAATCATACATTCGATAATAATCAACCCCATTTGAACCTTTTTCGGACAGACATTGAAACTTGGAAAAGGACGGCATGTTTTTACCATTTTCAATTGTTGCCATTGCCCAACTGTGCTGAGCCTGCATCATGCAGGTGACGGCTGACAGCAAAGCAGACAGAATCGTTTTCAATATACAACTTATTTTCATAATGATTCTTTATTAAGAGCTTATTCATTTTTGCAAAGTTAACACAATATTTAAAAAAAACAAATAGGGGGGGGATTTTTTAACTTTTTAACCATTCTTATCATTTACAAGAATTTAACAACGGAATATCAAGACCGGCAAAGATGCAAAAACAAGAAGGTGTTTCATTTCCTCATCTTTTAAAATAGCGTATCCTTTTCACAGAAGAACGTTTGGCAATGTCTGAAAACGGTTCAAGGGCTGGTTCCGTGATGTGTGGAACCAGCCCTTGAAGTATTCATTCAAAGAAGAGCCTGTAGCGAATGGTGCGAATTCACATTAAAAAAGTTTCTCTGCTGCTATTTGCTGCCTATCTCATAGCAAAGCCTGAATTGTCCTGCCATCGTCGTGACTCCGTCTGTTCGGATGGCATGAAGTGCGGGCTGAAGGCTGAAGCCTGCGCCAAGCGGACAGAGGAACGTCAGTTCCACGTCTGTTTCGTGTCCATCCTGGCAATAAACCCTGTTGACAGCCAATCCCAGCTGACCTCCGTTGCGCGTGATATTCTCTGCTACTGCGCCAGCAGCCCAGTAGCCCTTGCATGCTGCGTTCTTGGTCAGTTCAGCCGCACCCTCAGCCAAGAGGTTCAGCCGCATCTTTCCCCATGTGCACACAGGCTGCTCCACACCGCCCCACAGGCCAAACTCCGTCTGACCCGTCACCTCCTTCGTGCTAAAGGCATAGCCAAGCGTGTAGGATGTAAAAGCATAGCCTTCTGTCTCCACGGCATACATGGCACTTCCGATATTGAACAATCCATCGCGACCTGGACGGAAACGGAACTGCTCGTCCAACCTGTCAGACGGAGCGCCATTGTAAAAGCTCTCTCGCAATGTCCAGCCGCCAGTCACGTATTCGGCATGCAAGGCAAGGGCAGCTTCGGGATAGACCGAGATACCGTGATTTTCCGTGCATACAGGTATGCCTCCGTATGAAGAACCCGTAAAGAGTCCTGCAAGGTCGGTGTTGAAATAGTCCTCATCGGCCGCTTTGAGACCCACAAAGAGCGTAAGGCTTTCGTTGAGGAATGTCTGCGACAACCCAGCATGGAAAAGGCGGAAAGCACGATTCTCCGCATCAATGTTAGAAAAGCCCTGCCTGTCATCCGCAACGGGAGTTCCCGTACTATAGGTAGTCAAGGTTGACACATCAAAAAGCGCACCTTTCCAAAGACGTACACCCAAATCGGCATTGATGCGATTAGCCCATCCTGTCTTTCCGTCAGTCATGTTCCACTGCCCTTCCGTAATGACACCGGCAGCCCATGCCACCCTATCCTCCTGTGCCTGAAGCGAAAGAGCACAAACTGCAGCAGCTAATAACAAAAGTTTCTTCTTCATTTTTTAATAAACTTTTTAATTTAACAAACTTTTTAATTTAACGCTGCAAAGTTCGGAGTTTTCCCACGCTCCCACAATACTCATTTTTCAGTAAAAGAACTTGGCGAATGAGTAGAACTGGCCTTTTGAAGGAAGGGGAAATACGGGGAATCTGGCACCGAGATTCCCTTAAAATCGTTTCAGCACTCACCCAAAAGGCGCAGGAATGGGGAACTATGCTTTTCTCCGCATGATGATATAGAGGATGACTGGTGCGCCCAGCAAGGGAGTGATGGCGTTGAGAGGCAGGACAGTGACGGAAGGGAGATTGCAGAGAAGGTTGCAAAGGAGCGCAAGGAGTGCGCCCATCAGCATTGTTGCCGGCAGGAGGGAGCGGTGATTGCTGGTGCCGAGCAGCAGAAAAGCCACATGGGGTGTGGCGAGTCCCAGGAAGGTTACTGGGCCACAGTAAGCTGTAACGACAGCGGTGAGAAGACCTGTTGCGAGAAGGAGCAAATTGCGCACCAACTGCATATTGACCCCCAGATTGGCAGCATAGCTTTCTCCAAGCAGCATGGCGTTGAGGGGTTTAGTGAGCAAAAGCGCAAGAATGAGTCCGGAGACACAGAGAACCGAGAAGAGGGGCAGATGCTGCAAGGACACGCTGTTGAAGCTGCCCATGCCCCAAAGGACAAAGCTTTGTATGTTCTCGGCCGAAGCCAAGAAGTTAAGCAGGGAGATGGCAGATGAAGTGATATAGCCCACCATGATGCCCGTGATGAGAAGCATCAGGCCATTTTTCAGCAAAGAAGAAAAGAGAAGCAGGAGAAACATGACGAGGAGGCTTCCGGCAAGGGCTGCCACAACCACAGCAAGGTGTCCGCTCCAAGTGTGAATGCCTGCAGTGACTGTTCCGCCAAGAGCAAGCATGACGATGGCAACTCCGAGGTTAGCTCCAGAAGAAATACCGAGAATGGAGGGGCCCGCAAGCGGATTGCGAAATGCGGTCTGCAACAGAAGACCGGAGGCAGCAAGCGCTGCTCCTGACAGCAAAGCGGTTACGGCCGCAGGAAAGCGTGAGGCTGTAACGATATATGAGGTGCTGCTGTCGACGGGGTGCAGAATGGCATCGAGCACTTCGACAAATGGGATATGGACGGAACCAAAGAAGATGTTGAGCAGGAAGAACACAAGAGTCATCCCTGCAAGAATGAGGATTCGGATGTTCATTTCAGTTGCTGATAATAATACAGAGAAAGGGTGTCGGACTGCTGTGCATGGCAAATCTGCAAAATGTCGGAAAGGAGTCTGTCGGGATGGAAGGGCGAGGACTCGAAGAAATCTGACGTAGCCGTGTTGCAGACCCAGACCTGGCCTGTCTGGAAAGCTTTGAAACGTGTATAGATATCGGACTCGTCTGCCAGCATGGCAAGCGTGGGCTGCGTGGGCGTATGGCAGATGAAGAGCCAGCGGTCGGCATCGTGAACACGCGAATAGACCTGCTCGACCGAGAGAGGAACGGAACCACTCTTCCTATATTCGGGAAAAGCGATGGCTGCTCCAGCATCAGCATAGAGACGGGCTGCCGAGCTTTCTGCCCCTGGCTGATACCAAACATTGCCATACGGCTTGTCGGTGAAGATGACAGGCTTCTCTTTCAGCAGTGCCGCCGTTGCCTTCAGGCTATCGTAGCGCAGCTCAACCATGCGGAACAAATTGTGCGCTTCTGCCTCAGCACCAACAAGAAGTCCGTAGAACTTCATCCATTCGGCACGCCCCAATGCCGTGGGTTCCATGTATTCAGCTCCTTGGATGATGGGGATGCCCAACCGAGCCAATTTGTCATTTCCTGTCTGGTTCTCAAAAGGAGAGACAATCATGGCATCGGGACGCAGCTGCATGATGCGCTCGTGGTTGGGGGAAGAGCCACTGCCACAGTCAACTACTGGCTGAGTGAGACACTGGATGTACTGGCTTTCGCACACGCCGCCGATACAAGGTTCTTTGCCAAGTTCGCAGATGAGACCACAATGCACAGCCGTGAAAACGAGGGCATTCCGAAGGGGAACACGGACAATCTGCACACGGGAATCATTCAACAAGGTTTTGTCGAGGGTGGCAGAGTCTTCGACAAGCAGATAGGTGGCAAGCAGACCTGTGGTATCCCACGGATTGACCAGCTCTACTTTCGTAAAACCGTCATAACGCACCATGGTGAGATTGCGCGCATGAGTCAAGGGGATGGTATCGCCTTCGGGAAGTGAAAAAGCAACGCTGCCTCCTGAGCAAGATGCCAGGAAGACAGCAGTTGCCATCATGAAAGAAAAACTAATGGGTCTGATTTTCATTGCTTACTGCACATCATAGGATGAAGTCTGAAAAACAAAGGTCGATGGAGCGACGCCTGCTTCGTACATCTTCAGCATAGTGCCATCGCTGCTGTATGCCACAATGTAGCCTGGACCAGAATAGTCGATGCCCATTGCGCCTTGGTTATAAGAGGACACATAGACAATGCCGCTGTTAGGATCGGCAGCGATAGCACATGGGCTAAGTATCTCATCGCCAGCGATAAACTCTGCATCTTCACCCTTCTGCAAGTCATAAACGCCATAGCGAGTGATAGTGTTCCAGTCTGCATCGTAAGTCATGGAGATGTAGTAAATCTTGTGGTTGGCATAGGACATATAGGTAGCTTGGCAAAGCGGAGTGACCTGGTCGGTCGCATCAAGTCGCTGAATGGAAGGCAACACATCGGCATAGTTGCCCGTGCTCTGTACATAGATATCTGTGCCATCAGTAGTGATGCGTACAGGGTTGCAAGTCACGGTGATGTCCTTTACCTTGGCAAGGTTGGAGAGCTGAAGTTTCACCACATTATTATTGTAGGTGTAGTCGCTGTTCCATGCGTTGCATACATAAAGGTACTGGTCACGCACAACGATGCCCTCGAGATTGGCACCAATCTTTTCTGACTCTGAAACAATCTCCAATCGGGTGGTATCAATGCTGTAAACTGTGCCCATGTAGGAAGTAGCAAAGACTTTGCCCTCGGCTGCAGCAAGCTTACGAGGGCTGGTCATCGTTACATATCCAAGTGATTCCAGCGTAGTGGCATCGATGACTTCCAGACGATTCTCGTCGGTAGTGGCAATGTACATTTTTGAACCATAGATGATGGCATCGTTGGGAGTTGCTCCCAGCACACGGCCATTTTTAGCGGCAAAAATTCCATTGCTAAGCGTCTGGCTTTCATAATCGAGATATGACAATGAACCACTGACACCATAGAAGTAGGCGCCTTCGTTAAGAATGAACACACCTTCCGTGACAGTGACGGGGTCTGTTGGAGGAGGATTGTCATCATCCTCGCTACAAGCTGTAAACAAGGTCATACCCAACATGAGGAGGGCACTGAAATAAATGTTCTTTTTCATTTTTCTTAATTTTACATTTAACTATATATTCATTTATGGGAGAATCCTTCCCTCAATGATTTTAGAATTTTGTGCTGACGGCCAGCTTCCACGAACGCCCAGGCATGGGATAGTTCCTGACAATGTCGTACTGCAAATTGGTTGCATTGAGCATGGAAGCTCGCAACGTGAATGGCTGTGTGCCGATACGGATATCGCGATAAGCAGAAAAGCTCAGTTCGACAAAGCCATCAATCTTCGTTCCAGCCGTATGTTCATTAGTTGCCCAACGGCTGCTCATGCCGCTGGCTGTGGCTGAAAGGTTAAGCCACGGATTACTCCAGTAGAGGGTAGCACTGCCCGAATGCTGAGGAGTGTAAGCTATCTGATTCCCGTAGAATTTCCCTTTGAAACTGAGGTTCTTGGCACGCTGATAGCTATAATTTCCATTCAAGCCCAATATGTGATCCCGTCCTAAAGGAAGACTGAAATCCGCTGTGGCATCGAGGCCATAAACACGGACTTTACCGATGTTAACCGTATGCCAGACAAACATGTTGAAAGGAATGGCAACAATCTTGTCGGTCACGTTGTTGATGTAGGCATCGGCAGTCAGATATACACGAAGCGGGGATTTGTTCCCGCTCTGCCATGTCAATCCGACATTGTACTGAGAAGCCTGTTCAGGAGACAGCATCGGATTGCCTAAATGATAGTAATACAATTCGTTGAAGGTAGGCATACGGAATACGTGCTTCCACGATGCACGGACATAAAGCTGTTCATTGGCAAAAGGCTGGAAGGAGGCACTGACACTCGGAGCAAAGTTTGCTTCGTCTGGCTCAGTACCGCTGACCGTCTGGTTGGGATTCATGGAAGATACGCCATCGGAGGACTTTGCCTTGTTGCCGTTCAGATAGATAGCATAGAGTCCTCTTGCCAAAAAGACGAAACGCCCAACAGCAACCTTAGCGCCAAGTGCCTGTAAAACAGAATGTCTATAAGGTCGTGAAGCCTGAGTGAGCGAACCATTCAGGTTGTTCATCTGATAGTCTGCAGCATAACTCAACGACAGCCAATCCACAGGAGTATAGAGCATGGAGGCTGAAGCATAAGCTTCACGCTGCCAATACGTTGCACTGCCCATGCTTCCACCTGCCGTACCATTATCGTAGTCGGAACTTGCCCAGTTAAATTTCCCATTCGCCATGAGAGTGAAACGGTCGGAACAGAAGCTGAGCCATCGGGCTTGCACGAAGGCATTGCGCTCATGCAGCTTTTCATGGGACTCATTGGTGTAATAATGCACCATGCCTGGCAATTGACGGTTGTTATCGTAATAGTAAAGCTTTGCAGTCAGGCGGTTTCGCTGATTAACCTTGAAAAGCAGATTGGTTTCGCCATGCCACTGGTTCATGCGGCTGTTAGTTCTCCGTTCCTTCACTTGCTGCTGCACATTCGTCAGCGTGAAAGGATAGTCATTTTCGGCATAGACAAAACTGGCTGTTCCCGACAAAGCGAATCGTTCACGCCACGATGTGCCCATCTGAAGCAAAGGATGAGTATATCCCCATGAACCGAGTGTCAAAGAGGCTTGGCCATGCAGCTTAGAAGCAAGATCGTTCTCGGTCTGCGTCGTGATGGCAAGCAGTGTTGCAGAAGATACATTTCGAGCAGGCAGAAAGATGTCGTCGTTGCCAGCTATAGCCAATCGCAAGTCGCTGATATTTCCAAGCGTATATCGCTGCAAATCAATCTGTCCCGTCTGGCAATCGCTCAAGGCTATGCCATCGTAACTCACGCCTGTATTCTGTGCACCAAGCCCGCGCACCGATACGGTCTTCATTCCACCCACACCTCCATAATCGCGCAGAGTGATGCCAGGAAGGCGATGAATTGCATCACTGATGTCTGTCACACCCAAACGGTTGAAGTTCTCGCGAGAAAGAGAATATTGAGGCGATGCGCTTTCCAGCTCACGAACACGATGGGAGCTAACCACATCGACATTGTCCAATGTATCAGCAGTATGAACGGGAAGCGGCTGCTGCGCCCACGATGGCACCGCCAAAAAGGGCATTAAACGCAGAACGCATTGCACATTTCTTATTTTCAATAATTTAAATGACATTTTATCAAGAGACTCTTTCCTCGAGAGCATTAGTTGATGATGTCATGGCAGGTCTTCGGACTTGTCCTCTCCGCTACAAAACCTTCCCAAGCACGCTATTGAATTCTCATGGAGAAATCGGCTGATGCTCAGTGGCAACAATGCAGCTTCGATGTCATGGACTTACCGCAGCGGGACTGTCGGGGATTTGCACCTCGTTCCCTTTTCATCGTCGGGGTGACGAACCATAACAGAGACAAAGTTATATATTCCCGATTTACCCAAAAACGAAGTAGAACTTTTTCTTCCCTTTCCTCCTCCGCAACGCATCAAAAGCAATGATTTTGCTAATTATACATTGCAATCTTATGTAGAATGGATTAAAATCCGTACCTTTGCATGCGTATGAATGTAAGAGTATTCGGCAAGGACACAGCCATCAGGCCTTGTGTTGCAACAATAGGCTCTTTTGACGGGGTGCATCTGGGACATCAGCATGTGATTGCACAGGTGGTTGAGCTGGCTCGCAAACGAGGGCTCGATGCAATGATTGTCACCTTTCCGAATCATCCGAAGCAAGTGCTGCATCCCGACTTTTCTCCGCAACTGCTGACAACAACAGAGGAAAAAAAGGAACTGCTGATGAAGACTGAAGCAGACAAGGTAGCGATGATAGACTTTACCGCCGAACTGGCACAGATGACTGCACGCGAATTCATGCACAACATCCTGAAGAAACAGCTGCAAACAGAAATTCTGCTCATTGGCTACGACAACCGCTTCGGACACGACGGCAAGCGTTTTGACGACTATGTTGAATACGGAAAAGAATGCGGAATTGAAGTGGTGGAATGCGGAAAATGGGGGGAAGCACATTCTTCAACAGCAGCACGAAATGCTTTGCTTGCTGGTGACATCAAGCAGGCCAACAGCATACTGGGATACAGCTACGGCTTCAAGGGCGTCGTAGTGGAAGGCTATCAGAACGGGAGAAAGATTGGCTATCCAACAGCGAATCTGCAAGTTGAAGCATCAAAACTCATCCCAAAGAATGGTGTATATCTGGTTAAGACCGATGCTGGATTTGGCATGCTGAACATTGGCACTCGCCCTACGCTGCACAACGGGAAACAGCGAAGCATCGAAGTGCATATATTTGATTTTGAGAATAATCTCTACGGAAAGAGCCTGAAGATTGAATTCTTAGAACATTTGCGCGATGAGCAAGAGTTCAATTCCATTGACATGCTGCGACACCAACTTGCCGAAGACGAACAAGAATGCCGGCTCAGAATATCAAAGACTGACCTACACATCCAACAAAAATGATAGAAATTTTAGACACTCTTGTTTCACTCGACCTGTTCAAGGTCTTTTTCTGCTGCGACCTCGAAAAGTGCCATGGCGCATGCTGTGTCGAGGGAGATGCCGGAGCACCCGTCAACATCGAAGAAGTGGGACTTCTTGAAGATGCGCTTGAAGTGGTTTGGGACGACTTGCAAGCTGAAGCGCAGCAACAGATTGACGCAGAAGGAGTGGTTTATCCCGACAGAGAAGGAGAACTGGTCACCCAGATTATCAACGGAAAAGACTGCGTGTTTGTCAAGCACGAAGGCGGCTGCGCTTTCTGTGCCATCGACTCAGCCTACCGATGCGGTAAATTCAACTGGCAAAAACCCATCTCATGCGCTTTGTACCCTGTACGCCTTTCCACCGTAGGCGGCATGACAGCCGTCAACGTGCATCGCTGGGACATCTGCCAGCCTGCACGAGAACTGGGAAAGAAACTGCAACTACCCGTGTATCAGTTCTTGAAAGAGCCACTCATCCGCCGATTCGGGCAAGAATGGTGGAACGAATGCGACCTGGCTGCCAAAGAGCTGAAAAAAGCAGGCTATCTGGACTAAAATCCAAGACATACACATCGAACCACCTGCACCCACTGCTTGCATCGTGTTTCGCGTCTGAAGCGAAAAACACGATGCAAGCAGTGCTTTTAAGCGTTGCACAGGAAAACTGCATATCAAGGCGAGTTCCGCATGTATTCCTTCAAAAACAAGCAAATGCCTAATCGAAAAACTTGTTTTATTGAAAAAAAACACTTTAAAAAACATTAATTAAAAAAAAATATTATAAATTTGCAAATTAACCAATATTCACGACAGTCACAGGCACATGAAGTTCATCAGCCATGCTCCTGCAATAATACTATAAAACAATGATAACGATCCAAAGCAACGATGGTGACAGACGAGTGCTACTGCTGGATAGCCCTTTCGCCCTGGACGAAAGCCCCGACTTTCCAGAGTACCTCTTCGACGTTGTGTTCATCGTCAACGAATCAGTTGAAGAGACTAAAACCATCTTGAACAGCATCAACCCCATCACCTCTTCAAAATGCTGCTACAAACCACTATTTGTAACAAGCGCCCTGAAGGGAAAGATGGGCAACTACAACGAAATCATCGACGGGTATGCTGACGACTGGAACAGCATGGAGGTCTTGACACAGATTGAAAACATCATAGCATACAACAGCCAGCTCGGGCTGAATGCACAAGAAGACCCCATTCTTTCATCCAACCAGTTCTTTATCAGACTGACACGTTACCTTATATCCAGAAAAAAGACGGTCCTCGAACCCAAACTGGACGTTTCAGCATCAACAGGATATACCATTCCTGTATTTGACCTGTTCTACAGACTGGGGCATTATGAACTGAGCGAATACTTTGTCTTCATGCAGTCAATGGCAGAGAAAGGCATGTTCCGCTCTACAAAATTTGTCAACAAGGTCTATCTGTGCCCATCATGCTTGCACTCACACCTCCTCTACATACAGACGTGTCCGAAGTGCGGACAGTCATCCATCCAAACCGAAGAGGTGATTCATCATTTCAGATGCGCCAATGTAAGTCCAGAACACACCTACAACTTTGGCGGACAGCTTCGCTGCCCCAAGTGCCATAAGATTCTGCAGCACATCGGCATGGACTACGACCGGCCAGCCATCATACACACCTGCAACACTTGCGGAAACACATTCATCGAGCCGAAGAAAAAGACACTGTGTACAAGCTGCCAAAAGACACACGATGCAGAAGAGCTGATTCCGCAAAACTTCAACATCTACGAAATCACAGCCGAAGGAAAGCAGTCCATCATCTCGCCAAGCATCGGATTCACAGTTTACACCGAATTCTACGACAACTACATCGAATACAATCGCTTCGTCAACCGCATCCGCCTGCTGGCCGAGCAGAAATTCAGCGGCAACATCCGCGGCGACGTACTGGTCGGCAAAATCTGGATTCTGAATGAAAAAGGAGAAACCATGCCAATACGCCCCGAAGGCATCGAACTGGCCTGCCTGTACTTCCCCAACAACAAGATTTCAGCCGCCAACAACATCATCTATGTAGGCTCCATCATACACAACTACACGGGGGACACCGAAGAAGGCATCATCAACTTCCAAATCATGCTATCGGAAACCATCCGAGCAGCGGCAGCCATTCTGAAACCAGGCGAGAAGATATGCCACACCTACATCAAGCTGCAAGGCAATCAGTCTACCATCGAGGATTTCATCAAAGACATGAACTTCATTTCCATCAATCCTGACGATAGCATCGACTATGACCCCGAGACTGTCCTTAAGGCACAGAAGGAGAAAGAGAATCAAGAAAGTCCAGAATAATATTGAAAATAAAACTCTCAAAATAAAAAAGTTATGAATAATCTCATCACACCTGGCATTGACGTGGATAGTCTTTCCGTCCTTGTGGTTGACGACGTTCCATTGAACATCCTCCTCATCAAGAAGATGCTGTCTCAGTACACATTCGAGATACGTACAGCCAATGGAGGACAAGCCGCCCTCGACGCCATTGCCCAGAAGAAGCCAGACCTCCTGCTGCTCGACTTGATGATGCCAGGCATCGACGGCTTTGAAGTCATCCGCCGCCTTCGTTCATCCGAAGACACCAAGGACCTTCCCATCATCATCCTCTCTGCGCTCAATTCCGAACAGGACATCGCAAAGGGATTCCAGCTGGGAGCCAACGACTTCATCAACAAGCCCATCATCATGGAGAAGCTGCTCAACAGCGTAACAACGCAGATCAATCTGCAAGAAGCCCAAAGAAAACTGAAAGGATAAGAGAAAAGGCGTGGAACAAAATCCACGCCTTTTCTGTATCCGTCCCCTCTCATCACAATTAGGAATTTTATTTCAACGCGAGTTCGGCAAATTCACATAAAACTCGCTGTTTCCCACGTGTCCACCGTGCGCATAATATTTAAAACACCGCCTACGAAATATTTCGCGCACGGTGTTTTAAATATGATGAAGGCGGTGAGCACAAAAACAACGCTTATTTCACGATATACTTTTTCCCGTTCTTCACATAGACGCCCGGAGCCAAGCCATCCATGCCTTCAGCCTGAGCCCCCACCAGTCTTCCGCTCAGGTCGTAGATGTCACCCGCCACCGCTGTTGAGCCTGCTACCTGCTCAATGGCTGATGGGATGCTCTCAATCACAAGAAAGTCCTTCCATCTCTTCGCTTCCTTGTACAAAGCCTCTGTTCCCTCCGGCACCATCAGGACGCACTCTTCCTTGTTGATGCCGGTGAATGTGTCATAATAAGCAGTCGGAGGCGTGGTGGCATTGCACACAATCTTCTTGACATAAGAGCAGTTCATAAAGGCTTCATCCCCGATTTCTGTCACACTTGAAGGAATGGTTATTTCAGCTAAGCTATCACACCCATAGAAAGTTTGGTATTCAATGTTTGTCACGCTTTCAGGTATAACAATTTTTACCAAGTCTATACACCTACAAAAAGCAAGGGATCCAATGCTCGACACACTGTTAGGAATAACGATATCCTTTAAGCTATAGCAATCTCTGAAAGCTTCTGTACCAATGCTCGTAACACTGTTCGGAATGGTGATTTTTTGTAAATTATCACAACTTTCGAAAGCAAGTTCTCCGATGTTCATCACACCGTTCGGAATGGTGATTTCCTCCAAAGCAGAGCAATTCCGAAACACTTCGTCCCCTATCACAGTCACACTGCTTGGAATAGTGATATCTTGTAAATCAGAGCAATCTTGGAATGCTTTGTCTCCAATGCTCGTAACACTGTTCGGAATGGTAATCTCCTTCAATTCAGAGCAGCCATAGAATGCTTTGTCTCCAATGCTCGTAACACTATTGGGAATAGTAATCTCAACCAAGCCATCGCACCCAACAAACACACTATCTATACTCGTAATACTATTAGGGATGGTGATTTCTTTCAAGCTAGAACAACCATAGAAAGTGTAATCTCCAATGCTTGTAACACTATTCGGGATGGTAATTTCCTTCAAGCCGGAACAGTACCAGAAAGCACCGCTTCCAATGCTTGTAACACTGTTCGGGATGGAGATTTCCTTCAAGCCGAAACAACCTTCGAAAGCATAATCTGCGATACTTTTCGTCCCGTCTTTGATATCCACTGATGTCAAAGAATACGAATCTCCCTTGCATCCATACAACACTTGACCAATGTAAATCACTCCTTTTTGGCTTTCCCACCAAGAGGTACCTTCAAACGCATTAGTTCCAATGCTCATAATACTGTTCGGGATAATGATTTCTTTCAAGCCGGAGCAGTAAGAGAAAGCCTCGTCTCCGATGCTCGTCACGCTATTGGGAATGGTGATTTTCTCCAAGTTCCTGCAGCGTTCGAAAGCATAATCTGCGATGCTTCTCGTTCCTTCTTTGACAACCACAGCTGTCCCCTCTTCCATCCAGCCTTTATATGCATACAATATGTTATTGATGTATATCACTCCTTCTTCTTGACGTTCCCACCAAGGGGTTCCATGGAACGCCTCGTATCCTATGCTCGCCGTACTCTCTGAAACAACAATTGAAGCCAAACCACTGCAATAGAATGCATTATACCCGACACTCACCACGCTCTTTGGAATAACAATTTCCATCAATTTGGAACAATTTTGAAATGCATTGTCTCCAATGCACATGACACCGTTTGAAATGGTAATTTTCTCCAACTCCCTGCAATCATAGAAAGCATAATTTGCGATACTTACCACGCTATAAGTGCTTCCCATGCAAGTCACAGATTCAGGAATAGCCACATCACCGCTGTATTTATCCGTACCAGAAGTAACCTCTACAGTCGTTGAGGAAAGCTTGTTGTAATAAATTCCATTCACCTCAAAGTCATAGGCGGAAATAGCGCAACTGCATAGCACAGCTATGAGTGCAGTCAATGTTCTTAGTTTTTTCATTGTTTTTTGATTCTTTTTTTGCCTCCGCTTCTCCCCAACTTCAGCGATTAACAATTAAATATGCGGATACAAAAAGACGTGGGAGAATACTTCCTCGCTTATCCCAGTCATCAGGCCTTCGCATTGCCTTTCTATCGAGATAAGCAACTCAGCCAGCCCACGCCAATGCGTATTATATATAATGTATGTCGAAAACCTACAATTGCGGCTTTCACACATACGGGTATAATACACCCAGCATGGACGCTTCATTGCGGTATCTTCAGATAGAATCAAGTTTGCGAAGTTTGATGACTTGAAGATAACGTTTGAAAACGTCCTTTTAATGTCCTGTGTCTCAGAGGTTCTCGACCTGCACTGACTAAGGAACATTATCCATCGATGTCATGACCCGCCCTCCCGAAGGCTGGCAAAGTCAGGGCAAAGATAATGAAAGTTTTTCGAAACTATAGCATGATTGTCAGAAAAATAAGCACGAAGGTGAAAATTGGAGAATGAGAGCCGCTAAAAAACATAAATCTCCCCAAAAGCTTTTCTTTCAAGCTTTTGAGGAGATTCGCATTCATGCCATCCGCACTACTAACGGATGCCGTCCAATATCTTTTCTGCATCGACCAGCATCTGTTCGCCGGTAGTCATATTCTTCATGTTCACCTTGCCTTCTGCCATCTCGCTTTCGCCTACAATGGCAACAAAAGGTATCTGCTTGGCATTGGCGTAGTTCATCTGCTTCTTCATCTTCACCGCATCCGGATAAATCTCGGCTGCAATGCCTGCTGCGCGCACTTTTGCCAGCAGAGGCAGACAATAGCCGGCTTCTGCCTCACCAAAGTTGACGAAGAGCAGTTGTGTGGCGCTGACTGCTCCTTTGGGATAGAGGTCTAACTGATTGAGCACATCGAAGATGCGGTCGGCACCGAACGAAATGCCCACACCACTCAAGCCGGGGAGACCGAAAATGCCTGTCAAGTTGTCGTAACGTCCACCTCCTGTGATGGAGCCTATCTGAACATCCAAAGCCTTCACTTCAAAGATGGCACCTGTGTAATAGTTCAAGCCGCGTGCCAGCGTCAGGTCGAGCTCAATGGCATTGTTCAGCGTTGAAGCATCGGCTGCAAGCGCACCCAACTTGGAGAGAATATATTCAGTTTCCTCAATGCCCTTCATGCCGATTGCTGAATCTTGCAGCACCTCCTTCATCGTCTGCAGCTTCTCTGCATTAGAGCCGCTCAACTTGATGATGGGCTGGAGCTTTTCGATAGCCTCAGCAGGAATCCCATCTTCTGCCAGCTCTGCATTCACAGCATCAAGACCAATCTTGTCCAGCTTATCGATTGCGACAGTGATGTCAACAATCTTATCGGCCTGACCTATCATCTCGGCGATGCCTGTAAGGATTTTTCGGTTATTGATCTTGATACATACACGCACACCGAATCTTGTAAACACTGTATCCACAATCTGCATCAGCTCAACCTCATTCAGCAGCGATTCGCTGCCTACCACATCGGCATCGCACTGATAGAACTCACGGTAACGCCCTTTCTGCGGACGGTCGGCACGCCATACGGGCTGAATCTGATAACGCTTGAACGGCAAAGCCAATTCCTCGCGGTGCTGCACAACATAACGTGCGAAAGGCACTGTGAGGTCATATCGAAGTCCCTTCTCGCAGAATTTTGCTGCCAGCTTCAGCGTGCTTGTGCTTGCCACTTCATCAGCCGTCATGCCATGCATGAAATCTCCTGAATTAAGAATCTTGAAAAGAAGCTTGTCGCCCTCTTCGCCATACTTGCCCATCAGCGTGGAGAGATTCTCCATTGCAGGCGTTTCTATCTGCTGGAAGCCATACAAGGCATACACCTCCTTGATGGTGTTGAATATGTAGTTGCGCTTCGCCATCTCAACAGGCGAGAAGTCGCGTGTACCCTTTGGAATACCTGGTTTCTGTGCCATGAAATTTATCTATTTTTACTGGTAAACAAATTTAAAACATCTGTGCCACTCGCTTTATGCCTTCGACCAGCACATCTACTTCTTCGCGAGTGTTATAGAGCCCGAATGATGCCCTGACCGTCCCTTCGATGCCAAGACGACGCATCAGCGGCTCTGCGCAATGATGTCCGGTTCGCACCGCAATGCCTAAACGGTCTAGCAGCGTTCCCATGTCGAGGTGGTGGATGTCGCCCACCTGGAAACTGATAACGGCATCATGTCCTTCAACTGGTCCGAAAATGCGCATGCCCTCGATTTCCTTCATGCAATCCATCGCATAGCGAGTCAGTTCTTGCTCATGCCTGAAAATATTGTCCATGCCCAAAGCCGTCACATAATCGATAGCCGTTGCCAAAGCGTGAGAGGCAATGTAATCGGGAGTTCCGGCCTCAAACTTATAGGGCAGTTCATTGTATGTTGTCTGTTCAAAACTTACATTCTTAATCATTTCTCCACCACCTTGATACGGAGGCAGCTTGTCCAGCCATTCTTCCTTCCCGTACAGCACGCCGATGCCAGTAGGGCCATACATCTTGTGCCCCGAGAAAGCAAAGAAATCGCAGTCCAAATCCTGCATGTCCACAGCAAAGTGCGGTGTTGACTGTGCGCCATCTACCAGCACTGGAACGCCTTGCTCATGTGCAATCCTCACCACCTCTTTCACTGGGTTGACCGTACCCAGTACATTGCTGACGTGCGTGCAGCAAACCAACCTTGTCTTCTCGTTCAGCAGCTTCACATACTCATCTATCTGCAGTTCGCCATCGTCTGTCATCGGAATCACTTTCAGCACTGCACCTTTTCTCGCACACATCATCTGCCAAGGCACGATGTTGCTGTGATGTTCCATCGCGCTCACCACAATCTCATCTCCTTCCTTCACCATCGATTCGCCAAACGAGAATGCCAACAGGTTGATACTTTCGGTCGTACCTCTCGTAAAGATGATCTCGTTCACGCTTCTGGCATTGATGAACTTGCGTACAGACTCACGGCTCGCCTCGTGCAAATCAGTAGCCTGCTGCGACAAGAAATGTACGCCGCGATGGACATTAGCATTCACGTTGTAATACTCGTCCACCATCGCCTCAACCACACAACGAGGCTTCTGCGTAGTGGCTCCATTGTCCAGATAAACCAGCGGTTTCCCATATACTTGCCGAGCGAGAATCGGGAAGTCTTTCCTCACTCTGTTCACATCATACATCATCTGCATAGCGGTAACAACATCAGGGACACACGGGCATTGCCCACGTCCCCAACGAACATTAATCAATGCAAAGTAACCATTTTTTCATGATTCTACAAAGAGTGCTTTGCAAAAACCCACTTTTTAGGTTGCCGAAACACGCACACGCCTCACGTTTTTCACTTTGCAGCCACGAATTACACAGCCCCAATATTCAATTCAATCCACTTACACAACCGTCACATCCTTGTCCACACATCGAGCATTCGGCGCACCCTACACCCACGAAGTGATACGGAATCACAACAACTCGCATCAAAAAGCCCAACAGGAAGCATACAAGAAGAGAGGGCGGCATCGATGTCGCCCTCTCTTATACATTATTATATAATAGAACGTAAGTTCGACAAATTCGTACGAAGATAGTTAATTCACGCAACTTTTATTTCGTCGAACTCACATCAGCAGAGATTATTCATACTCCTGCCAGCTCTTTATCTGGATGTCATTCAATCCCTTCTCGCAGAATGCCTCGATGAAAGCAGAAGCAAGACGAGCATTGGTGATGAGCGGAATGTTATGGTCAATCGCTCCACGACGGATGATGTAGCCATTTGTCAGTTCACGCTTGGTGTGGTTCTTTGGAATATTGACGATGAGATCGAACTTGTGGTCGGCAATCATCTTCATCACATTCTCCTTTTCACCATTTTCCTCATCAGGCCATGTAACAGCCGTGGTCTGCACACCATTCTCGTTGAGGAACTTAGCTGTGCCTTCTGTTCCGTAGATAGTGTAGCCGTTCTTCACCAAGGCACGTGCTGCATCAAGCATAGCGACCTTTTCCTTTGTGCTGCCAGAAGAAATCATGATAGCCTTCTCCTTAGATGGGATATTATAGCCTGTTGCTATCAGAGAATTGAGCAATGCCTCTTCGTAGGTATCGCCCATACAGCCGACCTCTCCTGTAGAACTCATGTCAACGCCAAGCACAGGGTCTGCATTCTGCAAACGAGCAAACGAGAACTGGCTGGCCTTCACACCCATATGGTCGATGTCGAACTCGCCCTTGTTTGGCTTTGAGTATGGAGCGTCAAGCATGATGCGTGTAGCTGTCTCGATGAAGTTTCGCTTGAGCACCTTGCTGACGAATGGGAAAGAGCGAGAAGCACGGAGGTTGCACTCGATTACCTTCACATCGCGTCCTTTGGCGAGGAACTGGATGTTGAATGGACCAGAGATGTTCAGTTCCTTAGCGATTGCACGGCTGATTCTCTTAATCTGACGGGCAGTAGCAAAACTAATCTGCTGTGCAGGGAACACCATGGTTGCGTCTCCTGAGTGTACACCGGCAAATTCCACATGCTCAGAAATAGCATATTCTACCACTTCGCCGTTCTGTGCCACAGCGTCAAACTCTATCTCATTGGTCTCTGTCATGAATTGAGAAATCACCACAGGATATTCCTTGCTGACTTCGCTTGCCATTTGGAGGAAACGCTCAAGCTCTTCATTGTCGTAGCAAACATTCATAGCTGCGCCTGAAAGCACGTATGAAGGACGAACGAGAACAGGGAAACCGACACGGTCAACAAATGCCTTCACATCGTCCATGCTGGTCAACGCACTCCACTGAGGCTGGTCAATACCCAGCTGGTCAAGCATTGCCGAGAACTTGTTACGATTCTCTGCACGGTCAATGCTGATTGGTGATGTGCCAAGAATTGGAACGCTCTGACGATAGAGTTTCATTGCAAGGTTGTTAGGAATCTGACCACCCACAGAAACAATTACGCCACGAGGATTTTCCAAATCGATGACGTCAAGCACACGTTCAAACGACAGCTCGTCAAAGTAGAGACGGTCGCAGATGTCGTAGTCGGTTGATACAGTCTCTGGGTTATAGTTAATCATGATGCTCTTGTAGCCCAGCTTGCGAGCCGTGTTGATTGCGTTTACCGAACACCAGTCGAACTCTACAGAAGAGCCGATGCGATAAGCGCCCGAACCAAGAACAATCACCGATTTCTCATTATTGTAATAGTTGACATCATAGCCCTCGACAGCGTATGTCATATAGAGGTAGTTGGTCAAGTCTGGATGCTCGCTGGCTACCGTAGGAATACGCTTAACGGCAGGAAGGACTCCGAGTTTCTTGCGATATGCACGTACCGCCAAATTCTCCTTTTCCATGTTCTTTGCCGCATCCTTCAGCACGAAACGGGCAATCTGGAAATCAGAGAATCCATATATCTTAGCTTGGCGAAGCACGTCTGCAGGAATCTCCTCTATTGCATTGTAGCTTTCCAGCTTATGCTTATAGTCAACGATGTTCTTCAGCCTTTCGAGGAACCAAGGGTCAATCTTTGTCAACTCGCAGATACGCTCAATGCTATAGCCCTCTTCCAATGCCTGAGCAATGGCGAAGATACGAAGGTCTGTCGGATTTGCAAGTTCTTCATCAAGATTATCGAATTTCGTATGGTCATTGCCCACAAAGCCATGCATACCCTGACCAATCATGCGAAGTCCCTTCTGAATGAGTTCTTCAAAAGTGCGGCCAATTGACATGATTTCGCCAACAGACTTCATACTTGAGCCAATCTTACGGCTCACGCCCGCAAACTTGGTCAAGTCCCAACGTGGAATCTTGCAGATGAGGTAATCGAGTGATGGAGCCACGTATGCAGAATTGGTTGTGCCCATCTCGCCAATCTGGTCAAGCGTATAGCCAAGAGCAATCTTAGCAGCGACGAATGCGAGCGGATAGCCAGTTGCTTTAGATGCCAAAGCAGAAGAACGGCTCAGACGCGCGTTGATTTCGATGATACGGTAGTCGTTTGTCTCTGCATTGAATGCGTACTGGATATTACATTCGCCCACAATCTGCAAGTGACGAACGCACTTCACAGCTATTTCCTGAAGCATCTTCACCTGTTCTTCTGTAAGCGAACAAGTTGGAGCCACCACGATAGATTCTCCCGTATGGATGCCCAGCGGGTCGAAGTTCTCCATCGAAGCAACAGTGAAGCAGCGGTCATTCGCGTCACGGATAACCTCGAACTCTATCTCCTTCCAACCTTTCAGACTTTCTTCCACAAGTACCTGAGGCGCAAATGTAAAGGCCGACTCAGCAATGCTCTTGAAAGTTTCCTCATCTGGACAAACGCCAGAACCAAGACCGCCAAGCGCATAAGCAGAACGAATCATGATAGGGTATCCGATGCGGCGAGCCGTAGCCACAGCCTCTTCCATCGTCTCGCAAGCCTGAGATACAGGCACCTTCATGTCAATCTTGTTCAGTTCTTTCACGAAAAGGTCGCGGTCCTCAGTGTTCATGATGGACTCAACGCTTGTGCCAAGCACCTCTACGCCATATTCTTTCAGTGTTCCATTGAGGAACAGTTCTGTACCGCAGTTCAAAGCTGTCTGACCTCCGAATGCCAGCAGAATGCCATCTGGACGTTCCTTCTTGATAATTTCAGTCACAAAAAAAGTATTGACAGGCAAGAAGTAAACCTTGTCAGCAATACCTTCACTCGTTTGAATTGTAGCGACGTTGGGATTAACAAGCACCGACTTGATGCCTTCCTCGCGAAGCGCTTTAAGAGCCTGACTTCCAGAATAGTCGAACTCACCAGCCTGTCCTATCTTCAGAGCACCTGAACCCAAGACAAGCACCTTCTTAAGCTGTTTCTTCATTGATGTGTATGAACCGATTTAAATTGATTTATCCTTTTCGGCGTACAAAGGTACGAAAAAGAATTAAAAAATATAGTTAACAATCCATAAATAATGCAGGCTGATGATGAAGAAAAGAAAAAATGCAATATATTTGCAATCGAAATAAAGCACAAAACAACATTTTAAATTTCAAAAGCCATGAAACAAATCCTATTCACATTATTTATGATGCTCTGCTCCACATTAGCATGGGCACAAAATGCAGAAAAGCTGTACACAGAAGGAAAGGCGCTCTACGATGCTGAAAAGTACGAGGAAGCCATAGCGAAACTTCGTTCCGCAGCAGAGAAAGGCCACAAGAAAGCACAATACAGAATGGGGCGATGCTACGACAAAGGATACGGCGTGGAAGAAGACCACCAAATGGCGTTCTACTGGTACTCTAAAGGGGCTGCACAAAACCACGCAAAGTCACTCTACCAGCTGGGGAGGTGCTACTACAAAGGGAAAGGCACTGCCGTCGATTACAAAAAGGCTGTGCAGTATTACACCAAGGCCGCAAACCAGGGCAGCGCAGATGGTCGTTTCGGACTCGGCAAATGCTACATGAAAGGCAGAGGTGTTGAGCTTGACATGGAAAAGGCCAAATCGATGTTTATCAAGGCTATCAAGGACGAGAAAGACGGGCCTGAAATCCTGAAAGAGCTGAAAGAGGAAGCCACATTTGGAGATGACGATGCTAAAGCAATTCTCAAAATGATAGGGCAATAACAACCTGAAGAATTCACAAATAGCAATAAATAAAATGATGAGAGAGAAGCGATTCCGTTCCTCTCTCATCATTTTATTACAGATATATCACACAAGCACACCTTAGTTGTGAACCAGCGTACCTATCTCTTCGCCTTCCATCACCTTCTTCAGATTGCCCAGCACATCCATGTTGAACACATAGATAGGCAGGTCATTCTGCATGCACATCGCTGTAGCCGTGATGTCCATCACTTTCAGTCCCTGAGCAATCACATCGGCATAAGTGATGTCGTGATATTTCGTTGCAGCAGGGTCCTTCTCCGGGTCAGCCGTATAGACGCCATCCACACGCGTGCCCTTCAGCATCACATCTGCCTCAATCTCAATGCCGCGAAGCGATGAACCTGTATCCGTAGTGAAATAAGGCGAGCCTGTGCCAGCGCTCATGATGACCACTTCGCCTGCCTCCATGGCCTCGATTGCCTTCCACTTGCTGTAGAACTCGCCGATAGGCTCCATCCTGATAGCTGTCAGCACGCGGTTCTTCTGACCTATCGCACCCAGCGCGCTCGACAGAGCCAGCGAATTGATGACCGTGGCGCACATGCCCATCTGGTCGCCCTTCACGCGGTCGAAGCCCTTACCTGCCCCGCTCAGTCCGCGGAAGATGTTGCCGCCGCCTATGACGATGCCAATCTGCACGCCCATCTCTGCTATTTCCTTAATCTGCTGGGCATACTCGTTCAGTCTCTCCACATTGATGCCCTGCTTCTGTTCTCCAGCCAAGCTCTCGCCTGAGAGCTTCAGCAGAATACGCTTGAATTTTGCCATAAAACACTTTTAATTTACATTTATTACTGCAAAGATACAATTAAGTGAGCACAATACAAAACGAAAACACCTTTTTTCATTTCTCTTGCCAAGGCAAACGCTTTTGACGAGACAAAAACACGTTTCAACAGTCACCCACTCAGAAGCGGACCCGAGGGGTCCACCCTACCGTACCCCTCGGGTCCGCCATGCCGTAGCCGAGGGGTACGATTTTGTTGCGATTTCATCCCAAGCAACCAAGAACCTTTTAATCTCGCCACTCAATAAGCAGCAAAAGCATCTCGTTTTTCACAAAAACACAACACGTATAGCCCTGATACAAGACTTTTTCACGCTCAATCTTTTGAAAGACGAAAGATAATCGCTAACTTTGCAAACACGAATATTAAAAACAAAAAGACAATCATGAATACTTTGGAGAAAATCTTTGCAGCAAAGCTGCTGAACATCAAGGCTATCAAATTGCAGCCAGAGAACCCCTTCACATGGGCAAGCGGCTGGAAGTCACCATTCTACTGCGACAACCGCAAGACGCTGAGCTACCCCGACCTGCGCAACTTCGTGAAGCTGGAGATTGCGCGTGTCGTTCTGGAGAACTTCCCTGAAGTTGACGCCATCGCAGGTGTGGCTACAGGCGCCATCCCACAAGGCGCGCTGGTGGCAGATGCGCTGTGCAAGCCTTTTGTCTATGTACGCAGCAAACCGAAGGACCATGGTCTGGAGAACCTTATCGAGGGCGAACTGAAGCCAGGCATGAAAGTAGTAGTGATTGAAGACCTCATCTCCACAGGCGGCTCATCGCTGAAAGCCGTCGAAGCCATCCGCAAGAGCGGCAGCGAAGTAGTCGGCATGGTAGCCAGCTACACTTATGGCTTCGACGTGGCACAGAAGGCATTTGAAGAAGCAAACGTGAAGCTCATCACCCTGACCAACTACGAGGCGGTGCTGGAGGTTGCGCTGGAAACAGGCTACATCACAGAGAGCCAGATTCCTATGCTGAACGAGTGGAGAGCCAACCCAAGCGAGTGGAACAGATAAGACAAAGTCCCTCTCCCATCACAAGGGAGATGTCCGCAGGACAGAGAGCGTCTTTTTAACGTTTAGTTTTTATGGCAAAATACGAAAGTCAGATCAAGCAAGTTCCCTACACACAGAGCGCGGTATATGCCAAGATTTCGGACTTGACAAACCTCGCCGTCATCAGGGAACGCATTAACGACCCCAATGTGCAGGCACAGATTCCTGCCGACAAGATAGACGAGGTGCGCAGGGCCATTGAACAGATGGAGTTCACGACAGACACTGTGAGCGGTCCTGTTGGCCCTATCGGCACCATCGCTGTGAAGATTGCAGAGCGCGAGCCTGAGAAGTGCGTGAAGTTTGAGTCAACCAACTCGCCCGTCAGCTTCAAGCTGTGGATTCAAGTGCTTCCGACAAGCGAAATATCCAGCAAAATCAAGGTGACGATTGATGCAGACATCAACTTCTTCATGAAGCAAGTGCTGGACAAGCCACTCAAGCAGGGAGTTGACAAGTTTGCCGACATGCTGGCAATGATACCGTATGAATAAGATGTAGGAGTTAAAGGGGAGTAAAAAAGGAGTTAAGGGAGTTAGCGCTCCGGCACCAACCAACATTCGGCTTCAACTTCTTCAACTCCATCCAACCCCGTTTAATTACTAACTGAACACGATGGATAAACTTTGGACAAAGAACGTCTCAATGACGCAAGAGATAGAAAAGTTCACCGTAGGCAGAGACCGTGAGATGGACCTCTATCTGGCTAAATACGATGTGCTCGGCTCGATGGCGCACATCACGATGTTGCAGTCAATCGACCTGCTGACAGCAGATGAGCTGCAGGTGCTCCTGAAGGAGCTGAAAGCCATCTATCAGCAGGCAGAGAAAGGCGAGTTTGTGATTGAAGAAGGTGTAGAGGACGTACACTCGCAAGTGGAAATGCTGCTGACCAGCAAGCTCGGCGACATCGGCAAGAAGATTCATTCAGGCAGAAGCCGCAACGACCAGGTGCTGGTGGACCTCAAGCTGTTCATCCGCGACCAAATCAAGGAGATAGCAGAACTGGTGAAGAACCTCTTCGACGAACTCATCACGCAGTCCGAACGCTACAAGAACGTGCTCATGCCAGGCTACACCCATCTGCAAGTGGCCATGCCAAGCAGTTTCGGCTTGTGGTTTGGAGCCTACGCTGAAGGGCTGGTCGATGACATGCAGTATCTGCAAGCAGCATGGAAAATCTCCAACCGCAATCCCCTCGGCTCGGCAGCAGGATATGGCAGCTCTTTCCCGCTGAACCGACAGATGACCACCGACCTCCTCGGCTTCGACTCGATGGACTATAACGTGGTCTATGCGCAGATGGGACGAGGCAAGACCGAACGCAACGTGGCGTTCTCGATGGCAAGCATCGCCGGCACCCTCGCCAAGTTGGCGTTCGATGCCTGCATGTTCAACTCGCAGAACTTCGGCTTCGTCAAGCTGCCAGCCGACTGCACCACAGGCTCCAGCATCATGCCACACAAGAAGAACCCTGACGTGTTTGAGCTGACCCGTGCCAAGTGCAACAAACTGCAGTCGCTGCCTGTCACCGTCACGATGATTATGAACAACCTGCCCGTGGGCTACTTCCGCGACCTGCAAATCATCAAGGAAGTCTTCCTCCCAGCCTTCGACGAGCTGAAGGACTGCCTGCAGATGGCGGCATACATTATTAATAAGATGGAGGTGAACGAGCACATCCTCGACAACGCCATCTACGACCCCATGTTCTCCGTTGAAGAGGTCAACCGCCTTGCTCGCGAGGGCATGCCCTTCCGCGACGCCTACAAGAAAGTGGGTCTCGACATCGAAGCAGGCAGCTTTACCCCCAACAAGGACATTCACCACACCCATGAAGGCTCCATCGGCAACCTCTGCAACGATAAGATACAAGCCCTCATGGATGACGTGGTCAGCGGCTTCCAGTTCCAGAAGATGGAGGAGGCAGTGAAGAAACTGTTAAACAACCCATAAAGATGGACAGATAGACCCATAGACATAACAACATAAAGAAGCGTTGACTTTTTGATTCTTGTATTCTGAATTTCGCCAAAAATACACAGCCAAGATGATAGAAGTTGATGCTCGCGTTTTAGGCGCGGGCTGAGACTTGTATCTGGCTGGAAGGCGTTTGGCGATGCCGAGAATACGGATGCAATATCAGCATCGCGCTTTTTATACCCATTTAAGAACTTTTAACGCTTGCAACTGCAATGTTTCCGAATAAAGCTGTGTATATTTAAATAGAGAGACATAACAAAACACTCAATTATGAACAAGAAAACAATCGCAATCCTCCTGTTCGCTTTCATTACGCTGACAGGATGGGCAAAAGAGAAAACAATGGTGTGGGAACAGCCCACTACTGAGTATGGAACCAGCTATGGAGATGGATTCTTCAACACGGCTCTTGACATAACGAAGGTAGAGTTGAAGGAGACGGAGACATTGGTATATATGACCATCAGTTTGCGTTCAGACTACCCTGACTTTCGTTTTCAGTTTGTGAGCGACACCCACCTGAAAGCAGGCGACAACCGCTATAACCTTATCTCTGTTGATGGCATAGAGCTCAACCAGTTCACACAAACGAACAAGAACGGCAAGCTCGATGTAGTGTTTCACTTTCAGCCGCTGCCGCAAGACACCAAGTCGTTCGACTTCATCGAAGGCGAAATCGAACGCGCTTTCCAGATTAAGGGCATCAAACCTGTGGAAGAACGCTGGAAGCAGCTGTTCCCTTCCTACTGGCGCGACGATCAGACTGGTGATTGGGAACTGGCGCTCTTCGAGGATTTCGCCATCTACCAATGCAAGTTCTGGGACTACGAGCAGTGTGATGTGAACCCCAAGACAAGCGAGGCTGAGATTGTCATGCGTAACGGCAACGACGAGCTGAAAGTTAAGGTTGGGAAAAACAAGAAGGGCAAGCGAACCATGCAGATAGGTCAGAAGAAGGTCGTTTATTCGATGATTACCAGCCGCTTCATGCCTGATTATCCCACGAAAGACACACGCACCGACTTTGTCGATACAGGCAACAAGACAGACACCGTGACGGTGGTGGGCTGGCTCAAGGATATGCCCGAACAGTACAAGCAGTTGAATACTTTCGAACTGGGGTACACCGACTTTCTCACAGACGAACAGACATCAGCCTATGCCGACTTGGACTCACTGGGACGCTTCACCGTGAAGATTCCTGTGCTGAACAGCACCGAGTTCCGCTGCGACTGGCGACGTTGCTTCATCCGCACCATGTTGGAGGCGGGCAAGACCTACTTCATGCTCTACGACTTCAAGGAGGGTCGCCGCTACTTCATGGGAGAGGATGCACGTTTGCAGAACGAAATCTTCAAGTATCCGCTTGATTGGGAATCTATCCGCCTGTATGAAGGCAGGGAAGGAGCAGGCGAAGGCGACGAAGCATTGTTCACGCCCTACATCGCATCGGTTGACAGCCTCATCAAAGCACAGGATGCCAACACCGACTCACTCTGCAAGGCACACCCGACACTCTCCACCCGTTACTATCTATACAGAAAAGGCAACACCCTCGTGCAACAGGCACGCGACTTTGGGCAGGCACGCTTCAGAGACAAAGGCTTCAACCTTCCCGACAATGCCCGACAATATGCCCACGACACGTTCTGGACGAAACTGGAGAAGCCTTACACCCTGCACAGTGACCTCAGCACGTTCCTGCGTGACTATCTGGACGATGCCATTGGCATGCCTTCCGTTACATTCAAATGGAATTCACAAGACCTTATCACAGAATTTGCCTCCAACGATGAGGAACTGGCCATAGCAAACCGCTGGAAGAACTGGATTGCAGAGGCGCAGGCGGAAGTGGAAGCAGCATCCACCCCAGAGGAGAAACAGCGCATTGCTGAAAAACTCAATACCGACAACGCAGACATGATTGAGAAGGTGAACGCAATGCTCAACGGATCCAAGGCTCAAAAATATCTTGGCGGTCAACTCCTCATTCTTCAAGCAAAAAAGGCCCTGCATGCGCTCGATTCCATCGGTGCAGACTCTTTCATCAAAGACCTCTGGCTTTCCCGAATGGCTTACAACGAGATAGAACATAAGCGGACATCATTACAACCAGCAGCCTTGGACACGCTGAGGAAATTGGTGAGCTGTCCAGCCTTCCTTGAAAGAGTGGAGCAGCAAAACAACCACTATCTCGCCATTGAGAACCGCGAGTTTGACAAACTGGTGCTGAAGTCATCTGACAATCTTGCAGAACTCAGCGAAGGCGAGGCATTGCTGAAGAAACTTGTAGAACCCTACAAGGGCAAGTTCGTCCTGCTCGACATCTGGGGTACATGGTGCAGCCCCTGCAAGGAAGCCCTCTCCCACTCCACCGAGGAGTATGCCCGATTGAAGGACTACGACATCGAGTTCCTTTATCTTGCCAACAACAGTCCGCAAGAATCTTGGGAGAACGTCATCAAGGAGTATAACGTGAGCGGCGATAACGTAGCGCACTACAACCTGCCCGCAGAGCAGCAGGCAGCCATCGAGAGGCACCTTGACGTCCACAGTTTCCCTACGTACAAGCTCTTCGACCGCGAAGGCAATCTGCTGGACATAGAGGTGGATGCGCGCCATCTTGAAGAATTGGTTAGGCTGTTGGAACAACTGAAGTAAAAGCACGAAAGAAAAGCATTGAAAGAAAGAGCAGGCACGTCTGACGCCTGCTCTTTTTTTTTGCCCCCAAATGCAACTCGCCAATACCGTCAATTTATACCTCAAAACAGGTGAGAGTCTCACCTATGGTACAGGTCAGACTCTTACCTATGGTATAGGTGAGACTCTCACCTGTTTTGAGGCACAAAGCGCTGCGTTTTGGAAGAGGGTTTTCTGCGATACATGAAAGAAGCTAAAAACAGATTCCGCGACGTGCCCCCCCCAACTTGGCATAACGTCGGGAGCGCCTCAACCAGACGCGTCTCCCCCTTCTTATTGAGAAAACTGCAGCAAGAACAGAAGGATATCATTTTTCCACGACAGAGAGAGAACTTTTCAATTATTCTTCGTATCTTTGCGACCAATACAAGAGCCAAAACGAGGAGAAAGACGTAATGGTGAAGGTGGTCGTGAATCTGATTAACCAACAAAACGAATAATATGATATACAAATATTGCGGACATTCAGGCATACAGTTGCCAGTGCTGAGTCTCGGCTTGTGGCACAACTTCGGCAGTGTGGATGACTTTTCGGTCGCCACGCAGATGGTGGTCAAGGCATTCGAGGCGGGCATCTGCCATTTCGATTTGGCAAACAACTGTGGTCCCGTGCCAGGCTCTGCTGAAGAGAACTTCGGACGCATCCTGAAGAATCAGCTGGCAAGCCATCGCGATGAGATGTTCATCTCCTCAAAGGCAGGACACGACATGTGGCCTGGGGTGTATGGCACGGGCAGCAGCCGCAAGAACCTGATTGCCAGCTGCGACCAAAGCCTGAGACGCACAGGATTGGAATACTTCGACATCTTCTACAGCCATCGCTACGACGGTGTGACACCCATCGAAGAGACCATGCAGGCACTCATCGACTTGGTGCGACAAGGAAAGGCGCTCTATGTGGGCATCTCGAAGTATCCGCCAGAACTGCAACAGCGATGCTACGACATACTGAAGGAGGCGCATGTGCCCTGCCTGCTCTCGCAGTACCGCTGTTCCATGTTCGACCCGAAAGCGAAGAACAACAACTTCCAGATAGCCGCCGACAACGGCAGCGGCATCATCTGTTTCTCCCCACTGGCGCAAGGACTTCTGACCGGCAAGTACAACAACGGCATTCCCGAAGACAGCCGTGCGGCAAGGAGCACTGGGTTCCTGCAACTGAGCCAAGTGACAGAAGAGCGAGTAGAAGCAGTGAAGAAACTCGCCGTCATCGCCGAAGAACGCAAGCAAAGCATCGCCCAAATGGCACTGGCATGGGTCTTGGCAGACAAGCGCGTGACCAGCTGCATCATCGGCACCTCCTCGGTAGCGCAGTTAGAGAACAATCTGGCAACACTCGACAACCTCTCTTTCAGCGAGGAAGAATTAGAGAGAATCGACAGCATCATTAACAACCCCAACTTGTACTTCTGATGAAAAAGATTCTAACCATTATCAGCACTATTGCCATTCTGACCTCAGTGCTTGCCGCATGCACCGATGACGAAGCCACTCCCACGTTCTCCAAGAGAGAATACGTCTTCTGCCGTTTTGACGTACACCAATACGCAGAGCTGTTCAACGTGATGGGCAACTACGGACAGTTTGCCAGCATCAGAAAGCGCGTAGTGAACGGAGTCACCAAATTCTCCATCACCAACAGCTCCAGCTCCAACGACTACACCGTCGATGCTCTAAGCAAAGACTTCGGCCTCGGGCTGGGCGGCCTCATCGTAGGCACAAACCACTATGGCGAGTCGCTCTGCTACGACCTCGCCTGCCCCATCTGCGACCGTGCGGCCCGACGGCTCACGCTTGACAGCGACGGCTATGCCAAATGCGCCAAGTGCCAAGTCGTATACGATATGAACAACTACGGAGCCATCTACAAGATACCAGCAGACGCTCAATTAACCAACAAGCGCGGACTTTACCGATACCGCATCAACTACAACGGACAAATCGTCAATGCCTACAACTAATCTCAAAGAGAAAACAGCCAAAGGCTTCTTCTGGGGAGCCTTGAACAATGGCGCCATGCAGATGCTTAATGCTGTATTCGGCATCGTCTTGGCACGCGAGCTCACCCAAGGAGACTATGGTCTTATCGGCATGCTCACCATCTTCACGCTCATCGCCAACTCATTGCAAGACAGCGGATTTGTCACCGCTTTAACCAACAAGCGCGATGCCACACATACCGACTATAACTCCGTCTTTTGGTTCAACATCGGCATCAGCTCCTGCCTTTACTGTTTGTTCTTTTTCTGCGCACCGCTCCTCGCAGCTTTCTTCGAGGAACCCATCCTGACAGATCTGTCCCGCTACTACTTCATCGGATTTCTCATTGCATCATTCAACATCGTGCCTCGCGCCATCCTTTTCCGCCAAATCAAGCAAAGGGAACTCGCCATCATGTCTGTCGTCTCCCTGCTCACATCAGGCACGGTCGGCATCATCATGGTGTACAACGACATGGCATACTGGGGACTTGCCACACAGACCATCACCTTCAACCTCATGGTCAGCATCCTCAGCTGGTACTTCGCCAAATGGAAACCCACATTCCACTTCAGCATGCAGCCCATCCGCGAGATGTTCGGCTTCTCATCCAAGATGCTCATCACCAACATCTTCAACCAAGTAAACAACAACATCTTCTCTTTGGTACTTGGCAAAATATACACAAAAGTGGAAGTGGGCACTTACACACAGGCCAACAAGTGGAACACGATGGGAGCCTCTACCATCACCGGCATGGTGCAAGGCGTGGCGCAACCCACCTTCGTCGAAGTGGGAGACGACCCTGAGCGGCTTCGACGCGCCTTCTCCAAGATGCTCCGCTTCACCAGTTTCATCGCCTTCCCCGTCATGTTCGGACTATCGCTGGTGGCTCCCGAGTTTATTGTCACGCTCATCAAAGAGAAGTGGCTCCCTTCCGCTCATCTCATGCAGATTCTCTGCATTGGCGGCGCGTTCCTGCCCATAGCCACCCTCTATTTCAATCTCATCATCTCACGAGGCAAGTCCGACGTCTATATGTGGAACATCATTGCCCAAGGCTGCTCCATTCTCGGAACCATCCTTGTCGTCTATGCTTTTGGCGGCTCCACCACGCACATGGTCATCGCATACAGCGCCATCGTCATCCTCTGGGTCGGCATCTGGCACATCTTCCTCCATCAAGAGATACGCTATCCCTTCTTCTCCGCGCTCAAGGACATGCTCCCCTTCCTCGTCATCGCCGCCACCACCATGGTTGTCACCTACTTCGCCACCAGCTGGATAGACAGCGCGCCACTGCTGCTAATCAGCCGCATCCTGATTGCCATCCCCATCTATCTCGGCATCCTGAGGCTCTTCGGGGCCAAGATTCTCAAAGAGTGCATTGGCTATCTCACAAAGAAAAAGCGATAACCACGCAGCTTTTCGCCCTTCATTTTTCTTTTTCAGAAAAAAACAACATAAAAAAGTCGGAGATTTCGTTTATTTAGTGTATCTTTGTACCAAATACTAAACAAAAACAAACAATCATTTCATTATGGCTCAAATACCAGAATTCAAGTACGCTCCTATGTTCCAGATGGGCAAGGACGATACAGAATATTACTTGCTGACCAAAGAAGGCGTCAGCGTCAGCGAATTTGAAGGGAATCCAATCCTCAAGGTGACACCTGAAGCACTCACCCAGATGGCCAACGCAGCCTTCCGCGATGTGAGCTTCCTGCTCCGCCGCAGCCACAATCTGCAAGTGGCTAAAATCCTCCGCGACCCAGAGGCTTCTGACAATGACAAGTACGTGGCGCTCACTTTCCTGCGCAATGCAGAGGTTTCCGCAAAAGGACAGCTTCCTCTCTGCCAGGACACAGGTACAGCCATCATTCATGGCGAGAAAGGACAGCACGTCTGGACAGGATTCTGCGATGAAGAAGCACTTTCAAAGGGTGTTTACAAGACTTATACAGAAGAGAACCTGCGCTACTCTCAGAATGCCCCACTCGACATGTACAACGAGGTGAACACCAAGTGCAACCTCCCTGCACAAATCGACATCGAAGCAACAGAAGGCATGGAGTACAAATTCCTTATGGTAACGAAGGGAGGCGGCTCTGCCAACAAGACATATCTCTATCAAGAGACGAAGGCACGCATTCAAAACCCTGGCACACTCATCCCGTTCCTCGTGGAAAAGATGAAGAGCCTTGGAACTGCCGCATGCCCTCCTTACCACATCGCCATTGTCATTGGCGGCACATCAGCGGAGAAGAACCTGCTCACGGTGAAGCTCGCTTCCACACACTACTACGACTCACTGCCAACAACAGGCGACGAGACAGGCCGTGCATTCCGCGACATCGAGCTTGAGAAGCAGCTCCTTCAGGAGGCATACAAGATTGGTCTCGGTGCACAGTTCGGCGGAAAGTACATGGCACACGACGTGCGTGTCATCCGCCTGCCACGCCACGGCGCATCATGCCCTATCGGACTCGGAGTATCTTGCTCAGCAGACCGCAACATCAAGGCAAAAATCAACAAAGACGGTATCTGGATTGAGAAGATGGACGATAAACCTTACGAACTCATCCCCGAAGAACTGCGCAACGCAGGCGAAGGCGACGTGGTGAAGGTTGACCTCAACCGTCCGATGGACGAAGTTTGCCAGCAGCTCTCACAGTATCCTGTCAGCACACGCCTTTCGCTCAACGGAACCATCATCGTAGGACGCGACATTGCGCATGCTAAAATCAAGGCACGTCTGGATGCAGGAGAGCCTATGCCTGAATACCTGAAGAATCACCCTATCTACTACGCCGGTCCAGCCAAGACTCCGGCAGGCATGGCATGCGGTTCCATGGGCCCAACTACCGCTGGCCGAATGGACCCATACGTTTACGAGTTCCAGGATCATGGCGGCTCACGCATCATGCTTGCCAAGGGCAACCGTTCCATCGACGTAACCAATGCATGCAAGGACCACAAAGGCTTCTACCTCGGCTCTATTGGCGGACCTGCAGCCATCCTCGCGCAGAACAACATCAAGAGCATCGAATGCGTAGAATACCCAGAGCTTGGCATGGAAGCCATCTGGAAGATTGAAGTAGAAGACTTCCCAGCCTTCATTCTCGTTGATGACAAGGGCAACGACTTCTTCAAGCAGCTGAAGCCCTGCGAAGGTTGCACCATACTAAACTAAACATACAAGCAAAAAACGATGCGCTGGTTTGAGCCCAACTTACAGAAACTCCTCACCGAGGCAGGTACCAACGGCCTGCGCATCAGCGACATCGTCCGCAACATCTGCAATATGGAGCCGCAGCTCTTCGGCGAGCGGCATCCCTATGCTGAAACTTGGAAAGAAATCTACTGGTTTCTGCGCCGCGAAAGCAAAAAGCCCTTATCGCCCTATCAATATGCGTTAGACAAGAAAAACGGCAAGGTAAAGCGCGGGCACTTCACCTTCAACCAAGGAAAAGTTGCAGATGAGCCGCAAATGAAAATTGAATTTTAACTTTCGGTTTTACAGCCACGAGCAAATCAAAGCCGTTAAAACAAAACAGCTGTAAACCCTAAAAACCACAAACATATGGAAGACGTAAAAAAGTATCTGGAAGACGCTGAAGAAAAGATGGAATTCGCAGCTCTCCACCTCGAAGAAGCACTCAGCCGCATCCGTGCAGGCCGTGCCAACGTACATATCCTTGATGAAATCCGCGTAGATTCTTACGGCAGCATGGTTCCGCTCAGCAATGTAGCATCGCTCAACACCCCCGATGCACGTTCCATCACCATCAAGCCTTGGGAAAAGTCCATGCTCCGCGTCATCGAGAAAGCCATCATCGACTCTTCTGTAGGCATCATGCCCGAGAACAACGGCGAAATCATCCGCCTCGGCATCCCCCCACTCACAGAGGAACGCCGCCGCGACCTCACCAAGCAGTGCTCCAAAGAGGCTGAGACCGCAAAGGTGAGCGTACGCAACGCACGACGTGACGCCATCGACAAACTCAAGAAATCTGTCAAGAACGGCACACCGGAAGACGTAGAGAAAGACTACGAAGAGAAGGTGCAGAAGGTTCACGACAAGTACATCAAGAAGATTGATGAGATGCTTGACGCTAAGAACAAAGAAATCATGACAGTCTAATGCACGGACTTGTCATACGAAACACAGGCTATAGCTATACCGTTAAGTCCGATACGGGAGAAGTCTTTGATTGCAAGGTCAAAGGCAACTTCCGTATTCGTGGCATACGCACCACCAATCCTGTAGCTATTGGCGACAGAGTGGTTTTTGTTCCACAAGAAGTGGATGGAGAACTTGAACAGGCAAAGCAAGGGCTGATTACAGAACTTGACGACCGCAAGAACTACATCATCCGCAAATCGACGAACCTCTCCAAGCAGTCACACATCATTGCCGCCAACATTGACGCCTGTTTCCTCATCGTCACCATCAAGCAGCCAGAAACCCCTCTTCAATTCATCGACCGTTTTTTAGCAAGCGCCGAAGCCTATCGCATACCTGTCATACTGGTCTTCAACAAGATAGACATCATCAACGATGAATGGAAGGAGTATCTCGACGGGGTTGTCAATCTTTATGAAACTGTAGGCTATCCCTGCCGACGCATCTCTGCTACAACAGGAGAAGGAGTCGAGGATTTGCGTACAGAATTGAGTGGGAAAATCACTCTTCTTTCAGGCAACAGCGGCGTAGGGAAATCCACCCTCATCAATGCCCTGTTCCCCCACCTCAATCTCCGCACCAACGAAATCAGCGATGCTTACGAAACAGGCAAGCATACCACTACATTCTCCGAAATGTTCGAGGTGGACAATAAAGGCGGCTACATCATCGATACCCCCGGCATCAAAGGATTCGGCACTTTTGACATGAAGCGCGAAGAAGTTGGGCACTATTTCAAAGAGATTTTTGAATTTTCCTCAGATTGCCGCTTCAACAATTGCACCCACACCCACGAGCCTCATTGCGCTGTACGCGAAGCTGTTGAACGACACGACATAGCCGAAAGCCGTTACAATTCCTACCTTTCCATGCTTGAAGATGAAAAAGAAGACAAATACCGTGCGGCATATTAGAACGAGGAACTATAGAATTATTTTCTTTCTCATCTTATGTTCTTCGTTCTTCACGACTTATGCCCAGAGCTACGAAGAATACTTTGAACAAGGCCTTACTGCTGCACATGCTAAGCAGTACGACCAAGCCATCAGCCACTTTCAACAGGCACTCAAACACTCACCGAACAACATTCGCAATGCACTCATCCACACAAACATTGCTCATATTCTCCTTGCAAAGGGAGAGCGGATGAAAGCACTTGAAAGCTATGACCTCGCACTCGGCATTGTTCCCCTCAACATTCCAATCTTGCAGGCGCGTGCCAACCTGTACCTTGCACTCGGCAATCATGGCAAGGCACTACTCGATTACACAAAAATTATCGACCTCGACTCCAAAAACATCGACGCACTCCTTCAGCGGGCCTACATCTACCAACAACGACGAGACTACCACAGTGCACAAGCTGATTATGAGCGCATACTCCACCTCGATCCCAATCACTATGCCGCACAATTAGGCATGGCCATCCTCCTCCAGCACACCCAGAAGCCGCAAGAGGCCATTCGCCGCCTCACCCTGCTCATAGACAAGCACCCCGAAAAAGCAGAGATATATTCCGTGCGAGCAGAAATAGAAGCAGAAGAACAGATGCCTGAACTTGCCATCATAGATCTTGACAAAGCCATATCCCTCGAACCCGACAACACCAACATGCTCCTCACACGAGCATACCTCCACCTCAGCCAAGACAACAAACGGCTGGCCAAGCAGGATTTTGAACGCGCCATCCAACTCGGCATACCGCGTGGACAACTCAAAGAAGAACTCAAACAATGCAAATAGAAACAACGAAGAAGCCTCTGACATGGTGGAAACACGATGGTAAATGCGCTTGTTTTTCACTTTTCAGCGTATATTTTTCCGCCATTTTATCAAAAAACTTGCAGAATTGGAAATCAGCGAAGCTAAATCATCTGCCATACAGAACAATTCAGTAACTTTGTCCTCGGCAAGCATAGCGATGATCGATTGTAAATCTTTGTATTTGATCAATATAAAGTTACAACAAATATCACCACCCACACAATTTACAGACAATTAAATTCATCTAACTCACGTTAATATAAATCAGGTATATGAAAACAATGGCAAGAATAGTGTTGTATTTGATGATACTTTATTTTTGTGGCTGTTCATCAAAAAAGGACGAAGTGATTATTGCTGTGAATACAGGTAATCGTGTAGGGTATTTTACAGATAGCAAAGGGAATATCATCATTGACAAACAATTTGATGGCGTTTCGAGTTTCTCAAATGGCTTGGCAAAAGTTAAACAAAATGGTAAGTGGGGATTTGTAAACACAAAGGGGGAGATTGTTATTCCATGTGTTTATGATGATGGTGATGTGTATAGCTTTTCCGAAGGTTTGGCAAGAATTAAACAAAATGGCAAGTGGGGATTTATAAATTCAAAAGGGAAAGTGGTTATTCCATGTGTTTATGATGCTGCAATTAGCTTTTCCGAAGGTTTGGCTGCGGTTGTACAAAATGACAAGTGTGGATTTATAAACACAAAAGGGGAATTGGTTATTTCATGTGTTTATGATTACATGGGATTTCTGAGCGGCTTTTCTGAAGGTTTTGCTATGGTTAAACAAAATGGCAAGTGGGGATTTGTAAACACAAAGGGGGAGATTGTTGTTCCATGTGTTTATGATAGTATGTATAGCTTTTTCGAAGGTTGGGCTTCGGTTGGACAAAATGGCAAGCAGGGATTTGTAAATTCACGAGGGGAAATGGTTGTTCCATGTGTTTATGATGCTGCATTTAGCTTTTCCGAAGGCTGGGCAAAAGTTAAACAAAATGGCAAATGGGGATTTATAAATTCAAAAGGGGAAGTGGTTATTCCATGTGTTTATGATGGTGCATTTAGCTTTTCCGAAGGTTGGGCTGCGGTTAAACAAAATGGCAAGTGGGGGTTTATAAATACAAAAGGAGAGATTGTTATTCCTTGTGTTTATGATGGTGCATTTAGCTTTTCTGAAGGTTTGACTATGGTTAAACAAAATGACAAATGGGGATATGTAAATACAAAGGGGGAGATTGCTATTCCCTGTGTTTATGATGATGCTAACTACTTTTTCGAAGGTTTGGCAAAAGTTAAACAAAATGGTAAGTGGATGATTATTGATTCCATTGGACAGGTAATTATACCAGAATGTGATATGTCCGCTACATCTTGGTCAAAGGTTGAATAATCAAAAGATATGCCCTAGCGGCAGCATCAACACACTTTTCCATGCCCATTAAAAATTGAGAGCCATCATGGCTCAGTAGAAATTTAGCGCGGTAAACTAAATTTCTGCCATGCAATTATGCGATGTGTCCGAACAAACGAATAAAGAAATACCCAGTACCTCCGAAGAGGTACTGCAATACCTCCTAGGCGGTACTCGAGTACCTCCAAAGAGGTACTGGGATGCCTTGCGGCATCTGCTCTTCCCCTTACTTTATAACTTATAAATCTCTATAAGTTTATTTCAGCCATCTGTCAAGCCAGTTGAAGAATGTGCGTTGCCAAAGCATTCCGTTTTGTGGTTTCAATACCCAGTGGTTCTCATCTGAGAACACAAGAAATTCGGCTGGTATTCCTCTGTATAGAGCGGCGTTGTATGCCGCCATGGCCTGGGATGTCACAATGCGATAATCCTTTTCACCTTGGATGCAGAGGATTGGCGCATCCCACTTGTCGACGAACTTATGTGGGGAGTTGTCGTAGGTGCGTTTGATTGCAGGGTCGTCCTGATGCCAAGGCGCACCACCTAAATCCCAATTTGCGAACCACATTTCTTCTGTCTCAAGATATTGCTGCTCAAGGTTGAAAATGCCGTCATGGGCAATGAAGCATTTGAAACGCTTGTCATGGTTGCCGGCAAGCCAATATACACTAAAGCCTCCAAAACTTGCGCCTACACATCCGAGGCGATTCTTGTCGATAGAAGGATAGTGCTTAACGGCGGCATCGATGGCACTCTTGTAGTCGTCCATACAGTGCCCGCCGTAATTGGTGCTGATTTCCTCCAGCCATTCCATGCCGAAACCAGGCAAACCTCGGCGATTAGGAGCGACCACAATGTAACCTTGCGAGGCCATGGCCATGAAGTTCCAACGGTAGCTCCAGAACTGGCTCACCGGACTCTGAGGTCCGCCTTGGCAGAAGAGCAGAGCTGGGTACTTTTTGTTTGGGTCATAGTTTGGAGGAAATACTACCCAGCTGTGGAGTTTCTTTCCATCTACAGTAGTAGTAATGAATGGTTCCACTGTTCCCCAATCAATGTTGTCGCGGAAATATTGGTTCTCTTTTGTGAGTTGTGTTACATTTTTTGTCACCAATTCGTTCTTGACGCTGACATCTTCAAAGTTCCATGTGCTCTTGTCCCCAAGGCGCTCAACTTTCTTTGGCGCTTTCGCTTTGTATATGTTGACTTTCTTGCCTTCTGAGGTTAAGTTCGGGTTTACAAGATATAGCTCCTTTGCTTCGCACATGGACTGGCGTCCACAGAGAAGGTTTTTGCCACACAGAGACACAGATGTATAATCGTACTGCCCATCAGTGATTTTCTTGATTTCGCCATTGAGATTGGTTTTATAGACGTGTGTGCAGCCCAACCAAGTACCGACAAAGAATAGGTCCTTTGATGTTTCTGCCCAGCAGAATGCATCAACACCGCTACGGAACAATTCTGTCACATACGTCTTGTTTCCTGTTGCTATTTCATAAACACAAAGCCTGTTGCGGTCGCTTTCATATCCATCGCGTTCCATGCTCTGCCATGCTATATATTTCCCATCTGGCGAGAATCTCGGATTGGTGTCATAGCCGAGGTTGAAGTCTTTTCCCTCTACAATTGGCGCATTAACTTCCTGATTTTTGAGCGAACGTGTGTAATCGACCTTTGGTGCAACATAATCTGCGGGCTTGCAGAGATTCGTGGTTTTGCCGCTCTCGATATCGTAGAGGAAAATGTCGGAATCTGTGCTGACAGCATAGTCTATGCCTGTTTTTTTACGGCATGTATATGCTATTTGCTTGGAATCTGGGCTCCAAGCAAGTTGCTCTATGCCTCCGAATGGTTTCATAGGACATTCGTAAGGTTCATCTCCGAGTAAACGTACCGGGTCTGTTGAAAGTTCTGTTCCGTTGTATCTATATATGAAAGGCTGCGGGATGCTTTCCACCCATTCGTCCCAATGGCGATACATTGCGTCATTGAGTATACGTCCTGTTGTTTTAGTGAGATCCGGATGCATGTCTGATGCACGTTTGCCATACTTCACGGAATGAATGACAAGAACCTTGGTTCCGTCAGGGGAGAATTGGAAATCATCGACATCTTTAGACAAGTTTGAAATCTGCTTACGTGCAGTTCCATCTGTATTCATGGTCCATATCTGCATCGTTCCATTAGCGTCAGCTGCGAGATATGCAATGAGTTTCCCACCTGCAATATACTTAGGTGCCAGTTCACTTCCTTCTGACATTGTCAGGAGTTTTTCACCTGTTCCATCTGCGTTGACCGTATATATCACAGTGTGGCTCTTGTTCTGTTCCACACTATAATAACTAACGTTGTAAGCAACGCTTTTAGCATCTGGAGCAACGTCATACCCTCCAATTCTTCCCATAGCCCATAAAGCTTCCGGAGTGAAGGTGCGTTCGTTAATTGTCGGCATTTGCCTGCCTATAAATATTTGAGTTTCTTGGGATTCTGCTTGATTTGTCATAGTCAGGCATGTAGCTAAAACGATTGATAAAATACTCTTGTTCATATTAAGCATTTAAGGTTTTGCAAGCTGTTCAAAATCTTTGTAGTCAAGGAGGTAAGTAGTTATTTTGAAAGGAGTTAAAGGAAGTTAGAAGGAGTTAGAGGGGAGTTAGAGGACGGATGTTGTGCTGTTGGATTTTCGGGCATGGCTCGGGGCCACATTCGGATGGTCGGCACGCGCCATCACCAGCAGAGGCGGAGCTGCGAAGAAATGGACACAGGCATCAGCGATGGTAATTGGTACACATATTTGTTTTTTTGCAAAGTTAACGATTATTTGGCAAGAAGACAAGAAAGAATACTTTTTTGCGCTACTTTAAATAAGATAGACGGCACCTCAACAGAAAAAATAAACGCGTTTATTTTGTTCTGTCTTCGGTTTGTACTATCTTTGTAGCTGTAAAAATTGTTGATTTATCAGTTATCAGAATGAAAGAATTTGTTATTTCGGAGGCGAAAGTGGAGACTGCTATCATTGTGGGTCTCATCACGCCTCAACAGAACGAACGGAAAACAACGGAATACCTGAACGAACTGGAATTTCTGGCAGAGACTGCAGGAGCAAAGGTCATTCGCCGATACACTCAGAAAGTGAACGGCCCGAGCAGCGTGACATATATGGGAACGGGTAAGCTGGAGGAGATTGCACAGTTCATCAAGGAGAAGCAGGACGAAGTCGATGCCTATTGGGAGGAACAGATGGCACTGGGCCGCCCCTACGAGGCAAGCATTGTGACGGGCACGAAAGCACGTCATGGCGATGACTATACAGAGGAAGGCGAAGGAGGCGAGCGCAAGAGCAAGCGGCAGCGAAAACTGGAGAAGCTGCTGAAAAACCAGATGGCAGAACAGGAGAATGTGCCGCAGCCTGTAGGAATGGTGATTTTCGACGATGAACTGTCAGCCAAACAGATAAGAAACATTGAGCAGGTGCTGCAAGTGAAGATTCTGGACAGAACAAGCCTGATTCTCGACATCTTCGCCATGAGAGCGCAAACCGCTGCAGCAAAGACGCAGGTGGAGCTGGCACAGTACAGATATATGCTTCCCCGACTGACAAGGCTGTGGACTCACTTGGAACGCCAGCGAGGCGGTAGCGTAGGACTGAGAGGACCCGGCGAAACACAGCTGGAGATGGACCAGCGCATCATTCGGCACCGCATTTCGCTGCTGAAGCAGAGGCTGGTGGAGATAGACCAGCAGAAAACAACGCAGCGGAAGAATCGCGGACGACTTATCCGTGTGGCACTGGTGGGCTATACAAATGTAGGAAAATCAACCCTGATGAATCTGCTGGCCAAAAGCGAGATTTTTGCAGAGAACAAGCTGTTTGCCACGCTGGACACAACGGTCAGGAAAGTGATTATCGAGAACCTGCCATTCCTGCTGTCCGACACGGTTGGATTCATCAGGAAGCTGCCTACAGACTTGGTAGAATCGTTCAAGAGCACTCTGGACGAGGTGAGAGAAGCAGACCTTCTGCTGCACATCGTAGACATCAGCCATCCCGACTTTGAAGAGCAGATACAAGTGGTAGAGAAGACGCTTGGAGAACTGGGGTGCGCCGACAAGCCACAGATGATTATCTTCAACAAGATTGACGCCTACACCTGGGTGGAGAAAGAACAGGACGACCTCACCCCACGCACGAAAGAGAACATACCGCTTGACGAGCTGATGAGGACATGGATGGCCAAGCTGAACGACAACTGCCTGTTCATCTCGGCTGTCAGGAAGGAAAACATCGAAGAGATGAAGGAAGTGCTGTATGGAAAGATAAGAGAGATGCATGTACAGAAATACCCTTACAACGATTTCCTTTATACAAACTACGACGAAAACGGAGAAATTGAGTAATGTTTAACATAGATGCGCCTGTGAGAACCTGAGGAGACAGCCAACGCGGACAGCGCATCACTTAGCCAGAAGGATAGCATGAGAGAACTGACTGTAAATGAAATCGCTCAACTGGAGGAGCGTGGATGCCGGGCTGAAGACTGGTCTGACATTCTGGTAGAGGAAGGGTTTGCCCCATCACAGATGGAGAATGTGCTGCTGTATGGCCATGTGGAAGTAGGCAGCCTGAACGGCTCAGTGGAGATGGAAGAAGGCTTTCGCCGCAGGTGCTGCCTGCGGAATGCAGTGCTCAGGAATGTGACTGTTGGCGACGACTGCCTGATAGAAAACGTGCGAGGCTATATCTCTAACTATCAGATTGGCGACCGCTGCTACATAGCCAATGTAGGCGTGATGACAAGTCAGGAGGGCAGCACCTTCGGCAACGGCAACACCATCTCCGTGCTGAACGAAGGGGGCGACGGCAACGTCGTGATAGCCGAAGGGCTGACGGCACAGCTGGCGTGGCTAATGATAAACTTCGACTGCATACGCACGTTGGTGAAGGAACAGGCAGCCGCTTGCACAAACAGGACAGCATTCATTGGCAGCAATGCACGCATTGTCGGCGTGAAGGAAATGAGCAATGCCTGCATCGGAGACGGATGCGAGGTGCAAGGCAGCAGCAGGCTGAACAACTGCACCATACTGAGCTCAGATGATGCAGGAACGCTGATAGGAGCAGACGTTGTCATTGAAGACAGCGTGGTGGCAGCCGGGGCAAGCGTTCTTGACGGCGCAAAGATATACAACTGCTTTGTCGGCGAATCCGTGCATATAGGCAAAGGGTTCTCGGCAGAGAGCAGCCTCTTCTTTGCCAACAGCTACATGGACAACGGAGAGTCTTGCGCTGCGTTGTGCGGTCCATTCTCAACCAGCCACCACAAGAGCACGCTGCTCATCGGAGGCGCTTTTTCTTTCTACAATGCAGGCTCAGGCACCAACCAGAGCAACCACGCCTACAAGATGGGACCCATCCACTGGGGCACACTTGACCGCGGCAGCAAGACAGCAAGCGGAAGCCACATCCTGTGGCCCGCACACATCGGAAGCTTCTCCATGGTGATGGGCAAGGTGCAGAATCATCCCACCGTGCACAAGCTGCCTTTCAGCTACATCATCGCCGACGGGCACGACACATGGCTTGTGCCTGGAGTCAACCTCAGGACTGTCGGCACATGGCGTGACATCAACAAATGGCCCAAAAGGGATGTGCGTCCATTGGAATCGAGAGAGGACATCATCAACTTCGCCTTCCCCAACCCATACATCATCCAATCAGTCATAGAAGGGGAAGACATCCTGAACAACTTGCAGAAAAGCCACCCTGCCGACACAGACATATACGAATACCAAGGCTGCAAAATCAAACGCGCCTCACTCCTCAAAGGCATCCAATACTACGAACTCGCCCTAAAGCTTTTCCTGCACCATTGCTTTCAGACCAACACGGCTGTGACAAACGATGCCAACGGATGCCGCTGGATAGACATGATGGGCATGCTGGCACCCAAAAGCGAGATTGACAGCGTTGTGAAGGACGTGAGGAACGGGAACATCAGCACCTTGGACGAGCTGAAAGAGATACTCAGGCAGATTCATCTGAACTACAAGCAGAACGAGCAATCATACGCCAACTTTGTCATGCAGAGCTGCGGCAACAACCTCTTCATCGACCACGACCATTGGATGCGCGAAGCCGAGGAGGCGTATGCGCTATGGCTGAAGATGGTTCGTGACGATGCTGAAAAAGAGTTCCAGATGGGAGACGTGGAGGACCAGCAGCTGCGAGATTTTCTTGAGAAGGTCAAATGACAAGGAAGAGCCACACATCAACAAGGCTTTATTCATGCTGATACAAACAAAGAGACATGGGAGAAACAGATGAACTGTTCTCCCATGTCTTTCTTTAGATGAGCGCCCCGATGGGCGCAGGCAATTACTTCACAACAAACTTATTCCCGTTCTTGATGTAGATGCCCGGCATCAAGCCATCCACGCCTTCAGCCTGTGTCCTCACCAGCCTTCCGTTCAGGTCGTAGATGTCGCCCGTGCTGTCTGATGGGCTTGCTACTTGTTCGATAGCAGAAGGGATGTTCTCAATCAAGAGGAAATCTTTCCATTCCGTTGCTTCTTTATAAAGAGTTTCTGTTCCCTCTGGCACCAGCAGGACGCACCCATCTTTGGAGACGCTACCAAATGTCCGTCTCGTACAAGACGGAGATGTAGTGGCATTGCACACAATCTTTTTGATATTAGAGCACCCGCTGAATGCCATATAACCGATGATTGTAATTCCTTATATTACTGTCCGCTAAACCTATTTTTACCCCCATATTTGCGGAATTTACCGCTTGACAAGCCCCCTTTGAACGAGTGTTAACGGCTGTCCGCTGAAAAATCCGCTTGGTGGATGAGAAAATAAACACCGTAGATTGTTTTG